>JACQZQ010000023.1 GCA_016213785.1 Acidobacteriota bacterium
TGTGGGTTGCTGTCAAGGTTGCTGTCAGCTTGAAAATTTTAGAAATTAAGGCGAATAGGATTAACTGCAAGTGATTGATTTTATTAGGTAATTGAAGGTGGGCCCTCCAGGATTCGAACCTGGAACCAACAGATTATGAGTCTGCTGCTCTGACCATTGAGCTAAGGGCCCTTAAGAGATTTTGAGGTTTTGAAAATAACTAAAAAACATCTCTTTTCGTTTGAAGGCGGCATTATTGCATAGTTAAAACCCGTCTGCAACCCTTCTAAGCAATGTTTTTTGTAAAAACTGAAAAACTCACCACCAACAATAGCATAATCTTTTGCTATCTCTTAAAATACTTTTTCCCTATACGCTTACACTTACAAAATAACATAAATAGCACTTTTGACTTTATTAACAAAAAAGGTATTAAAAATGAGATATTTTTCTTATTTATTTTTTTTATTTTATATAGTCTTTTTTTCTGCAACTTCTAGCTTTAGCCAAACAAAAGCCGTAAGTATTAATTATAATGTTAAATTAGAAAGCATTGAACAACAGCTTTTTCATGTTCGCACAGAAATTAAAAACCTTTCACAAGATAAAGTTACAGTCTCGCTTCCTGTTTGGACTCCTGGTTGGTATACAATAGAAAATTATGGAAAAAATATTCTAAAGTTTAAAATTGTTAACTCAAAAGGCGATCCTGTCACTTACCAAAGGACTCTTAAGCAAACTTGGGAAGTAGCAACTAAAGGACAAGAAACTATTGTTATAGATTTTGATTATCGGGCTACTATTTTAGCCCTTAATCAGGCAAAAATTTCTCAGGATTTTGCTTTTTTTACTGGAACTCAGCTTTTTCTACAAGTTGGTGGTTATAGAAATAATCCTGTTACAGTACAATTTGACACTCCTAATAATTGGAATATAATTTCTGCCCTAAAAGAAACCTCTGATCCTAAAGTGTTTACGGCTACTGACTATGACACTCTAGTAGACTCGCCTACGCAAATGGGTAAATTTGATCTTACTCGTTTTGAAGTTGATGGAAAACCTCATTATTTTATAGCTACACCAGCAGGAGTTTTTTCTCAGGAAAAAACGGAAATATTTGTTAATATGTTGAAAAAAATGGCTTTAGCACATAAAGAGTTTTTTAAAGACCTCCCTTATGAAAAGTATTTATACTTCTACTTTTTTACTAGAGCTGAGTCTAATGCAGGAGGAGCATTAGAACATAATAATTCCTTTGTAGCTTTTGCTCCTAATGGCTCAAGTGCCAGTCCAGATGCCTTAATTGGCACAGCATCACACGAATTCTTCCATATTTGGAATGTAAAGCGTATTCGCCCAGTGGAAATGTGGCCTTATGATTACTCTAGAGAAAATGAAAGCCCTTTGCTTTGGGTTTCAGAAGGTTTTACTAGTTATTTTGGCCCTTTAGCTCTTTATCGTTCTGGAATATATGACCAAAAAACTTTCTTAAATATTCTATCTAACTTAGTTACTAACATTGAGAATAATGAGGCTCATAGCTATATCTCCCCAGCAGAATCATCAGCATCAACTTGGCTAGGTTATGATACTAGTGTAGCTTTTGAAATTTCTTATTACACAACAGGTGCAAACCTAGGCTCTTTATTAGATTTAGCTATTTTACACGATACAAATGGAGAAATAGGTTTAGATGAAGTAATGAGAACACTTTATAAAGAGCATTATAATAAAAATAAAGGCTTTTCAACCAATGATTTACTAGAAATTATTAATAAAATAACTAAGCACGATTACAAGGAATTTTTTCAAAAATATGTTTGGGGAACTGAAGGATTTCCTTATGAAAAATTTTATAGCTATGCTGGTTTTTCAATAAAAAGAAATCAAACTAATACACCTGTATTAGGTATAGTTCCTTTTATTAATGACAAAGGCGAAATTTCAATAAGCGAAGTTCTTCTTAATAGCCCAGCAGCAAAAGCAGGTTTACAACGTGGTGATGTTTTACTTTTAGTAGATGATTTAGAGCCTCAACGTAGACTTGGACAAGTTTTTGAATATTTGGCAACAAAACTTGATCAAAATGTAAAAATACGTTTTCGTCGTGGCGGAGAAGAAAAAAACACAAACCTAAAGGTAGGAAGCCAAGAAGTAACTAGATATGAAATTAATGAAATACAACAACCTAGCCCAGAACAATTAAAAATTCGTGCTGCTTGGTTACAAACTATCCCTAAAGCAAATAAACAATCAGGAAACTAATCTAAGAACTAAAAAGAAGGCAAAAAATAAGATAAAAACAAGATAAAAGCAAAGAAGAAGGTAGAAAAATGGAACTATTAGAAATACTTAAGAACCACTCTGTTAAAACTGTGCATGACACTTTAGGAATTAAGATAGAAGAAATTGACCCTAAACGAGTAGTTTTATCTATGGAAGTAACTGAACATGTTCATCAATTTACTAGAATTATGCATGGAGGGGTTTCTGTAGTTCTAGCAGAATCAGCAGCCTCTATTGGTGCAGCCTTAAATACTGATCTATCACAATTTACACCTGTTGGTGTAGAAATAAATGCTAATCACTTACGTTCTGTTTCTAGAGGTATAGTTACTGCTATAGCAACACCTGTACATATAGGAGCAAAATTAATGGTATGGCAAATAGAGATTCGCGATCATCGTCAGCGTTTAATATGTAGTTCTCGATGTACATTAATGTTAAAACCTGGAAATGCTGTTAGATCAGCACGTGGTGAAGTCTAAAATTAATCGATTAATCGATAGCAAAATCACAAACTATAGGATCATGATCTGATATGGGTTGCTCGTTTTCTCTTAACTTACTGATAGTTATTGGGTTTAGACTTTGTACTTTTGTTGATTGGTCAATGGTTTGATTTATCTCTAAAGCGTTTATGTTACGAGCCAAAAAATAATCTAATCTAAAAGCCAAATTATTATTATAAGGCGCAAGTCTTTTATCAATACGTGATTGTAGCCAGTGAGGGACTTTTTTAGCCTCATCCACTCCTGTAATAGTTGTGGTGCAAGTAGGAAGTTCATCATTATAAGACTTAAAATCAAAACCTTTTTTTCTAGCAATAGCAAAAAGGGGTTCATAAGCTTGTGGATGGCATAATTGATAAGCAAGTTTTTTAGGAGTATTAAAAGCAAGCCTAAGAAAGCCTGTTAATGAATAAAAAAAATTACCTCGCTTAAAAGTTCCAACATTTAAATCACCTGCAATAATCACAGGGCTGTTTTTTACTGGTAATTTATCTAGTGTTTGTAAAATAGCTTCAAATTGTTTTGCACGACAAAGAGGGGTGTAACGAACTTCTAGATGTGTATTAACAAGCCAAATTACTTTTTTGCCTAGATCAATTTCGGCAATAAGTGCAACTCTCTCACCATAACGTTTTTCACTAAATTTATAAGTATCAAAACAATTAGGCAGTCTTACTTGATGAATTGATAAAATAGGGTAGTGTGAAAGTATTGCATTACCGTGCAATGATTCTTTATTTTCGCCTACAATATTTAATTCTGCTCCAATACCCTTAGTAAGCTCAATATATTCAGCAATATAATAAACATTCATCCCTAGTTTTTGCCCTAATTCAAAAGCAATATTAGAGTTTTTCGTTCGGTTCATTCCTAGGTCTACTTCATTAAGTGAAATAATATCTGAGTACTGTAAAATTGGATCGCAATTAAAGAGTTTAACTATAGCATCAAAGTTTTTTCCTCGTTCAATATTCCAATGAGTTATACGTAAGAAGTTTGTTAATTTTGGTTTAGTGTTAGCTTGTTTTTGCTGCCAAATATGATTAAGGATTAAGTCTAGTTGTTTAGAGTAATTAGCAAAAAAATCTGATTGGTAAAGTTCTTTTTTTGTATTAAACTTTCGTAAGTTTTCTAATAGTTCTTGATAATTATCAGGGATTGTGGTTTGTAAAGATGGTAAATCTTTTTTAGAAGTTTTTTGATCTTGAAAAGCAATTGTCACAAAAGTGTCCTTGTTTAAGCTAACTAGGCTAATTATTTTCTTCGTTTGCCTTTAACTTGATGATAAGAATAAACATCAATTATGGCATCACGCATATAGCTTCCTTTAGAATCAGCATCCATCAATTCTTTATAAACTTTTAGAGGAACATCTTTATAGCAGTATGTTTTTCCGCTACTAAAGAGCACTTCTAGTTCTTTAGTTTTTTTGTCATAGCCTACAGCATCTATCATGCTTGAATCAACGGGTATAAGGGTTGCCATAATTATTGCTCTTTCTCATTGGAGTTAGACTCTATTTTTGATTCTGTTAAATCCTTTTTGTCTAGTTCTTTGTCTAGTTCTTTGTCTAGCCTAGCAAGTTCCTTTTTCATTAGGTCAAAGGCTTGACTTTCATATTTAGCATTTTTTGGTGGAAGTTTAACAAAGCCTGCTTCCCAATCTAGGGCAAAAGCACGATAGGAAGTTAAAGGGTGTGTTCCTAAAATAAATCTCTTTAGTTTTTTTACCGTACCAATGGTTTTATTATTTTCTTCAATTCTTTTTAGGACAGCAGAAATAGCACGAGGGTTATAACCTGCTCGATAGGTTGTATAAAAAGCTTGTTGATCAGCTTTTAGCTCATCAAATCTAGCTATTCCGCTAAGTTTTTCAAAAAAACCTACAACTTTATTTTTTTCATAAGCAAATAAAAGCTTATCTAATGCTACATCTACTTCTTCTGGGCTATTAATCTTACGAATTTTTGCTAACCAAAAAAGTTGGCGTGATAGGGTTTTTTGCAAATGAGCATAGGTATCATGTGCTATTTCATGTGCAAGCACTCCTGCTAATTCATCTTCTGTTTCCACAGCTTGTAATAAACCTTTTGAAATAATTATTTTCCCTCCACCAATAGAAGTTGCGTTTGGCGCTTCGTTTTGGGTAATTATAAACTCTAGATTTGTATTAGGTACAATTGTATAGGCTCCTAAAAAATCACCTAATTGATCAATATAGTTTTCTATCAGTGGGTTTTTTAAGCGGTAGGAGTCATCTATTTGAATTCGTTCAATTGAATCAGCAAGCCATTTAGAGGCTTCACCCTTAAAAATATTAATACCTTCCCAAGGAATTGGGCCAAAAGGGCCTTTGTTTTTTGCTCTTGGCCTAGGTGCTTGCCAATTTAGCTTAAGAGCTAGGACTTCTGAAGGTTTACTTTCTGTTGATTTATCGAAGCTATGGTCTAATTCTATTTTAATTTCTTGTTTTACTTGTCCAAGTTTATCAACAGAAGTACTTTTTTCTTTAGTAGTTTGGTTTTGTGTTGTTTGAGGTTCTTGAGGTTCTTGAGGTTTTTGAGCAAATGATAAGTTTGCAATTAATAAAATTGATAAAAGAAGACTAATAAAATTTTTATATTTCATAATTACCTCAAAATGCTGAGTTTTTAGGATTTTGTCCCTTTGCTCAAATCAATCATCACTAAGAGTGATTTTTAAGTCGCATTTTAAGCAATTTAATATTGCGCCTAATTTTTCTTCTCTACCCTGTTTAGTTATTACCCAAGGTCTAGAAGTTAATGGAGGATTATGGCGAACATGTTGATTATGACTACAGTCAAGCTCTGCAACCCAATGGTTTTCTTTATCAACATGAAAGCCAGTAATTTTTCTTTTCATAATAAGTAAAACTAATTAGCACTACCACTAAGAATTTCTATATCATCAATATACCAACCATCAGCAGTAGTTCCACCATCAGAGACTAAACGAAAACGAACTCGCATCTTTTTACCATCAAATTTACTTAAGTCAACTGTTGTTTGTTGAAAATCTTTTTGTTCCCCTGTAAAAGCAGCAATAGCCTGCCAAGGTTGTTGAGGCAATTTTACTTCTACAAAACCAAAATCAAAACCTCGCTCAATTTGATATTTTTGCCAAAAAACTAAACGACTTCCTAAAAGACCTGTTAAGTCAACTTTTTTAACTTTTAGCATTGCACTTGTACGGTTTTGATAATTTCCATTTGGGCTATCTGTCCAAGAACGTGTTGGGCTATGTGAAAATAATGTTGTAATTTGCCATTTACTATCAGGAGTAAAATTAGCAGTTCCGTTTTCTAAAGAGTCATTAATTAAGCTTCTAAGCCTTAATACTTTTGCGGTTGCGGTAGTTTGAACTGATTGACCTTGATCATTACTAGCATCTTGATAAGCGATTTGGAATGTATCACCAATACTTGAGCCTAATACTCCATCGCTAGGGCTACTACTAGTTAGAGAAATTTTTATTGAGCCTAAGAATTGACCTGGAATAGAGTTATTTTTCTTAAGGGTTAGAGTTTCTCTATCACCTGTTTTTTGGCTTGTGACTAAAACATCAACAGAATTTTGGCTAATTAAATCAGCATCGCCTAGGCTAATTTCTACTAACTCTCCATCAAAATAGGCTTGTTTATCTAGGTTAATTACTGCTGTTTTTTGGCAGTAAGGAGCATTGTCAAAAGCTTGTTTTACTTGGCTAGTAGTCCCAAGAGAAGCGGCACTAAATCCAAGACCCCGTTTAGCAAAGCCTTTCCATATCATACATTGATTTAGGCTATTATTATTTATTTGGTCTGCTAGTAGAATTGCGTCTCTACCATCAATCATTGATGGGTTAACAGGAGTAATTTTTAAGGCATCTGTAACAAGCTGTTCTATCATTTCTTTACCACGTTCAAAGCCATAAGCCTCAATAAAATTAGCTCTTACCTCCCAAAGCGCCTGACACCAGACTTCACCAACATTGTGAATTTCTGTTGTATCTTTAGTAAACCTTGTTTGAGTTGGGTCAATATCAGCATAGGTAAGTGGGTTAACGCTCATTTCTGTGCTATAAGCAAAACGACGAATACCTTTAGTAAAATTACGTGTAACATAGCTACCATATGGATAACTTGCTCTAGGGTCATCCTGAGGTTTACTTAAGATAGACATTGCATACCAATCTGACCAACCTTCCCCCATTCCTGCTGATTGAGTTCCTAGAAGTGAAACAACATTTTGAGGCCCGCCTACTAAACGTGTAGTAAGCCCATGAACATATTCATGAATTATTACTTCAGCATCATAAGCTGAGTCAATTTTAGGGTTAGCGGTTTTCCATAAGAAAACTTGCATACGACCAGCAAAACCATCTTCTGAAGCACCAAAACTAGCATTATTAAAACCGCTTCCATCTTGAGCTTCGGCAACTACAGGATCTCCACCCATTCCGCCACGACCAAAATTATCTAACTGAAAATTACCTGCTACTTCATCAAAGCCAAGTTTATAGAGATAATCATGAGTAAAATTTGTCCAATAAAATAAACTTGTAACTGATGCTGATGGAAAGAGTTCTGGTTCTTGTCCAGGAGTATTTAATATTAAAGGAAAATCAAAAATTAAGTTTGTAGCTTGAGGGCGAAAGCCATTTCCGCTATCGTTTGCTTGGCGATCTGTTTGAGCATCAGTATTATTACCTTTAGTCAAACCGCTAGAATCTAGCCATCCATTAGGCGAAGCTATTGCATCTCCGCTGGTTGTAATTAATTGACGTTCTACAAATGGTGGATTAGTAGAAACAAAGGGTAAATTTGGTTGAGGAGTATTACTAGTAAAGACTTTATAGCTAGCAGCTTTCTGATCAAAGTACCAAGTTAAATTAGCTCTAAATAAAATAGTTCCTTTTTTAGCATCAACTAAAATTAAGTAGCTTTTTGCTGTCTGGCTATCAGATATAGAAATTTGCCAAGCAGGTCTTAGCTCATATAAACCACTTGAAATGCTTCTTTGACCACAATCACTACTCTCTTCTAATAAAGCCTGTTTAGAACAAGGGATTTTTAAGGTTCTAGCCTCATGTTCTTTAGCCATTGGAAATAGTACTAGCTTAGGTTCAGAGTTTTTACTAAACATTACGCTAGGGTTTAATCTAACATCTTGAGAAGCAAAGTTAATAGCCTCTTGGGCAGAAAGCGACAAATCCATAGTATTATTAGCTAAGTTAAAACTATCTATTAGCTCATTATTTAGCCACATAAGCTGACCATCACTCTTTAATACTGCACGAAGTTGGGCACCAAAGATTGGCAAACCTTGATATTGTTGTTGAAAAACAATATTTTGCATTCCATTATGTTTGGTTTGATAAGTATTAACTAACTTGAGCGAATCTTGTTCCAAATTTAAGTCAAAAATTATCGGGTTATCTGCTAAAAACTTCTTAATAATTTTTTCTGGCAAGTCTAAACTTGGTGGGGTTAGACCTTGAGTATGGCTAAAAATTAGGTGTGGTAATCGTTGGTTATTGCGCCATCTTATTTGAAGGTTTTCCCTATTTCCTTTAACTAAAGAGGATAAATCTTGGCCTTTAATATTAACGTCATTTAAGTAAATGGCTGATCTAATATCAAAATTAGAATAATTTTTTGATATAGGTAAAGTGCTTTGTTCAAAAGACTTTTGCCTATCTGAATTAGCCTGTAAAGGTTTTATAGGGCTAAAGAGCGGTAATATAAACGCTAGTAAAAACAACAGTAAGAGTAAGAGGCGTTTTCGCATATTTACTAATAATCCTCCAATTTTTCGCCAGATTTGCTTATTTTAACTGAAGCCAAGGAGATTAGGCAAAAATTATAAGTTGCTAGTATCCTAACAAAAGATGCTTTTAGAGTCTTTTGGTAACTATTACAAACACTGTGGATTAGTTGTTAATAAATAATAACTGTAGTAAACTGCAAAAATATCAGAGAACAATTTTCGGAGGAAAAAAAGTGAATCCAGATCTAGAAAGGCTCATTGCATTACAAAATCTTGATTCAAAAATCCAAGAACTAAAAGCCCAAATAAATACAATCCCCGCAGAACGCGAGCGAATTGAGGCTAGATTTAATGATTTTTCTGCAACCCATACAGCAACCCGCACCCGTTTAGATAAAGCTAAAGCCGAACAACGCCAACTTAATCACGAGCTAGAAGATGTCCAAGCTCGGCATGAAAAATATAAAAAAGATCTAATGAAAGTACGTAATGATAAGGAATATACTGTTTGTTTACGTGAAATAGATTCTTCTAAAAAAGAAATATCTTTAATGGAAACAAAACTTCTACAGCTAATGGAAGAGATAGAAAAGCTAGAAAAAGAAGTTGCCCAATATACTCCTGAAATAGCAGAACGTCGCCAAGTTGCTGATAAAGAATTAGCTCTATGTGATCAAGAACTTGGTGAGGCACAAAAAACAGTTGATCTTCAAACTCAAGAACGAGAAGCTTTGTTAAAAGCCATTAATAGATCTTTACTATCTCGCTATGAAAAGCTTTCAAAACGTAGTGGCTCAGCACTCTCAGAAGCAAAAAATGGGGCTTGCTCTACTTGTAGAATGACTATTCGGCCTCAAATGCTTTCAGAAATTCGCCGAGGTGATCAGCTTATTGATTGTGAAAACTGTAGTAGAATACTTTATTATATTCCTCCTACAGAATCAGTTGCTAACGCTGAATAAGATTAAGTTAGAAAAAACCAAATTCACATAACTTAATTAAAAGTAGCTAAGTTTTTGCCTAAAGTAGCTACAAATAGCATAAAATTTTTGCTGAAAAATGTTTAATAAAACAATCAGCAAGAATTCCTGCAAAAACTTCCTGAAAAAATCAACCTTTCTAATCTACTTCTACTCTAAGATGTAGTACAATGCTAAAGCAATAGCGCATATTCTCAATAAATTCATAATCAAATACTTAAACAACGTTTAATCTATCTAGGAGATTTTATGAGTAAGCATTACAAAATTTCTCTACTTGCTATTATTATGATGTTTTTCCTTTGTGCAGTTCCAAGCTATGCAAATGACAAAGACAAAGATAAAAATAAATCTGATAAAAATACTACATCTAATGCTAAGGGTAAATTAGAAACAAACCAAGATCCTACTATGGTAGGAAAACGCGATATCAATAAACGCCAAATTAATTTCTATTCTGTAGAAAAAGAAATAGCAATTGGTCAAGGCTTAGCTGGAGAAGCAGAACGCCAGCTTAAGTTTATTGATGACCCTATAGTTACTGAGTATATAAACCGTATAGGGCAAAATATCGCGCTTAATTCAGATGCTAAAGTTCCTTTTACCATTAAGGTTGTAGACTCAGAAGAAATAAATGCATTTGCCCTACCTGGTGGATTTTTCTTTGTCAATAAAGGGTTAATTTTAGCTGCTGATAATGAATCTGAAATTGTTGGGGTAATGGCTCATGAAATCGCCCACGTAGCCGCCCGTCACGGTACAGAACAAGTTTCTAAAGGGCAGTTTGTTAACTACGCCTCTATTGGCCTAATATTCTTAGGAGGCCCAATAGGTCTTGCTGCTCGTTCTGCTGCTAATTTAGCTATTCCTCTAACCTTCTTAAAATTTAGCCGAGGTGCTGAAAACGAAGCCGATGTTCTTGGCGCTCAATATGCTTGGGCAAGCGGCTATGACCCAATGGGAATGGTATCTGTCTTTGAAAAGCTTTCAAAGAAAGAAAAGAAAGTTTCAAGCGTCTTTAGTGACCACCCTGCAACAGGTGATCGTGCTGTAACAGTACGTAATTTAATTAGTAAGTTCCCTGAAAAAGATGAGTACTTAGTTAATAGCTCTGATTTTGTTAAAGTAAAATCTCGCTTACTAGCTCTTTCAGGCCGTCCAGCAGGAGGTGGTGATCCTTTAGCTAACGCTGATGGTCGTCCAACTCTTAAACGCCGCCAAGGTGATAATAGCAGCGGTGATATAAATAGCGATAGCCAACCTTCAGATAATTCACAAGGCCGCCCAACTCTTAAACGCCGCACAGATGGCCCTGATGCACAG
Organism: Acidobacteriota bacterium; assembly: GCA_016213785.1. GTDB lineage: Bacteria > Acidobacteriota > Blastocatellia > Chloracidobacteriales > JADJPF01 > JADJPF01. The sequence goes on from JACQZQ010000023.1 coordinate 10,842, forward strand.
CCCACATCTGATACTCAGCAACAACCTCAAGGCCGTCCAACCCTTAAACGTAATGGCGGATCTGGTAATAGTAGTTCAGATAGCGATTCTTCTAGTAGTTCTTCTAGTAATGATGATGATAACGACTAGGAAATATTGATTTATTAATTAAAAATCTCTTTATCAATTCAAGAGTGAGCTAAATGGCTCACTCTTTCTATTTTGTGTTTCTATTTTATTATGACTGGAATTCTTTATTTAGTTGCTACTCCTATAGGTAATTTAGAAGATATTACTTTACGTGCTTTAAGGATTCTTAAAGAAGTAAATTTGATTGCTTGTGAGGATACTCGCCAAACAATTAAGCTACTTAACCACTTTCTAATTGAAAAACCTACAATTAGCTATCACGAACATAATGAACAAGGAAGAACCGAACAACTAATTAATAGCCTACTTGAAGGTAAATCAATTGCTCTAGTTAGTGATGCTGGAACACCTATAATCTCAGACCCTGGGCTTATTTTGGTAAAAAAAGCTATTGATAGAAAAATCCCTGTTATAGCTCTACCTGGAGCATCCGCTTTACTCCCTGCACTAATTACATCAGGACTTGAAAGCTCTGAGTTCACTTTTATTGGCTTTTTACCTGCCCGTAGTGGAGAACGCCGTAAAAAACTTCTAGAAATAAAACCCCTACCCTTTACAATTATTTGCTATGAATCTCCTTATAGAATACTAGAATCATTATCTGACGCAAAAGATATACTAGGCACTCGTCAAGCTATTATTGCTCGTGAATTAACTAAACTTTATGAAGAAACTTTACGAGGAACTCTAGCGGAGTTACTAGAGCAAGTGAAAAGCAAACCCTTAAAAGGTGAACTAGTTTTAGTAATAGAGGGGCAAAATCTAGATTCTCAAGAAACAGAATTAGTAAATACCATTCAACAAGCAGTAAAAGACAGGATGGAAAAAGACAATCTAGATCAAATGTCTGCCTTAAAAGCCGTAGCAAAAGCTTTAGGTATTAGCAAAAGCGAAGCCTACCGACGACTACAATTAGAGTTAAAAGACTATTAAAAGCTCTTAGTCTTTTTTCAAAGCTACTAGAGGGTCGATTTTTGTAGCCTTAAGAGCAGGAATATAACTAGCAATCAAAGCTACGGCCATTAGTAGACTAGGAATAATTAAAAAAGTTATAGGGTCAGTTGGGCTAACACCATAAAGAAAATCTGACATTAAATGGCTTATTGCAAAGGCTATTGCAGTTCCTAAACTTATTCCAATAGAAGTTAGTAACAATCCTCTACCAACAATAAGTTTTAATATATCTAGCTTTTTAGCCCCTAAGGCTATGCGTATGCCTATTTCTCTTGTTCGTTGAATAACGGAATAAAACATCACTCCATAAAGCCCTACAGATGCAATTGAAAGGGCTAGTATTCCAAAACAACCTAGTAAGATTCCTGCTATTCTTGCTGGCATTAAGGAAAAGGCTAAATGCTCTCTTAGACTGCCTACGTTAAAAACAGGTAGGTTAGCATCTAGTTTTTTTACCTCATAACGTACCATAGATATAGTAGTTTGAGCATTTAAATCGCTACGAGTTATTAAGCTACCACTAGTACTATCAGACTGTTGTAAAGCAGAATAAATAAATGGTCTTCCAGTATCACTTAAACTAAGATACTTACCATCTTTAGCTACACCTATAATTTCAACATTAAATGGGCCATTAACGCTACTATAGCTAATTCTTTTACCAACAGCGCTTTCCTTAGGCCAATAACGCTTAGCTAGAGTTTCATTTATAATTACTACTTCTTGAGAGTTCTCATCATCTTGCCAAGTAAAATCACGACCATCAACTATAGAGATTTCCAAAGTCTTAAAGTAATCAATACTTACTCGGCTATACATTGCAGTAGGTGCAGATTGATCGGAGGAGACTAAAACACCTTCAACATAAAAATCTGTGCTATTACGTTCAATACTAAGAGGTAAGTAGGTTGTTAAGGCAACAGATTTAATCCCTGTGGACTCTTTAAGTTTCTCCATTATATTTTTAAAAAACTGTTTGCTTTTAACCGTATCATAGCCTTGTAAACCTAAATCAAATGATAGAGTTACAACATTATCTGGGTTAAATCCTGGGTTGATTTTTTGTGCTTTTTGTAGGGCACGAATTACCAGCCCAGAGCTTATTAATAAAATTAATGAAAGGCTTATTTGAAAGACAATTAAAGCACCTCGTAGCCAAGAGCGTTTATAACCACCAATAAAAGTTTCGTCCTTTAATGAGATTATCAAATCTGATTTAGTAGCTTGTAGGGCTGGGATTAAGCCAAAAAACACCCCTGTAGCTAGAGAAACGACTAGAGTAAAAATCAGCACTCTATGATCAATTTTAAGCTCAATTAAAAAGGGTAATGCAGTAGCAGGCTTAAATAGGGTGGCTAGGTCTGTAATCCAAAAAGCTAATAGTAGCCCTAGTACACCTCCCATAAGAGAAAGCAGTAGGCTTTCAGTTAGTAGTTGTTGTATAAGTCTAGCTCTTGTAGCACCTAAGGCTAGTCTAGTAGCAATTTCACGACGGCGTTCTGTGGCTTTGGCTAAAAGTAAATTTGCTAAATTAGTACAAGCAATAAATAATACTAAAGTAACAACTATCATTAAAAAGCCTGCAAAACCTATTACAGATTCTCTTATTGAAGGGATAAAGAGTCCAGGGGGAGAAAGGCTAAATTTTTGTGGACGGTTAATAGCTGGATGTTCTTCGATTAATTTACTATAAACTCTTGAAAGGCCATCTTCGGCTTGTTTTGGGCTAACTCCTTTTTTAAGTCTGCCAATCATCAACAAGTTACCAGAATTTCTATTTTCAATCCAATCATTATTTGGTTCAACTTGTCTAGCCATACTAGTTGTAACCCAAAACTCTGTAGCAAAGGCTACTTCAGTTCCATTAAAATCTTCTGGAGCAATACCAATAACAGTAAAATTATAATTATTTAGTTTAATGGTCTTTCCAATTAAATTAGCATCTTTGCCAAAGCGATTTTGCCAACAACGATAACTAAGCACAACTACTGGATGAGTCCCAAAAGTTTTATCTTCTTCAGGTAAAAAAGTTCTTCCTAAAATAGCTTTAACACCAAGGCTATCAAAGTAATTACCAGAAACTAAAAAACCCCAAATTATATTATTATCCCCTTGATTACTTAAGCTCATTGAAACATAGCGATAGACAAATAAGTCCTTAAAAACATCATTACGATCACGAAAATCTAAGTAATTTGGATAGGAAAAAGCTATTATGTCAGTAGCACTATTTTCTATTTTTCCTTCAACAAAAAATAGTTCTTCGCCTTTTTCTACAGGCAGTGGTTTAAGTAAAACTGTATTTACTAAACTAAAAATAGCAGTATTAGCACCTATGCCTAAAGCTAATAATAAAAGAGCAAGTAAAGTAAAAGCTAAGCTCTTTCTCATCTGGCGAAAGCTATAACGTATATCTTGTAGAAGGCTATCCATAGTTAAATCCTAATCTCGCTCTATAGTTATGTTTAAGTAAGTTAATGTAAGCTATAACAAGTTAAGTTGTTTTTAATAAACACAACTTGTGTGCCAAGAAATAGATTTAATTAAGAGGTTGTATTTTTTGGGGTTATAGGAAAGTTTTATAGAGAATATAACTATTAGGTGTTCATTTTTGGGACTCTTATGTTTCAAATTAGGAGAGTTATAGAGGAATTATTAGCAAGAAATCTTATTCTTTATCAAGGACTGAGCTAACTTTGTCGGTTGTATCTGTGTTTTGATTATTAGAGATATACCTAGTTAAAACACTAGTAACATATTTTTTAGTTTCTGGAAAGTCTATTTGACCAATATAGAGTTTTCTATAGCTTTTTCCAGAGATATTCTTTTTACCTTGTTCGGTGAGTTGTTGCCAACGTTGACCATTTGAAGGGCCAGCATTATAGCTTGCTAAAACAATAGGAAGAGGGTCTTTTAATTCACCATAGCGTTTCATTAAATGGTCTAAATACCAGCAACCTAGTTGCAAGTTTATTTCTGGACAAGCAAGAAGTTCTTCTTCTGTTAAATTTTTGGATCTTTCAATTGCAAGAGGAAAAGCTTTATTAAGATCATCTTGGCTAGTAATTCTAGTCCATTCTTTTACAATAATTGGGGTAACTTGCATTAAGCCTATTGCTCCAGCACTTGAGCGAGCATCTTTCTTAAAATAAGATTCTTCGTAAATAACAGAATATACAAGCATTGGATCAAGATTATATCTACTTGAAACCCGAATAATCATTGAGTCATATTGATGCAGATGATGATAATAAGCAAAATAACTTACTATTGATGTAAGGCAAATAAAAGCTAAAAAAATTATTACGAGAAATTTCTTACGGCTCATGTAATATCTCAAGAAAGTGATTGCTATTATTTATAATAATACACTTAATAAAACAAGTACTTTTTACAATTTTCTTAAAAAAATAACAAGATAATTGACCCAATATAAAATAAGTCTAGCAAATATTTGTTTTATAGTAAGTGTAAATTTTTAGGAATTAGGTTTGCTGGAAGGAAAAAAACTTTGCTGGAAATGATCGATTTGCAGGTTTATTGCTAACCAAATTTTTTATTCTAAAAAAATAAAAAGGGAAGATTTTATGTCTTCCCTTTTTTCTAAGCAACAGACTGATTTTTAAGGGTAATCTTTAACTTAGTCTTCTCTTACTCCAAGCATTTCTTCTTGAGCAGGAGTTTGACTATTAACATCCTCATCTACTGAATCAAAAGTCTTTGGTGTTCTCTTAGAGTAATAATCATCAGGATTTATATTAATGATTTCTTCTCCTAGGAAAACTAAGGCTTCATTAGCAAAGGTAGACATTAGGACAGCGTTTGCTTCTATACCATTAGAGATAAGCTTAATTTGATTTGAACCAGTCTTTAGGCCAAGCTTTTTCTTATTACCTTTTACGTCAATTAAGCTAGCTGAAAGAGTTCTAATAAAGCTTGTAACATCTTTGCCGTTAACAAATACTCTTGCATCATTAGCAAAGTTTGAGCCATTGATGGTTAAGAGAGGTTTAACATAATTTGCAGATGAGATCATTGGTTTAACAGGTTCTACAATTAAAGTAGCTGAAGTTGTACGAATAAGGTTGCCACTAATACCAGTGATTGTAACTGCATAAGTACCTATTGGAGTATTGTTGCTAGTAAGAAGTGGTAAGCTAAGGCTAGCGCCAGAGATAGAAGTTACATTGCTGCTAGCACCTGAGGGTAAACCACTAAAGCTTAATGCTACGTTATCAGAAAACCCACCAACATTACTACGATTAAGAGTGTAATTAGCTGTTTCACCAGGTCTTATAGTTAAAGAGTTAGGTGCAAGTGATAGAGTAAAATCAGGCTGTATATTTGAATTAACTACTAAGTTGATAACATTGGAATCAGCAATTGCAACGCCTGAAGCTTTACCTGTTATAACAAAACTATAAGTGCCTACTGGGATAGTGTTAGTTGTAGCAATGTTAAGGTTAACACTATTACCTGTGGTTGGGTTTTGTGAGTAACCAAAAGTAAGACCAGGTATGGTTGTACCGCTTAGAGTTTTTAGACCTAATTCTACAGGCTCAGAAAAGTTAGTACGGTTAATTGATATAGGATAATTTGTTGATTGACCTTGAACTATTGTTGCAAGAGTTTGATTTGCTTGTAAAGATACTGATTTTGGAACGGGGCTAGGATCGACTCTTAAAGTAGCTGAGGCTGTACGAGTTAACCCACCACCAACACCGCTAACGGTAATTGTATAAGTACCTACTGGGGTATCAGTACTAGTAATAATAGGTAAAGAAACTGGGAAGCTAAAGCTTGTAGGTAGACCATTAATAGAGTTTGAAGGAATACCTGTAACATTAACTGATATATTGCTAGAAAATCCATTTGAATCAGTACGGATTATTGTAAAACTAGCTGTTTCACCAGATTTAATAGTTAAAATGCTAGGAGATAAAGATAAACTAAAATCAGGTTGTTGAACGGTTGCAGCTTTAACAACTAAGGTAAATGTGTTTGAATCTGGGATAGTAACGCCTGCTGTTCTACCTGTTAAGACAAAATTATAAGTGCCTACTGGAGTACTGCTACTTGTTGCAAGATTTAACCCTACATTATTAGCAGTAGTTGGATTTTGTGAATAAGTAACACCAAGACCGGGAATAGAATTGTTATTTAACATTGTTAAGCCCAATGTTACAGGAGAAATAACATTAACACGGTTTATACCAACAGAATAATTAGCTATTTGACCTTGAGTTACTGTTAATGTTTGTTGGCTAATTTGTAATCTAACTGATCTAACAACAGCAGTTTCTTGTACAATTAAATTAGCTGAGGCTGTACGGGTAAAACCACCTCTAGTACCTGTAACAGTAATATTATAAGTACCTAAAGGAGTATTAGCATCAGTAGCAATTTGTATTGGTAGTGGGAAAATATTTCCTGTTTGGAAACTACTGGTAGCACCAGTAGGTAAACCACTAATAGTTAATGAAATATTACCATTACTTCCACCTAGGTTATTGCGATTAAGTGTAAGAATAACAGTTGCGCCTGGTTTAATGGTTGAAGAAGTAGGTGATAATGATAGGCTAAAGTCTTGTGATGGTGAAGTTACGGCTAAAGTTATTGTATTTGAGTTAGCAATAGTAATACCTGAAGCTTTACCTGTTACTGCAAAGGTATAAGTACCTGTTGGAGTGGCTGAGGTTGTGCTAATGACTAAACTAGTACTATTAGCTGTAGTTGGATTTTGTGAAAAACCAAAGTTAAGCCCTGGTATAGAAGCATTACTTATAGCAGCTAAACCAAGTTCTACAGGCCCAGTAAAGTTAGAGCGATTAATAGAAACAAGGTAATTTGCTGATTGGCCTTGACCTATTGATACTGTAGGTTGACTTACCTGTAAAGCTACTGTGGTAGGAATATTTTGTACTACCAAAGTAGCTGAAACCCTACGAGTAACATTTCCTGAAACACCTGTAACTGTAACTGTATAGCTACCTGCTGGAGTATTGCTACTTGTAACAATAGATAAAACTGTAGATAGTTTAATTTTATCTGAAAAACTGCTTGTAGTATTAAGAGGAAGCCCACTTACGCTTAAAGAAATGCTATCTATAGGTTTATTAGTAGAATTTACAGTAAAATTAGCAGTTGAGCCAGCGCTTACAGTTAAAGGATTTGGGGATAAAGCTAAGGAAAAATCTTGCTGATCTTGACCAACAACTAAAGTAAATCTATTAGAGTCATTTATAGTAAGATCTGATGCTTTACCTGTTGCAACAAAGCTATAAGTTCCTAATGGAGTTTGCTCGTTTGTAAAGATGTTTAGTGTAACGCTATCTTCAGTAGTAGAGCTTTTTGAATAAGCAAAACTAATACCTGGGGTTGGAGTCTCGCTTAATTGAGTTAAACCTAGCTCTACAGCACTATTAAAATTAGTGCGATCAATATTTATAGTATAACTAGCCTTTTGCCCTTTGCTAACAGAAGTTGTGGCATTAGATACTTCTAGGACAACTGAACGCGATTCCTCAGAATTTAGTAAATTGTTTGCTTTTGTTACATTATTAGAAGCTAAAGAAAAGCTAGTACTTGCTTTAACATTACTAACTGTAGCAATTATAGATAGTATAATAAGTGTTATAAGTGCGAAGCCTTGAAACTTTTTATTTATGTTAAAATACTTAAATGCTAGAAAAGGTTTTTCCTGCATATTACCTCCTGGATTACCTCTTAAAAATCTTTTGTTATTTGGCCTTAAACCAAATATTTAATTTGTTCTTACTAAATAAAGCGCAAGTTACTAGAAAAACCTATCATTAAATTCGGTAAAAATTTTTCAAATTTAATGGCTCAGTTTATAACTATGTGAGTTTTCAATATTTTATCTTTTAGGAATTAATATTATATTTTCCTAGGCAATTTTATGGTTAGCTGTAAGAATTTTTAAGGATTATAGTTAGATAAGCTTAATATAATTTTTTAGGGATTAAGTATTTTTCTTAGCAAATTAGATATGTTATTAGTTATTTCCGTAGAAACCTCTAAACCTGTCCAGAGCTTTAATTGCTCAAATGCCTGTGTAATAAGCATTTCTAGCCCACTTAAAATAATAACTCCACGCCTTTCAGCTTCTTCTAAAAGAGGTGTTTTTACAGGGTTATATACTAGATCATAAACCATAGCACAATTTTTTAAAACTTCTGCTTTAATAGGTACTTTAGCCTCTGACTGCCAGCCTTTCATCCCTATTGGAGTAGTATTAACTAATAAATCACATTCTAATTTATCAGACTCACGGTAATCTTTTCCTATCACCCCAAACTGATTTACTAAAGAAGAGAGTTTTTCCTTATCACGGCCATAAAGAGTTATGTGGCTACTTTCTTTTTTTAGTCCTGCTATTAGAGCACGAGCAGCGCCGCCTGTTCCAAGAACAGCAATTTTTCTATTTTCTAAATTAATTTTTGATTTTAATGGTTTAATAGCGCCTATTACATCTGTGTTATAGCCAATCAAGCGATCTTCTCTAACAACAATAGTATTAATTGCGCCTATTTCTTTTGCAGTCTCATCAATTTCATCTAAGAGGTTTTGAATTGTTGATTTATGAGGAATAGTCACACTTGCACCAGAAAAATTCCAATCTATTTTTCTAGTTTTAGGGTGTAGAAAGTCTTTTACAAAATCATTAAGTTGTTCTTTTGGAACAGATATAGGTAGATAAACAGCATTTTCTCCCAAAAAACGTAAAGCATTGTTATGAATATGAGGGGAAAGAGAATGTCCAACCGGATACCCAAGTAGACAAAATATTTTTGTATCTTGGTTAATTGAATTAACCTTGTATAAAGAAAGCATTTCGTCTAATGTAAATTGTCCAGGTGCAGATTCTTGGCCTTTTTCTATTGCAGCAAAGGTAAGAAAGCTACCCCAACTTGGAGCTAAAATTCGGCTAACTTGCCCTAATTCCCCCATAGCTAAAGCAATAAGATTAACTTTTTCTTCTTTAGCTGTTTTTAGTAAAGAATAAATTGTTAATTGGTCTCTAAGATTATTTGCTTTAGCGGCAATTTTTATTACTTCAGGGTTTAAGGTAGCTAAGCGGTTATAAATAAGAGAAAGCTCTTGCTCATCACATTTTTCAAAATCATGATGAGAAAGAATTATTTTTGCAGATTTATTAAAAATTCGCTGATAGGTCAAATAAAGATGAAAAGCTGTAGTGTTATTTAAGGATAAATCAAAATCAAAATAATCTACACTTAGCTCTTTTGACCTATTAGAGAGCATTCGGCTAAGAGTTTGTATACTACGATTTGGAATAGCCTCTTTTTTTTGACTACGATAAGTAAAAATTAAAGGCTTTTGACTAAGTTTAGTTGTACTTTTTAAGATCTCTTCGCTATCTTGGTGTAAATCCTTATCTTGTAAATAATCAAGACGTAGCTCTATAAAATCAGCTAAGGGATTTGCACCAAGAATTTTACTTAAAACCTCTTCTAAAGTACTAGCTGTAATAGATACAGCAATTCTCTTTGTCATAGTCCTTTATTCATACCTTAGCGCAATTAATGGGTCAACCTTTGTTGCCTTGCGTGCAGGTAAATAACAGGCTGTTAAAGAAACTAGAGAAAGAAAAACTGCTGATTAAATAAAAATTGTTGGATCTGTAGTGCTTACTTCATAAAGTAAACTAGTCATAACGCGAGTAAGTAGAAATGCTCCTAATAAACCTATACCTATACCTATTAATGCTAATGTCATACCTTGTTTAACTATCATCATTACTACTTGCTCGCTTTGAGCGCCTAACGCCATTCTTATTCCTATTTCATGAGTTCGTTGTGAAACAGAGTAAGATATAACTCCATAAACACCTACTGATGCTAAAATTAATGCTACTGAAGCAAATATGCCTAATAGAACTAGTAATAATTTTTCTGGAGCAATTGAATTTTCAACTAATTGAGAAAAAGTCTTAACATCATAAATAGGCAATTCTTTATCTAGACTCAACACTTCCTTACGTAAAATACCTGTATAAGATAAAGTATCTCCTGTAACTTTAATAGCTAAATTAATTCGGCTAGAAGGGCTTTGATAATAAGGGCGATACATTTGTACTAAATTATCACCTTCAGAAAGCTCATCATAGCGAATACTAGCAACTACACCTACAACTTCCATCCAGGGGTCATCAGAGTCTTTATCACCGCCTTTTATTTTTTTCCCTATAGGATTTTGATTAGGCCAATATTTCTTAGCAAACTTTTCATCAATAATAACAACTGGCAAAGAATCCTTTCTATCCTGCTCAGTAAAAACTCTACCTGAAAGTAGTTTTATACTTAAAGTTTTAAAATAGCTAGGTGGAACTACAGTATATTCTGTTGATGGTAAAATTTTTATATCTTGAGGGAAATCTTCTAGAAAAAAGCTTGTTTGATTGCCTGCATTTTGTAAAGGTAAGCGATTACTAGAAGCAACAGATTCTACTCCAGGTATTGTAGCTAAACGAGTTAGTAACTCTTGATAAAATGCTACTTTTTGCTCGGGTTCAGGATATTTTGTTTTTGGTAGGCTTAGGGTTGCTATTAAAATATTATCTGACTTAAAACCTGCATCTACTTGTTGTAGCTTAACAAAACTTTTAATAAATAGCCCTGAACTAATAAGTAAAATTAAAGTAAAAGTGATTTCAGCTACAATTAATATACTACGTAGTTTATTTTGACCACAGCTACCTGTAGTAGCGCGATTACTTTCTTTAAGTGACTCATTAAGGTCTAGTTTAGTAGATTGAAGGGCAGGAACTAAGCCAAAAATTACCCCTGTAGCACAAGATAAAATTAGTGTAAAAATAAGAACTTGACCATCAACCTTAACATCTATCATACGTGGGACAGAATCTAGACCTGGAAAGCTGATTATTGCACTAACTCCCCAGGTAGCTAGCAATAGTCCTAGAGTTCCGCCTACTAAGGCTAATATCAGGCTTTCAGTTAAAAGCTGTCTAATAATTCTCATACGATTAGCGCCTAAAACAGAACGAATAGCAATTTCCTTATTTCTAGTAACAGATTTTGCTAAAAGTAAATTAGCGACATTAGCACAAGCAATTAATAAAACTGCTCCAACAGAGGCCAAAAGTAAAAATAGTGGTGTGCGAATTTGCCCTACAATCCGTTCATAGGCAGATTTTATTGCAACTTTATTATCAGGGTTGCTTTTAGGATATTGTTTTTCTAATTGAGCGGCAATAATAGACATTTCAGCTTGAGCTTGTAAGAGATTTACACCTGATTTTAATCTAGCAATAGCATAAAGACCTGGATGGTTTTCTCTTATCCAATTAGGGTCATTTTCATTTAAGCCAACAGGAACCCAAAGTTGAGTTTTATTAGTTGGAAATTGAAAGCTCTTAGGCATAATTCCAATAATTGTATAGTTTTGCCCATTAAGTGTTAATTTCTCTCCTAAAACACTTTCTCTAGCAGCAAAATTTTGTTGCCAAAACCCATAACTTAATAAAACTACAGGATTTGCACCGGGTTTATCTTCTTCCACTAGAAAGTTTCGCCCAATTAAAGGATTTACTTTAAGAGCTAAAAATAAGTCTAGAGAAGCCATTACCCCTGCTACTTGCTCAGCTTCTCCACTGCTATTAATAAGGCTATAGCTTTGATTACGAAAAACCCCTATACGTTCAAATACTTTATTTTGTGCACGCCAGTCTAAAAAATTAGGATAGGCAACAGACATATTATCTATTTGTGCACTTTTTTCTGAGATAAATACTAGATCCTCAGATTTTTCATAAGGCAGAGGTTTAAGTAGCACAGTGTTTACAATACTAAATATTGCACTATTAGCGCCTATACCTAAGGCTAGAGTTATAATTGCTATTACTGATACAATTTTGTATTTCCATAGCATACGAAAGCCATATTTGATATCTGTAAGTAGGTTTTGCATCTGGAGAACCTCCTAGGAGGGTTAAAGAGGTAGCGATTTTATAGGTCTTAAGCATTTCTAAAACCCCAGTTTTGAGACTTGGGATAGAGAAATGCAATTGCCGAAAGGCAATTAAAAAGGTTGACCTAAGTAAAACTAAAGAATAATATAAACAAACCTAAACAAAAAAGTTTAAGTACTTTGCAAGTGGGTGTCACTTGCTGGCGGATGGGCTGGCCGTCATTGCGCCTGGAGGCTTGGCATTAGTCAGGTCTGCGAAGGGTGAACCTGAGAATCCTCTTTCTAAAAGAACGTAGGTCGCTCACCCCTTGGGCTAGCAACGGCTACTTGGTTGCCACCTTTAGGGACTCTCCTCAATTCATTGTGGAGAGGATGTCAAGAAGATAGATGTTGGGAACTGGTTAAATATTTAGATAACGCATTACACTCCGCCAATCCCTAGTTCCCAACCCGCGTTTTCTTTAATACCAAGTTTCGTGCCAAAACTATCAGATCTTTCAACACAAAGAAAATAAAGCAGTTAGGTTGTTGTTAATTATTTAGTAATTAGTATCTAAGCTAAACTAGTGACCGCTTTTGGGACAGCTACGTCCCAGATCGACTCAATTTAATAATTAATTATATTGGGTTAAGTGTATTAAGAAAGCGAATTATAGAGAAGTTAGTTAATGCGGATGAGAGGACTTGAACCTCCACCAACCGAAGTTGACAGCGTTCTGAGCGCTGCGCGTCTGCCATTCCGCCACACCCGCAAAATTCACTCGACTATAAAAGATTTTGCTACCACCTGCAAGCTTGAATTACTGTAAGTCTTGCTTTGAAAGTAACTAAACCTAGTAATGGTTCAGGGGTATCAAGCAGTGATAGAAAGATTAGAGTTAGAATGAGCTAAAGAAATGTCAGGTAAAAGGGTGTAATGGTTCATTCGGAAATGGAGGTAAGTAATTGGAGTTATTCTGCTTTTTAGCTAAATAATTGATAGGGTTTGTGTTCTTTTTGATCTAACTGAGCTAAATAGTTGACAAGTTTATATTCGTTAATGATTAAAAAGTGTTCTTTAGTAGTTTCAATAAGGCCAAGCTTATGAAATCTTTGCATAAATAGGCTAATACGAGGACGTGTTGTACCTATCATTGCAGAGAATTCCTCATGTGAAATTTTCAGGGGAATAAGTATGCTGTGAAGATCTTGCTTACCTAGAGATTGGGCTAAGTATAACAATGTTTTTCCTAGCCGTTGTTCGCTGTTAACAGTTACTAAATTAGAAATAACTTGTTGTTGGCTGGCAATTCGTGTTGCTAAGTATTTTACAAACCCTTCTAATAATGAGTTGTTGCTTAAATGCATAAGAAATTTACTAGAAGGAATCTGTCTTAAGCATGTTTCTTGCATAGTAATTGCTGCTTCTATTCGTTCACCTGAGTCTGACACACATAACTCGCCAAAGATATCTCCTTTATGATGAATTACAAGAATACATTCTTTACCTTCAAGAGAAGCTACTACAAGCTTAACTTGGCCGCTTTCAATAAAGTAAACCTTACCATCTTTGTCTCCACAGTTATAGACATTGGTGTGCCTGGCAAGTTTGATGTTAGGATAATCTAAACTTTCTTTCAGTAGCAAATCCTGCAACTGGCTTTTGAATAAGGCTATACTGGGAAGATCTTGAATCATACTTTCAACCTCTGTCTAATTTGAGTAAGTAATGCTCATAGCAAACTAAAAATATTATTATCGTTTGTCATAAAATATAAAGTACAAGTTGGTTTTGCAAAATTAGTAGCTTTAGCTGGAAGTTATAATAGAAACAGATCTATAAGAAAATAAGAAGAGAATGCGCTAAACTTAAATTGAGTTTGCTCTATAAACAAAGTCTACTCTATAATTTAGCAAGTAGATAGTCAAACTAGTTTAGTTTTTCCTGGGTATTCTAAGCATAGAGCTTTATACTAAACTTTTAAGCTTCTACTTATTAGGTATGATTAGGTATGATTGGTACTAAGTAGCAATATAAATGATCTGAATTTAAAAATTAAAAATAGATTAAAAAAAGTTAATCAGGGAAAGATACTGTGTATCCATGATCTTCAAGGTAGGTAGCAATTACTTCTAAACTGTACTTATCAAACTCATCGTCTACATCTATAGAACTAGTTTGATCTGTAAGGCTATTTTTTGCTTCGTAAGAGTTGCAATTAACATGGTTTGAAATGAACCTAGCTAGCCAAGCAGCCGTCAAAGTATTAATTTTGACGTAATTAGGTCCCGCGACTGTAAAATATTTTGAACTAACACCTTCGCCTACTTGCTCCCAATTTACAGATAGAAGGGCATCGTTTATTTTATCCTCTAACCAAATGCTCATTTCTTTCTTCTTTCCAAGATATTTTTATAGCAGTTAGTAGTTATAGAAATTGATAACTATCTTATTGATTTTGACTATATTTATCGCTAGAAAGCACGTCTCAAATATCTTGGACTAAATTATATCTCTATTGCAAACAAACGCCTGTTCAATATTGAACACAAAGGAAAAGAGTCTGTAAAATATAGTCGATTTTTCCAGCTTTTATCACGGCCCCGATTAAGTGGAGTGCTACCAAATCCATATGTGGTGAGTTATTTTTTCAGAGCTATACTGCTGCTCAACAATAACTTATCAATCCTTGTCCAATATGTCTAAGAATGAACAGAAACTTATAGTAAATGGGTATATTATCTAACGGTGCTCCTTAAAAGCAGAAAGCGTGAAGATTATGTACCAAAAGATTTGCATCCTTCTTTTTTTTCTATGGTTTATAGGTCTTACAACTCAAATCGGTGATTCTATTCATATATTATTTATTACTGCCTTAATAGTACTACTATTAGGGCTATTTATCCGTTCTCCTAAACTAAACTAAGGAAATATTATGGGAATAGAAAATATGTTTATGGATGTATTGCCAGAAGTCTTAACAACAAGGGTTGATGATCTGATAAACTGGGCACGTAAATCAAGTTTATGGCCGGCTACTTTTGGATTGGCTTGCTGTGCAATTGAAATGATGGCTGTAACAAGTGCTAGATTTGATATAGCTAGATTTGGAGCAGAGGTTTTTCGTGCTAGTCCTAGGCAAGCTGATCTAATGATTGTTTCAGGTCGAGTGTCACGTAAGATGGCACCCGTATTGCGTCGAGTCTATGATCAAATGCCAGAACCAAAGTGGGTAATTGCAATGGGTGCTTGTGCAACTGCGGGAGGAATATTTGATACCTATGCAATTGTACAAGGTGTTCATCAGGTTGTTCCTGTTGATATTTTTGTTCCAGGTTGTCCGCCTCGGCCTGAAACTCTTATCTATGCAATAATGAAATTACAGCAAAAAATCCAAACAGAACACCTTTCTATGCGTAGAGATACCGTTCCTATAAAAGAGCAATTATGGGAAACAGAAGAACATCCGCCTCTCTTATACATTCCATAATCTTCATAACTATTCTAACAGTGCCAAAAAAGATTACAAGTATAGGCTAATTCAAAGCTAAGGTTAATAATTATGTATAAACAATTTGAAACGGATAGATTTGACCTTGTAAAAACAGATAAAGTGCGTATAGAAAACTATCTACTGTCTGGGCATAGCCAACGTGGTGAACTTAATGTGTGGATTGATGTTAGCGATAAAGGCAACCGGTTTTTATACCAAAGTACTTTTCAAGGAAATAAAAATTATCTGCATACAGGCGTTTACACAAAGAAATGTCATATTTTGAGTGAAAAACTAACTGGTCATTATTATTTTCTTGATATTAATGACTGTGGTATTTGGCTTTTTAATGATACATTCTCTGGCTCGGAAAATTATGATCTAGATCAATCTATCAAAATCCAGCAATGGTTAGACAGTTCACCCCAATAAAACTAAAAAACCTAAATATCGACAGGAAACACTAGTAAGGTTTTGGTTCGGGTGGTTATAAGAATCAAGAAGAATGGCAATCCTAGGATCTAACAAAACAATGATGTTTTGCCAGAAAGACCCTATTATTTAGCGAGCATCCGAGAAATTAATATGCTGATAAACCCAATGAAGGTTAGCGCTAAGATAAAAATCACTAAAATAGTATGCCAAAAAGAAAATTTTGTTTCTTCTTGTCCTTCAGTTAGTTGATCAGGTAAGTGTAGCTTACCAATAATATATTAAGAAATTAGGTTGTTTTTTCATCCTTGTTCAGTATTAGACAGAAATTAACTATTTAGACGTTTATTATATTGCTTTAAAAGGATGAATAGCTTACAAGACTAGCTATTCATTATGGTTTGGTTGTAATAGTAACGCTTGTAAGAATCTAAAACTTGCTAATTCTAATCAAAAATTATTCAACAAACCAAACTTTGAAAGGAACGTTTATGAAAGTATTATTGGTTTATCCAGAATTCCCTGATACTTACTGGAGTTTTCGTTATGCTCTTTCATTTGAGAAAAAACGTTCAGCTTTTCCACCATTGGGACTACTGACTATTTCATCGTTGCTACCTGATTCTTGGCAACGGCGCTTGGTTGATGTTAACGTAGAAGCTCTAAATATAGCTGATATTAAATGGGCTGATATTGTATTTCTTAGTGCCATGCTTGTTCAAAAAGAATCATTGCAAGAAATTGTCGAGCTATGCAAAATCTTAGGTAAACGTGTGGTAGTAGGAGGCCCTTATATAACAACTAACACTGATGCCTTACCATTAGCTGATCATTTTGTGCTTGGTGAGGCTGAAAATGTTTTATCTGAGTTAATAGCCGACCTTGAACAAGGAAAAGCAAAGCGTTTCTATAAAGCTAGTGAACGGCCTTCGCTCACTATAAGCCCTATTCCTGATTTTAAGCTTGTCAAACTTCAGCACTATAGTGCAATGTCAATTCAATACTCACGAGGATGCCCTTTTCAATGTGAATTTTGCGATATTATTGAGATTTATGGTCGTGTTCCACGCACCAAAACCAATGAACAAGTATTAGCTGAACTTGATGTACTCTTAAAAATTGGTTGGCAAGGCTCTGTTTTTATTGTAGATGACAATTTTATTGGAAATAAACGTAATGTTAAGCTTATGCTTCCAAAATTAATTGAGTGGCAAAAGCTTCATAATTACCCATTTACCCTGATTACTGAAGCAAGTGTTAATCTGGCTGAAGACGATAAGCTTCTAGAAGCTATGCAACAAGCTGGATTTCATCACGTTTTTCTTGGGATTGAAACCCCTGTTGAAGCAAGCTTAAAGGAAGCTCAAAAACCTCAAAACCTACGAGCAAGCTTACTTGACTCAATAAAAAAGATTCAAAGCTATGGTATGGAAGTAATGGCAGGCTTTATAGTTGGATTTGATAATGACCCAGAAGATATTTTTGAACGCCAAATAGAATTTATTCAAGATAGTGCTATTCCACTTGCAATGGTTGGTTTGCTAAACGCACTCCCAGAAACGCAGTTATGGCGACGATTACAACGCGAAGGAAGATTGTTAATGGAAAGCACAGGAGATAATACAAATTGCTCACTTAATTTCATTCCTAAAATGGATCCAACAAAACTTATTGAAGGCTACAAAACCATTATGCGCACTATTTACACCTCTAAAGAATACTATAAGCGTGTACTTGAGTGCTTGAAACGACTACCACAAGATAAAGTGACAACATCTAGTAGCGAAAGCAAGTTTGCTGATAATCTCATTGCACTTGTGCGGGTTATAGTTAAGCTTGGGCTACAAGACCGGGATCGGAAAAATTTCTGGAATTATCTCTATAGTGTTTTTCTTTATCACCGCAACCAATTCTCTCAGGCTATTAGATTAGCTGCTATGGGTTATCATTTTCGTAGTCTCACAGATATTTATTTTAAATAATAAGGTTACTTTATTGTTTCTTTTATCTGTTGGTTCTTAGCTTGATAGCCATATGATTATCAAAATTATGGGTAGTGGCATAAAAAAGTAGAAATGATAACCCATATTAAAGATAATGGGTTATCTGCGTTATCCTAGGATGTTTAATAAATATAAAGCCAAAGAATTGCTTTAATATATTAGGTTTAGACCTTTATGAAGCCGCTAAGGATATTTCGGGTGCTTCAACTAAAATTCCTTCTGCTACAATCAGAGGCTTTTTCTTAATAGGAGGCAAATCTTCAAAACGAACTACTCCTGCTTTAACTTCTTCTAAAGCTATTCGGGCTGTATTTTTAGAAGCCACAAATATTCTAGGTAATTGTCCACTACGCAATTCACGGCAGCGTTTTGCTGCAATAGTTACAAGTTTAAATTTGGTATCTACAAGTTCTTCATATTTTTTCATAATTAAGCCTTAATAAAATTAATTCCACTATTTATATAATGCTGAAAACAAGACACATAGTCCTTAGTCTTGTACTTCAACAGGTCTTTCCCTTAATCTTGTTTGTTAT
This sequence comes from Acidobacteriota bacterium, assembly GCA_016213785.1. Lineage (GTDB taxonomy): Bacteria > Acidobacteriota > Blastocatellia > Chloracidobacteriales > JADJPF01 > JADJPF01. Next base: position 29,340 of record JACQZQ010000023.1, read on the forward strand.
TAAAGGTGTGGAAAGGTTTGGGTTTGAGACATTTATCAATTGTTGTTGGAGAGCGTTATTTGTAATTCTATAGCTTATTTGTTTATTAATATTATTATTTTCAGCACTTAAAACTCCTTTCTATAATATAATCAATTCAATTGCTGAATTATATAGTTAATTAGTAAATATTGTTGTCTAATATAGAACGTTGAAAAGAATTAATCTTAAACCTTATCTCACAATTCGCTGATCTTAAAATGAGATTTAGAGAAATATAAAAATAGGCGAGAATAGCGCTCAGAAGGAAAATCAAATAACTACAAAATAAGTTCTTGAGCATTTGATGCCAATAATGAACCGCAAAGGGTCATTGCCATAAAAGGTTAGTCCATTCCATCCCAATCAAGGTATTGCCAATCAATTACACCAAATTGCCAAGGGCTAGCTACATGATATTTTAAGTAAAAATCTAGGGTAAATTGCTCGTTTTTATCTTTTGCTGTTTGCTCAAAAATCTCTCTTGCCTCTGTCATGGTTTTTTCTGATAAACTCATTCCACAAGGAGGTGCTACAAGCTCAATATATTCATCTTTTGTCTCAATTGTTAAAATAAGTGAAAGTATTCTGCCACTTACATCTTTATAATCTCTTTTTATATCTCGGATCTTTTCTTGATAAGCTGTATTACGTTTTTTACCAGTAGTATATTTAGTAACCACTCGTTCAGAAATGGTTATATCTTCTATTGCTAAAGCATCAAAGTCCTTTGGTGCAATAGTAGCAGTTATAGTTAATTTATCGCCTTCTATTGGAGTGTAGCCACATAGGGAAATAAATCTATAAAGAGATTCTTGATAATATTTTTTGAATTTATCAGGCAGTTCATTAGGAAAAATAATTTTTACTGCTAGTTTCCCATTCTCAGCTAATGGATCGGCAAACATAATAAAATTTTCTCTTTTTTCTAAGATATTTGACATGGCAGAAAAATAATTGTAGTTGGCATAGTGATGTTCTTTAGAGGTTATTTTAGCCCAATGTTGGAGTAGAACGGATTTTTGCTCTTGGGAAAGAAGCCCAAAGTGACGACCTAAAATGTAGATAAAAGCAAAGATTTCTTCTTTAGATAATTTTTCTCTTTCTTTAAATAAAATTTGTGCTAACTCGTTAGTTTCCTGAAAGTTAATTAAACCTAGATTAAAATTTTTCTCTGGAGAAAGTTTTAAGTCTTTTTTTAACCAATCAACCTTTGTCCACCAATCTGGGAGATTAAGTTCAGCTACTAAAAGCCCTAAGATTATTTCTTTACCTTTGGGATGTTCTAAAATATTTTTACTGGAAAGCCCTTGAAATTTTAGTCCTAAATAGCAAAGCAGATAATCACTATGATAAGTTAAAATTCTACCCTCACTCCAATAATTTTGGCTTGATGTAGTCCTAATTTTATTTTCTACTAATTCTTTATCATACAATAAGATAGAGCCAAGCTCTGGATTAAAGAAATTACTAGGTTTAGCTAGATCTAGTCCTCCTGTATATTTATTTATACTATATTCCCAGTAATGATCTTTTAGGGTTAAAGACTTTCTTACTAAGGGTAGAAATGAAAGTAATACTACTAGTATAAATAAGGCTATTAGTGAATTTATTACTTTTTTAGTCCAAATCCAAAAAAGGTTTTGCTTAGAAATTTCTGATTTACTAGCAAATTTGCTAATAAGTAGTAAGAAAAGACCTATGATTGCTATAGGAAAAGCAATCCAAGCTCTATAGCCTAGGGTTAATTCTACTGGACGTTGAGGAACTATTAATATAAGTAAGACTATTATATTTAGTACTATAGCTAATCGTGCTAAATAAATGCCTGCTTTTTCACTCATATCATTTACCCTAAGCAAATTTTGCCTAGTATTAGAGATATTAAAACCTATTTAATGGATCATCTGAACGAAAAGTTGAGGCTCTTGATAATTCTTCACGTGCTTGATCTGCTGAAGTTTGTACTCCACGAATTCTTAAGATAAATTCATCACGGTTTGATGCACCTGCAAGTGCTTCTTCAAAACCAATATAACCTTTAGTATAGAGTTCATGGAGAGATTGATCAAAGGTTTGCATACCATATTGAGAAGTACCTTGAGCAATAGCATCACGTACTAAACCTGTTTTTTCTTGGTTACAAATACAGTCACGAATATAAGGTGTTGAAATTAGGACTTCTGCGGCAGGAACACGTGTCATCATATCAACAGAACGAATTAAGCGCATTGAAATAACCGCTTTTAGCACAGATGCAAGTTGCAGGCGAATAGCTTTTTGTTGATGTGGTGGAAAGATTGAAACAATACGAGTAATGGTTTCTGTAGCGTCTAAAGTATGTAAAGTAGATAGTACTAAATAACCTGTTTCTGCGGCAGTAAGTGCAGTTTCAATGGTTTCAAAATCACGCATTTCGCCCACTAGAATTACATCAGGATCTTGGCGTAAAGCGCCTCTTAAAGCCTCTGAAAAGCTACGAGTATCAACATCAACTTCTCTTTGATTAATAAAGCTTTTTTTATCACGATGAAGAAATTCTATAGGATCTTCTACAGTAATAATATGATTAGTCCTAGTAGAATTAATATAATCAATCATTGCTGCAAGAGTAGTAGATTTACCAGACCCAGTAGTTCCTGTTACTAGAATTAACCCCCGTCTTTCTTCTGCAACACTTTCTACAACTCTAGGTAAACGCAGTTCATCAACCGTTTGAACGGCTGTAGGGATAACACGAAGCACCATGCCTACTGTGCCGCGTTGTTGAAAGATATTACATCGAAAGCGCCCTAAGCCTGAGACACCATAAGCAATATCAACCTCATAATGTTCCTTAAAGCGTTGTTTTTGGCGATTAGACATCATAGAAAATGCCATTGCCAGAGTATCTTCTTGGGTCAAGCGTTGGGATTCAAGGATTGGTTGTAACTCGCCAGTTACACGAATAAAGGGATAACTGCCAGCTTTAATATGAAGATCTGATGCACCTTTAGAACATGCTAATGTTAACAACTCATCTATTTGAACAGACATATTTTCTCCTAATAAGTAGAAATTTTAAGCTTGGCAAATTAATGTTTTTTGAATCCCTTAGAGGGTTGGCGACTTTACAAAGAAATTTGCTCAAATCATACTAATTCATATTCCGGCTGTCAAATAAGCATTTGAATAGAATTTTAGTTAAGGTAAATCATGGATTTAGAGATTAAAAAAGCTAGCACTTATGAAGCTGAAATCATTTATAAAATATTATTTTTATGTGGTGAACATATGCGCGATCATTTTGGGTTTAACCACTGGTCGCCACCCTACCCTATTGAGTCTATAAAAAATAATATTATAGAAAGAGATGTTTATTTAGTTTTTAGAGAAAATGAGCCTATAGCTACTTTTACATTGGGTTTAAGTCCACTTGTAGCATATGATGAGAGTCGTTGGGAGGTTAAAGCAGATCAGGCAATGTACTTAAACCGCTTAGCTATTCTACCCTCTCTCCAAGGCCAAAATTTAGGATCCTGGTGTATGGAAAAAATTGAGTCTCTAGCCCGTAAAGCTAATTGTCAAGCACTTAGGTTTGATGCTGTTGCTAAACATAATAAACTACTTAATTTTTATAGCAGGCTTAAGTATAATAATTTAGGGCTTTGGCAGTTACAAGATACTCGTGGAGTACTTTGGGATGTTGTACTTTTTGAAAAAGAGCTTTGATTTTATTTTGTAGAATCTTCTTGGCACTGCTCACGTGCACTAGTAAATTCTCTTAAAGGATCGCCTAGATAAGACCAAGGCCATTCTGTTAAATTACGGCCTATAGACTGAAATTCTTTTCTAGCCATAGTTTTATTACCAGATTGTGAAAAGCAAAAAGCAAAAGTATTTTGGAAAAAAGGAGTAAGTTTACTTTTGCGATAGCTCATAGATTGAATAGATCTAAGAGAGGCTTTAGTAATTTCACGAAAGTTTTCTGGCTTACGAAAATAGTTTTGTGCCTCAGTCTTTTCTCCTTCGGCTAAATGAAAAAGCCATCGCTCAATATGAGCATCAGCAATTAGGACTTGTAAGCTACTGCCTTCTTTAGCTTGTGAAACTATGTTACGAGCAAAATCAAACATTATGACATGAAGTCCTCCCCATTTTTCAGAAACTGCTTGTAGCATAAAGGCATGAGCAAAATGATGTTCAGGATCGCGTTGACAAGCCTGCTTAAAACGGTTTTCTATTTCTTTTGCACCTACATAAAGCCCTAAGCCGCTTTTTATTAAATAAGCCCAAGGCGTAGGATCGCTTGGATCAATCCAAGCAGCCATTTGCAAATCTTGCTCGGCTCTTTGCAATTTTTGTTGAAAAGCAGCTTTTTCATTCTGAGTTACAGTAAAAACCTTATCGCCTTTTGATTGTAGTTCCCAAGCACGTTCAATAGCCTGTGCTCCACGAATTAGCCAAGGAATTGAGGAATTACGCATTTCTTTTTCTACCCAATTATCCATCCAACGAGGGTTTCCAGGCCAATTTGAAAGGGTATAGATATAAAACCAACGTTCATCAAAACTACGACATTCTTCTAGAAATTTTTGTACATTACGATAATCACCAAAAGCTAGCTCGGCTCTGAATTTTGCAGCTACTGCATCACCTAAACTAGGGTCTAGCTTTAATGGCTCTTCCTTAGGTTTACTCTTAAAAACTGATAATATGTTATTAATTATTGACATTTATATTACCTAATATAATTATCTATGATTTTTCCCAATTTCCAGGTAAAAGCATTTGAGCAAAACTTTTTATATTTTGTATTCCCTGTTTTCTCATTTTCTCTTCTGCTTCATTAATAAGCTTAAGCCCTTCTTCTCCACTAATTAACATACCCTTAGCACGACGCGTTACAATAGAATGTATTTGCATATTAGCCGATATAAATTTTGATTCTGCCGCAGAAAGTTGAGTTATAGCAAAATCATAAGACTTAGAAAACAAAGCTAGCATAGCTCGACTTAAAGCAGCATAAGCATCTGCATATACTTTATTTTCTTTATCTAATCTCTTAGCAATACGTTCTGCAATATTTATTAAAGGTTTTGTATTATTTGTTTGTATGGCTAAACACATTGCAGAGCGTGAAGCTAGGTAGAGTGCTTCTATAAGTAAAAATTGAACCCTAAAAAACATTGCTCGTTTCATTTTAGGCCAACTTTCTTTAACTAATTTCCAAGCAATATCACCTTGATTATTGTAAAGAGCAATATCACCTCTAGCAATAAAAGCATAATAATGCTGGGCATGAAAGCCTGTTTGTGACCATTTTTCTATTGCAATATCTATTTCATTACTAGCAAGTTTAACTTGATCTTGAATTAAGTAATACATATAGGCAATACGAGTTCTTAAGCTAGTTTCCGCATATAAGTCGCCTCGTTCTTGAGCATCATTTAGGATTTTAATTACTCTTTCAGAAATTGTTAAAAGATCTCCTAAAAAGAAAAGTGCTCTCATTAAAAAGACTTCGCTAGTGTAGATTTCCCAACCAACCCCTGAACATTGTTCGCGTAATATTTTAGCTGCTTGTTTACATAGTTGATAAGCTTCTAGCCAGGAGCCTTGTAAAAAGCTTGACATTCCTGACATTAAAAGAAAATGAGCTTCGGCTTGAGGATTATCTAGTTTATCAACCAAGGCTTTAGCCATTTGAGTAAATTTTTTTGATCGCTCAACACCACGACTACCAAAAGTAGCAGAAAAGGTAATTTCCCAAGAAAAAGCTCTTGATAATCGGTAAGGATCGCCTGCTTTTAATGCATAAAGTAGATGTCTTACTTGAAAATCTGACCCTTTTAGAGTATCTACCATTGCAAGACCTGTAGCAACCGCCCAACATATATCTATTTTTACTAACTCCTGTTGGCTTATAGTATGGGGATCTCTTTCTTTAACTTCTAAGCCTTGTAGCCAAAGGCGAAAGCGCCCAAACAAAAATAAAATCAATGAATGCCAAGGGCTTTTAGGTAGTGACATTCCTAAAGCTGATAAAACATCTCCTAAAACCGATAAGCCTTCATCTAAATGTCCCCCACGTAGAAGTTGTTCAGCAGCAACTTGTTTAAGAGTTAAAACCGTTATTGAGTCTTCTTCTTCTGCTGCTGCAAGCAGATAGGCTTGTGCAGCCTCAATTGTACGCCCTGCATTTGTTAGAGCAACGCCTAGTTTTTTCTCTAACCCTCCAATTCTAATTTCTGGTTGTAAATCTATAGCAAGACGATAAAAATTTGCTGCTTGGTCAAAAGCTAAAGTCTCCATAGCTTTATCTGCGGCTTTAGCAGCATATTCAGCAGCTTTTTTATAATTACCCGCTCCTTGAAAATGTACTAGTAAAATTTCTGGGTCTATATCAGCAACCGACTCAAGTATTAAAGCTAGCTTGCTATGGTGAGATTTCAAATCTTCAGCAGAAAGCTTCTTTATTATAGTCTCACGAATACGATCATGATAAAGCTCTACTTTATCAGACTCTTCAAGTCCACGAACTCTAATTAAGTTATTAGTTTTAAGTAAAGCAATAGCGGCTTGTTCTTCTTTTCCAAGCTCTGCGGCACGTTTTATAGTAAGTCTTTCAATAGGGCGGCCTGCAACAGCCATTAGGTCTATAAGCAGGCGGGCTGCTAGAGGGAGCTGAGCAATTCGACTATAAATAACATCTTCTAGTCTCATAACAGACATAGAAATATCATCTACTAATTGTTCTGGAGAAAAATTTGAGAAAATAAGCTCTCTTTTATAAGTCCCGCTAGTCATATTTTCTTTAGCATAATGAACTAATTCATTGATAAAGTAAGGGTTTCCAGCAGATTCTTCAATAATTGTTTCTATTCGATTATTGGAGATTACTTCTTTATCAAAAAGCAGTGAAACTAAACGTTTAGCATCTTCTTTTGATAAAACATCTACAATGATTTTTTGAGAATTAACTAGATTAATTATGGGAGAAGCAAATAGGCTTTTTAGAAAAGGGCTAGTTTCAATTTCATCACTACGATAGCTAAAGATCATCAATAGTGAAGGAGCTTTTGGAGGTCTTAATAATTCGTTAAGTAAGAAAATGCTATCTAGATCTCCCCACTGTAAATCATCTATATGAATAATAACTGGGTATTTTGAACTAAGCTCAGTAAATAGCTGTCTTAATGAAGCAAAAGCACGTCGTCTAAGTTCTTGGGAGTCAGGGATATTTAAATTTTTTTTTGCTACTGCAATTCCTTCTACTTGACGAAGTACAGGAAATAGCTTTGCTAGAGCTAAAGAGTTACTAGGAATTAGAGTAACTAATTCTTCTGGAAGTAAAGTATTTAAGTATTGGGCTAGGTTATCAATAACACTATCAAAAGCTTTATAAGGAACTGATTCTTGTTCATAACATCTACCATTTAAGATAACTACCCTAGGGCTTTCTTCAGTAACTTCATTAAGGAAAGAATTAATTAAGACACTCTTTCCCATTCCAGATAGACCTTCTACATAAGCAATTGTTGCATTTGATTGTGATTGAAAAGAATTTTTTAATTTAGCTAAATGCTCTTCTCTACCTATTAAAAAAGCGTTTTGACGAGGTGAGCTAATTAAAGTTTTAGGTTGAATTGAGCTAGAAAATGCACCTAAGCGTCCTAGAATTTCTTCACCTTTTGGTCTTCGTTTAGGCTTACGTTGTAGGAGTTCTTGGCAAAGAGAATCTAGTTCTGGGTCAAGATCAGGAACAATAAAAGATGGTGGTGGTGAGTCATAGATTTGTTTATCTCTAAGCACATCGCCAAACATGCTATCAAAAGGAAGTTCACCAGTTAAAGCTTCATAAAACATTACCCCTAAACTATACCAATCGCTTGCTTCACTAGGAGCAAGCCCTGCTACAACTTCAGGAGCTATATATTCTGGCGTACCATAGCTTAAGGTAGCCTCTCCTATAGTTTTACGTTTTAATTCTGTAACTAGGCCAAAATCTAAGATTGTTACTCTGCCTTCTTCTGTAACAAGGACATTGGAAGGTTTAAGGTCACAATGTAATTTGCCTGCTTTATGTAGGGCATAGATTCCTTCTGCTAGTTGAACTACAGCTAGACGGATTCGTTCAATATTTACTTGAGAAGACAAGTATTTATCTTTATTTATATATTGAAGAAAATCTACACCTTTTACTAATTCCATAGTAAAGAACCATTCTTCACCATCAGAAAGTAATTCATATAGGGTAACTAAGTTAGGGTGAACAATTCCAGAAATTGCACGAAATTCTTGCTTAAACTGATAAAGTGCACTTGCTTCAGTATTACGAAGTGTTTTTAGAGCAACAATAGTTTCTCGTTCTTTATCATAGACTTGGTAGACTTCACCAAAACCACCTGCTCCAAGTAGTTGTTGTAGTTCAAACCTTTTTGTCCCTTTGAAATGTCTGCGGGTGGAATCGTTCATTGAATAAATTTTGATTCTATTAACTGAATTTTTGAAATTTTGGCTACTTAATCTTTCCTAAAATATACAATAATTTCCTAAAAAAATACTAATAACCTAAGAGTAAGAATAAAGCTAAATTTAATTTGCTTTTGATAAATACTAAAACTAAATAGAATTATTTCGCCTAGATCTGAAAAATACTTCTTGTATTACTTTAGTAAAAATCTTTTAACTAGTTCAAATAATAAAAGTTAAGCTGATTTTTAGGATAAAAGATCTACCCCAAAATAAAAAAACTTGCTAGATTAGATTTCGCTTCTTCTAAAAAATTTTGTTTTAATATTAAGACATCTGCTAAGGAAAAGTCAGCATCTGACTTTTTAATCCATAGTAGACCATAGTAGAGCTATTGTCCTCTAAAAGCCTAAACCATAAAAATTTATTTTACTGAGGGTTATCATAATGTTACCTAAGATACTTTCTAGATTGCCATTAAATCTATCAAGTAGATCAAAAATATTTGCTCTAAGCGCAATGTTAATTACTAACAGCTTTATTCCTGCCTTTGGACAAACTACTAATCAAAAAGATCCTCTTACTGAGAGTCAAACCAATTTACCTAAAACTGTAAATGAAACTCTTGAAGCCGCTAATTTAGAAAAGGAAGTATCTTATCCACAATATCTTTTAAGTAAACTAGCAGAGGCACAAAAAATCTTGGCTAAAGATTGTGATTTAGATGATTATACTGTTGGTATTTCATTACTAGAAAAACGTAATGGTAAAATCCATTTTGTAAAGCTATTAAAAACTAATTTTATTACTCGTGGATATGAAGAGAGTTTTACACTTGAAGAAGATAAAAATATCAAGTTAAGAATTGATCATCCTAATTTTATCAATACTAAAGTTGCTATAGATAGTAGTGAGATATTTATCCCTTTAATGGTTAAATATCCAATAATTAGACAGGGTAAATTTAAGGAGATGGGTTATTACACACCTGCCCATCGCGGTTTGCAAATAGAAGAATTTGCTAAAGCTGGGGATGAATATATAGAAAAAGTACTATCTAAAGCTAATAAAGAATTAAAGCGTAATAAATTAGATGTACCAGAAAATGTATTTAGCCTAGCAAAATTACTATGCATTGTTGAGCATATCGATCATGGCCGTTATCGTAATGAGGATAAACAGGCTTTATTTAACGAAGTACGTACTCTTTTTGCACTTAATCGAGCCAATACTTATAGGTATGCTGTAAGTAGTGCTGGTGCTGGTGGAATGGTTCAGATGATTTCTAGCACTTATAGAGAGATTAAAAATTCTTTTCCACAAGTTGATTGGATAGCTAACTTTGAAGACGCTATGATGTCGCATGATAACGCATCTAAAGCAATGCTACTTTACTTAAATCGCTACTATAATTTCTTTAGTGATAATCAGTCAGTAAATGAAGCCTGGGAAAATGGCATAGCAACAAAAGAAGAAATAATGGCAGCAGGTTATAACTCTAATCCTACTAAAGTGCCTAGAACCCTTTCACAAGGCGAGTATTGGAAACGAGGACTACCTCAAGAAACTCAAATTTACCTAGATATTCTACGCTCTTTAGAGAGTTCTGTTACAACAGCACCTCCACCCTTTTATCAAGCACCTGAAAGAGTAACTAAAGTAGTTTACCGACCAAGCCGTAGTAAACAAAAGCAAATTCGTAATGTAAAGTTTAAGTCTCGCTATAAAGCATCTTCTCGTTATTCTGCAAAATATAAAAATCTTGGCAGTAAATCTGTAAAAGCTTCTAAAAATAGTCGTTATAGCTCTCAAAAAAGCGCTAAAGCTAAAACTCAAGTTAAAACACAGCAAAGAAAACATTAAGTATTTCTTATAGGTTAAATTGTTTTTTTGATCTCAAGGTTTTAGTCAACAAAAAATTTAGAGCAGAGAGTTTAGATTCTCTGCTCTAATTATTTGAACTATTTGAAGACTAATTTTACTTACTCGGCTATACTAAATTTTTCAATTACCTCTTCCTGTCCACTGGCTAAATCCAATTTAACTAGCCCTTTAGAAGTAACACGGTAAATCTTCTTGGATTGATTGTCTTTCATACTAATCCAAGGGCTAACCTCTAGGTTTTTAAGGTTTTCTGCTTTAACAACTATAGCTTTTGTTTTTAAGTTTACTGATAAAACACTATATTTAGTATTAACAGGTTGATATGTTTGGTAGAGGTTTACTATTAGTTCGTCGTCGCTTAGTTGACCAGAAATATAAGCGCTATATGCTTTTCCTAGAGAAATTTCTTGTTCTTCTACATTATCTTTAGAAAAAACTTTTAGTGTAACTTCATCTGTGTCTGAATCTATTACAACAAACCTATCATTATTAATAAATTGGATTTTTCTGGCATCAGTATTACCAATAATTTGAGGTTTTTTCTCTAAGTTAGCAAGTTCTTCTCCTGTTTTTGCATTAAAAACAATGTTATTTACAGTTAACTTTTCTCCATTTTCGCTAATTGTGAAGTAATAACCATATTGGGATAATGAGAATTGACCAACTTGTGTAAGTTTTTTGTCCTTTATTTGAAGTTCAAAAATTTGAACTGGGGTTACACGATCAACTTCTTCGCCTCTATAGTAAAGACGAATTACATCAGAATTTAGGAAAAATACTTTAGCAGGCCATTTAGAGAAACTAGGAATATGTACTGTAACTAATTCCTTATCACCATTATTAAGGTCAAAAATAGTAACTAGTTTTTCTCTTGTTACTAGTGCCAATGAACCATCATTAGAAAGTTGACAAGAAACATAACCAGGAAAGCTAATGTTGGTGTAAATAGGCTTAGCATTTTCATCTTTTAAGTTAATTTTTACTAATTGTTGTTCTCCTGTTAAATATCCTTTTCGTTCTATCCAAACAACTCTACTACCATCTTTAGAAATATTAACCTCAGCTTCTTGAGGGATACGAATATAAGAATCATTTTTAAAGTTTAGTAAAAATACAGGTATATGGCTTCCACGCCCCCAAGCTTTACCAGAAACAAATAACCAATTATCTCCTGTTATAACATTTCCACTATAGATTCGTGTTATGTCTTTTGGAGAAGCAGAAACTATCCATTGAGAAAAAGTAAAACCACTTAGAACAAGAGCCATCATTAAACCCCATAAACCTGTTGATAGGGCACGATGAACTTTTTTAATATCTGTACGTCCAAATGCTAGACCAATACCACTACTAGCAATCATTATTACACCTACAAAAGCAATGATTAGGGCAAAAGGATCAAAGTTTCTTGTAAGGCCAATTTGTTCTAAAAAGTAGCTACCTTGGTAAGCAATAATAATTCTTATAAATGCTAACCCGCCTAAAACTAGTGCTACGGGAATTAAAGCTAAGTCTAGACCAAGTATATAAGACTTAGAACGGAATATAATACCTGCTACTATTCCTAAGCCTAAGAAAAATATACTGATAACACCATACACTGTCATATGCTCGAGTGTAAGGAATTGTTTGGTACTATTGCCAAAAAATATAAAGCTTGGCAATAATGTAATAACTCCACTTCCAAAAACCAAAGTAAAAGCACCTAATAATTTACCTAAAAAAACATTTACGGTAGACAAAGGGCGAACAAAATAAAAACTCATTCTACGATTAGTTAAATCAGTACCAAGTAGTGATGAGCCTGCTAGTACAGAAAAACCTATACCACAGCATAAAAGTATTGCATAAGCAATAATTCCAACATCAGCATAATCAGAAGTTAAGCCTAGCATTTTTCCTAGAGCTGGGAAAATGATAGGGAAAACTGCTATTACGGCTGATGCGCCTAATAAAGAGGATCTACTCTTTAATTCATTAGTTGCAATAGTTAATATATTCAATATATTTTTAATATCTTTCATGGCTATTCTCCTTTTTCCCCTACAATTGCAGTAAAAATATCTTCTAAAGACATTGCAGAAACTTCTGCATCTATTATTCCACCTAAATTTCTAAATTTATTAAAAGAAAGTTCATCATAATTTGATACAACTGCTTCTACTCCCCAACCAGAAACTTTAACTTGTACGGTATTTAAATGGTCTAGAGCATTTCCATAAGCGCTTTCTATTCCTTTATTTGGGTATCGAATACGACGGAATTTTGATTTAAGAGTTTCAATTTCCTCATCTACTACTAGTTTATTATCCTTAATAATTCCTATGCGATCAGCAATTCTTTCAATTCCTGTTAAATCGTGTGAGGTAATAATTACTGTCATTCCACGATCAGCTAATTCACCTACTAATTCTTCAAAGAAGTTTTTTCTTGCTACTACATCTAGCCCTAATGTTGGGTCATCTAGTACAAGTAGATCAGGAGAAGATCCTAAGGCAAGCGATAGAGCGACTTGACCTTTTTGACCTTTAGAGAGGCTAGCAAAAGCTACATTCATTGGTACTTTAAATCTGGTTAGACGGTCACTAACGCTTCTATTATCCCAAGTTGGATAAAGACTAGAACAAAAATTAACAATCTGTTTAACATTCATATCAGAAGGAGCATCTGGTTCTTCTGGAATTACTCCAACTTTTTCCATTAATTTAGCGCGATTTGTCCAAACATCTTTACCAAATAAAGTTATGCGACCAGCAGTAGGTTTTTGTTGTCCAAGTAAACAACGTACTGCTGAAGATTTCCCTGCTCCATTACGTCCAAGCAGTGCATAAACTGACCCTGCTGGAACTCGGAAAGAAATATTATCTAATACGGTTTTTTTACCATAACGAACTGTTAAGCCTTCAAAACCTATAACTGAACCATCTGATAAACTTGGAATCATTTCTTTCTCCAATCTTTTATGCCAAAGCATACGCTTAAGCTATTTTTTTAAAGCCGTTTTGGGAATTATAAAATTTTAATATTATTTATTTACCTAACTGAGTTAGTTTTACTAAAAGCTTTAGCTTTCCTTGTTTGGGTTTTAAGCTTTGAAAAGCTAGTCTTAACTCACTAATAGCTTCTTCTTTACTAATACCTAATTTCCTAGCTGTTAATGCATAATTTAATGCTTCTTCTTTTAATAAAATTTTTTGCTCACTACTACTAAAAATTAATTGTCTACCTGCTATAAATAAACCTTCCCAACGATTATCAATTAAAACTCCGCTATCAATAAGCCTTTGGTAAGCTTTTGCTACAATGGTTGGGTTAATTTTAAGCTCTTGGGCTAATTCACGAACTGAAATAATTAAACTACCCGGAGAAAGTATGCCTGAGGTTATTAAACGCCTTAAACCTTCTTCAACTTGTTGCCAAAGAGGTTTCTCATTGCTTGGGTCAACTTTTATTTTATGTGCTAGCATTTTCTCCCCCTTATTTTAAGTAAAAACCAATCTACTTTCTTAAGATTAAACTCTTAATTAATACTCTGGCTCAAGAGCGCTATCACTTATTTGAGCTATGGCTTCTCTTAGTTCTTCTACTGCCTCTTCAGCACCAGCCCCTATTGTAATAACCGTAGTCGCATAACGAATAGCACCTTCTCTAAGTAATTGTTTACGTTCCATTAAACCCATTATAGGTCTATTTTCTGCAACAAAAGTACCTTCACCTCTCTTTACCATTAATACACCAGCATCAACAAGACGTTGATAAGCTTTTGCTACAGTAGCAGGATTAACACTTAATTCTTTTGCTAAGTCTCGAACTGAAGGAACAGCTTCCCCAGCTATAAGAGTTCCTGAAGCAACTAGTCGTCGCAAACCTTCTTCGATTTGTCGCCAAATTGGAGCAGCATCTGTTGGATCTATTCGCAACGATCTATTCATCTTTCCTCCCTTTTAATCTCACTAATTATTTGTATATCGCTGTATTAGTGTATTAGGAGTCTAATACACTAATACACTTTAAGTCAAGAAAAAATTTCCAAAAAATTTTTTTATTTTATAATTTTATAACTAAATAGGTTGATTTTAGTTATAAGGGTAGCAACCTATTAAACTCAGGTAATAAAATAACCCTATATATTTATTCTTAAGTTGATATAGAGTAAGAATAAATAGCCACAGATGGCTTGTTTAGCGATAAATCAAGGCATAAAATATAAAAGTTTATTAAAACAGATTAGGTGGAATAATTTCTAGTTTTGGGAATTTTTGGGGATTAATGATATAAATTAGGTTTTGTACTTAATTTACAAACATAATAATTGAGTTTGTCCCAAAACAGATTTTAACTATATGAGTTCACAACAAATTAAAACCTTTGTTTCTCTACGCCAATTTGATCAAATTACCCAGTTTGACTTAGTAAATGATGAGCAAGTTGTAAAAGCCTATCAGTTTACAGAAGACCTACAAAATTTGGGAGCAAAACTATTAACTAATGCTGTAGCAGGTATTGGTACACAGGCTATTGTTGCTGAACGCGGTATGGGCAAAAGTCATTTACTAAATTTAGTACGTAGCATTGCTAGTGTGCCTAAATTAGTAAACCTATTAGAGGATTTGAATGCAATAGCTATTTTTCAAAAAGTAGCTTTACCTAAAATACCTGTTGACGGGTTTCCTACTCTAACCTTGGGTTTTGACCCAGAAAAAGGCTTAAACTTAGTAAAAGCTTATCCAAAAGTTCCTGGGATGGAAAATCTTCCTCCAGCTAATTTAATTGCTTATGTTGATGAAATAATTGAGCAAAAAATTAATACAGGTGTACAAATAGCACTCTTTATTGATGGAATTTCACAATTTCTTATAGACCAACAACAAGGAGAACCACTACTTCAGTGGTTGCAAGAATTAGCTAAAGAAGCTGTTAATGGTAAGTTTAGTTTAATGATAACCTTAGATCAAAATGTAGCTGAAGGGCCATTAAAAAAGACTCTTGCTTCAGTATTTAAGTATGAATATATCCCAAGTAATACTATAGCTAGTATTATTGATCAAAAAATATTTTATAAAACATCTACACAAAGACGACAAATAGAAAATCTATTTTGGGATTTACGTAAGCGAATGCCTCATTTTTCAGAAGCCTCTAATAAATTTATTCAACACTACCCACTGCATCCAATAATATTAAACCTAGTTCCAGCAATGCGTTTTTATGCCCGTTCATTTTCTTTATTTGGGTTTATTACTGCGGTTTCCTCTCGGGCATTACTTCGTAGGGTATTTAATTTAATTTGTGCAGATGAATTATTTGATAGCTTTGAATTTGACTTACGTAAGCACCCAAATCTAACAGAAGCTTTTGGAAGTTATGATTACCTTTTTAACTATATTCCTACATTACAACAACCCCATTCCTTATATGCCAAAATGATGTTAAAAGGGTTACTTTTATTTTCTTTATTAGGTAAATTTGTCACAGCAAAAGACTTAGCTAATTCTGTAATGCTTTATGACGAACGTGAACCATTAGCATTTGCTGAAACACTTAACTCTATTATGGCACGTCTAGCGGCTACTAGTAGCGGATTACTTGTAAATGCTGATGGCCCAGAATTAAGCTATAAATTCTATATTCCAGAGACAAACCCTATTGCTATGTTTTCTAGTAATGCTAAAACATCTGAGCTTTCAAAAGCCTTACTTGATAGCCAAGCTAGAACTATTACTAAAACTGTAGCTAAAGAAAACCCTCAAACTCAAGTAGCTAAAGACATTGAGGAAATAAGCCCTATAAATGAAATAACTATCCCACCTCCACCACAAGTTAAATTGCCTATACAACAATCAGGGCAATCTCGTTTTACTACTAAGGAAAATGTTGAGCTTAAAGAAAAAAACCTAGAAAAAGATCCTTTGCTACAACCCCAGCAACCTTTAATTAGCCCAGTTCAAAATGAGAGTACAAATAAGCCTTCTCTACCTAAACGTGAGACAAGTGAATTACCCAAACCAACTACAACTAGGCTTTTCCCAACTGTGCCTCCACCTCCAATACTACAACAGCAAACTGTTATGGTTTCACCTAGTAGCTCAACTCCTTTACCTATACCAGCTAAACCTATCTCTGATACTCAAAGCTCTAGTTCTACTCATTTATCCTTAGATAAATTAACATTTGCTGTAAGTAAAATTTCTGATGATGATATTAGATTAGACCAAATATTAATTTCAGGAGGAAAAAAATTCTTTAAAGATTGGCCTTTTACCTTTGAAGATAATAAATTCCGTGATCGTGTAGAAATTAACCTTAAATGGCGAGGTTCTCTTAGAAAAGGGATACTAAAGTTTGGAGGTGAAACAGAAATCTATAAAGATTTAGACTCTCAAGCTCCTCCTTGTGACTATGATTGGCAAATTACTGTTTTTAGGGCTTATGCTCCAATGGTTCTACCTCCTCCAGCAGAAGCACCTATTACTCTTTTGCACTGGCAGCCCATATCTCTTAGTACATCTGAGAGGCTTGTACTAAAACAATTACTAATAGTCAATGAAGCAGACTTAGACTTAGGTGATGAAAAAGAAGTAGCTATTTTTAAGAACCAATTAGAAGATCAAGTAAGTGCTTTGTTTCAAAAAATTTACCTAAAAAGCAGACTTTTAACTAACCAGCATATAGATTTGACTTTACCTAATGAAGGAACTTTTCTTAGCAATAATTTAACTAAACTATTAGATAAATTATTTGCTAAACGTTACCCTAAACATCCTAATTTTGAAGATTTACTTACATTAGAAACAGTTACAGACCTGCTCCCTTGGTTATTTCACTCAAAAACTTCACCTAATCTAGACCAAGAAGCAGCATTAGAACAATTTGCTCTTCCATTAAATTTAGTATCTTTTCAAGAAAATTCTTCTTACAAAATATCAAGTCCTGAAAAAAATGTCCCTCTTGACTCTCCAGTTGGACAGTTTTGGCAAACTATTGAGCAAAATCAAAACATTACTAAACTTCATGCTTTTAAGTTAGTTCATAAAGAACCTTTTGGACTACAACGGCCTGCCTTACTTTTAATTCTTGCTGCTTTAGCAGGTAGCGGGCAAATTGTTCTACTAGATGAGCTTAATGAACCAATCCATGATAGTGATGGGCTACGACCAGATGTTGAGTTAGCAGATTTTAGCTCTATACGCTTGCTTAAAGGTGATATTAAACAAGTTAGCTGGAAAGCTGTTAAAAAATCTATCCAAGATCCAGAAGATCTGCAAGATTTTACACTACTTGTTGTAGATGATGATGCAACTATTCATATGGTGCTAAAAATAGCAGCACAGAAGCTTAAATGTAAGATAGAAACGGCAACTGATGGAGTTACAGCCTTAGAAAAATTAAATAACCTATCTGTAGACTTGCTTATATCTGATTTACGTATGCCTAATATGACAGGTATAGAGCTTTATCAAAGAATACAAAATAACCCTAGCCTTAAAGGAGTCCCTTTTGTAGTCCTTTCCTCTATTGACGACGATGAAGAAGTAGCCGCAGCACTTGAACAAGGAGTAGAAGATTATTGGATTAAACCATTAAGAGTAAATGAAATCCAAGCAAGAATTAAACGCTTGCTAACACGCCGTTATAAAGATGCTGTAGAAATACCTAATACTAAATCAAATGCTAAGGTAGTTTCTAATGAAATTATTAAGGCAAATAAAGTTATTCAAACACCAATTACACCAATTGCTAATAATAGTGCTCCTGATAGCCTTAAAACTACACATCTAGATAACCAAAAACTCTTAGATATTTTTCAACAACAGGCTGAAAAAGAAATTACAATCCTACCAGGTAAACTTGATCTTGATTTGATTAAATCAAATATTTTAAGTAGTTCTAGTAAAGCTAATAAACCTGTAAGTAAAGAATCTAGCGAATTAAATTTTAAGGAAAATGAAAAAAAGCCTAGATTGCCTAATATAGAACACCCCCCCATTCCTCATCCACCTATTCCTAAGCAAACAGACCTACAAGCTAGTATTAGTGTAGTAGAAAAAGTTGAGGAAAAACCTTCAGCTACCAAAGATAAAAAACCTAGTAAAAGCCTTCAAAGACCTAGTAAGTCATTAGAGAGACCTAGCGAAGATGGTTTAGCAATTCCTACTAGAACCGATGAAATACCTTCTCTTAGCCAACTCCCAAGTTTTGAAATTAAAACTGAAAATAAAAAACCTAATCAAGAGGTTACTTCAGAATCATCACCAATATTTTTTAATGTGAATTTGTCAAACTCTGAAGGAATGTTAATGGAAATAATGCAGCTTTATAATCATTTTTGGGATACTTGTCGTAAGGTAGGCAACCCTAAATCAATCCCTGAGTATCAAGAATTTAAAGAGTTAGTAATAGCCAAAGCTACTAAACTAAAAAAACAATTCCATTGGGATGAAGTAACTTTTATTATTGCAATAGAAAATGAGCAAGCTCATATAGATTGTCAAATAAATAGAACAAGTAATTTTCTAAAAACACCTCCAAAATTTAGAGTCTTATAGGCAGACTTATTAAAGTTATTTAACAAAATTTGTCAAAACACTACTGACAACTTTTGTTAAAACTATTTATTTAATTTTTTAGAAAAAACTCCTGATCTGTTATTTTAAGTATATTTGAATTTTTAAGATCACTTGCCTTTTATCTCAACTAATAGCCTCTAGTTTACTACTTAAGCAAAACCAAGTTAATTAGCTTATAGTTATATTACTAATCTAACTTTTTCCTAAACTAGCATTTTTAATTAGTTACAAAATTTTCTAAATATGACTGGCACACTGTTTGCTGAATTTTAGCAAAATCTATTAACATTCTTATAATTAAAGCTTATTTTATTTAAAATTATTCATTAATATTTCATTTGCAAAATAACTATTATCCTAGATATACTACTATACTTACTTATTCAAATTAGTTTACTTATTTAATAATACTAGCTCTAGGTTAAGATTAAGTAAAATCAATAGATATTGTGTTTTTTAGTTTAGTCCCAAGATGTCATAAAAACGAGGATCTTTATGTCCGAAATGAAGGAAAGTTTTGTCCCTAAAATATTGGCAGACTACCATCAAAATAATCGTACTGGCATCCTTACGCTTAAGCAAAAATCTATTCATAAAACTATACATGTTGAAAATGGTAATGTTGTTTTTGCTACTACTAATGTAGAGGCTGAGCAACTAGGTTCACGACTACTTGAATGGGAATTATTAACACCCGAACAACTTATAGAAACAGATAAACTAGCTAAAGAAAATCGCCGTTTTGGAAAAAGCCTGGTAGACCTAGGTTTTTTTCAACCCTATGAACTACCTGAACTCTTTTATAGACAAACTAATAGAATTATTTTCTCTACTTTTGGTTGGAAAAATTTTGATTTTCGCTTTACCAGATGTGCACTACCAGAATATGAGGCTAAAAACTTTATTCCTATCCCTGAAATCCTATTAGAAGGAATGCGCTACTTAGAGGATATAAATTTAATCACTGAATGCTTAGGTAACTTGACCAGATCATTTAAGCTTAATATGCCTTTAGATTCTATTTACCAAAGTCTTAAACCAAACTCTTATGAAACAGAGCTTTTGGCTGGTTTAGAAAATACTGTTTTTACACCAAAAAACCTATTAGACCTACCAAATATAGAAGCAGAAACCGTAATTAAAACCTTATGCGTTCTAAATTTACTGGAAATGCTAGTAGAAACTAATACTTCATCTATAACCCCTTTAGCACCTCTAGTAGATGACCTTTCTCTACAAATGAATAGCCTATTAGTTAGCACTAAAGCACCTGACCAGGAAATTGAAAAGCCTAAAACCTCTTCACAAAATACTCTTTCTGCTTTTCCAAGCATTCCTAATGTTGTTCCTATAAATCAGTCTAATAATGTTTCTAGGTCTGTATATAATGATTCTAACGCAGCTACAGCAGTTACTAATAGTAGCGCTTCTTTAGAACATAGAAGCGTTATGGAATTTTGTTATGAAATAGAAAATAAAGTTAGTGCAATTAATAGAGGAGCATCTCTTTATGAAGTATTAGAAGTAGATTCTCATGCAAGTTTAGACCAAATAAAAACCGCTTATGAGAAATTAACTAAGCATTTTCATCCAAATCGTCAAAAAGAGCTATCTGTTTATAATACTGATCTTAGTACAAACCTAAATTATATAACTACAGCTATTAAACAAGCTTACCAGATATTAATAGCTAAAGCACCTCAGCCTAGACCAGTTCAAAATACTCCATCTTCAATTAGTATTAGACCTAATGCAAATACTCTTCCTTCTATGACTAATAGTGGGGTTAGTAGAATTTCTCAAGCACCAAATCAAGCTCAACAAGTAAAACCTCTTTCTCCTCAAATCACTCCAACTACTCCTAAACTTTTAAGTCAACAAGAGGTTATGGAGTTTTGCTATTTGATAGAAAATAAACTAAATATGATTAAAGGAGAATCTACTCACTACCAAGTATTAGAAATAGAAAGAAATGCAAGTTATGAAGCTATAGACCAAGCATATCAACAGCTAATGTTACTCTTTGATGTAAAAAAACAAGAAAACCTTTCTGCCTATGGTCTTAATATGAACACTCAGCTAGAAGAGATTTCTAAAGCTATTCGTTTGGCGGCTGAAGTACTTAGGGATACACAAAAGAGGCAAATTTATGATGATCGCATAGGAAAATCTCTTAGAAGAAATGCAGGACAATATTCCACAACTAGCCAAGCAGATCTTAGAAATCCTACTCCTTCTTCAATTGTTCGGCCAGAAATAAAATATCCAAATCCCCCTTTACAATCTTCACAGCCTTCACAGCCTTCACAATTTTCACAGCCCCAACAATCTTCACAGCCTTCACAGCCTTCACAATTAGACTCTAAATATAGCGTTGCTCAAAATAAACCTGTGTCTAGCCCAATGCCTCCTTTAATGTCTGACTCAAGACTACGTAGCCAACAAGGAGGAAATATCGCTAACAATCCATCACAAAGTAGTGCTAGTTATTCAACTCCTTCATCACTTTATAATTCCTCTGCTGGGCAAAGAATTCCTAGTGAAAACCTACCAGCCCCAAGTAACCAAAGAGCTTTTAGTGAAGACCTTAACAGGTCTTCAGCAGGTACTAAAATACCGCCTATTACTAACCCTACAGGATTCCCAGCCCTTAATAGAAATTCAGGAAATGTTGACTTAAATCGTTCTAATCCTGGAAGTAAACCGTCTATTACTATAGACCCTAGCCGCAATTCTTTACCTACTTTTACTCCTATTACAGCATCAAAGGCTGCTAATCCTAGCCAAGCTCAACCTGCTCAGCCTGCTCAGCCTGCTCAGCCTGCTCAACCTGTTCAACCTGCTCAGCCTGCTCAAGCTATAAAACCTAGCCAAGCTCAGCCAGCAACTAATCCTTCTAATCCACCTGTAGCTAAAACTCCTTCTAATCCATCTAACGAACTACCTCAAGGGACTAAATCAATACCTGGTGGAAAAGGAAAAACATTTACTGCTACTGAATATTACTTAAGGTCTATTGAATTATGTGATAAAGAAAAATACACTGAAGCAATAGAATCTCTTTTAATGGCATTAAAACTTTCTCCTAAGGATGGAGAATATTGGGCGCAACTAGCACGTGCTTATAGCAACATACCTGGCTATGAAAAAGATACTTTAGCAGCCTACCAAAAAGCTAATGAATATGCACCTAAGGAAATTGGTTATTTATTAGAATTAGGTGATTTTTTACGTAAACATGGTTTTAAGCAAAAAGCAGCAGAAGTTTACAATGGTGTATTAAATATTCGTCCTCAAAATATAAAAGCACAAACAGCGCTTGCTGAACTTGTCCAAGAATCTAGAGAAGAGGAATCTGATACTAAAACTAGAGGTTTTTGGTCAAAATGGCTAAAAAATAGCTAACCATTATTTTAGATTCCAGCATTTTATCAATAAAAGCCTTTATATTTGGCATAGTAAGCTTGCTGTTTAGCCACTGTTTATTTATAATAGCCGAGTTTTTTACCAATCCAATACAAACATAGTTATTTTGATAATCTTGGAAAGGTGGCTGAGTGGTTTAAAGCAACGGTCTTGAAAACCGTCGTAGGTTTACGCCTACCGTGAGTTCGAATCTCACCCTTTCCGTCAATCAACCCAATCATCTAACTCACACAAAATAAATATCCTACATCTAAATTAAGTCTTAGATAAATCTAAAAGTTTTAGTTCTGGTGCTTGATAGTTTTCAAATTGCTCTAATAGCTTTTCTGGTTCACTATCTGTTAAGACGAGTACTCTACACTCTGGTTTAACAAACTTTTCTTTAACACTATGATCAATAAACTCAATCAGCTTATCATAATAGTTACAAATATTTAGTAAACCGCAAGGCTTAGTATGTATACTAAGCTGACCCCAAGTTAAAACCTCAAAAAATTCTTCAAAAGTCCCAAAACCGCCTGGAAGCGCAATAAAGCCATCTGAAAGCTCAGCCATTAAAGCTTTTCTTTCATGCATTGAGTTAACTATTTTTAGTTCAGATAAACCTGGGTGAGCAAGCTCTTTTTCAACCATAAAGCTAGGAATAACACCTATTACATTTCCACCTTCTTTAAGCACAGCACTTGCAACTTCTCCCATTATTCCAACACTTGCACCACCATAAACTAGCCCAATATTTTTTTTTGCCATTAAATAACCTAGTTCTTGTGCAGCCTTAACATATCTAGGGTTTGCACCTACGCTTGAACCACAAAAAACACAAATTCGTTTCATATTTTTATTTTCCACTCTACTAAAAATATTCTTGTAAAAAGGGTTTAGGCTGTTCTAAAGCCTTATCTAACCAATCAACTACTGATAAATCATTAACAGTAATTAACCCTAGAAAATAAGCTTTCTTTACACTTAAAGTCCCTGCATAAATTTGAGAAAAAACATCTATAGAAAGACTAATACAGGCTTTCTTTAAGGAATCTACAGGTTTTACATCTATTTTCCCATCAAGTAAAGTAATTTGGAAAAACCCATTATTTTCAGCTATTTGTTCATCTTTAATTGATAGAGTTGCTGTTGCAGTTACGTTATTATAATTAATCCGCGCTTTAAGAGCTTTTTCTACATCCAAAACCCGTAACATATAGCTAAATCCATAATTTCCTGTCTTAGAAACTAGCCCGTCTAGTATTGGTCTTTCTATATCACGAGGATCTTTTAAGATATAGTGAAATCCTTCATCAACCTGCGCCCAATACCTTATGGTAGAAACTTGATCAGATAAACTACCAATAAACCCTAGCAAGCCCTGATAACTATAGTGGTCATCATAAATTAGCTCATCTATAACTATCTCTTGATTAAATATAGTTTCTTTAACCTTAAATTCAAAAAATATATAACCTGTTATTTTGCCTTCTGTTTTATAGACAAATAAAAGTGTTTCTTTATTTTGAACACTTTTTAATTTACTTTCCCACACTTTAATTGAGCGCTCAGCTAAACAATTATTTTTTTCTACAAATCGTTGATAGCACTCTGTTAGTTCTCTTAAGTCGCTTTCTTGAAAACGACTAACATTTTTACGTGTCTCATAATTAGGTATGCTACTAGAGCTAACTCTATACTCAATTAGCTCACCTATTGCTCCCCAACCAAGTTTTCTATAAAAATCATAGCGAAATGGGTAAAGTATTGACACTACATAACCTTGTTCTCGCCCTCGTCTAATAGCTTCAATACATAGCTTTGAAGCATAACCACGACGACGAGAATCTAGACCATTTGCAACACCAGCAATTCCTAACATTGAAAGTTCTATACCGCCTAACCAAATTTTATAAGGAATTGCACTAAGTACTGCAACTATTTTGCTATCATCTTCTCCAATCAAAACATCTTCTTCAAGTTTACGCCTAGGGTGTTCTAAATAAAGTCTTTTCCTTTCTTCATAAGGAAAACCCGATGGAAAAGACTCACATCCCATTCGAGTAATTATATCTATATCTTCTTTTGTTGCTGTTCTAACTTTCATTTTACTTTTCCTAATATTTTTCCTAGAGTTTTTGTATTATTTATTTAAACTTTTTGTAATGCGTTTTGCAAATGTTCACGCAAAAATTCCCCTGTATAAGAATCTTCTCTTTCCATAATTTCTTCAGGCCGTCCTTTTGCAACTATATAACCACCTTGATCGCCTCCCTCAGGCCCTAAATCAATTATCCAATCTGCTGTTTTAATTACATCTAAGTTATGCTCAATAATTACAATTGTTGCACCTGCATCAATCAGCCTACGAAAACATACTAGTAATTTGTTAATATCATCAAAATGTAGTCCTGTAGTTGGTTCATCAAAAATAAATAAAGTACGCTCACTAGTACGCTTTGCCAAATAAGAAGCTAATTTGACTCTTTGGGCTTCTCCTCCTGAAAGTGTAGTAGCTGATTGACCTAGGCGTAAATATCCTAGTCCAACATCATCAAGCACTCTAAGCTTGTTAGAAATTCGAGGGACACTGGAGAAAAAGCTCATTGCTTCTCTAACAGTTAGCTGTAAAACTTCATGGATATTACGGTTACGATATTTTATTTCTAATAAACTAGACTTAAACCTAGTTCCTTTACATTCCTCACAAACTAGCTCAACATCAGCTAAAAACTGCATCTCAACCGTTATAGTTCCATCTCCTTGACAAGTCTCACAACGCCCTCCAGGAACATTAAAACTAAAATGACTAGCATCATAGCCATGCGATTTTGCTTCTTTTGTAGAAGCAAATACTTCTCTAATTACATCATAAACCTTAATATAAGTTACTGGATTAGAGCGAGGAGTTCGACCTATAGGGGATTGATCTACTAAGATAGCTTCTGATAGAAATTTCCCTCCCTCAATTTTTTTACAAGCCCCTGCTTTTTCTTGCCATTCGCCACGCTCTTTTTTAAGACCTGCATAAATTACATTATGAACAAGCGTTGATTTTCCAGACCCAGAAACACCTGTAATACAAGTCATTACACCTAAGGGAATTTCTACGTCAATATTTTTTAAGTTATGTTCATTTGCCCCAAGTATTAAAAGCTTTTTATCACCTATAGGTCGGCGTAACTTAGGAATCTTAACTTCTAGTTCACTACGAAGATATTTTGCAGTTAAAGAATTTTCCTGCTTAAGCATTTTTGCTAGTGAGCCTTCAAAAACTATTTCTCCTCCAAATTCACCAGCACCTAAACCCACATCAATCACATAATCAGCAGCTTTTATCATTGCTACTTCATGTTCAACCACTAAAACAGTGTTACCTATGTCTCGCAAGTTCTTTAATATATTAATTAAGCGCTCATTATCACGTGGATGTAACCCTATACTAGGTTCATCTAAAACATAAAGTGCCCCAACTAGACTTGAGCCTAAGTTTGTAGCAAGTTGAATACGTTGTGCTTCGCCCCCTGAAAGAGTACTAGCAAGTCGGTCTAAAGTAAGATACTCTAACCCTACATCAAGTAAAAATCGTAACCGTCTCCTAATCTCTAAAAGTAGCCTCTCGGCAATAGTTAATTCCATTTCAGTAAGTAAAAGCTTATCAAAAAACTCTGCTGCTTTACTAACGCTAAGTGAAAGTACTTCTGTAATAGCTTTATTATCAACTTTTACATTACGAGCCTCTTGGCGAAGCCGTCCACCACCACAGTCAATACAAGTGCTATAACCCCTATATTTACTTAATAAAACCCTAATATGTAGCTTATATTTTTTAGTTTCAAGCCATTCAAAAAAGCCTCTAACACCCATCCATTTAGCTTTTTTATTTCCTTGAATAATTAAATTTTGTTGTTCTTGGGTTAATAAATGAAATGGAACATTTAAGGGAATATTTGACGCTTTACAAAACTCTTTTAATTCCTCTAAAGCCCAATCATATTGAGCTTTAGACCAAGGTTCTATAGCATTATCAGCTAGGCTTAAATGTTTATTAGGAATAACTAAATCTAGGTCTACTCCAACCGTGTTTCCAAAACCTTGACAAGTAGGACAAGCACCATAAGGATTATTAAAAGAAAATAATCTTGGTTCAGGTATTGGATAAACTACGCTACACGACTTACATTCAAATTGATCGCTAAAATAAAATTCCTTTGTGGCTAAAGCGTCTGTTGCTAAAGTACAAATAAGCACTTGACCATTACTAGCTTGATAACAGGTTTCTATAGAATCAATTAGGCGTTGTCTAATATCATTTTTTATAGCTAAACGATCTACTAAAACATAAACACCAATCAAGGTTTCGCCTAAAAAACTTTCTGGTGTTTGCAATTCAATAACGTTGCCATTTTGATAAAGTCTTGTAAAACCCCTTTGCATCAGACTCATTAAATGAGCTTGAACACTTTTAAGTTGATCTTTTTTTCCCTTAGTAGTCTTACTAGTTTCTGATTCAATTAATGCAGGAAAGACGACATAAAACCTTGTTCCAGAAGGCAGTTTTAATATTTGATCGGCTATACTCTCAGGAGTATCTCGTTTAACTATTTGCTCACAACGTGGGCAATAGGTTTTTCCAATACGTGCATAGAATAGACGCAAATAATCAAAAATCTCTGTTTGTGTTGCTACAGTCGAGCGAGGGTTACGTGAGCTATTTTTTTGGCTAATTGCAATAGCTGGACAAATCCCTATTACCTCATCAACATCAGGTTTGTCCATTCTTTCTAAAAACTGACGCGCATAGGCTGAAAGTGATTCTACATAACGGCGCTGCCCTTCAGCATATATAGTATCAAAAGCTAAGGA
Organism: Acidobacteriota bacterium; assembly: GCA_016213785.1. Classification (GTDB taxonomy): domain Bacteria; phylum Acidobacteriota; class Blastocatellia; order Chloracidobacteriales; family JADJPF01; genus JADJPF01. The sequence goes on from JACQZQ010000023.1 coordinate 56,537, forward strand.
AGTCTTCCCAGATCCTGATACTCCTGTTACTACAGTTAATTTATTTAAATAAATATCCACACTGATATTCTTAAGGTTATGTACTTTTGCCCCTCTGACAATTATACGTTCTGCCAAATTTTGTGTCTTGTTATTCATCTTAATAATAGTCTGATTGTATTAAATTTTCTTAAGTAAGCCAAATTATAAGCATAACACAGCCTAAAAAAAGTGTAATTCCTAATTAGCGCAATTTGTCCGAAACTCGATTAATACAAGCTTTATCAGTAGCTATAAACTTATTTTTCTTATTATTTAAGTTCTTAAACTAACCTTAAAACTCAAAACATCACTTAAGAAAAATTTTAATTAAAGGCTAAATTTATAATTAGATTATTTTTATTTGTTTTTTGTTAATAGCAGCTATGACTATCTTGTTTTTTGCAAACAAGCTAAAATGGCAAATCATAAATCAATCCTATTAAAATTTTACATAAATCTGACTAATAACTTGTCTCGTACTTGTTTAGTAAAAAGACGAGTGCTTTAATGTTTTTCAGGAGGAAAAAATGAACCCGAATTTAGATCTAGATAAGTTCATTGAAAAGTCCGGCCCACTTGATCTAAGCGGTATTGATTGGTCAAAAGCTAAAGAGCAACCTCTTTCTGAATCTGAATTACGTTGTATCCATTACATGCTTGATATAGAAACTTATACTATCGCATATTTAAGAGATTTAGTTAACAGCAAAGCTATTGACCAAGATTCTGATATGGCTGAATTTATTGCCTGTTGGGCATATGAAGAAGCTTTTCATAGCCGCGCCTTAGAACGATTTTTAAGAGAAGCTGGTGTAGAATTAGATCCTAATCGTAAACCTAGCTATCAACGTCCTGAACGGCTATCTGAAACTCTTAGAGATATTGGGGCAACATTGCTTTCTCGCATTTTTCCAGATTTTACTACAGTGTATCTAACCTGGGGAGCAATCCAAGAATTAACAACCTTAAATGGTTATAACAATGTTGCTCGTAAAAGTAAAAACACAGTTTTAGTAGAAGTTTTACGTAGGATAATGCGTGATGAAGCAAGACATTTTGGTTTTTATTATAATAAAGCTATGCGTAGGCTTTCAGATTCACCTAAAGCTCAACGCTTAACTTCATTAATGGTAAAAACCTTTTGGAGACCTGTAGGTTCTGGTATTAAAACTGACGAAGATGTAGCATTTATCATTGCCTATGCTTTTGGCGATGAACAAGGACAAAAGGCTGTACGCCAGATAGATAGTACTATATCTAAACTACCTGGGTTGGAATGGTTTAATCGTATGCAGTTACATGCAAAACAAAGCTGTGAACTCTTTATGGAGCAAGCACCTTGGAAAATAAATGGGACTATGGAACAAATGTCTTAAAGTTTTATTTGTCCTTAGTTTCTTAACACTATGAAATATTCTCCTCTTGAGCCTAAAAAAACGGCTGCTTATGCTACAGATGTGCAAACCCCTGTAGATGTAGGGGATGTCATTAGATTAGAACATAGTGATGGAATATTTTTTGCTGAAATAATAGGGATTGAAACAGGAGATGCAGGCGAAACATTATTTTTTCAATATATTAACCCTCAAACAGAATTTGAATCAGCCCCTGTTTTTTTAGTAAAGCGCCCTTTTTACGATTAAGTAATAAGCCCAGAACATTGCTCTGGGCTTAGCTTTTTACTCTTCTACATTTATACCGTCACTAAATACATTTATATCTTCACTAAACATCTCTTTTACCCAATAAAGCTCATTAGTAGCATCTCTTACAACAATATGCTTTAACTCTATATTTGCTTTGCCTTTTCCAATCGTTTCAAAATAAACCAAGGCTAATTGCCCTTGAGCACTTACAGCAGAGGCTTTTTCAGAACGAGTTATTGTAACTTTAGCACCCATAGCATTCACACTATATTTAAGTTGAGCTTGTTGTCCTCCAAGACTCATCATTCCTCCATCTGTTATAGTTTTGATTTTAACAACATTAGTATCAAAATAAATGTCAAAGCTAGCCTCCTTCAAAAACACATTATTACTGTCAAAAATAACCCCCACTAACCCTATTTGGCCTGTTTGTAAATTCGGGTTAAGGACTTTTGATACAACTGTAATAGGTAAAATTTCTAAATCCTGTTTCCCTACATCAAAAGCTATAGCATTATTTCTTGTTGTATTTGTACCACTAGAATCATTAAAAACGCTAAAGCTAGCACTTGAATTATTTATACTAATTGAACTATCTGCATTAGTTGAACTATCTAAAACACCGAAAATAACACTTGGTACAGTATTTGAAGATGCTTCGCTTCCAAAATAAAAACTTGATGAACTTGTTATGGGTTCTTCATCGTCATCATCTTCATCGTAATCGTCATCGTCATAAAGAGTTTTATCATTAATTTTTACGATTCCAGATAAAGTACCAGAGCTAACTGGTTTAGCTTCAGGTGCTGCCATCACAGAACCTTTAATAAGTTTGCCTGAAACATCTTCTATATCTTTAGCTAAAGCAAAATTCCTTACAGTAGAAATCTTATCTTTATTTGATATCCCTTTATCTTCCATCTCGTCTTTTCTTAAAAAACTATTGTTTAATATATTAGTTTGGCTAAGAAAAGGTTTTTGAGCAGCTATTTCTAAAGAGTTTTTGACAAAATGACTATTAGAATTAATCTTTGATTTTTGCTTTTTACTAAGAGTATCTTTGCTAGTATACTCAGGCAACCATTTAGGTGAAAGATTTGTAACAGGATTTATATAAGTGATTGTGTATTCATCAGCTTCAGCCTTTGAAGAATAACTATATTGGTCATCAGCAAACCAACTTATCCCATACATTCCATAACTTGCTAAAGAAATAAAACTACATAGCCAAATAGCTGTTGAAACCCTCCAGCTTTTATTCCAATAAGGTCTATCTTCTGTTTGCCAAAATTCTCTTATTACCTCTAAAATAAAGGCTTTAGGGTTAACAATAAAATCTTTGGCTGCTAAATTAACCTCATCAAAACATTTAGCCAAGGTTGGCCTACTGTCTAAGAGAGTAAAATTATAGTCATTTCTTTGAGATATTTTAATTTGGTAAATAGCTAATCTTATTTTCTGCCATTCTAAACCAGCTTGGTTTCTTATTTTTTCAGGGTGCTTATCTAGTAAAGCTTTGCAATCTTTACGGCAATATTCACAATTTTCTAGGTGAGGTACTAGGTTGATATTCTGAGAGTTTTTAAATAAGTAGAATTGGAAGTTTTCTACTACAGTTTCACATCGCATAGATTTTCCTGCTTAAAATAGAAATGTGGGCTTAATGACTAAACACTGGGAAAGAGAAAAAGTTCAAAAATATTTTCTTAAAAATACTTAGGTTTATAGTAAAGAATGCTTGAGTTATTTAGATTTAGAATTTAACCTTTTTTAGTTGTTTTTCTAGCTGCTTTTTTTTCTTCTTTTTTAACTAATTTGCGAATATAAGGCACAAGTGCTTGTATTTGTTCTTTTTCCAAGATTTCACCATAAGCAGGCATTCTAGGGTCTTTTCCATTTGTAATACTTTTTATAAGTTCTTCATCTGTATGACTATTTTGAAATTTAGGATCAGTAAAATCAGGTACATCAGGTATTGTTGGCACTCCATCCGTTCCATGACAACCAGCACAACGCTTGATAAAAATAGTGTCTATTTCTTCCTCTGTTTGTAAAATACTGCCTTTAATAGAAATAATAGCTGTAGCTATAAAAGCAAAAATAACTATCAAGCCTATAGGGATTATTTTCCAGTATTTACTCATACAATATTTTCCTTATCTAAAGTTTAGCAATTTTTCAGTCTGAATTCTTTAGCCTATTATTTTGAAGAACAATTTTTTGATTATAAAAATTTTTAGGAAAAAACTTAAAAATTTTAAGACTAAATTCCCCCTTTGAAAAGTCTAATAAACTGAAACCGTCAAAAATCAATAATAATAGCTAATAAAGCTAATAAAATCTTATAGTTAATGGTGGGAAAAATTTATGAATAAGTATTTTTATAATCAACTCTCTAAAGTATTTCTTGTAATACTTATTGCTACTGCGCTTATTACCAACCCTTTACCAAGTTACTCCATAGAAAAAAAATCTTTTTCTAATCATAATAATAGCCTTTCTCAAGATGAAAAAATATTACATGTACTTAATCGTTTAGGATATGGTGCACGCCCTGGAGATGTAGAAAAAGTTCGCCGCTTGGGAATAGAAAAATATATAGAATTACAATTAAACCCTGAAAAAATAGATGATCAAGCCGTAGAAGCCCGCTTAAAAAGCTTAAATACCCTATCTATGGATAGCCAAGAACTAGCCCGTGTCTATCCCCAACCTAAACTTGTAAATGATGGAAAAAAAGCAAAACTTGATAATTTAGACCCAAATTCAATTGATAAAAATGATAAAAAACTTGAAAAACTTGAAAAACTTGAAAAAAAACGTGACCGCTTAGGTATTAATGAAGATGAAATAATGGGTAGACCTGGTGAAATTCTTATACAACTCTCCCAGCAACAAATCCTACGCTCAGTTTATAGTGACCGCCAACTTTATGAGGTGATGGTAGACTTTTGGACTAATCATTTTAATGTCTTCTGGGCAAAACAATTTAATAAATATTTATTAACAGAATATATCCAAGATACTATCCGGCCTAATGCAATGGGTAATTTTGGAGAATTACTTAAGGCTACAGCACATAGCCCAGCTATGTTAGTTTATCTAGATAATTGGCTAAGTGTAGATCCTAATGCCAGTCAAAAATTACAAGAGCAAAGACAACAACTTAAAGAACGTATTCAAGAACTACGCGAACGTAGAGCAAGCCAAGGTGCGCTTAATAACAAATCTAAGCGTCAAGTAGCAGAGCCTCGCCTAGGAAATCGACGTAATCAAAACCCAATGCTTAATTCAAATAATTTACCTAATACCCAAATGCCAAGCCCATTACCTGAAGAAAACCCTAAGATAGCAAATCAAGGAAAAAATAAAAATCGTGGATTAAATGAAAACTATGCACGCGAGCTAATGGAACTTCATACTTTAGGCGTTGATGGTGGTTATACCCAAAAAGATGTTACCGAAGTGGCTCGCTGTCTTACTGGATGGACAATTAAGCGCAAAGGTGATGAGAGTGCAGAATTTTCCTTTAATGAAAGAATGCATGACAATGGAGAAAAAACTGTACTTGGGCAAAAAATTTCTGTTGGTGGTCAACAAGATGGTGAAAAAGTCCTAGATCTCTTACTAAAACATCCTTCTACAGCTAGATTTATTGCTACAAAACTTACTCGTCGTTTTGTATCTGACAATCCACCTAAGGCTTTGGTTGAAAAAGTTGCAGCTAGTTTTACTAAAACAGGTGGTGATATTAAATCAATGTTACGCATAATTTTTACTTCTTCAGAATTTTTTGATAAAGAAAATTACCAAAACAAAGTTAAAAGCCCTTTAGGTCTTGTAGTTAGCGCTCTTCGCACAGTAGACGCAGAAACAAACGCAGGTCTACAAATTATCGGAGCATTAAATAAAATGGGTCAACCTTTATTTCTTTGCCAACCACCAACGGGTTATGGTGATACTGCTGATAAATGGGTTAATACTGCATCTCTAGTTGAACGATTAAACTTTGGGATTGCTCTTTCTGAAGGTAAAATTATTGGTACAACTTCTAATATCTTACGTAATAATTCTGTAAATTCTGTTGATCAATTAATTGAACTTGTAATTCGTGGAAAAGTTGAAGATCCAACCCGCCGTGCTCTAGAACAAGAACTTAATGGACAAAGTCTTACTTCGGATAAAAGCAGCAAATTGATGGGCTTATTACTTGGCTCACCAGAATTCCAAAAAATGTAATTAGAAAATTTCTTGGAAATTACATAACCTATAATAAATCAAGGAGCTAACAGTATGATTACACGAAGATTCTTTCTTAAATCTGGTGCGTTAGCAATTGCTGGTCTAGGTGCAAGTTTAGCTATCCCTTCTTTTCTAGAACAAACAGCTTTGGCAGCTAACCAAAATAGCAAAAAAATAATGATTGTAATTTTTCAGCGGGGTGCTGCTGATGGATTAAACATAGTCGTACCTTTTGGTGATGCAGCCTATTATAAAGCCCGACCAACACTTGCCATTGCTAAACCAAGCCCTAGCGATGAACAATCTGCCATTGATCTAGATGGATTTTTTGGCCTGCACCCAGCATTAAAGCCATTTAAGCCAATTTATGAGGCTAAAGAACTTGCAATTATACATGCAGCAGGTTCTCCTGATTCCACACGTTCACATTTTGATGCTCAAGATTATATGGAAATAGGAACTCCTGGAATAAAAACTACTGCTGATGGTTGGTTAAATCGTTATCTACAAGTACATAAAGATGTTAATAAAGATCAGCTTGCAGCATTAAGAGGCATAGCAATTGGTAATAAACAGCCTAGAGTCTTAGCTGGAACTACTCCAAGCTTAACTGTTGCAAGCTTAAATTCTTTTGAAGTTCGTGGTGGAACTAAAACTAGTAGCGCATTTGAGACAATGTATGGCAAGAGCTTAGACGATATTATTGCACCTGCTGGAGTTGAGGCACTAGAAGCAATGCGAACTATTAGAAAAATTCGCTCAAGCATTTATTTGCCTTCTAATAATGCTATTTATCCTAATGGACAATTTGGCAATAGCCTAAAACAAATAGCCCAACTAATTAAGGCCAATATTGGCTTAGAAATAGCATTTACCGATATAGGAGGTTGGGACACTCATACAGGACAAAAACCTAGGCTAAATCAATTATTAAAAGAATTTAGCTCAGGATTAGCTGTCTTATATCAAGACTTAGGGAATAAAATGCAAGAGGTAGTAATTGTCACAATGTCAGAATTTGGTCGTACAGTACGCGAAAATGGTACAGCAGGAACCGATCATGGTCATGCTAATTGTATGTTTGTAATGGGTGGTGGAGTTAAAGGAGGACAAGTTTATGGTAAGTGGCCTGGACTTGAGCGTGAACAGCTTTATGAAGCTAGAGATTTAGCCCTTACAACAGATTTTCGTACAGTTTACAGCGAAGTGATTTCTAAACATTGTGGCGCAAAAGACTTAACAAAAATATTTCCAAATTTCCAGGCTAAAACTAGTCTATCGATTTTAGATACTTAGAGAGACTGAAAATCCAGCAAGAATTGGGCTATTAGTAGCTACTAAATGGCTATGAAAATTTTGTTTTCTCCAAATTCTTAACCCTAAGCCCAAAAAATTAGTGAAAATAGCCCTAGGATTTATCCTAGGGCTTAAAAAACTTAAAATAGCTCTAAAATTTATCCTCAAAACCTAAACACCCTTTTAACTAACATATCTTAAGTCTATTATTTTCTTATAATTATCTTTTATTATTTTCTACTAGCCTAATTAAGCCAAATTTGTTATAAAATTTCTGCTATTTAATATAACCAATATAATCATAATCTGGAGATATTTATGACTAAAATTCTACTTGCCGATAAATTGCATTCTTCTTGTATTACAGCCCTTCAAGAAATAGATTCTTTGGAAGTAATTAATAAGCCTGATCTTAACGAAACTACACTTATAGAAGCCTTAGGTGATATTGATATTTTAGTTGTACGTAGTACTAAAGTCACAGCCGTAGCGCTTGAAGCAGCTAAATCTTTAAGTCTAATTATTCGTGCTGGTGCTGGAACTAATACAATTGATGTAAAAGTAGCTTCAAAACGAGGTATTTATGTAACTAATTGCCCTGGTAAAAATGCTACTGCTGTAGCAGAACTTGCCCTAGGTTTAATTCTGGCAATAGACCGGCGTATTGCTGATAATGTTATTGAAATGAGACAAGGAAAATGGAATAAAAAGAAATTTTCCAAAGCTAATGGATTAAAAGGTGCTACATTAGGGGTAATTGGCCTAGGCTCAATAGGTCAAGAAGTTATAAACCGTAGTCAGGCTTTTGGTATGAAAACTATTGGCTGGTCACGTTCTTTAACTCCAGAAAAAGCAGCAGAACTTAATATTGAATATGCCTCAACGCCTTTAGAAGTCGCAACTAAAGCCGATATTGTTTCTGTCCATTTAGCCCTTTCAAGTGAAACTCGTAATTTAATTAATAAAGAGTTTCTAGCAGCAATGAAAAAAGGAGCTATATTTATTAACACTTCCCGAGGTGAAGTAGTTGATGAAGAAGCTTTAATAGCAGAACTTTCATCTGGGCGTTTATTTGCTGGTCTAGATGTTTTTGCTCAAGAGCCTTCTGCTGGTGAAGCAGAAATTAGTTTTGAAATAGCCAAATCCTTAAATCTTTATGGGACTCACCATATTGGAGCATCAACAGATCAAGCTGAGCGGGAAACAGGCGATGAAGTAGTAAGAATTGTTAATAATTTCCTAAATGGTGCGGAAATTCCTAATTGTGTTAACTTACGGCGAGCGTCTACGGCTAAACATGGTATTGTAGTTCGTCATGAAGACCGAGTAGGGGTTTTAGCTGCTGTATTTGCAGTATTAAAAGAACATGGTTGCAATGTTCAAGAAATGCAAAATCAAATTTTTGAAGGTGCTTTAGCTGCTTGTGCAAAAATAATGCTTGATGCTCCTGCTCCAGAAGAAGTAATAAAACATATTCAGACTTGTGAAGGAGTCTTACATGTTGCAACAGTAGGTTAAACAAACAAAATTTAGCAATAACTATCAATAACTTAAAATTTGTTTTCTTTATTGTTGCTTAAATTAAAAAATTAAGAAAAAATATTTATCTATAAATATAAGTTAAAGGTGTTATTGCTAAAGTATGTCTAATATACAAATAAAAGGTTCTTCCCCTCCAAGGCGTTGCGAAATCTGTCATCAAGCAGATCTTTTTGATGCAAACTCTAATATTTGTTCTCGTTGTAGAAATATTACCTTGCCTCCTAAAAACACTTCTGTTAAACCTGATTTACAACATTATCAAGAAGCTCCAAAAGTTTTTACAAATCTGATTTCTTCTTTAGGCGTTATTTCTATAATTACTTTTCTCTTAGTATATTTCTTAGGAAGCAAGTTTTTCTTACAACTAGCTATTCCAATTTATGCTATACCTTTAGTTAGTGTAATAATTGTTAATTATTTGTTTTTAGAATATGTTAAGACTAAAATGATAGAAGGGATTGCTGATAATATACATTTTATTCCAGCTAAAATAGAAAATTTCTCTCTATTAGATGCATATACTTTAGATAAATATTCTCAGTCATTAATTTCTCTAGGGTTTCAACCTATTGCAGATATTACTTCATATATGGAAGAAGGGATAAATGTTCCTGGTTTTGCAAGAGTATTTCTTCATCCAACACATCAATCTATAGCAGAAGTAAGCCAACTTTTTCCTGAAAATGAACCTATTAAACCAATGAGAATGACATTTATTAGCTATTTTGAAAATAATTGGACTTATGGATCAACTGATAGAGAGCCTGATTCAGTAACATATATGATAAGAAGACCAAAAAATCTATGGACTAGTCATATTAACAAGAATGTTTCCCAAATCTTTGAAGATCATCTTCAAAAAATTGCTACAATTTCTAAAAACCTTAACTCCTCAATAGTACCAATAACATCTGTTGAAGAATATTTTTTTAAGGAAACCAATAACTTTAGAGAAATAAGACCTAATGTTAAAAAATTAAATATGTTTATTGCTCTGTTTGATGGGCTTTTTGCAGAATATTTTCCTAAATATGAATGGCTAGGAGATTATAAAAAAGCTAGTAAGAAATGATAAAATTAACAAAATAGCCAAGCTATTTTGTTAATTTGTTAAATAGCTTGGCTATTTTATTTACTTTTAAATTAGCTATTATAGTATGCCTAGAAAAATATACGCTGTTGTATGTCCCAATGTCTAGTTACATAATCGCCTAAAGTGAGTATTAGCATTAGAGCTAACCAACCAAAACTACCTACAACAACTACCCATAAAAGCCTAGTACTATAAAAAATATGCATAAAGAAGAGCACAACTAAAGCGCCTTTTGTAACGGCTATTCCCATAGCAACAAAATTACTTAAGACCCCTAAATCAATAAAGGCAACATAATAAGTAAGAACTGTAAAAACTAACAAGGCTCCTAGAATTGCAGCATAAGTTGATGGTTGAACAATATGATGTTTTGAATGATCGTCAGACATAAATTTTACCTTTCACTTATTATTACTTAGTATTTAGCCATGATGATGTCGGCCAATTAAATAAAGCAGTGGGAATAAGAAAATCCAAACAATATCAACAAAGTGCCAATAAAGCCCTACTAGTTCCACAGGAGAGTTATATTCCCTTGAAAATCTGCCCTTTAGAGCTAGGACAATTAACCAAGTTAAAAGCCCCGCACCTATTATCATGTGAAAAGCGTGAAGACCTGTCATAGCAAAATAAAGAGAAAAGAAAATTTGAATCTCGCGCTTAGCTTTTTCACTATGACCACTGCTATGAGCCTCAGTTGCTTTATTTGCGCTTTCACTATGAGCCCCTTCTAGAAGTTCCCCTGTTTTAGGATCATGATGATGAGCAAAGTCAAAATGCCGCCCTGGAACTAAATGGCTTTCAAATTTATCTTTATACTCAAAGTACTTAACGCCTAAAAATGTAGAGCCTAGTATTAGAGTTAGTATTAGAAATACAACCAGTCTACCTATTTGGCCCATCTGGGCGCTATAAACAGACATTGCCATTGTAAAACTACTAATAATTAGTACAAATGTATTGCCAAGTCCCATATTTACATTTAAGGCATTACTAGCAATAGCAAATGCATCTGGATAAGAGGAGCGATAGATCACATAAGCTAGGAACAGACCGCCAAAAAACATAATTTCAGTTGCTAGAAATACCCACATAGCAAGCCATGTGGCATCTTTTTGCTGGTCTAAATCCTGAAAGTGATGTGCTAAAGCCGGATGATGAGCAGAATGGTCTGAGCTATGCACCTACTTTTACCTCCTCATTAAAATCTTTAGTAAAATCACGATTAGCATAATTATATGGTTCTTCGTCAACAGTAGGGGTTTCAAAAAAGTTCTCAGTTGGTGGTGGTGAAGTAGTTTTTTCCCACTCCAGACCAGTAGCTTTCCAAGGATTTTTACCTGCCTCTTTACCAAAGAATAAAGACCAAATCATATATGCAGCTGTAAGTAAAAACCCTAAACCTAAAACTGAGCCTCCAGCTGTAGACATTATGTTTAATACTTGAAACTCATCTGGATAGCTAGCATAACGGCGAGGCATACCTAAGTAACCTAAAATAAATTGTGGAAAGAATGTTAAGTTAAACCCAGCAAAGATTAGTATCATAGAAAATCTTGCTATAGACTCAGGATATTTTCTACCAAACATCTTAGGCCACCAGAAATGAATTCCTGCTAAAAATGCCATCACCAAGCCACCCACCATTACATAATGGAAGTGAGCAACAACAAAATAGGTATCGTGTACGTGTACATCAAAGCCTAAAGCAGCTAAAAATAACCCTGTTAAACCACCAATTAAAAAGAGTCCTTGAAATCCAAATACATAAAGCATTGGAGTATCAAAAGATATAGAACCTTTATACATTGTAGCTGTCCAGTTAAATACTTTAATAGCAGAGAAAATTCCTACTAAGTAGCTTAAGATAGAAAAGATTAAAGCTGAATAAACTGATTGTCCAGCAACAATCATATGATGGCCCCAGACTACAAAGCTAAATACCACAAAGCCAACATTAGCAAATGCAATAGCTCTATAGCCAAAAATGCTTCTTCTAGAAAAACAGGTTACTACTTCATTAATTACACCCATACCAGGAACAATCATAATATATACAGCAGGGTGTGAGTAGAACCAAAAGAGGTGTTGAAATAGTACAGGATCACCGCCTAGATTAGGGTCAAAAATACCTATTCTTAAAACTTTCTCAAGTCCAGCCATCATTAAAGTAACAGCTATTACAGGAGTACCTAAAATTTGAATTATGCTTGTAGCATAAATTGACCAAACCATTAGAGGAAGCCTAAACCAAGAAAGCCCTGGTGCTCTCATACGGTGGATTGTTACCATAAAGTTTAAGCCTGTTAGGATTGAAGAAAATCCTGTAATAAACAAACCTAAGACTACTGGAACAACGTGTGTTTGAGAGGATGAAGTACTATAAGGAGTGTAGAAAGTCCATCCTGTATCAACACCACCACTAACTATGGTAAACATAGTAAAAGCAGCACCAACTATATATACATACCAGCTTAGTAAATTAAGCCTAGGAAAAGCAACGTCTTTTGCTCCTATCATTAAAGGCAAAAGAAAATTACCTAAGACTCCAGGAACAGCAGGAATAATAAAGAAAAACACCATCACTATTCCATGCATTGTAAAAAGTTTATTAAAATTATCAGGCTCAAAGAGGTCTGATTGTGGGGTCATAAGTTCTAAACGCATCAGTGATGCAAAAACTCCCCCAACAAAAAACATAGCAGTTACTGAAATAAGATAAAGTATTGCAATTCTTTTATGATCAAGGGTTAAGAACCAGGACTTAAGGCTATAGCCTGCCGTAAGATAGTTTTCTTGTTCTTTATGTTCAGTCTGTACAATAACCTGACTGTCTATTACATGTGCGCTCATATGTCCATCCTTATTTAGCAGGTTCACTCTTTGGAGTTGAACCAGATGGTTTACTTTCTGTTGTTGCAGAGTTTGCTGGTGGTTTTGGTGCTGGAGTTGCTTCTGGTTTTGGTGTTGCTTGTGTTACAGGAGTTGAGGCTTTACTAGGAGTATTACTTGTAACAACAGGTGTTAAGGTTCTCATATAAGAAATTAATTGTAAGATTTGCTCTTCAGTAATTAAGCCTTGGTAAGCAGGCATATTTGCTGGAAAACCTTCTGTTAGTTTAGCATTTGGGACAAGTAAGGATTCTCGCAAATAGCGCTCATCTGCTATTAGAGTATTACCATCTTGTAAGCGAACTTGCTTACCATAAATACCTTCTAAGTTAGGCCCTTTTATATCAGATTGTGCACTATGACAATTAACACAACCCATAGTTTTGAAAAGTTTTTGACCTGCTTCAGCTAAAGATGAGTCTTTGGTGTTACCAAGCCAAGCATCATATTCGCTTTGTTCCATAACAATTACAGAACCAATCATTCCAGAATGTTTAGTGCCACAATATTCAGCACAAAATAAATGGTACTTTCCAGGTTTTGTAGCTTGAAACCACATTTTTGAGTAGCTACCTGGTATTACATCAGCTTTTATACGAAAAGCAGGAATATAAAAACTATGTAAAACATCTTCTGAAGTCATAGTTAGTCTAACAGGTTTTCCTAGAGGAACGTGTAGCTCATTAATTTCTCTATGTCCATTTACATGTTGGATTTTCCACATCCATTGTTTTCCTGTTACATAAATATCCATAGCTTCTTTTGGAGGGGATGCCATCTTAAAGAAAATAGCCGCTCCCCAAATAAACATTACAAATGATATAGCTAAAGGAACAACAATCCAGGTTATTTCTAATAACAAATTAGCCACAGTCATTGGAGGACGCTCCGCGTCTGAGCGACGACGGTATTTAATGGCAAAAAAGATTATTATCCCTGAAACTAATATTGTAAAAAACGCTGACACAGCTGTCAAAAATAAGTAAAGCAAATCTACTTGTAATGCAAAACTAGAAGCTTGTTCTGGAAAAAGCGGTACAGTGGAAGACTGCATAATCTAACCTTACCTTTTACCTAATTATTTATCAGAAATTATTAACTTTGGTTATTTACTGGTATTTGTCGTTTTTTACGATCCTTACGTACCATAAAAACAATAAAAGATATTATTATAATTAATGTGATGGAACCAGCTATACGCACCACATTCATAACAACAGCGCCATATTTTCCTGTAGTAGGATCATAGTGGTAACACATTAATAAAAGTTGGTCTACAGGAGAACCAATTTTATTTTCAGAAGCCTCTACTAATCCTAATCTTAAATCACGAGGTGAATATTCAACCCCATAAAAATACTTTGATATTTTGCCTTCAGGAGTTAAAACTATTACTCCACTAGCATGAGCAAATAAGTCTTTCTCAGGATCATAAGTATAACGAAAGCCTACAGTTTGAGTTAAAGTTTTTATAGAGCCTTCATCACCTGTTAAAAAATGCCAACCTGCTTCAGTACCTTTAGTTATATAACGTTCTAGATAAGCACGTTTTTTTGCACTAGCAAGCTCAGCGGTTTCTCTAGAATCAAAACTTACGACTACCACATCAAACTCTTTACCTACAACAAAAGACATAGTGTTAAGAGAGTGAATTAGTCCATTAAGTACTAAAGTACAAAGCATTGGGCAGTTATAGTAAATCAAAGCTAAGACTACAGGTTTTTTACCAAAATATGATTGTAAAGCAACTTCTTGACCTGTTTCATCTCGAAATTTTAAATCAAGTGGAACTTGTTGATTAAGCTTTTGATCAATCCCTACATCATTTAAGAGCGATGGTCTTGTGTTAGGAACTGCTTGAGGTAACTCTGGCTTTGTAACTTGTGCTGGTACAGAAAAAGCAGATACTAGCAAAAGCACTAGCACTAAAAGTAGCCTCATCTTAATCTCCTTTCAAACTCACTACCCCCACTTTGATCTGAAGGCATTTTTTCTGCTTTATCTAGAAAGTTTTCTGCTTCGGCTTGAGGTCGTGTTGGCAAACCTTTTTCTAAGAGTTTATCTATTGCTTGGTCTACAGGTATTTTTTTAATAGCTTCATCACCATCTTTAAGAATTTTGGCTTCTTTAGCACGAAAATCTTTTAGATCTGAATATTGTGTAACATTTGTTTGAAGCAACGGTTTAGGTGGTTCTTTAGCTTTTTCTTTATAAAGATTAGTTAAAGGAGGGCTATTATATTCTTCCCACCACTCAAAACCCTTAAATAAGCCTACAGCAGCAATGTAAATAATTACTGTAGTAATAAGCAAAACAATAGTAAACTTAATTATTGCACCTACATCAATATCTTTATCCTCTAAATCCATACGAGGATATTTTTTGTTGTGTCCATCAGTGTCCGCCATGAACTATAGCCTCCTTTTGAATATAGGGGTCGTGTAAAGGCAATAATGGGTTACTAGATAATAGCTTAAAGAATAAGCCCAGCCAAATAGCACCTATAATACCTGCTGAAACTATAGTAACTACAACTGCTGTAGGAGAAATCACTCCACCGTGAAATTCTGGTTGAACTAACCAGAATAAATCAACTAGTCTCATTACCATTAAAAATCCTGCAACCATAGCAATTATATGAGGCTTCTTCTTTAAGGATCTATTTAATAATAAGAAGAAAGGTACAGCAAAATGTAAAAGTATTAAAGCAGGCCCAACATATTCCCATCCACCACCACGGCGACGTATAAACCAAATAGTTTCTTCAGGTAAGTTACCAGACCAAATAATCAGTAATTGAGAAAGGTTAAAATAGCCCCAAAGCATTACACAAGCTAGTAAAAGTTTACCTAAATCGTGGAAGTGTTTTGACCCAATATAGCCTTTCATTGCTTCGCGATTACCTACTTGTGAAAGAACAATAATCATAAAAGCAAAAGAATTTAATAAACATCCACCTATAGTAAGTATTCCATATATAGTGGAAAACCAATGTGGGTCTAAAGACATTAACCAATCAACAGAAGCAAAGGTTATAGTTAAGGCAGAAATTAAGAGTCCTGGCCCGCTAACATTACGACATTTTTGAGCAACGTCTATAGCTGAATCTACTGAATTAGTTTTATCTTGTTCTAAGGAAAACTTACTTAAAATAAAAGCAAGTCCTGACCAGATAATAAAATAAGCTACTGCTCTTCCTACAAAGAAAGGGATATTAAGGTAATATTTTGCCTTATTTCCTAATTGAGCCGCCTCTGCTTCATGAGACCAGGGATAGATATCATGGGAGAGTAGAATTATAGGAATAAAAAGCACTAGCATTAAAGGTAGAGTTTTGGCAGCCGCTTCTAAAGGGCGACGAATCCCAAAGCCCCAATGCCCTCCAGTTAAATGTTGTATCATTAAGATACCTAAACAACCAAAGGAAATGCTAAACCAGAAAAAAAACGCTACTAAGTAGCCGGAAGCAAATTCACTCATATTATATTAATGACCTCCTGATTCAGATTTCTCTTCAGTTTTCTTTTCTACTTTTGGAGTAGAACCACTAAGAGGATTCTGTTTTTTAGGGTCAACTACACCACTTGGAGCAAAATCTGTCATAGTTTCTATTGGTAATGGCTCGACATTACCACTTTGGCTTTCTTGCAAAGCTCTTATATAAGCAATAATAGCCCATCTATCACGTACATTTACTTGTGCAGAATAACCTGCCATAGCTCCAAATCCATTAGTTATTACATCAAAGTAATGACCTACAGATTTTTCACGCACTTCTTTATCATAGTATGAAGCAGCTTTCTTAAAGCCTCTTTGAACAATCATTCCATTGCCTGAGCCAGTTTGACCATGACAAGGAGCACAGTAAATATTAAATCTTTCTTGCCCTCGTTTTACAACCGTTTTATCTACAGTAAATGGAAAGGTAGTAACAAGTTGACCCTCTTTTTTACCAGTATAAAGATGAACATCATCTCTTAACTGACCTCTTGCTACAGTTCCTTGTACTAAAGGTCTAGAGGCTTGACCATCAGCAAAAAAGTTACTTGGTTGAAGTGGTCTATATGAAGGTTGATCAGCCATGTCTTGACGACAAGCATTAAAGAGAAAAAGACCACAGAAAATACAAAATATAGAGAGTTTTACTCTTAGCATAGTTTGTGCGCTCTTTCTGGGCAGTGAAAAAAATTTATGGCTCAACTTCTGTTACCTCCAAAGCCCCAAGGCTTTTTAGAAACTCTGCTGTAGCTCTACGGTCAAACTTGGGATCTATTGCTTCAATACAAAGAAAGAACCTATCTGAAGAAGCAGTACTAAATCTAGGAACATTAAAAACTGGATGATAAGGTTGAGGTAAACCATTTAGTATTAACATACCTATGGCTCCAGAAAACGCCCCTATTAAAACAGTAAGTTCAAAAGTTATAGGGATAAATGAGACCCAGCTATTAAGTGGGCGACCACCTATGTTTATTGCATAATCTACTGCTGAAGTCCAATATTGCAAACCATAGCCTAAAAGACCACCAATAATTCCTCCACAAAGCACAATATATTGGACTTTTGGATGAAATTCTAAGGCTTCGCTTAGTTCCTCAATAGGAAATGGGGAGTAAGCATCTACCTTTCTATAGCCTGCTTTGTATGTTGCTCTAGTAGCATCAACAATAGCTTGGGGATTATCAAATTCTGCCATTAACCCATAAATATCTTTTTTATCTTTCATATAGCATTATTCCTTATGGCGAACTTTTGACTGTGGAAGTAAAGTCTTAATTTCAAACATAGGTATCATTGGTAATGCTCTTACAAAGAGAATCATTAAGAATATAAACATGCCTATAGTTCCAGCATAAAGCATCCATTCCCAAATAGTAGGAGCATACATTCCCCATACAGACGGCATAAAGTCCCTATGTAAGCTTGTAACCACAATAATAAAACGTTCAAACCACATACCTATATTAACAATTATAGTAATACCCCATAGGATATAAACATTTTGTCTAACTTTTTTAATCCAAAGAACTTGAGGAGCAACACCATTACAGAAAATTAATAGCCAATATACCCACCAGTAAGGGCCAGTCATACGGTTATAAATCATATAAAACTCATATTCATTACCACAGTACCAGCCAAAAAAAGCTTCCATGTTATAGCCATAAAAGACCATTAAGCCCGTTACTAACATAACTTTAGCCATATTTTCAATATGGCGCATAGTAACAAAATCATGTAAATTAAATAAATATCTAGCAGGTAGTAGCAGAGTTAGCACCATAGCAAACCCTGAAAAGATTGCACCTGCAACGAAATAAGGTGGAAAGATGGTTGTATGCCAACCAGGAATAACCGATACAGCAAAGTCAAAACTAACTATGGTGTGAACTGAAACAACTAGGGGTGTAGCAAGTCCAGCCAGTAAGTTATATATAGTTTCATAACGTGCCCAGTGACGAGCCTCACCACGCCAACCCATAGAGAGCATTCCATAAATCATTTTAACAATTTGATTTTTAGCTCTATCACGCATTGTTCCTAGGTCTGGAATTAAACCAACATACCAAAAGAGCAACGAAACGCTACCATAAGTTGATATTGCAAATACGTCCCACATCAGAGGACTACGAAACTGCGGCCAAAGCGCCATAGTGTTTGGTATAGGCAGTAGCCAATAAGCAGCAAACCAAGGTCGGCCAGTATGAAAGAGTGGAAATATAGCAGCACAAGCTACAGCAAAAAGCGTCATTGCCTCAGCAAATCTATTAATAGAGGTACGCCACTTTTGACCCATTAATAATAAAATCGCTGATATTAAGGTTCCTGCGTGACCTATACCTATCCACCACACAAAGGTTGTGATATCTAAACCCCAACCAACAGGAGTATTTAAGCCCCAAACACCTACGCCTTGATATAAAAGCTTAGTAAGAGCTGCCATTAATAAGTTCATTACCAAAAAGGCTATACCTAAAGCCATAATCAGGGTTATAGGTGTTCGCTCTCTTAATACAATAGAACTAATTTTATCTGAAACTGTCTCAAAATTATGCCCTGGGTTAACAACAGGTATTACATCTTTTAATACAGGTTCTTGATGTTGGTGTGCAGTAGCACTATTTGCTTCCATAGTTACCCCTTCTTAAGCTCAGCATTGGGATTACGCAACGCAGTTAGGTAAGTAGTTCGTGGTTTTGTAGCAAGTTCTTCTACTAGTGAATAGTTACGTTTTTCCGCTTTTAGTTTTGAAACTTTGCTCTCTGGGTCATTAATGTTACCAAAGACTATTGCTTGAGTAGGACAAACTGACTGACAAGCAGTAACTATTTCTCCATCTCTTATAGGACGATTCTCTTTTTCTGCTTCTACACGAGCATAGTTAATTCTTTGTACACAATAAGTACATTTTTCCATAACACCGCGACTGCGTACTGTTACATCTGGGTTATTAAGTAGTTTTAATTGTGGTGTAGAAAAATCTGTATATTGTAAGAAATTAAAGCGTCTAACTTTATAAGGACAGTTATTAGCACAGTAACGTGTTCCTACACATCGGTTATAAACCATATCATTAAGCCCTTCTGAGCTATGACTTGTAGCGTTTACTGGACAAACTGTTTCGCAAGGAGCTTTTTCGCACTGCATACAAGGAACAGGTTGAAAATATGCCTCTGGGTTTTCTAAAGGTTCATGTACTTCATTATCTGTGTAGTAACGGTCTATACGTATCCAGTGCATATGGCGACCCATTGCAACTTGTTCTTTACCAATTACTGGAACATTATTTTCAGACTGACAAGCTACAGCACAAGCATTACAGCCAATGCAACTAGTCATATCTATGGTCATACCCCAAGCGTATTCTTTTGAATAATCCCACTCTGGATACATAGAAAGATTTTCAGGATGAGTTGGCCCAAAATGAGGTTTATTTTCCTCTCCATGCCCTTCTTTCTTTTCACCATGTCCTTTTTCATGAGAGTCATCTTTACCAGATTTATAATCTTCAAAAGTTGAAATTCTAACTAACTCATGGTCGCGTCCTTGCATTACCTGTTGACCTTGAGTACAAGCCATTTGGTAGGTTTCTGCTACTTTACTAATTTTTGCTTCTCCGCCCCAAAATTCAGCGCTAGAACGAATTAAATTAGCATTAAACCCTGTGTTTGAGCCTACTCTACCAGCATTCTTACGACCATAACCTAAATGTAGGGTGATACATCCATTAGCATGACCTGGCACAATCCAAGCTGCTGCCTTTAGAGTTTGACCTTGATGGCTAACTTCTACCATATCAACAGTATTACCACCACGCTCACCACCATAGTAATTAAAGCTTCGAGAAACGCCTAAGGTTTGTGCTGTAGCAGGACTCATTAAAACAGCATTATCCCAAGTAATTTTTGTTAAAGGTTTAGGAAGTTCTTGTAGCCAGCCATTATTAGCAAAGCGACCATCAAATATGGTTGGATCTGGAGAGAAAACTATTTCCATCTCTGCTGCTTTAACATCACTACTGGCAAAAGCATCTGTTTTAAGAGTAACTGTTTTTAGAGCTAACGCACTTCCAGCGATTAAACCATCGTGTAAGGATTTACGCCAAAAGCTTTCAAAATCTGGGCTATTATTTTGGCTTTGCCAAAATGCTCGGACAATTTCATAACTTGTTCTATCTTTTTGGTCACTAAAACCAGCAAATACTTCATGAATTGTTTTACCATAGTAAAGAGGAGCAATTAAAGGCTGTACAATTGATGCAGTACCATCAAATGTACGTGCATCACTCCAAGACTCTAAATAATGTGTCTCTGGAATATGCCAATGGCAAAGCTCAGAAGTTTCATCATAATAAAGGCTATAGTGAATACGTAGAGCTACTTTTTCCATAGCATCAGCAAACTTAAAGTCTAGAGGTGCGTCATAAACAGGATTTCCTCCAGCAATAAGAAGCATATCTACAGCGCCAGAATTCATATCATCAACTAGTGATTTAAGAGAGTCAACATAACCATTAAAGCCTTCAGGTGAAAATCCTGTTGGTTCGGTGTAAGTTATAGTATTTCCAACATTTCCTAAAGCTTGATTAATAGCATGAGCTAGAGCATGGACTATTGCAGGCTGTTCATTACCAGCAATAACAATACTTGCACCTTTATTTTCTTGAAGTTCTTTTGTTAAAACTGTAACCCAGTTTTTATAAGCAGCATTTTCTGCACCAGCACTTACTCCTGAAACTCCAAGAGATGCAGCTAAAGCTTTAGCAAAACCGACTAAATCACTTGGTTTTAGAGGTAAACGGTGATCTGAAGCAGCACCAGTAACAGTTACAGTTGATTCTGCTGCATAAAGTCTTAATACTTTTTCAGTAGTTGTACGTCGGCGGTTAGAAAATTCACGAGCATAACGAAGATTTCCTGAACCTTGAGCAAGAAAGTCTGACCCTAGAGAAAGGACTATATTGGCTTTTGAAAAGCTATATAGAGTGTTTACATCTTCTCCATAAGCCATTTGAGCGCCTTTTCTAACCCCATCACCAATTCCAGATTCATATTGATGCCACTTAGCCTTAGGATAAATAGCTAATATATCTTTAATTTGTTTAGCTAAAGTAGGAGAGTTTACAGCGCCAGTTAAAAATCTAACCCCTTCGCCGCCTTTTGAACGACGACTCTCTAAAGCCTCGCTAGCTGCTCCAAGAAAAGCGCCCCAAGATTTTGATTCACGCAAATAAGTTGTTGTTTGCGCACGATCTGGATCATAGAGGGTTAGAATAGAGGCTTGCCCAAAGACATCTGAGCCACCTAAACTAGCAGGATGCTCAGCATTACCTTCTATCTTGGTTGGCCGCCCCATATGGCTTTCTACCAAAACACCGGTTGCTGTACCAGCAAAAGGTATAGTAGTAGCAAAATAAAGAGGTTTACCAGGTACAATTTCTTCTGGTGGTCTTACATAAGGTTTAATTTTTTCATTAGGGATAAGTGTTTCAGTTGGCAGTTTACAGGCAGTTAAGCCAGCAAAAGCAAATGAAGCAGCCATTATTTTTAGGAACTTGCGCCTACCAAAAGGATCAAGCCATACTTCAGTATTATCAGGAAACTCTGGATCTACTGCTTTTTGGAACTCTGGGTTTTCTGATAATTCGTCTAAGCTACGCCAAAAGATTTTACCCTTTTCATTAGCTAGCCGCGCACGAATAGAAACAAGATCAATACGATCATTTTGAGGTTTGTCGTGTGTATTATTCATGATGTCTTTAAACAATTTATCGATTTATCGATGACATGTAGAACAACTAGTTAGTAGTTCTTTACTAGGAATATTATACTGCTTTGCTAATTCGCGACCCTTTACTTCTTGATCCGCAGGTGGTTCCCACTCCATATTAAAGATTTCTTCTTTAGGTCGAAGTACCTTTTCAGGATTGCGATGACACTGTAGGCACCACTCCATCTGCAAAGTATTTTCTTTCCACATTAAAGGCATTTGGTCTACTTTACCATGACAGCTTGAACAGCCAACTCCTTTATTAACATGGATACTATGGTTGAAATAAGCAAAATCTGCGAGGTTATGAACTCTTTGCCAAGTTAATCCTTTACCTGTTTCAAAACTACTACGTACAGGCTCAAGCATTGGGCTTGTTACCCAAACTTGTGAATGGCAATTCATGCAGGTTCTTGTTGGAGGAATACCTGCAAAAGCTGAGTCTTCTACGGAGGTATGACAATAACGACAATCCAAACCCAGACCACCCACATGGTGTTTATGGCTAAATTGGATTGGCTGTTCGATAGCGACTTGGGCCTGAGTAAGGTAGGAAGAACGTATTACTATTAAATTAAAGACCCCGCCACCTATGGCAACGACTAAGGCTGTTACAATGATACTAATTTTAGCAAGATTATTAAAATTTTTAGGAAAAATTTGTGCCATTTTTTACTGTCTCATTCCGTTCTGCTTGAGATTTTGCTACAAGGTTTCTCTTATTAATTTGAGAAAAGTAGAGCATTAAATTTACAAACTTATAAACTTAGTTTGCTACCAAACTCATGCTATTGCGGGCAACTTTGCAAGTGATAATTACTTAAGGTGACTTGCGCCTAACGTGTGCAATTTTAACAGATGACTTTGGTAGATTTACATCCACTAAATGATTTTCAAATTGCTTACATTTTGCTCAACTATATGGAGGTTGGGTAGATTGTAATGGAAGATGTTGTCCATAATCAACCCATTATTGGGCAATATTAAAGAATTTTCACCAGATTAGCAGAAATCAAAAAACGACCAGCCAGTCAAATAAGTATTTATTTCCTAGAAGATCTTATGAGCATCCATTCCATTTTAAGACCAATGTCTTGAGGCTCTAAAGTGTTTGTAACTACTTCAATAAGAGTGGCATAGTTATTAGCAGCAGAAGGTTTTTCAATAATTTGAACTAAAACTTTTTCACTACCCTGAGTTTTAGTAATAGATAAAGTATAAGGCTCATGAGGCAATGGATCATAAAGAGTTCTAGCAAGTTTTGCATTACTGTCTTGATCAACAAAAAAAGTTTGCAAGCGAATAATCGTTGATTTAATAACCCTCCCCTGCCAAATTACTGCACCACTTGAGGCTAGATCCCAGTTTAGAGCTAAAGTAAAAAACTGTTCTTTCTTAGGCATTAATTCTAGGGTTAAGCTATATTTATTACCTATGCTTGGAGTCTCTAAAATTCTTGTTATTACATCACCTTCTAAACGGTTAACTTTTCCATTAAAAGCACGTTCAGGAAATTTTCCTCTTAAGCTAATAGAAAGATTTTCTTTGCCCTCAAGATAGTGAATTTGATTTCCTGTAATTTGGATTTTTGCTGCTGCACTAATAGTGCCTTTAATCTCTAGAATGCCATCTGATTGATAATCTGCACCTGTACGTAAAAAGATTTCCTTAGATTTTTCATCTACATAAGATTTTTTTTCTGGAAAAAACTTTAAGACATTTTTATAAACTCTTAATGCCTCATTATATTTATAAGCTTTCATTAAGCTTTCAGCTTGATTAAATTCTCTTTGTCCTTGAGCTAAACGCAGGGCTTGTTGTAGGCGGACTTCATTTGGATAAAGGCTTAGAGCGCCATTTAATGTAGCAATGGCTTTATTTAGATCAGGGTCTTTTAATGTAGCCAAGGCAGAAGTAATAAATTGTTCTTTTTCTATTTGCTCAATTACTATCTCATAATCACTATTTGGTTCTAAAGAAGATAGCTTACGATAAAGGGTTAAAGTTTTTTCTACATCGCCTTTATTTTTAGCTGTTTGAGCAGCTAGTTTTAGGTTTTTTAATCTAGCTTCACGAGGAAAATTATTTTGGGGAGCAAATTTTATCCATTCTTCATAAAGCCTTACTGCTTCTTCATAGTTATTTTGTTTTTCTGCTGCTTCGCTCAGTAAGTCATAAATTTCTATAATAAATTCTAGTGGTTTAGGGTCAACAGGGTTAATACTAATAATTTCTATATATTTAGCTACAGCCTCTTCTGGCTTTCCACTGTCTTTAAGTTCTTTTGCTTGTAGGTAAATTAAAGCTGTTTTATAAAGAGTGTCTGCAAGCTTTACCATTGCAGGTTTTACACCTTTACGAGAGGCTTTTATAGCAGCATCTAAATAAGGAATTGCGTTTATATAATCGCCTGTTTCCAGTAGCCTTCCACCTTTAGTTAAATAAAAAGAAAGGGTTTTTCCTTTAGGAACAGTTGAAAGGTTTTTTATATCTCCACCTTTTGATTTTTGAGCAGGTGAGTTTATTGGAAAGAGTGCTATTATCAATAAAATACTTAATATTAATAACTTTTTATACATTTTATTAAAAATAAAGTTATAAAAATTTGTGCCTTTTAAGGCAATTGATAATAGCCTAGGAAAGGCTTCTAGGTAAATTAGGAAAAAAGAAAAAGCGGGAGATTATCCCGCTTTATATTCAATCGTTACAGTTTTTATTATTAGAACTTTAAGACCCGATAAGAAGAACTTCTTACAGCACCTAAAGCGCCTGTTGACCCCTTAAAGGTAACTGATGCGCTACCACTTAATAGATTTTGGCTGACTTTATTATCAAACCCAGTTATATCGGCAGCAACAACTTGGCCTGTATAAGTACAGTTACCAGTTAAACCAACTTGTTCACGAGCATAAACTACGCCTTCAAATTTAATAGATGTAGTTAAATTACCTTGTAAGGCTACATCTGTTCCAGCTAAAAAGAGAAGTTGTGGGTTAGTAAATGGAGGGGCAATAGGATCAAGTTTTGCTTTTAATTGACCAACAAAATTAGGTGTTCCTTGTACATCAATATAGCCTGTGGTGATAATGGTTAAAGAAACAGGATTAGCATCAGTCCCAGGATTATTAGTCACTTTTACATCACCATCAAAGAAGTAAACTTTATTTCTTAATGCAGAAGTATCTAAAGATGAGTCGTTAGAGAATAGATCTCCATTACTTGCCCTAGATGGAGTACCTGCTGGAGGGTTTGGAGGAGGACAATTTGTAGAATTTGCACAAGAAGTGCTACTACCACCGCCACCGCCGCCACCACCGCCACTACTAGAAGTACCTGGTTCCCAACCAACATCTGCTAAACCACTAACAGGATCATCTGAGCCACTTAATCTATACCAATCGCTTAAATCGCCATTATTAGCCATACTAGCAATCTTTGTAACTCCGCTACTACGATCTATAACAATAGCATCACTAACATTAGGTTTATTACCACTATCAAGATTGTTACGCCAAGTTAGAAACTGATCTTCAGTCATATTGGTTAAAATCATTAATAGCCCGTCTTCTGCGGCAGTAGAAGAGGTTCCATGGAGTCTTGTTCTTTGAGAACCTGTTGCAGTTTTACGAGAAAGAAAAATTATATCTGCTCCTACTTTGTTAGCACTTGTAGAACGTGCATTAGCATTTCGATCCTGAACTTGTGTTAACCAAAAGCTATTACTTGTTTGAGGATCAGGCGGTGCTATATCACCAGTTCCCCTTAAAGGGTTTAAGTCAGGAACAATTAATATAGGTTGGTTTCCACCTGAAAAACCACAGACCTTTATTCCACCACCACCTCCTCCTGTACAATCACTAGAAGGAGACGAAGGGCAACTTTCACAAATAGGTGTAGCAGAAGTAGCGCTTTGCTCTACGGTTGGAGAACCTGTTAAACAAAGACCATCATTAGCATGAATTCCACCATAAGACCCTAATATTTTTGAACTACCTGACATTACAGTACAACCTTCAGTAATTACGGCAGGATATGGAAAAAACCCTACAATGCTATCTACAGTTACTTCAGAAACAATTGTTTGAGTAGAACCTACGGTTTTTATTTGTCTAGCAGTAGAACGAACTAAAACGCGGGCATTAAAATCTTTATTAACTCCTGAAAAACTTCCAAATTTACTAGAATTTGAGCCAGGGCATTCAACAAATTCTTTATCACAATTATCAAAAGAATTATAAGCACTGCTAGTAGTATCTGGGCCAGGTATTTTATAAACAGGAGCAGGATTACCCGAATAAGTTGATGGATAGCCACTACCATTTGGATGAGCATTAAATAATCTGCTATAAGAATCATCATCATCATATACTTCTACAGATACTTCATATTTAGAATTAGTAACAGAATC
Source organism: Acidobacteriota bacterium (assembly GCA_016213785.1). GTDB lineage: Bacteria > Acidobacteriota > Blastocatellia > Chloracidobacteriales > JADJPF01 > JADJPF01. The sequence goes on from JACQZQ010000023.1 coordinate 82,947, forward strand.
TGGAAAAGTAATTTTTCCCGCCCATTTAGCATTATCTCCTACTATTTTTGCAGTACCAAAACCTGATGCCATTAGTTGTTGTTGAATATCATCAAGATTAGGAGAACTAGCTATATTTCTAGTAAAGCCTTTTACAGTAGATGGAAACATTGGGCCACTTTGATTAGAAGCAGGTAAGGGGGAAGTAGAGGTTGATGACCAACCACCTGATCCAATAACAAGTTCATCTCTATGTGTTGCTAAACCAAAAGTTACTCCAAAAGTTGTAGCATCAGGGCCAGCAAGTAAATCATTAAAATCACCCCTCATTTGCTTTACCATAGAAACAGCCATATTTAAGCCTGCTTCAGCATAATAAAAACCTTTTGATACTTCTTCTGAGCGAGAAGCTATTTGTACTTCTATTGTGGTAGTTGAAGCAACAGAAAGCCCTAAGCTAGTCATTAATATTAAGACAATTAAAACTAAGACTAGGGCAATACCACGAGAATTGCTTACTAATGGCACTTTTTTTTGCTCTGATTTTTTTTTCATAAATTATTCCTCACTTATGGCTTAGCGATTTCTTAGTTTTACAACAGAAACTAAGCTAGCGTATCTAAAGCGTTTTTCATAAACTGTTTCTATAGCTACAGCACGATTTGAGCGTGCTGTAAGGCTAATAGTTACTTGATTTTGCACTGAATCAATATCAAATTTTAGGTCTGTTACAAATTCTGCAATAGGTATAGACCTTGCTGCACTGCCCTGAGCAGGAGCAGTTCCGCCCCCAGGCATAGATTGACCTTGAGCAGGATTAAAGTTATATAAATTCACTAACCCATTAGCATCCAAATAAATAACCACATTTTCACTAGTAATAACATTGGCAGAAAAAATTGTAGTTCCTGCTGTAGTGCTACCAACCTCTGTTGTTGTAGAAGCATCACCATCAAAATCACTAAATAGCTGAAGTGCTTTGCCTGTAGGACATGTAACACCTGTTGTTCCTCCACAAGGAGTTACAGGAATGGTTACACCTGTAGTAGGGCTACCAGTAAAAGTAGTTGGGTTAAAAGAGTCATATAGCCTAATAAAATTTAAGTTATTAAGAGCTACAATATTTTGAGGGTTATTACCTGAGGTTTGAACAATTTCTGAAATACGATCAATTGCATAACGGGCATTTTCTTGTGCTTGAGCATTAGCAAGTTCAGCATCAAAAGTCTTTTGGCCTGTAGCAAAAGTGCTAAAGACTGATGTCATAATTATTGCCAAAATTAAGAGCACTAAAACTAGCTCAAGTAAAGAAAAGCCTTCTCTAGAACATTTAATAAGCTTATTTGGTAGTTTCATAATGTACTCCTAAATTATTTAAGATGGGTTTGTAAGAATGGTGGCAAATTGCAGTCTTTTAGCATATTGTGCATCATTAGTTATTGGAGCAACTCTAATGATTACATAAACAGAACTTTGCTCATTAGTAGTAGGACTTTTAACAGGAGTTGGAGAAGAAAGTAAGCTTGCAAAATCAGGAGTGTCAGAGGACTTACTATAAGCATTACTTAAGTTAATCATAGGGCTAACACTTCCAGGATCAACTGTTCCTGAAGAATTATAGCCAACTATTTGCCAACGAATTTCAAAAGCCCGTTTTGCCCAATTAGTATCACCTACATTAGTTTCACGCATATCATAGTAAAGTATTTTTTGTGTAACAGTATCTTTAACTGCTTCAAAATAAATACCTGAAATATGTGCTTTTTCTATAGCTGAAAGAGAAGAAGAAGTAGCAACTGGGCCACCATCATTAGGCATTAAGACCGTACCACCTACTTGTATTCTAGCGTCATAACCTGCTGCGGTAGTAACAGTAGTCCAAGTATTTATTGCTCGAAGTTTTTCTACAATATTTTTTCCTGCCTTAACTGCTATAGAAGTATTTTGAGCAAATTTATTTGAGTAAGTAGAAGCAACAAAAAGTTGAGCTACTCCTAAAACACCAATAAATAAAATTAGTAAAGCAACACAAATCTCTATTAGAGTAAAACCCGATTTTTGATTATAAATATATCTCTTAGGTAAACTTTTCATAGATTCTCCTCACTACCTTGTTTAGTAAGTTAAAACTGAAACGCCCCCTCTTAGGGAAAGTGAAAGGCTAAATTTAATGTTTTTAGTAGTTTGCTTACAGCTAATTACTACAGCGCCAGCAGGATTTGCTGTTAAACTACTGTTTATACAAGTGCTATTGGCTTGTCTGTAATCTAGGAGTAATTCACCTCTAGAATCAAAAACAACAATAAACCAGCCATTATAATTAGCTATACCAAGCTCAGGAGCAGCAAGAGTATTATTAGGAGGAGGAATAGCATTAGTATCATCAACTGGATTTACAACACCTCGTACTGAAGAAGGAACGGTAAAACAGCCTGATCCTCCGCTTACGCTTAAGGTAATGCTAGGAGGTAAATCATACTCTTCATTATTAGTACTACGGTTAAGAACTCTAGCGTTTTTAACTCCATCTGGAACACCATTACGATTTAAGTCTACAAATACTCTTGAGTTAGAGGGGTCAAAAAAAACTGCAATTGGTTTCCCTTGTCCAATTGCTTGCTGGCGAGCTAAATTTAGTTGTGCAGCTAGTCCTTCTGCTGAACCTTTTACCCGATAAATAGATAAAACTCTTGCTAAGTTGGGAATTGTGACTGCGGCTAAAATTAAAATCACTGTAACAACTACTAAAAGCTCTACAGCAGAAAAACCATCCCTTTTTCTCATAAAGCTCTCCTTATTATTTAAATACCTATTTAATTTACTTATAGAAAGTTTGCTAGGGTATAATTAGTATTTTACATAGGGGCAGAAAAATTAATGGTTTCCTAACAAATTATTTCAACTATTATCACATATTTTTTATTAAGATTGTGTTAAATTTTGATTTTTATATAAGATCTCTTATTCTTTGATTTTGAAGCTAGTTATAAATTTTTTATTAAGAATAAAAACTATTTTTGACTTCATATAAAGGTTATGATATATCAAACATATATTTATCTTTTTTTGCTCCAAAAACGATACGATTTAGAAGGTATAAAATTTTCTGTTAGCAATAAAAAAGGATGTAATTATGCAAATAGAAATTAAAGTAATAGAAGAAAACGAAGTATTAGACGATGAGTTAGAAATGCTAGATGTTAGTGCAATGATGTTTATAGAGGATCAAAATGTAGTAGAAGAAAATCGTAAGCCTAATATTATACAAACAAAAGCTTCAACTTTTAATGAGCCTGTTGATTTTAACTCAACACTAGCAGAAATGAGCATAATTGAAGGAAATGAGCTATTAGCCTCGGGTAGTTATGAGATGGCTATAGAGCGTTTTCGTGAAGCAGTTAAATATAACCCTACTAGTAAAATCTATCAAACAAAGCTCTTAGAAGCTACGGAGCGTGCAAAGTCAAAAAATTCTCCAGCAAAAAGCGCAACAAGTAGATTATCTGGCCGTCTAGATTCAGCCTTAGCTCTTTCTACACAAACAGCAAAAGCAAGTAGTCTTCCCTCCCTTAAAGATACTCAAGCAATTGATCTCAAGACTACTAACAGTTCTAGGGAGGAGATTAAACAGACTGAAGAGATTTTTACTAGCCACCCTCTTAAAGATACTCAAGAAGTCTCTATAAATGAAACTTTAGCAGAAATGAGTTTTATTGAAGCAATGGATTTATTATCTAGAGGTGATCAATTAGTAGCACTAGAGCGTATTCGTCAAGCAATTAAATATGCTCCCAACAATCCTTCTTATACAAATAAACTAAATAGTATTTTATCTGAATCAAAACCTAATAAAACGGCTGCTCTTAAGCCCCTAAAAGAAGAAATCTTTAAGGAAAGCATTTTAGAAACTAAGTTAGAAGAGAATTCTTCTAAGAGCAGTAATAAAAAATCCTCAAGTGGCTCTACTAAAATAGCTGCAAAACTAGAGGCTTTAGATACACAAGGGCCTTTGGCAGTAACAATTAGTAGTAAACCTAAAACAAGTAGGAATACTTTTTTATTTGCAATAGCAACAATGATATTAGTTTTTATTATTGCGCTAGTTTATCAATCAAAAAGTGTTAGCTTAACTACAGTTAAACTTTCCTACCCATCAGATCAAGCAAAACTTAATAAACAACAATTAGAGTTTGAATGGCACTCTACTGGAGATAGATTTCTTATAGAAATAGAATCTGTTGGAAGACCTGTTGTTAAAGCATATGCTCAAGAAACCCGTTATAAATTAACACCAAATCAAGTAAGCTCTATAAATATTAATACTAACTACAAATGGAAAGTAACCCCAGTAGATTTTAAGGGTGAACCTATACCACATAAGACTGAGGAAAAATGGTTTGAAGTAGTAAAATAGCTATGATCTTTATTGAGTTATTTGGGTTGTTTGGCTTAATAATTGATACTTTATATAATATTTAGTTCATAAAATTATTTTTGCTATTCCCAATAGCTTTCTTAACTAAACTTAGCTTAGAATGTTTTCTCATAAGTCTTTTAGCTAGGTTTATAATCACTCCTTATTTATTTATTATAATAAAAATTTTAGCATCTTAAGTGGGGGGAATAATGGCTTGGGAAATTTCTTCAGAACTTGCTAATTCAATAGTCTATGATCCTGAGGGACGGGAACACCGTCTAGGAGATAGTTGGCTAACTAAACCTGCTTTACTGGTTTTTATTCGTCACTTTGGTTGACTACTTTGCCAATATCAAGTAGCGCAGTTGCGCTTAGAAGTTAATTCAATAAGAGAAACTGGTGCTGAGTTAGTCATTGTTGCAAATGGAAAGCCGCATCATGCTGAATCTTTTCGTAAAGACTTAAAACTTACTAATCCTATTTTTGTTGACCCTAAACTAGGAACATATAAAGCTCTTAAACTAAAACATGGTATTTGGTATACCTTAAGACCTATAGCTTGGTGGCATGCTTTTCTAGCTATGAGACAAGGCTACCGTAATAAAAAATATACTGGTGATGTTTGGCAACAAGGAGGGACTTTTTTAGTTATGCCTAGCGGGCAAGTCCCCTATCACTACATCTCTAAACACCCAGGAGATCACCCAAATCCAAAAGATTTTCTCTCAATTCTTACTAATATTTTTAAGCAAGCTAAGTAAAGACTCTTAGTCTTATAAGCTTAAATAACGTTATCTTATGCCTACTTGGAAAATGACAATTGAATATGATGGTGAGCGTTACTCAGGTTGGCAACAACAAGAAAATGCTAAAACTATTCAAGGAGAATTACTTAAAGTAGCTGGAAAGATTTTTTCTGATAAAGTTGAAATAGGCGGCGCAGGCCGTACTGATGCAGGAGTGCATGCCTTAGAACAAGTAGCGCACTTACGAGCTAAAAATAATTTTCCAGTAAAAGACCTAATAGTTAATTTTAATAAGCTACTTCCAAAAGATATTAATATACTAGATATTGAGTTAGCCCCTAGAAACTTTGATGCTAGACGAGATGCAATAAGCCGCTCTTATCTCTATCAAATCTCTACACGCCGAACAGCTTTTGGTAAAGCTTATGTTTGGTGGGTTAGGGATAGACTAGATTTTAAGGCTATGCAACAAGCCTCAAAATTATTTGTTGGGCTAAAAGACTTTCGCTCCTTCTGTGAAATAGAAGAAAATAAATCTACTTTAGTTAAAGTTGAAAGTCTTGACCTATCTATTTCAAATAGTCTAATTCTTTTTCGTATTTCAGCATCTCATTTTCTTTGGAAAATGGTTAGAAGAATAATTGGGACACTTGTTGAAATAGGAAGAGGTAATATTACAGAAAAACGCTTAATAGATTTTTTAGATAATTATTCCAACACGCCTGCTAGTTGGACTGCACCTCCTTCAGGTTTAATGCTAGAAAAAATACTCTACCCAGGAGACTTAAAACCATCCTTGAAAAATCCATTAATTTTTGTTTCTTAAGGCTTTATCAGAACTTTTATAGACTACTAATAATTTAAAGAAAAATAATTACTTGCAAGCCTATAGAGGGTTAAGGCAAGATATTTAAATCACATCCATTTAATCTTCAAAAAATTCAGGAATTCTAGCATGACGCAAAAGTTAACAGTAAAAAATGAAAGTTTGCCTAAACGTTGTGAAATTTGTCATCAAGCAGATTATCTTGAACCCAATAATAATATCTGTCTACGTTGCCAAGATATAAATATTCCTCTTACCCTCTCAAAATTTAACCCTTATAAGGAAGATGATAGAGAAGGCTTTTTCTTTTCTTTTAATAGAACAGGAGCAACTAGAGTCGTAGCAGGGTTACTAGCATTATTATTTAGTGTTGATATTATAGGTTTAGCTGGAAGCGGGTTTTTATTAGGGGCTATTTTTTTAGTCTCAGGTCTTTTAGGAATACAAAAATTGACTATTACAGAAATTAACACTCAATTTATCCTAAGATTTATTTTTAATCTTTTTTTAATAGGAAGTGGGTTGAGTTGTAGTTATTTTAGTGGGTTACATTTATTAAAAATGGCAGCTATTAGATAAGTAGTATTAGTTATGGTTCTTAAAACTTAAGAGCCTTAAGACTTAAAATTCAATTCCCTATTAGCTATAACGTACAGCTAGAACAAACCTTTCGCCTAGTATATTTCCTATAGCACTATAAACTCGTTGAGGAACTTGTAATAAAATATTTTCTTCGTCCTCACACCAAAGAGTAGCACTAGCAATGTTTTCACCAAAAAACCCTATACTACTAATAAAAAACTGTCTTTTGACCCATAAAACCCCAAGACCTATTTCTATTCCCATTTTCATTTGAATCTCTTCATCAGCACGGCTATCTGTTGGGGAAAGGAAAATAGCAATGGTTTGTTTTCGTCGGTCAAGAGTTTCTACTTCTAAGCGATAACATCCTGAGACTAAGCAATAAATTGTATCTGGCAAGGATTCAACACTAACCGTTAAAGTATCACCACGCCTACAAACTAAGTAATCTCCAAACTCTACTAATTGACCTAGTTGTTCTTTTTCCTTTTCATCATGTGAGTAGTAATCTATTACAGCAGCATTTAACCAATCCTCTAGAGTAGCTAATCTGGTTAAAAGCCTTGCTTTAGGTAAAGCTTCTTGTTCTGGATCAAACCTAGAAAGAATCTTTATTGCACGTGAGAGAGTTTCTTGATTATGATTCTTTAGCCCATCTCCACAAACATGCGTAAGAATAACAGAAATATTATCCTCACCACCTCGTTGTTTAGCTAGCTCTATCATTTCCCTAGCGACTATATCTAAAGATTTGCCACTATTAATAATATCTGTCATATCATCAGTAGTTATTTTTCCAGATAAACCATCGCTACATATTAGAAATAAATCATCTTGCCTTAATTCAATTGCATTAACAGCCACTTGTAAATATTCTTGTGCTCCTATTGCTTGCAGCAAAATATTACGATTAGCACTACTTGCAGCAGCTTGAGGCGTAATTAGCCCTGAATCAAGCATAACCTGTATCATAGTTTGATCTGTAGTTAACTGCTTAATACGACCATTACGCATTATATATGCCCGAGAATCCCCAATCTCAGCAATATAAGCCATATCTCGCTCAATAAGTATAGCTGTAATGGTTGCCCCCATTGCATGTAATCTACCATCTGCTTTACGCTCTTCTCTTACAATACAATTGGCTTCTTCTATTGCTGCACTAAGTCGGCTTTGCGGAGAAAGTTTGCGAGGAAGTCTAGGCAATTCACTCTGCATCATATATGTAGTAAGCTTACTAGCTATTTCTCCCCCTTCAGCCCCTCCCATACCATCAGAAACTGCTATTAGTAACCTATTATATTCTGTAGGATAACTATGCTGACAATTATCGCTTAAGTATTGCCCTGTATAAGGATCTGAAATTAGCAAACAGTCTTCATTATTGCTACGAACTAAGCCTATATCTGTAATACCTACTACAGTAGTAGTTATAATACCTTCTGTCATAAACTTATTATTTTGCTTTTAAAAATTAATTTTACTAAATAAAAAGTAGATTTATAAATACTGTAAAAAAGCTATCTTAAACTATAACTCTTCAAAATTCTTAAATGATTATTATTCTTTAATAACCATATTATTACACTGCAATAATCTTTTTGTATAGCAAACTATGATTTTTTGATAGAAATGGCAAACGATCTACCATTACAATTTAGCTCTGGGATAGTTACTACTAGATTACCTTTTAGGGTTTTATCTGGCTCAATAAGACCAGAAAATTTAACCCTTTGTGTGTTATTTTTTATCTTGCTTTGAAAAAAAACTTTCTTTTCTTTAACACTTATTTGGTCAAGGTTTTCAATAAAAAGCTCTCTTTTAGCATTTTTATCTGTCGCATCTATTTTAGGAGCAAAACGAACTTGTCCAGTTACTAAACTACCGTATTGATAGAGAAATAAATCTAGTTTTACAGGTTGTTCATCAATAGTAATTTCAGTAGAGTAAGTTCCTCCAACTTCAATACAGTTTATACATATTCCTGATTCATAAACAATATAGTAGCCTACTGCTAATAGAGGAAAAGCTAAAACAGCAAGGATTACTACTACTGGGGGAACATTTACTTTATTTAGTGGGCTATGGGCTAAAAAGGCTGGTAGCCAGGATGACTTTGGCTTTATGTTAGCCAATTTCCCGCTTGGAGAAATAGATTTTTCTTTATTTTCTTTAGAGGGTTGTGGTTTACCTTGAGGGGTCGCTAAACCACAACGATCGCATTCCATTAACTTTAGGTCTAGTTCACTCCCACATTTTGGGCATCTCATTTCTAATACATCCTTAAGTGTTAAGCTGTTAATTATTAAATTATTAAATTATTAAATTATTAAATTATTAAGCTATTGAGTTATTGAGTTTTATAGTTTTATAGTTTTCTAAAAATGCCTTACTTCACACCCTATATATGATTACTTAGATATTTTATATGAGTTAAAGCTACTTATTTTAGATAAATTTTAATTAAGAAAGGTGTTGCCAATTATTACAAAATTATTGGGATTTTACAATATCCTTAAAGAAAAACGAGTTAAATGAATTTTTAGAGTTAGAAGTTAAAAGTGAGAGTTAAGTAAAAGTTAGATTTTTTGAAGGGACGGAAGGCGGCGGACGGAGTTGAACCGACGAATAAAGGTTTTGCAGACCTCTGCCTTACCACTTGGCCACGCCGCCAAAATTATCAAAGCTTGAAAGCTAAATGGCGAAAACAGCTTTTTCCTGTCTTCGCCACTTACGTTAATTTATTGATGAGAGCGGGAGACGAGATTTGAACTCGCGACTTCGACCTTGGCAAGGTCGCACTCTACCGCTGAGTTACTCCCGCTTGAGACGGGCATAATCTACAATAAACTTTTAGCTTGTGTCAACCAATGCTTGGAAAAAATTTTCCGAGATTTAATTTATCCTATTAAGGTTTTAAGGTTTTAAGGCTAAAGTAAATTTAGGAAAAATAAAATAAAACTTCTTGCCTTATTATCAAATTCAATAATAAAATTGCCTAGTCACTTCATCTCTTAAATTATTCTACAAGGTTAATTAATGTCTACACAAAATTCTGAGAACCCTTCTACCAATAGGCGTAGTTTTCTAGGTTTTTTAGGTGCTACTTTTCTTAGCCTGACTGCTTTAGTAATGGGATTTGCAGGTAGCTTATATTCTATTCTTCCTGCTTTTAGTAAGTCTAAAAAAGACACTCTTTGGCAAAACTTAACACCACTGGACAAACTTCCTAATGGTATTAGTAAACACTCCCTTACTATAAATGCTCAAACAGGTTGGGCAAACTCTCAAACAGAAAAAATAGTTTGGGTTGTTAAAGAAAATCAGTCTTTAAATGTTTTTTCCGCTGTTTGCCCTCATCAAGGTTGCATAGTCAATCAACAGGCAAATGAATTTATTTGTCACTGTCATATGAGCAAGTGGAAAATGGATGGAGTAAAGAGCCAAGGCCCTACCCCACGCGATCTAGATAAATTAGACCATCGAATTAATAATAATAATTTAGAAATTAACTACCAGAATTTTAAGATTGGTGTATCTGAAAAAACCCCCTTAGCTTAAAAATTAAACTTTTCAGATTCAATAATTTATAAGTAATTTCTATGCGCTGTTAAATTAGGAGTAGCTTTTGTGGGCTTAATATTTTTAGAAAAAATAAATGATTTTCTTCAATGGATTGATGAAAGAACAGAAATTAAAAGTGTTTTAGAAAAAATAACTAAAGAACCCATTTCTGGTGGTACTAGTTGGGCTTATGTTTTAGGTAGCGGTTTACTATTTGCCCTAATACTACAAATAATCACAGGCGTTTTATTACTGCTCTATTATGTCCCTTCCTCAGATGCTGCTCATACAAGCGTTGCCTATATTCAAAAAGAAGTTCCTTTTGGTAATCTTATTAGGGGAATACATTATCATGGAACTAACTTAATAGTAATTTTAACAGTGCTTCATACTCTAAGGACTTTTTTTTGGGGTGCTTACAAAAATAAGCGTGAACTTGTTTGGATAACAGGGTTGTTACTTCTATTTATCGTTTTAGGTTTTACTTTTTCAGGCTACTTACTACCCTGGGATAATAATGCTTATTTTGGAACTGGAGTAAGAGTTGGTATTATGTCCTCTATTCCTATTATTGGAGAGGCTACATCTGCTATTGTCTTAGGTGGAAGTACTATTTCAACTCTAACACTATCTAGATTTTTTACTCTTCATGTAGGCGCTTTACCAGCAATACTTTTTCTCTTTATAGCAATACATCTTTTTCTTGTATTTAAAGCAAAACACTCAGGTGATTATAAACCAACTACCATAACAGAAGATTTTTACCCAAAACAGTTTTTTAAGAATTCCTGTTTTGCCTTACTGATATTTGTTATTTTAGCCTCGCTAAGCTATATCTCTCCTGCCTTACTTGAGCTTGAAGCTAACCCATCTGATAGTAACTATATTGCCCGTCCAGAATGGTATTTTCTATTTATTTTTCAGCTCCTAAAATACTTTCCTGGAAATTTAGGCTTAATTCCAAAAGTAATTTTACCAGGTTTATTTTTTACAATTTGTTTTTTACTGCCTTTTTTAGACAAAAGTGCTGAACGAAACCCTCTTAAGCGTCCATATGCTATTTTAGCTATTGTTTTTCTATCCTTAGGTGCTCTTTTAATGGCTTCTATAGCTGTTTGGGAAGATCGCAGTAATAAAGAGGTAAAAGCTCAATTAGAGCGCCAAGCTAGCGAAGCAAATGTTTTTCTTAAGTCCCCTTTTACACCTAAGAATATAGGTAAGGCTATTACGCCAAAAGTTGAAGAAAAAGCACCAGCTACTCCTAGCATTTATCAAGCAAAATGTAGCGCCTGTCATGGAGAAACAGCCCAAGGTCAAGTTGGCCCAAATCTCCATAATTTATCTCTAAAAGAAAAACGTACCCGTGATGATATTGTTAAACTTCTTAAAGACCCTAATAGCTATGGTCTTAGCCCAGCTATGCCTGCATTTGATGATATTTCTGAGAAAGAACGACAAGAACTAGCTGACTGGATACTTTCCTTAAAGTAAATTAGAATCTATTTTATCTTAAATAAAACCCTGGGTGCTTAAGTATTAATAATGAGCCAGCCTATATCTTTTTTCTCAAAAGCACAAGCTAGAGGACGACGACTAGACATTTTTGCTTCTCCTCAAAAAATAGTTCAATTATTAGAAATACTTATTACTAAAATAAGTCCTAAATTAGTTATTTATATTTCATTAGATAATATCAGAGAAAATAACTATGAAATACTTATACATATCCTACAACGAGGTGCTAATTATTTACGCTCAGGAGGTAAATCTAAACCTAGTAGCAAAAATGAAAAAATTCCTAACACTCTACTTTTAGAAATAGTTAATAAAATGTCTGAAATCTTAGCCGAGGAAAGTCATAAGAGAATTTCTTTTCGCACATTTACAGACAACTACCTACGGATTTTATCTTGCCCTAATGATATAAAACAATTCTTAGAATCAGGGGAAATAACACTTTTTGAAGCCTTACAATTAAAACGACTTAGTGCAGAAAACTTAAAAATAAGCCAAGAGAAAGCATTTAAGCTTAGGGCAGATTTTTTTCTTAACTGCCGTAAAGAAAAATGGATAATCCAACGCCTACGTTATGAAATAGACTTAAAATTAAATAAATTTGACTTAGTAGAAAATAGTATTAAAAACCCTTCCCCACCTATTGAAGAAACTGATTTATCATTTGATAGAGAACTTTCTATTAACCCAAATTCATTTTTTAATGAGCAAATTTGTTCTATGATGGAAATGATTAGTTCTATTGATGTTAAAGAATTGGAAAAAACAGAACTAGATATGTTACTTAATAGTGTAGATAATGTGATTTTACAGCTACAAAAAATTATAAAGAAACAACAAAAAACTATTAAAAAAACTAAAATAGAAAATCCTAACTTAGGGTTTCTTTAATTTACAATTAATGTTCAAAAAAACGCTTAAAATATTCTTGTTGAGATAGAACCTCAAAAGCATATTTACTACCAACCATATCTGGTAAATTACTATTTCGGGCATATTCTATAGTTTCTACACCTACGGAATATGCAGCTAGAGTTAGTTTTAGGTCATTTTGAAATTTATCTAGGTATTTACGTAAGAGAGAAGCACCAAAATCAATATTTGAGGCTGGGTCTAAACCCTGCTGATGAGCACTTAACCAATCAGAATAACGCTTATCATCTATTTGCATAAGGCCACAACGTCCATTTGTTCCAATAATATTATTTCCTGCACTCTCACGCCAAATTACAGCAGCAATAAGAGAAGCCGCTAAGTTATATTTTTCTGCTGCTAAATAAATAAATTCTGCCCATTTATCAAAAGGGGCAGGTATATTAGGCCGCCTTTTTTGTTGTTTTTGATCTTCTTCTTCACTCTCATTAATTTGTGTAGGAATTGTACCAAAACCAGGTGGGGCTATTTGTGGCTGTAGAATAGAATTACCCATCATTTGAAAACGAAGTTTAGAGAAATTATCAAGAGCAAATGCAGGGGTATAATTTTCTTTATTTTGGACATGTTCTTGGTTTGGTTTATTTTGAGGAAATTTTATTAATTTTCCTGGGTACATTTTATTTATATCAGTAATATCAGGATTAGCTTTTTGTAGTTCTTGAGCAGATATCCCATATTTCTTAGCAATTTCTCCTAGAGTATCTCCTATTTTCATAGTGTAATTGTCTGGTAATTTATTTTGCTCGCTACTATTAATAGCTAATTTAGGTATTTTAAGTAAAGCCCCAGCAAACAAAGGGTTATTTACTAAACTAGGATTAGCACGCAAAAGGTCTTTTAAGCCAAGGCTAAACTGCGAAGCAATACTACCTGTAGTATCTCCTTGCTGGGAAGTATAATTAAGAAATCCTGTAACATTATCTCCTGTAGGAATATTTATCTCTTGCCCAACAAAAAGTTCTCCAATTAAGCCATCCTTAAAGTTTGCAGCAATTAAAGCCTCTAAAGATACTCCAAACTGAGCAGCAATGCTTTCTAGAGTATCCCCAGGTTGAACAGTATAACCTGTTTGACTAGTTTGACTTGAATCGCCTGTATTTGGAACTTGTGGAAGATAAATTTCCATAAATTAAGCCTCAAAAAAACTAAATTAAATAGATTAAAGTGTAGTTTAGTACTCTAATCTTTACCACCACTGGTGGCAAAAAATTACTAATATTTCCAAATAACAAAAAAGCCTACACTAAATTAGTATAGGCTTTTGTTAAGTTGATTCTAAATTGATTCTAAATTGAAGATATTTAAGTTTTTTCTACTCTTGGTCGTCGTACATCCTTAGCTAAACCTAGTTTTTCCATTAAAACAATGCTATACCAACCAATGTCTATTTGTGCCCAACTACGGCTAAATTTGGCTACATTAGCAGCATTATGATGGTTATGATGCCAATTTTCACCCCAAGCACCAAATTGAAAAGGCCCTAGCCACCAAATATTACGGCTAGAATCTTCTCCCATAACAGAGCCAGGAGATAAGTGAAGTACACTATTAACAACCATTTGAAAATGAAGGCTATGAACTAAGCGAATAGCTCCAAGCCAGAAAAAACCTTGCCATCCAAAAACTAGTCCCCAAGAAAGAGAAACTAAAATTAGAAAAGGTAGAGCTTTTTCCCAGGCATGGTATTGTTTTCTATCAATATCAGGTGCCCATTTTTTGATATCTGAGCCAGGCCATTGATAAACCCAACGAAGGTGTGCCCACCAAAAACCACCATGTCTAGGACTAGAAATATCTTCTTCTGTATCTGCTTTAGCATGGTGTTCACGATGATTTGCTACCCAAGTAATAGGAGAACCGTTACCATTTAGAATAGTAAAAAATATTAGTATATGTTCTATAAATTTATTTAATTTCAAAGAACGGTGCGAAAGAGCACGATGATAGCAAACTGTAGTACCTAAACCCCCTAAAAAAGTTAGTATTAAGGTTAATATTACTACGGTCATAGAAGGTAATGAGTAATTAATAACTCCTGCAAGACCAAGTAATTGTAATATAATCCCAACAATTGCTAGAACGTGAACTACAACCATATAAATAAAAGTTAAAAAGTTATTCTTGGCAGGCTTCCACCAAGGACGCTGCCAAGGACGCGCTTCAACGAATTTTGACGTTGCACTCATGTATATTTTTACTCCAGATCGAAAGTATAAAGATATGCCTAATAATTTGGCTAAAAATTTTATCCCTATTGTCCTTAATGCCTAGTAAGTTTCTTAGTACTAATGCTTTATAAGTAAATAATACTACTAGAATCTAGTAATAAAGCTTAGTATTTGGGAAAAATTTGTTTTCTATAGCTTTTGCTGCTTTCTTTACCTAGAGGTGAGAAACTCGGCAGTTTTAACGAAAGAAGATTCAAGATAAAGCAAATTAATAAAATCCAAGTAACCCAATTGGCTCTATCTGCCAATAAAAAACAGCAGGTAACTATCAATAATTTAGTCTAAACCTTAAAGAAAACTTAAAGTATCTCAATAGTATCAAAGCGGATCATCCTTACAAAACGAGAATTCCGGGAAAATATGTTCTTAAAGATTGAAGATTCTTGGCTTACCATATAAGCTTGTAAGCTCTTTATTTTAGATTTATTTACGACAGGCACGAGAAATAAAATGCCTAAACAATGCTTGAGAGAGTTGGTCTTTTTCCCAGCCCGCTTCTGGATGCCACTGTACGCCTAAAATAAAATGATCTGGCCTTGTATTAATAATGGCCTCAACCAAACCATCAGCAGACCAAGCAATAGGTTCAATATCCTCTCCTAAAGTATCTACTCCTTGATGATGATGGCTATTAACCCTAGCAGTATTACCACCAGCTAAAATTGCAAGTAAGCTTTCTTCTTTGATTTTTATACTATGTGAGGGTCTAGAATAATTGCCTTCTTGTTGATGTTTAAGAACATCTTCTATTTGTGACTCTAGATCTTGAAATAAAGTGCCCCCTCTATAAACATTAAGTAATTGCATACCATAACAAATCGCTAAAACAGGAACTTTATTAGCCTCACAAGCTTGCAAAAATAATATATCTGTTTCGTCTTTTTCATAAGAAACAGCACCTAATTTTATATGTGGGCCTTGTCCATACCTAAGAGGATCAACATCGCTATTACTGCCTGATAGTACTACTCCATCTAAGTGTTTAATTATTGGGTCAATGTAGTCTGGCTCTGGAATCAGTGGCAGATAAATAGGGACTCCTCCAGCAGAATAAATTGCTTCTCCATAATAACGCCTTAAGTAAAACTGATCGTCTTTCTCATTTAGTCGAGTGGTAATACCTATTAAAGGTTTTTGTGATTGGTTTAACATATAAATATTCTCAAAAAGTGAAATTTTTAAGTTTAATCTACTCAGTTAAAAGTAAGCTTAGATCTATATTAAAAGTGCTGTCAAAAGAAACTTGAAAATTAGCCTATGTTTTCTAACAAAGTCATTAAACTAATCTGACTAATTGCACCTTCACGTACCAAGTTAGGAGGTTCAATAGTTAAATCTATTACACTAGAAGGCTTTCCTCCAGGGCTTTTACCCCCATCTAGGATATAATCTAGCCGATTACCAAGCTGTAAAAAAACCTCAGAAGCCGTCTCTACATTAGGCTGACCTGATAAATTAGCACTAGTAGCAGTGATAGCACCACCTACAGCTTTAGTAAGTCTTTGAGCTAGCTCATAATTAGGATATCTTATGCCAACAGTATTTTCTGTAGAAACTAAATTTTTAGGTAGTAGATCACTAGCAGGCAAAACTATAGTCAAGGGGCCAGGCCAAAAATTAGTTGTAAGGATCTGAAAATATTTTTGTTGTTTTTTAGTTAATTTCTCTAAAACAATACATTTATCCAAACCTTCTAAAGAAGAAATAAGAAGTAGTATAGCCTTATAAGAAGGTCTATTTTTAAGCTGATATATTTTTTCTACCGAACTAGCATTGAAGGGATCACAACCTAGGCCATAAAATGTGTCTGTTGGAAAGGCTACAACTCCTCCATTTTTGATAGTTTGAGCAGCTTTATCAATTTCTAAGGTTAATAAACAGTTATTCATAAAATTATGTTAATAGATAAAATTACTAGCCGCCAAAATCCTTTAATAAAACGTTTTCGTGATGTTCGCCAAAATCAAGAACGCCACCTAATTTTAATTGAAGGAATACGCTTAGTTGAAGAAGCAATAAAAGCTCAACTTCATTTTGAAGTAGTAGCTTATACAGATCGACTACATAGTACAGAAAGAGGTCAAAAACTTTACAATCAACTCTTAAATCTTTCTTGTAGAGGCGCTTTAGTAACAGAATCTATTATGACTGCAATGTCTGATGTAAACTCGCCCCAAGGTGTAGCTGCAATAACACATATCCCTTACGCTACTATTGAGGATGCAATAAATAAGCCTCTACCTTTAGTAATAGTAGCACATCAATTACAAGACCCTGGTAATATAGGAACCATTATCCGTACTGCCCAAGCCATAGGAGCAGATAGTTTAATAACTACCCTTGGCACAGTAAACCCTTTTAACCTAAAAGCATTAAGAGCTTCTATGGGAGCGGCTTTTCGCTTACCAATAATATTAAACCTTAAGTCTCAACAACTAGTTGAATTTTGTCAAACTTCTGGCTTACAAATCATTACTACTAGTATAACATCTGGTAAAGAATATACATCTTTTAATTGGAAAGCTCCTCTAGCTCTAATACTTGGGTCAGAAGCCTCTGGAGTAGATTTATTTTTAGAAAAAGCTTCAAAAGAAAGTGTTTTTATCCCTATGTCTAAGAGCGTTGAATCCCTAAATGTAGCTACTGCTGGAGCAGTTTTACTTTACGAAGCGGCTAGACAAAGAGGCTTTATTTTTTCTTAGAGTCTTAGAGAGACTATTTAATTTTGCGAAAATTTAACAAATAAAGCCGCATTGACAGCATTAGACTGGCGTGCAATACTAATTTTGCTACAGCAAGTGACAAAATACTTAGATAAATTCATTATTTTAATTTAGTGAGTTTGCATTTTATATTGTCGCTTAAGATGGTTCTACTAATATAAACAACCATCTGTTTCGATCACTACCCAAATGTGCCAGTTAACAGCTTCTTTGCTTCCCCCAAGCTTGAATGTAGTTACTGGCACCCGTTTTGGTCTATATCTAAAAGTATTTATCAAAGAACATGGTTATTAATTCTCAAAAAACTATTCAATATATTAATAAAGCTATACAAATCTTTTAATTAGCTAAAATTTTTATAATACAAAATTTAATTAAAGTATTTTCCTAAAAATGCTAAAATATTTTTTTGCAACTTAAAATCAATTTAGATCAGTAAACTAGTTTTTTCCTAAAATAACTTATCAAAGCCCTAAAATATAAAAAATAAAAGTATAAATTTTGGAAAAACTTAAGCTGGAGCAACAATTATGTATTGTCCCTTTTGTGGAACTGACAACGCAGCGGATCAAAAATATTGCCGCAATTGCGGAGCAACCTTGCCTACATCAGTAGCTAAACCACCTACTAAAGCACATAAACCTGTTCCTACTAGCAATCCTCGGCCTTCAGGCCCTTTTGTACCACCTGCGCCACCTAGTTTACCTAAACGTAGTAAAGCATTAGAGCCTGCAATTCAAAGTGCTCCAGACGATATAGAAGATCCAGGAGCAACTAACCTTTCTTATAAATTACCTGCCTTTGCTTCTAAAAATGCCGATCAAGCACAACCATCAGATATAGTTGATAATTTTTATGAAACTCAGGCTATGGGAAATATATTAAATAAAAATGTTAAACCTGTGCCTAATGTAGACTTAAAAACCGTAGAAATGAGTTCCTTAACTTCTAATGATGAGGACTTAAAAAGCACTAGTGTTGGAATGCCTGTAGCTAGTTATGTTACAGATAATTCAAAACTTCTTAGCCCAGATAAATCTGAAGAATACTTTCCTACAGTACTTACACAGCCTAAACCACCTGAATCGGCTGAAGAGCAGTTGCGTTTGTTAAAAGAATTAATGGAAGCAGGAGGAGAGTCTTGGAAAGTTCCACCACCTGCCCCACCACCACCCTCATCTGCTTTATCTACTTTAGCTGCTCCTTCCCTTAGCTCACCTATTCCTTCGGCTGCTAGTTCTGCTCCTACAACAGAACAAACTCTAAGTATGGCAGCATTGCCAAAACCTGTTGAAACTACTAGTAAATCTGTTGAGCAAACTTTGATAAGTAGCTCTGCTAGTAAACCTTCTACTGCTTTTGATCAAACTCTAAATTCAGCACCAGCTTTTTCCTTAGACAAGAAAGAACAAAATCCTGCATCAATAGAAAATTTTCCTCTTGGGCCAATCCCTCAAACTTTAACTATGAAGGCTGCCCCAAAAGGCAAACCAGAGGGAGAAGATTTTTCATATCCAAATTTAGAAGGGCCTATAACATCTGAAGAAATTATGCCTGAAACCATACAGATGCAAAAACCTCCCTCAGATAGCAAAGATATTGCTTCGGCCTTAAATTCTTGGTCTTCAGATGTAACTAGTCCTTGGGGTACACCAGCACCTTCTCTTTCTGCCCCTTCTTCAAACCCAGATGCAAAAACCGAAGCCTTAAATAACAAAGCCTTTTCCAGTCCTCAGCAAGAAAAACCCAAATCTAAAAAAGACGCATTTAAGACAATTTCTGTTGGGCCACGTATTGCTAAAACAAGCCAACCACCAAAAGATAATATACCAAATAATCCGCTCCCCCCTTCAAGTTCTTTTCTAGATGACATTGATCCTAATAAAACAGCTATTTCAACAGCTTATGCTGATATGTTACAGCAAGAAAAACCCTTAGCTAATACTGCGCCTATGAGTACGCCTGATACTCATATATCAGAAGTCACTACAGAAATTAACGCAGGCATTTCCAGTATGTCTACCAAAGCTAGTGAAAGTAGTTTAGCTAAGCCAAATCAGCAACAATTTATTTCTCCTACTATACCTACTCCACCAATAAATCCAACTCCTGATAATGTGGTTTCACCTCCTATAAGTAATAAACGATCGGTAAAAATACCTCTACTCCTAGGAATAATTCTTGTTTTAGTAATGTCAATTATTTTCATCGCTTGGAAGTTAATTGAAAATATATCTTCAACACCTCAAACTAGTGCCACTCCAAGCCCTAGCCCTGTTCTAAGCCCTGTTGCTAGTCAAACACCGCAAACAACTACAACTCCTGAACCTGTTACAGTTGCTCCCCCTGAAAATATGGTACTTGTCCCAGCAGGAGAATACAGAGTTGGAAGTGATTCACCTGGCCCAGATGGAGATACTTTTTCTTCTCCACAACACACAGTAAAGATTTCTGCTTTCTATATTGATGTTTATGAAGTTACTAATGAAGAATATAGCAAGTTTTTGCAAGCAACAGCATACCCAGCACCTAGCAATTGGCAAAATGGTCAATACCCAGGCAAAGCCCAAGATCCTGTTGCTAATGTAAGTTGGGAAGATGCCCAAGCTTATGCTACATGGGCTGATAAACGTTTACCTACAGAAGAAGAATGGGAAATTGCTGCTTCAGGCCAAGAACATTCTCTCTACCCTTGGGGTAATGAACCTGACACTAAACGAACTAATTCTAAAGAATTTGGGGCTAAATCTGTTAGAACGGTTGGTTCAGTTAAAACAAGTAAAAGCTCTCTTGGCTCTTTTGATATGAGTGGAAATGTTTGGGAATGGACATCTTCCCCAGCAAAAGCTTATCCAAATGCAAAAGAACCTAAAACAACAGACCCTGAAAAACAAAGAATTTTCCGAGGTGGCTCATATCAAGATAAAATTGAGTATTGCTCTACCATTTATCGTGGTTATGAGTCTTTAACTCTTACTTCACCAATACTAGGTTTTCGTTGTGCTAAAGATGCACCAGAACAAAAATAATTTAAACTCAATACATTGTAAACTAAATAAGATTAAATTCTTATTTCCTAAGCCCCAGCGCTTACGCACTGGGCTACAGTTATATCGCCACTTTGTGGCTTAAGATTCAAACATATAACATTACTTAATTTACAGAGTACTCAATTGCCTTTACTTAAAATCTTTTAGCTTTCAACCGTTAAACCATAAAATATCCAAAATATATAGCCTAGCAATCGCTAGGCTATTTTTGTTACTAATTTTGCTAAGTGTTATTCATCATCTCTTTTTAGGCGTGGAAACCCTGCTCTTTAGGGCAGGGCAGGGAGGAAACGCCATCTCCTCTCATAAAAGAATAAGAATAACCATCACAAGAAAATAAAAGCTTACAATACTTATGGTTAATGCCTTGAATGGTAGTTCTGCCAAAGGTTATGTTGAAAAAGCCACTAGCCCTAA
>JACQZQ010000022.1 GCA_016213785.1 Acidobacteriota bacterium
ATTTCCCAACTTTTATCTTTCATTCTAATTCCAATTTATTATCTCAACGCTTCTCCCATTTCTTCAATTATTTTGAACTTTCCTTATTACTTGATTCTTTTCTTGATCATTTTTCCATCAACAAATCTGCTCTTTTTGCTCTTTTTCTTAGTCCTAATTTACCCTCTATTCTCTCTCGCCAATCCAACCTTGCTGACTTAATTTTCTCTCATCATTCCTTCTTGGATAGTTTATCTTCTTTAAATTCTACCTTTAAACCTCTTCTTAATTCATCCTTTTTTCCAGCTTCTGATGCACAACATGATATGCAACTTGCAGGGCAACTTAATCATATTAATCATATTTCTAATCACAAAATCAGTAATATTTTTGCTAATAATTTTGATCATATTAATCAAAATTTAGCTAATAATAGTGTTCAAGATCGCCAAAAACTTGATCATAATTGCTGCAATTTAAATCATAATGTTGAGCAATATTCTCAGAATTTTATTCACAATAACAATCATTTAAACCACAATTCTACTTCTAATAATTGCAATATTGAGCGCCTCTGTGATTTAAAAACTAACCCATCTAATCACAATTTTAGTCTACAATCTCGCAACATTATCCCTCACAAATCCAAACATATTACTCAAAAATCTACTTTCATTATCTCAAAATCTAGTCCTGATTCTAATCAAATTACTCAAAAGTTTAGTTCAATTATCTCAAAATCTAGTCCTGATTCTAATCAAATTACTCAAAAGTTTAGTTCAATTATCTCAAAATCTACTTCTGATTCTAATCAAATTACTCAAAAGTTTAGTTCAATTATCTCAAAATCTAGTCCTGATTCTAATCAAATTAGTCTTAATTCTACTTTATCTAACTCAAAATCTAATCAAATTACTACAAATACTGGCCTTAATTTGCAACACACTACCCCTAAATCTCTCATTAATTTAGATATTTTGGAGCAAATCCTTACTCCAAATTCTACTCTTTTTGATCAACATTACCTCTTTAATTTGCTTTCTTTACACCCTTCTAAACTTAAAAAGTTCCTTATTGATACCTTACCTAATCCTAACTCTTTGCGCTCTCATTACAGAATCAAGATCTCCTTTGAATCCAAAATTGATACTTCTTTGGCTCTCAACTTAGCTAAAGAATACCTCTTTGACCATTTCCCCAACTCTCGCTTTGTTGCCGCTTGCCATCAAAATACTGACAATACTCACATCCACGTCCTCTTACTTGCTACCGACATTCACGGCAAAAAACTCCATTTCTCTAACTCTATTTATAAAAAATTAGACATCGG
Source organism: Acidobacteriota bacterium (assembly GCA_016213785.1). Lineage (GTDB taxonomy): Bacteria > Acidobacteriota > Blastocatellia > Chloracidobacteriales > JADJPF01 > JADJPF01. The sequence continues at coordinate 1,310 of JACQZQ010000022.1, forward strand.
TTGGGCTAAAATTTATGCTCGTGAGTTTGGCTTAGCCAAACTCCAACAACATCTGGACAAAAAACAACAGACTCTTGAGTGGAAAAAAGATAGGATGCTAGGTATTCATAGAGATAAACCTCTAAGGGTTACATCCCCTTCTTTCTCTCCTGCTAATTCTGATAAACCTGTTGATCCTGTTAAATCTATTTCTCCTGATATTTCTATTAAACCCGTTGATCCTATTAAATCTGATCCTATTTCTCCTGATATTTCTACTAAATCTTCTCTCCTTGATAAATCTTCTCTCCTTGATAATCAACTTGCCTCTATTAACTTTAATCTTCTTCATCATATTCAACTTCTTCAACAAAAGCAGATTCTTCAACAACAACAGCAACAACTTAATCAGCAAAAACAGATTAATCAACAACTTAATCAACAACTTAATCAACAACTTAATCAACAACTTAATCAACAACTTAATCAACAACTTAATCAACAACTTAATCAACAACAAATCCTGCAATCTCTAGAGCAACAAACCCTACAAAAATCTCAACAGCAGCGCCAACAACAGCAACAACCTATTCAGCAATCTAATTCCCTTGAACCTCACCAGCACCTACACCAACCTCATAATCAGAATAGGGATCAGCATTTTGATTATCATGATAGAGATGACTACGATTATAGCAATGATAGCGATGATCATGATGGTAGGGATGAGGACTTTGATTATGATAGGGACGATAGAGATGATGATTTTGATTATGATAGATAACGATCTTATTGATTTTTATCACAGAAATCATAACTACTTCTATCATTCATAAGCATCTTATTGATTTTTATCACAGAATTAGATAAGCATCTCAGTTAGCAATGACTTTAAATAGTCAGAATACAAAGTTAGTTACTTTTTGTTAGTATTTTATGGTAGCATAGTTTTTACAGGCTAATTATTCTACCTATTTGTAAGCTTAGCTAAACTACAATTAAATAATTAAACAATTAAACCAGATTTTCTTTCAACTCAAAAAGTAAAAGGAAATAGCTATTATGACAAAGCTTATTCATATCCTTCATTTATCAGACATACATTTAGGTACTGTCGAGCAAGGAAATATCTATTACAGTCAATTACAGCTTGATTTAACTAAAAACCTAGAATTAGACAAACTAAATTACTTACTTATTTCTGGTGATATTGCTAATAAATCTACTAATGACGAATATAAAGCTGCTTTCAAGTTTATTAATCAAATTAAAATAAACTTTGGCCTTAAAGATAAACAAGTAATTATGGCTCCGGGTAATCACGACCTTAATTGGGATCTCTCAGCTGAAGCTTACACTAACTATATTCCTAAACATAAGTTACCAGAAAAATTAACTGATTCTTATATGCCAATGAGTGACACTGGTGCTTTACTTCGTGACGAAGACAAATATAAAAACAGATTTGATAACTTTAGTGGGTTTTATAAAGAAATAACAGGAAACTCTTATCCAACTAATTACGAAGATCAAGCTATTTTACATACATTTACAGAACATAAACTATTGATTTTATCTCTAAACTCAGCTTGGCAAATTGACCATCATTACACCAAACGAGCTAGCATTAATCAATTAGCTTTAGGTAAAGCTATTAAAAATATTACAAGTAATAACTATAAAGATTGGTTAAAAATAGCAATATGGCATCATCCTATTACTGGACTAGAAATGATGAATGCTGATTTTCTTGAACAATTAGCAGTATCAGGATTTGAAATCTGCTTACACGGCCATATTCATCAAGCTATTAGCGGTTTTTATAATTATGACAATAAGCGAGCATTACACATTATTGGCAGTGGTACTTTTGGCGCTCCTACTAAAGCTCAAACTCCTTCCATTCCTTTGCAGTATAACCTACTTATTCTTGAGCCTAATAAAGCTTCTATTACTCTTAAATCTCGTAAGAAAGAAACCGTTGATGGTGCTTGGTCTGCTGATTCCCGTTGGGGTGATAAAGAAACTCCTACAACTTCCTATTCTATTGAGCTTAAACATTCTTTTCAGGAAAATAAACAAACCTCAAACCCTTAATTAGCCCACCATTTGCCACCAAAACAACTTCCGCTCAAGTGGTGGGTGATATTAAATTAGCTAGAAAAACCAGAGTATTTATCATCTGGGAAACAAATAGAGCTTTAGCAGAGCAGCTTGCAGTAAAACTACACAATAATGGGTATTTACCTTTAATTGGTGGCAGTGCAAACCCTCAAGATAGTGATTTTTATCTTAGTCATCAAAACATAAACCAACTTAAACAAGCATCAAAGGCTATTATTTTATTTCAAGATAGTACTAAAAAACAAAACAAAGAAGTAAATGACGTTAGTTATGTATTTCTACAACCTAATCTAACATTTGAGTTAGGATTTTTGCTCTCGCGTCTTCCTATTACATATATTAAAGCTTTTCTAATAAATATAAAACGTCTCCAACTTGGTACTGAACTTCATGGGATTTGGTATAAAGAGATTATTTCCAATTCTATCGAAGAAATTTCTCAAGACATTACGACAGAATTTAAATCCCAATTAAGTCAAATAGTTGATTATCCTTTAGATATTTTTATAAACTGGCACAATTTAAAAAAATGGTTGAAAGAACAAATCGAAGAAAAAAGCCCTTTTGATTCTTTTCGCTTAGCAACAGTTTTACTCCATAGCATTCAACCAGCATTATATAGTAGTGAGTTAGCTGAATTATCAAATCTTAGCAAAACTATTGCTGATAAACATAGACATAATTTATCGCTTCAACTTTTTTACACAACCCAAATTATAAACCTTGTAAGTCAATATTATACTGCCACTGATAAAGATCAAAACAAAATAAATACTAGTGAAATTACAGCCTTTAAAGAGCAGTTTATTAATTTATCAAAGGAGATAAAGAAAAAAAACGATACTACAGAGGGTTTTATAAATGATGATTTTGTTTTATGGCTAAATTTGATTATACATGATTTCTCTGGCTTGTGTTCTCTTAAAATTGCACAACTTAGCACTAGTATTAATGATAAGAAAACTGAACTTAACTTTGCTAAAAAAACATTTCGACAATCTATAGAGTACTTAAATCAAATAAAGGGGACTAGTCAAGATGCTGTATGGAATTTGTGGAAAGGATATTGTAACCGCAATTTAGGAAGAACCCACTCTCAGCTTGAGCAAAACAAGGATGCCATAAGGTGCTTTTCCGAAGCAATCAAAGCACATGACAATGCTCATAGAATATTAGACAGTATGGGGGTAACAGAAACTATACTCATACAAATTACACTAGAAAAAACATTAATTAAGTTAGATGAATTTAAGCTTACACTTAAGCACAATCCAAATTCTGAGCTTTTAACAGAAGTTATAAATACGATACAACAAAATAGACCTAAAACACTTATAGGAATATGGCAAAGACTGATTAATCAAGCATTGGAAGTAGCACCGGAAAATCAAAAAGAGATGTTAAAGAGTTGGTAATATGTAATATCCAAGAAATAGCTCAACACCATGTAATTAACAGAAACAATTTATCTTTTCTTAGCATTAGCTTCAACCATATCACTTAAAACTCTAAGATCCATCCCAGAATGCTCTCTTATATAATCAAAAATCTTGTTAACAGAGGCGAGTTATTTATTCTCAAACCACTTCTCTAAATCAGTCAGTGCTTGAAAATCAAATATAGCTTCTCCTAACTCCTCAAGTTCGCTAATGCTTAAAGCTTTGATTTTGCTATTAAGCTCATCACTTATTTGTCCAAAACGGCGATTTAACATTTTCAATATTAATTTGCTCTCACCCTCATGTAAGCCTTGTTGTACGCCTTGTTGTAAACCTTGTTGTAAACCTTGTTGTAAACCTTGTTGGATACCATCTTCCATCCAAGAAGTAACGATTTGCATAACTTGCTCCTTTTCTGAAGGAATAATTTGCTCAATTTCTTGGTTAAATAGTTGAATTTCTTGAGCATTAAGTTTTAAGTATGTATCAACAAACCCAGAAATCAGTTGCATTTTAGCACGATCAAGCTTAAGTGTAGCAAGTAAACGCAAACATTCTAGTTTAACTTTGGCTCGTTCATTTGCTTTTA
>JACQZQ010000024.1 GCA_016213785.1 Acidobacteriota bacterium
ACAACACAACTTGAATAAATATAATGATAGAGATAGTAGAAAGTGATATTAAACAGGGTTAAAAAGAGTAGGTTATTGAGTTATAATTATAAACAGAAACAGGAAGAAGAGAAAAAAGGATTGAAGAGCTAGTTATTAACTTTCTTTCGTTTCAATAATACGCAATTTCCTTTAAACTACTTTAGAGAGGAAAAGAAAAGGCAGCCGAACAAACGTTGCAGCGGACTCGGGAAGTCGGCTCGCTAACGCTCGCCGCTTCCCTCGCCGCTGAACTTGGGGTTATGCGCTTGGGGTATATTGGGTATACTATTTAGATTATGGCAATACTGGAAATCAAAATTGAAAAAAATCCACAAAGATGTGATGTTTGTCATCAAACTGATAAATATGATCCTGTCGCTAATTTCTGTAGTAGGTGCAGACAACTCAATACAGATACCAAGGATTTTGGAGATTTGAGATTTTCAAATGTGACATCTATAGTAAATAAGTATTTTTTGATTAATTGTTTTAATGGGTATCTTGCAGCATATTTATTTGAGTTTATTACGCATTATCCTGGATTTGAACTATTCTTTTTTTATCGTCAAGAAAAATTCTTGATTCCAAACTGGAAATATTTTTTATGTGCAGCAATGATAATACCTTTGGGTTTATTTGTCGGTTTAATTGTAAATAGGCGTTGGAACGATATAAACTTATTTAGGCATAGGATAGCTTGCTATGTATTTTTACCAATAACTATATTTATAACTGGCATAATTGGTATAAAAGTTTTTTTCTTGGCTGCAATGATTTTTACTCCGCTAATGATGGCAATTATTGAAGCTTTAGTTTTATGGTTTGTTACTAAACGATGGTATTGGCATTTATTTATTTTGATGATTTCTTCCATCTTTATTGCTTATTTGCTAGCATGTATTGGTTTTAAGGTAACTGGTTATGGCAATCAGAGACTATTTTATTGTGCATTTCTTACAGGGTTGTATTTTCAATGGGCTAGTAGTTTTTCTAAAGAAAAGAGTATTTACAAAAACGCGCATAACAAACGTTGCAGCGGACTCGGAAAGTCGGCTCGCTAACGCTCGCCGATTTCCCTCGCCGCTGAACTTGGGGTTCGGCGATTTAAGCGGGGTCGAGTACAATTAATTAGGTGATGGAGGTAATGCTTTAAAATATGGAAGATGATAGCTTAAGCAAACTAGAAAAGGAAAGTCAATCGGAACAAAACATTCAACATACTAATGTCTACGATCTAGCTAAAGGTTTGTTGATAATTTTTGGAGTGGAAATAGTTCTTTGTTTAATGATAGTGATTAAAATAATTTTTTACTCAAAAGGTAAATTAACAGGTTTTGAAATAGAGCCTAATGATTTGATGTTTGCAACTACCTTATCTGGAATAAATACATTAGTAGTTTGTTGGCATTTCACTTGTGGTAAATATGACTATTCTTTTTTTGAAGGGTTGAATATTAAAAAGATTACACTTAAGCATTTTATCTTGAGTTTTATTGTAGGTGTATTATTTTCATTAATAGGTTTTTATGTTTCTTCACAAGTTTCAACAGGCGAATCTCCCATTAGTAAGTATGTGTCAACAGATAATGGGTTAATCAATTTGTGTATAATGTCATTAATTCTTCCACCTATTGAAGAGATATACTACAGAGGCTTTATTTTTCAAGCTCTACAAACGAAGTTTACTGCTTTACCAACTATTATAATTGTAAGTTTATGGTTTGGCCTTGCTCATTCTTTTCAATTATTGGGTGATAGCAAAATACTGATTGTAATTATTTTTATGGGAAGCTTTCTTACATTGCAAAGATATTTTACGAAGTCTTTATTACCAAGTATCATTTCTCATTGGAGTTATAATGGTTCTTTAGCTTTCATATCTTTGTATAACAATTTTGGGTAAGTTTTAGAAATGGTTTTCCTTCTGTAATCGCCGAACAAACGTTGCAGCGGACTCGGGTGGTCGGCTCGTTATCACTCGCCGACACCCCCTCGCCGCTGAACTTAGGGTTCGGTTGCTTGTGGTGCTAGTTTAGGTGGTAGTAATTTGAGAAAGAAAAAAAGAAAGAAGGTGGTATGGAAGAAAAAGAAGAAAAGTGGAAATGGTATTTGATGCTGAGAGATACAAATCCAGAAATGGTGATGGCA
>JACQZQ010000002.1 GCA_016213785.1 Acidobacteriota bacterium
ACAAAATTACTAATAATAAGCCTAAGTCTGCGGGTACTAATCTTTATCAAGAGTTAGATTTAGCTATTGATGAGTACTTAGAGCATCAAGATATTTCCTACATCAACAAAGCTAGAGAGATTGCTACTGATATTGACACCAAATATGGTGATAAGTATGGCGTGGATTTGGTGAGTTATTATCAAACTATTTCTAATTCTCAAAAAAAGAATCTCCTGATCTATAGGAAAAAATTTGTAGAATTAAGCAATCAACCCAGTGGAGATAACTATGAGCATAGATTAAAAGAATCTGAAAAACTTAAAAGTAACTTTTTTTCCTTAGGAAATACTTTAGAAACTTATAAAATAAACACACTAATAGCAAAATTACATGTCAAACTACTTAAATATAAAATAGCTGAAATTGTTATTAATGATGGTTTAAATTTTGCTGATAAACATAATTACTTGTTCTTAAAAGGGCATTTCTTACTTTGGCAAGCAAAAAATCTGAGTGAGCTTTCAGATTTTTCCTTAGCAGAGAGCGTTTTTAAAGAGACTATCAAAATAGGAGAAGTCTTAAAAATAGAAGAACTTTTGATTAGCCCTGGAATGACATTAGCAGCAATATATCTGAAAAATGACGATAATAAAAAGGCATTAAAAACAGTGGAACAGGTTTTGAACAACTACTCCCTATCTAACATAGAACATACTATCTCTTTATTACAAATAGGAGGCGTTTCGGCCTTTAACTTAAAACTCTACAATTTATCTGAAGGTTACTTTCATGATGCAATAACACTATCAAAAAAACACTCTAACTCTTATGCCTTAATAATGTCTTATACCTTTTATGGTGTTACTTTAGCTCAAGCACAACGGTTTGAAAAAGCTGAAGAAGCCTTTGAAAAAGCTAAAGAAGAGACAAAGAAAATACAAGAAGAAGCGAGCAGATTAAATGTATCTTCTATAACCTTAGGCTATCAAGCAAAAGCAAAACTATTAGCAGGCCAATTTACTAAAGCAATAGAACTCTATAAAGAGACTTTGGCTATTATTGATAAGTTAGAAATCACTAACACTTTAGAAGCCGGTCAAATACAAGAAGGTTTAGCGATAGCACTAGAAAAGATTGGTAGAGAAGATGAAGCAAAACAACACATTACTATCGCTAAACACTATCAAGAATTGGCTGCAAGTAAAGAGGAAAGAGCAAATTGCTTACTTTCATTTATGCCTAATATTTGTAACACTACTAGATAATTTGGGTCTACTTAATCTCAGATTTGCCAAAAACTAGTGCACCACACATATAAGGTCTGGGGCTGAAAGCCACCTTTTTACTGACTAAAGGCATAAATTGAGTAGTGTTAGTCTTAATAGCATCATAGTAAAAAGCAAAATGATCAATATTTGCCATTTCCTTAGGTGGTAAATTGGTAATATTAACTTGATAAGTAGAACCTAGTTGATAAGGTAAGGTGATTACTTGATTTAGACCATTAATTACTAACTTGTTTCCTTCTTGTAATTGAACTTTTGCAGAAGGTTCTCCTATTTGACGATTAAATGAATGGATTTTGCTTCCTGCTACAAATTGATATTTTTCTTCTGTAAGTCCATTTGCTAAAAACTCTCCTACTTGAAAATTAATCTTGTAGTAGAGCTTATCTTCCTTCAAATAAAGTTGTTTTTGAAAAAGGTCATTTTCAATATCTAAGCACCAACGAAAATCACTAGTATCTTTATTCATATCAGGAGAATAATAACGTGTTGGCTTATGTGGATTGTTAGGCATTGAGATGTTTAATACTTTTTTATAAAGATCTTTTCCTTCAGCAGTAAAAATAACTTTTTCCTTACCTTTTAGAATCTCTTTTATCTCAAGTTTAGGAGTATGGTGATGAACATCTAAAATACCATCTGTTACTTTATCGGGATTACCAAATGCTATTGCTTGCAAACCATCAAACATAAACTTTATTTCACACTTATTTGCTGCATTTACATCAACATTATTTACCATCATTGTTGCTATACATATACACACAAATATCACTAAAATAGATACTTTTTTCATATTTTCTCTCCTTTAAGAAAGGGCTATTACCCAATTATTTCTAGACTTATTTTGATTAATTAATTATTAACCATTGTGTTTAATTTAACATAAAACCATATAAGTTTTTCACGTAATTTATTTACTTATGTATTTTCAATAGCTTACGAGATTTATTTTTTTGATCTATTTCAGATCAATTAATAAAATAGTTAATTTATACTTTTTTATAGTACTTATCTTGTGCAACTACACTTAATATCCCTTGCTAGATCAGTAGAAATTAGGATCAACTAATTAGAACAATTAAAAGTTTCGGGATTTTTTAGCAAAAATTTTCTGTTTTCTGTGACAAATCAACTTTTTGCAAACGGCTACATTTAGAAAGGGATAAGTTTAAGTAAGTCATGTTGCAGTAAAGTTGCAGTCTTTTATTAAAAGGATATACAAAACTAGTGCCAACTTTTTTATTACATAACCTACTTCCCCTATTAAAACCCTAAAACCCTGTCACAAATCAACTTAATTGCTAGGCTTGCTCTAATACTTTTCAAATGGATCTGTTGTGTTGGAAGAAAGCTTGGAATATATATAGATTGTTTTATTAGTAGGTTTGCTGCTTAGGGTATTGCCAATTTATTTCTAACATACCCCATTTTTTAGTGTTACTAAAGCTTAATATTTGAGAACTTATTGCAAAGAAATAACTCTTAAAAAAGCAGGAAAATTTAACCATAGAGGAAATAAGGAACACCTTTTTAGAACAACTTGGAAAGTAACAAACTAAGTATTGATTCAAGATAAATAATCATAAATAATCATAAATAGCAATGAATACAATAAGATAAACCTACAAGAGTTAACTAATCTTTAAGCTTACACAAATATAGGCATAGTGATTGCTAAAATAAAATTTTAACCAACCAAAACAAGCTTTAATCATAAGGAGAAAGATATGGGCTATGCAAAAGAAAGTACTTATTTTAGAGTTAATAACAACTTATTTATAGATGCTAGTTTGCAGGAATTAACTCAAAGCTATCTAAATAATGAACAAATAGCCCTAAACAATCTTAAAAAAGCATTGGAAAACAAAGATTTTAATACTCTCTTTACCATAGGGGATCAACTTTATGGACATGGCTATAGCTTTGGTTTTCCTGTTATTAGTGAGTTGGGCAAAAATATTGAACTTGCTGCTACAGCTAGAGACTTTTCTCACCTTAATGAGTTAATTGGTTCTCTTAGTTTTTACTTAGATAATATTAACATTGTTTACCTTTAAGCTATGACCAAATCTTTTTATAAAACTTAAGCCTTAGTGCTTAAGTTTTTATTAAAGAATTAGAGTTTCTTTCTTTTTTAATTTTTTTATAAGATTCTTTTACCTCAACTATTGCCTTAAATGTATTAAATAGCCCAAAAATGATAATGCCATGATGGCCTTTTAGGCTAAGATATTTTAAGTCATTATCAAGAGATTCATACGCTTCACTTAATCCTGCTAGAAACAATATAATAGATACTACTAGCTCTAAATGAATTTTTCCTAATATATTTTTTGGACTATCTAATTGTTTTTCTTCGCTACTCATTATATTTTCTTTCCTATTATCTTAGAACCAATATAGTTTGGTCAGAGAGTCAAATCTAAAGTAAGCTTACTTGCAAGTTTTTGCTATTAACTAACCTAGTTTTGTAGGATATCTCGCATCATCGGGAAAACTACCTTTGTTAGGAAGAGTTGCTATCCTTTTAGCATCGGATTCTGGAGTAGGGGTAGTCCAGGCTTCCCAACCTGGGATAAAACTATTACCTGGTGCTACATATTTTCCATTCTTCATATGTGCATGACCTACAACACATAAACGCCATTTCTGGCTATCTATATCAGTATATTCTACGAATGTATATGCCCATTTAGTTTTTTCTGTAGGTTGTGTTACATATTCTGGGTCTGAGAAATTAGCATTGCCTACCACTACTGCTGCTGTGCTGTCGTTAAATCCAGCAGGCCCTTCTATAGGGTCTCGCCTAATTGTCTTACCTGTCTCATCTTTAATTGGTTTAGACCATCCCATTTTTTTCTCCTCACAAACTATAGTACTGATAATCATTCTTATATTACGTAAAGCGAGATTTAGAGTCACAAGACGACAGTTTTATAAGTGATTTTATTACATCTCAACACAAATCTTTTACGTATTTTATATGTAGTGTTAAGTTTTCAGTCTTAAAAATCTATCCATTATTCGTTTTTCGTTGAATTCATTCAATCCATTCATCTTTTCTAAAGAGTTTTATTTTTAAGTCTTAAAAACTAAAAGGTATAAATTATTGCAGTGTGATTTTTTCACCTCTATTATTAATCTATATTTGGAAATTTATATTAAGGAACTGATAGTTTACTTATGAAAATAGGTATTTTAGGGGCTGGTAGTATAGGGTGTTATTTAGGAGCACATTTTATTTATAAAGGGATAAATACTGTTCTTGTTGGACGTGAAAAAATAGTCCAAGAAATATCTGACAATGGACTAAGGATTACAGATTTTAGAGGGAAAGATTTCCATCTTTCATCAAAACAAGTTAATTGTACTACTAGCATAGGATCTCTTGCGGATAGAGATATAATTTTAATTACGCTAAAAAGTGCATCCAGTGAAACTACTGCTAAGGAACTTAAAGGGTTTTTAACTGATAAGACAACTGTGATTAGCTTTCAAAATGGGGTTAGAAATGCAAGTATTTTGCGTTCTGTCTTAACACAAGCAGAAGTATTAGCTGGGATGGTTCCTTTCAATGTTCTGTGGAATGAAGGAGCACATTTTCATTGTGGAACCAGTGGCAAGCTTGTTGTTGAAAAACATGCTAGTTCTTCTACATCTACAGAAAAAGCAGTTTCCTTACTTAATAATGTAGGTTTAGAGACTAAAGCAAGTACAAATGTGGAAGGGATACTTTGGGGTAAATTAATTTTTAATTTAAACAACGCTATCAATGCTTTAGCAGGAATTCCTTTAAAAGAAGAGTTTTCTAATATTGGATACCGCAAAATTGTTGCAGCAACTATGAATGAAGCTCTTTTTATTCTGAAAAAAAGTGGTGTTAAAGCAAAAGCAACAGGTGGTATGATCCCAACAATAGCGCCTCTTGTTCTATCATTACCAGATTTTTTGTTTTTTAAAATTGCTGCTGGAATGATAAAGATTGATCCTCAAGCACGTTCTTCTATGTGGCAAGACCTAAAACAAGGGCGTAAAACAGAGATAGATTATATAAATGGAGAAATTGTTAATCTAGCTAAGAAAAATAATTTGATGGCTCCAATTAATACAGCAATTATTGCACTGATTAAAGAAATAGAAGAGTCTAAACATATACCTCATTTTTCTGCATCAGAACTTAGAAAACGTTTTGGATTAGAGGTTATAACCTAGAAATTTTTACTGGATTTCCTTAGTTTTTAACATTATATTTTTTGTGCTCCCCTAGTTTTAAGTAGTTAATGAGTTTTGTTGCTTGACTAAACGTACTGATGCTAGAGAAAATAAGGCTCTAATAAAAGTAACAATACTATTTTAACTAGTTTGGAGATTTTTTATGGAGTTTCATCCGGTTTGTAAATTTAGCGATATTGGTCTAGGTGAAGCTAAAGCTGCTGTGGTTGCAGGTCATTCAGTAGCAATATTTAATGTTAGAGGAAAGCTTTATGCTATTGAAAATATTTGTCCTCATATGGCTGCCCCGCTTGATGATGGCTCTTTAGATGGAACTAAAGTTACTTGTCGCTTGCATTTTTGGGAAATAGATGTAACCAGTGGAAAATGTGTAGAACCTGATAATGGCCGTTGTGTAGCTACTTTTCCAGTTAAAGTTGAACGTGGGACTATAAAAGTGGGAATTGAGGAAATAAAAGCTGATGTTTCTGATGTTTCTGATGTTTCTGATGAAAACTTTGATAAATTTTTACCTTAAGATGTTTCTCCTAAGGTAAAAATTGTGAATAAGTTTAGTTAATTATTCTGATTAGTTTTCCATCATATTCTTGAACTTCTCCTATTATATTTGCTTCAATAGCATGGGATTTAATTTTATCTAATAGAATGGCTGCTTTTTCTTTAGCTACACTAATAAGCAAACCTCCAGCAGTTTGAGGATCAAATAAAACTGATTGCATAAGAGCAGATATATCAGAAGAAAACTCTACTGTATCCCCTACGTAAGTACGATTATAACGATCTCCTTTAGTCTTTATATTTTCAGCAAGTAATTCAAAGACTTGTGGCATTATAGATATGTTGCTTGCATTAAGTTTTAAGGTTACTTTACTTCCTTTAGCCATTTCATAAGCATGTCCTAACAATCCAAAGCCTGTAATATCAGTTGCAGAATTTACCCCTACTTCTTGCATTGCTTGAGACGCTAAACGATTAGGTTCTGTCATTGCACTAACTGCTTTTTGCATTGCTTCTTCAGATGCTTTTCCAAACTTAATAGCAGAGCTAATAATTCCTGTCCCCAAAGACTTAGTTAAAATTAATCTGTCTCCTGCTTTAGCTCCAGAGTTAGTAACAACTTTTTGTGGATGGATTAGCCCTGTTATTGCATAGCCAAACTTAAGTTCTCTATCTTCAACTGTATGGCCTCCAACAAGAGTTACTCCTACACTAGCAAGCATTTCTGCTCCACCTCTTACCACTTCACCAAAAACGTCTAATTCAGCATCCCCTAAAGGAAGCCCAACAATAGCAAGTGCTGTTAAAGGTTCGCCTCCCATTGCCCAAACATCGCTTAAAGAATTTACTGCGGCGATTTTGCCAAAAAGATAAGGATCATCCACAACAGGAGTAAAAAAGTCTACTGTCTGGACTAAGGCTATCTCGTCAGTAAGTTTATAAACCCCTGCATCATCAGAAGTGTTAAAACCTACTAGTAAGTTAGGGTTTGGTACAAATTTTGGTAAATGGCTCAGAACTTGAGCTAAATCGCTTGGAGCGACTTTAGATGCTCAACCACCACATTTAGCCATTTCTGTTAATCTTAAGTTTTTTTCTTTAGAGCTTAATTCTTTAGACATATATTTCTCCAATTATAAATATCAATTTTTAGCAATCTAGCACTCTGATAACTGTTGCAGCAAATCATACCAGCATTTTTCTTCTCTAACAGGGTCAATTAAATATGCTGCTTTCGCACAACTATTTTTTAATTCTTGATAAAAATTAGCATCCATTTCAGCTTTTAAGAATAGATTTTTAAGAGTCTCTGTATCTGCAACAGAAAAATAACCTGGATAATCTTCTCCTAATGTTGCAACTAGGCTAGGTATATTAGTAGTTATTACAGGGGTTTTGCTAGCAAGCGCTTCACATAAAACATTTGACCCACCTTCTAAGCGGGATGTAATAGATATTAAATTTGCCTCAGCTATTGCTTGCAAGGTTTTCTCATAAGAAAATCCTCCTAAATAATGGTAACGGGAGTTTTCTTTTTGAGCTAAATTTATTCTTTCTCTATATTCTGGATTAAGTGGTATTCCTATATGAAAAACCTGAATTTTTGATTCCGTTGGTAACAGTTTACTTGCTAAAGCAGTACGTAGAGGGTCTTTTTCTGGTCGAAAGTTTGCCACTACTAGAATATTGAAATTATCTTTAGAAAATACTTCTAACACTTCTCTAGAATTAAAACTAGTAGTTACTGACTGATAAATAACCCTAGTTTTATTTCTTAGATGTGGGGCTAACTCTTCTAATGCTTGTTTTTGTAAGACAACTAAGCGAGTAGCGTAATGTAGGGATTGGCAAGCCTCTTCGCTAAATTTAATATGCTGATAAATATCTGTACCAGTTAGCATAACTACTAGAGGGCGATTAGGATAAAGCTCATAAAAATGCTTAATAGAATTAAAACTACGTAAAGCATGAAGAGCAATCATTAAATCTATGTCTTCGCCATTATATTCTTTGCTAGTAGATATTTGGTGTCCAAGTTTAGTAATAATTTGCTCAAGACGTAGGGCAGTAATATGATTACCATTAATTAAATCTGCGCTTGATGGGGTAATAAGTTTAATTTTCATTTATTTATAACCTGTTAAAAAGAGTATCAAAAATCTAGTAGGTTTGTTAATAAGAAATGGCTTAAATTGCTCTATTGTGCATTCTATAGCTAATTTTTTCTCAACCCAACTGTGTAAAATTCCACTACAAATAGCCCTTAAAATCTATGTCTAGCATTTTCTAGTAATTAGAAGGGTTTTTCTTATGGCATATAGTTTGCCTAAATCCAAAAACAAGCTTTACATAACTTTTTAGTTCTGCCCATAGCATTAAAGACAGAAGAATTTTTTATAGAAATTATCTTTGGTCAGATGAGGGTGTGAAGATGTTAAAAGTGGAAGTGCCAAAAGAAAATTACCATCAAGAGTTAGTTTCTTGCCAAATGGCTTGTCCAGTTCATACAGATGCTAGAGGTTATGTTAGAGCAATTGCTGAAGGGCGTTTTGAAGAAGCATATTTAATTGCTCGTGGGCCAAATCCTTTTGCTTCAATCTGTGGTCGTATTTGTGGCGCTCCTTGTGAAGTAGCTTGTCGTAGAGGAAAAATTCCCCGTCTAGATGATGATGGCAATTTTATTGCTTGGGATAGACCTATTTCTATTAGAGCATTAAAACGATTTGCTTGTGAACAATTTGGGCCAGATATACGACCTACTCAAGAAGTTCTAGAAAATATTAAATCTTATATTCCTAAAATTGCTGGCAACAGTGAAGAAATAGCCGCACTTCTTCAAGCCAGTATCTCTAAAAAATTAATTAAAGCCAGTGGAGAAAAAATAGCAATTATTGGAGCAGGGCCAGCAGGGCTATCAGCCGCTCATGACCTAGCTTTAATGGGTTTTTCTCCTGTTGTTTTTGAAACTGAACCTGTTGCAGCAGGGATGCTTGCTCTAGGAGTTCCTGCCTATAGACTTCCTCGTGATTTAATTGTTCGTGAAATTGAAGTAATTAAAGCACTTGGAGTAGAGATTTGTTGTAACACTACTATTGGTAGAGATATTTCTTTTGCCAAACTTCGCAAGAATTTTGCTGCGGTCTTAATTGCTGTTGGAGCAAAGTCTTCTCGTAGCTTAAACCTTCCTGGTGAACAAGGCCCAAGAGTTTATGGCGCTGTAGATTTATTAAGGGCTGTTTCCTTAGGCGAGTCTTTAAATATAGGCCAAGATATTGTGGTTATTGGCGGTGGAAATGTTGCTTATGATGTTGCTAGAACTGTATTAAGACAAATTGCTTATGATGTAGCTCGTACTGCTAAACGCCTTACTTCTATTTCACAGGTTTGGCTAGTTTCTTTAGAAAGCCTAGAGGAAATGCCTGCCGATACACTAGAAATCCTAGAAGGGGATGAAGAAGGCATTATACGAATGAATGGTTGGGGGCCTTTAGAAATACTTCGTAGTGAAAACGGTAGTGTAAAGGGGGTAACTTTTAAGCGTTGCCTACAGGTTTATGATGAAAATAAACGCTTTGCCCCTGTTTTTGATGACAATGTTTGCCAAACTATTTCTTGTGACACAGTTTTACTTGCAGTAGGCCAAAGCCCCAATCTTTCTTTTCTTAAAGATGGAGGAAGCGATATAGAAGAATTTCGCCCCTCTTGGCCTAAAGTAAACCCTCAAAGTCTTTCTACTACAGCTAAAGGAGTGTTTGTTGCTGGAGATTTAGCTCATGGAACAAGACTTTTAATTGATGCTGTTGCTTCTGGAAAAAAAGCGGCTCGCTCTATTTATGAGTACCTAACAGGGCGTAGTCTAACCCTAGAATCTACTACTGCTCATATTGTTCAAGATAATTATAGGCGTGAAGCTGGTTATGAAAATATTCCTAGAGTAGAAATTCCAGTACTTGAAGCAGAAGAAAGACTTCATCATCCAGATACAGTTGTTGAAAAGGGTTATAGCTTTGAACAAGCAATTAGAGAAGCCTCACGTTGTTTAGATTGTGGTGTAACACCTGTATTTGATGGAAACCGTTGTGTTTTATGTGGTGGTTGTGCTGATGTTTGTCCTACTGATTGTCTAAAGCTTGTTTCTTTATCAGAGATAATTCCTACTACAGAGCTAAATACAACAATTAATAATAGTTTAGGCCAAGATCAAGCCCTAAACCTAGATGAACATTCTGCAATCTTAAAAGATGAGGATAGATGTATTCGCTGTGCTTTATGTGAGATGCGTTGCCCTGTTGATGCAATAACTATGGAGAGAGTAACTTTTTCAACTCTTTGGAGGTCACAATGACAGAAGAATCACCAAAAAAATCACGCCTTGATCCAGAACCAATTGCACGTAGAGATTTCTTAGGTCTATCAGCGCTATTTGCTGCTGCTTCAACTTTGTTTTTTGCTTTATTAGGAATGCTAAAGCTACCTAAAACAGCCGTGCTTTCTTCACCATCAAAGAAATTTCCTGTTGTTTTGCCAGATTCTCTAGCTACTGGTGAGGCTTTTATTCCTCAAGGGCGCTCAGTAGCAGTATTTCGTGATGAAAAAGGAGTTTATGCTATCTCTACTATATGCACTCATTTAGGGTGTGTAGTGAAAAATAATCCAGAAGGTTTTGAATGTCCTTGTCATGGATCAAGATTTTCTGTTGATGGCACTGTTACTAAGGGGCCAGCACCTCGTCCATTACCTTGGCTAAAAGTAACAAGAAATGGTGATAAATGGCTTGTAGATGAAACTACTATTGTTACTCCAGGAACTAAAGCTACATAGGTGATCTTATGAGTACAAATACAACAAATCAAAACCGCTCAGGATTAGAAAAGTTTTGGGATAACCTTCGCGCTCTTCCAGAGTACTTTCGCGGTACTGCTTTTAGAACAGGTGTTCCAAATACAGACCGTACTCGCTCTAGTTTTGTATTTGGAAATCTATTTCTACATCTGCACTCTGTTAGAACTCATTTGTGGAGCTTAAAGTGGTCTACAACTATGGGGCTTGGAATTATAACTACGGCAGCTTTTTTAATTACATTAATAACAGGCGTATTACTAATGTTTTATTACAAGCCTTATCCAGATGTAGCTTATCTCTCAATGAAAGATATTCATTTTGTTGTTCCTACAGGCCGTTTTATAAGAAATATTCATCGCTGGGCAGCTAATATAATGGTGGTAACAGTAATTCTACATATGGCAAGGGCTTTTTATACTGCTGCCTACCGTAAACCAAGAGAATTTAACTGGTTAATGGGAATTGCTCTATTAGCTATTACTCTAGCAATGTCTTTTACTGGCTATTTACTCCCTTGGGATCAGCTAGCTTATTGGGCAATTACTATCGGCGCTAATATTGCCCAATCGCCTAGAGAATTAACTGATGCCCTAGGTCTAACTGAATATATTGACCCAGGTGGATTAATTCGGTTATTACTACTTGGCTCTGATAATGTTGGGCCAGAGGCTTTAATTAGATTTTATTTACTCCATATTATGATTTTGCCTTTGATACTTGCAATGTTAATGGGGGTACATTTTTGGCGAATCCGTAAAGATGGAGGACTTGCACGTCCTGTTGATGCTGAAAGTAGGCTTGGAGTCTTACCTACAAATACTTATCCTGTTTTTACCCAAGCTCCAGCAAAAACTTATCAGCTTGCAGCAGTTGTAAAGGGTCGAACTCCTTTGGTTGGGCGTGGGCCAGAGTCTACTGTGCCATCAATGCCACATTTATTTTATGCAGAACTAGCAGTACTAATGTTTACAGTCTTTATCTGTGTAACTCTAGCTCTAATTTCTGATGCTCCGTTAAAAGAATTAGCTAACCCTTCTGTTCCAGAAAACCCAGCAAAAGCCCCTTGGTACTTTTTAGGTTTACAAGAGCTAGTATCTTTTTCTGCTTTTATGGGAGGAATTGGTATTCCAACTATTGTAATGATTGGGCTTGGGCTAATTCCTTTTCTAGATCGTGAAGAAAATGGTACAGGTGAATGGTTTGGGGGAACAGGAGGTTTAGATGTAGTTAAAAGAGCTACTTTTATAGGCTTAGCTGTTCCAATTTTTATTGAAACCATTGCTATTTCTTTTGGCTGGATTAGAGAATGGTTTCCTCAAACTCCTCAAATAATTGTGACTTTTATTAATCCAGCAACAATTATCACGCTAGCTTATGCGCTTTACTCTATTTACTTAGTAAGACGTTATAACTCAACCCGAGCAGGTGCATTAGGTTTATTTACCTGCTTTTTATGTGGGTTTTTAGTTTTAACCATTATTGGGACTTATTTTCGTGGGCCAAATTGGGTGTTTTATTGGTCGCCTTTAGATTGGCCTAAACATTAAAGTAGATATAAAACTAAAGATATGAAAGCAAAACTATGGATAAAAACAAATATTTATTACTATGGTCAAGTTTTGCTGCTTTTATAGTGCTAGTAATTGCTGCACTTAGTGATAACTATTGGAAAGATTGGCAGCAAATTCAAAAAAATGCCCGTGCTGATGGTAAAACAATAGATGTTAAGTTAAGGCAAATTGTAATTCCTGAATTAAACACAACTGACCGTTGTGTAAGTTGCCATGTCAGTATGGCACCAGGCGAGCAAGCTATGACAGGGCATAATGCTTTGTTAGCCCATAAATCAGTAGTCCATGACACTAGTAGCTTTGGTTGCACTATCTGTCACGGTGGTCAAGGGCTAGCAACAGAAAAAGATGATGCTCATGGCAATGTGCATTTTTGGCCTGAGCCAATGTTGCCTAAAGAGTTTAGCTATGCTGGCTGTGGCACCTGTCATACACCTTTAAGTGTTCCTAACTTAAATACCTTAACTAAAGGGAAAACTTTAATTGAGCGCTATGATTGTTTAGCCTGTCATCGAATGGATGGTAGAGGCGGTACTATACGCCCTGATGGCGGTGGAATGGAGGGTAATGACCTCTCTTATATTGGGATTAAAGGTTATGACTTAGCTTGGTATTCAAAGCATATAAATAATCATAATGAAGCTCAAACAGGTACTTGGAGAAACTCTTTTGGGGAAATTTCTGAGGATGACCAGAAAAATATTGCTAGCTTTCTCTCTACCCGCATTGGTGCGCCTAAGCTAATAGAAGCTAAGGCGCTTTTTAACTCTTTAGGTTGTATGGGTTGTCATAAAGTAAATGGCGTAGGGGGTGATGCTGGAGCAGACCTTTCTCGAATAGGTTTTAAGGATCCTGGTCAGCTAGATTTTTCTAATGTTACTGCTCAACATACTTTAGCAAACTGGCTGGCAGAACATTTTCGCTCACCTATTTCTTTAGTTGCAGGCTCTCAAATGCCTGCAATGGGGCTTTCTGAAAAAGAAATAGAGCTACTTACAATGTATGTACTTTCTTTGCGGCGTAGGGAACTCCCTAGCAGCTTTTCACCTAAAGACCGTGCAAAGGTAATTCAGTTTAAGGAAAGAGAATTTGCTACAGATGGCAGAACGCTCTATGGAACATTTTGTGCAAGTTGTCATGGTAGAAATGGAGAAGGTGCACGCTATCCAAATACACAAGCTTTTCCTGCAATTGCTAGCCCAGATTTTTTAGCTATAGCATCTGATGAGTTTATTTCAAACACTATCCGCAAGGGGCGTGCTGGAAGGCGTATGGCTCCTTGGGAAAAAGATGGCGGGCTAAAGCCAAATGAAATAGAAGCTATTACTAAACATCTTCGAGAACTGGGTAAAACGTCGTTTACTCCAGAAATAACTCCACCTCGTTGGGTTAAAGGTGATGCTAATTTAGGTAGTCGTCTTTATAAAGCTAATTGTAGCGGCTGTCATGGCTTAAAAGGCCAAGGTGGAGAAGGGCCAGCACTTAATAATAAAGAGTTTCTTGGTAGCGCTACAGATACTTTTCTAGTTCAAACTATTACTAAAGGTCGTCGCAATACCCCAATGGCAGGTTTTGAAAACCCATCACCTATACGCCAAGCGCTTTCACAAAAAGAAGTAGAGGCGATTGTTACCCATATTCGCAACTGGAAAGGAGAATAGTATGGAGAAGTCAATTTCTAGAAGAGATTTTCTTAAAAGTGTTACTGCTGCCGGGTTTGGTGCTCTAGTTGCTACTAGCGTTGGAGCTTGGGGGCTAGAAAAAATTACTAATCCATTAGCTATTTATCCAAACCGAGATTGGGAAAAAGTTTACCGTGATTTATGGAAGCACGATTCTAAATTTACTTTTCTTTGTGCGCCTAATGATACACATAACTGTATTCTTAACGCTTATGTACGGTCTGGTGTGGTAACTCGTATTGGGCCAACAATGCGTTATGGAGAGGCTACAGACTTAGCAGGAAATAGTACTAGCCACCGTTGGGATCCTAGAATCTGTCAAAAAGGTCTAGCCCTAACACGTAGGTTTTATGGAGACCGTAGAGTTAATGAATGTATGGTGCGAGCAGGGTTTAAGCGTTGGTATGAAGCTAACTTTCCTCGTGGTCAAGATGGACTACCACCACGTGAATATTTCCAGCGTGCTAGAGATGAATGGGTAAGGATGTCCCACGATGAAGCAGCAAAAATTGTTGCAGCCGCATTAAAAAACATTGCTGAAACTTATACAGGTGAAAAAGGTAAACAACTTCTTAAAGCTCAACATTATGATGAGGCTACCATTGAGGCTACTCAAGGTGTAGGCACTCAAGTTCTAAAATTCCGAGGAGGAATGCCGCTACTTGGTATTACTAGAGTCTTTGGGCTTTATCGAATGGCTAATTCTATGGCTCTACTTGATGACCATATTCGTAAAGTTGGCGCAGATAAAGCAGTTGGTGGTAAAGGTTTTGATAACTACTCTTGGCACACAGACTTACCTCCAGGTCATCCAATGGTAACAGGTCAACAAACTGTAGAGTTTGATCTTTGTGCAGTTGAGCAGGCTAAAACTCTAGTAGTTTGGGGGATGAACTGGATTACTACAAAAATGCCTGATTCCCATTGGTTAACCGAAGCACGTATGAAAGGCACTCGTATAGTGGTAATTGCTTGTGAGTATTCTGCTACTGCTACTAAAGGCGATGATGTTGTAGTTGTTAGACCAGGAACAACTCCTGCACTAGCCTTGGGTTTTGCCCATGTCATTATGAGAGATAAGCTTTATGACCTTGAATATGTACGCCAATGGACGGACTTACCCATTCTAGTACGTATGGATAGCTTAAAATATTTACGTACTGAAGAAGTTTTTGGACAAAAGGCAGCAGAACTTACTAATCAAACCAGAATCTTAAAAGAAGGTGAAAAAGAACCTCCTGCCGCTCAACAAAGCGAGATGCTAATTTCAGAAAAAATGCGTCAGGAATGGGGTGACTACCTTTGGTGGGATCAAACTTCTAATAGCCCAAAACAACTTACTCGTGACCAAGTAGGTAAACAATCAAAAGTTGGAGAGGCTTTATTAGAAGGCACTGTAGAAGTAACTTTAGCAGATGGAAAAAAGGTTCGTTGTCGTCCAGTTTTTGATTTAGTAAAAGAATATGCTGCACATTTTGACCCTAAAACTACTGAAGAAATAACTTGGGCACCCGCTAAGGCTGTAGAATCTCTTGCACGTCTTTTTGCTAAAGAACCAGGTACAACGCTTTTTGCAATTGGAATGGGGCCAAATCAATTTTTTAATAATGATAATAAGGATAGAGATATTTTCTTACTCGCAGCACTTACAGGAAATGTAGGAAAAATTGCAGGAAATGTTGGTTCTTATGCAGGTAATTACCGTGTAGCGCTCTTTAATGGTTCTCCTCAGTATATTAATGAAAACCCATTTGATATTGAACTAGACTCTTCAAAGCTTGCTAGAGTAAAACAATATTGGAGGGCTGAATCAGCGCATTATTATAACCATGAAGACCATCCATTAAGGGTTGGTAATAAATTACTTACAGGTAAAACTCATATACCTACCCCAACAAAATCACTTTGGTTTGCAAATGCTAATTCAATACTTGGTAATGTGAAATGGCATTACAACACAGTAGTTAATGTGTTACCTAGAATTGAAATGATTGCTGTCCAAGAATGGTGGTGGTCAACTTCTTGTGAATGGGCAGATATAGTTTTTGGGGTAGATTGTTGGGCAGAACTAAAACATCCTGATATGACTGCCTCTGTAACAAACCCATTTTTACAAATCTTTCCTCGAACACCTTTACCAAGAGCTTTTAATACTTTAGGGGATATTGAAGTACTTGCACTAGTGTCCTCTAAGTTAGCTGACCTAACAAAAGATAATCGTTTTAATGATTATTGGAAATTTGTTAAAGAAGATAAAACTAGTATTTATTTACAAAGGATTTTAGACACTTCAACTAACACTAAAGGCTATAAGATTGAAGAGCTTGAAGCTAAAGCTAAAGAAGGTATTCCTGCTTTAATGAATAGCCGAACTACACCAAAAGTAGTTGGTTATGAACAAATTGAAGATTCCCGCCCTTGGTACACTAAGAGCGGACGGCTAGAGTTTTATCGTGAAGAGGATGAGTTTATTGAAGCAGGAGAAAACTTACCTGTTCATCGTGAGCCTGTAGACTCAACTTTTTATGAGCCTAATATAATTATTGCTCCAAAACATGAGGCTATTCGTGCTGCTAGCCCAGAAAGTTATGGAGTTAAACGAGATGATCTTTCTTGTGAGACTCGTTGTGGGCGTAATGTAGTTTTAAGTTGGGCAGAAGCTAAAAACACTAAACATCCGCTTGCTAAAGATGGATTTAAGTTTGTTTTTCACACTCCTAAATATAGACATGGTTCACACACTACGCCAATTGATACAGATATGGTGGCGGTACTTTTTGGCCCATTTGGAGACCTTTACCGACATGACAAGCGCAAACCTTTTGTTACAGAGGGCTACGTAGATATTAACCCAGAAGATGCTCGTGAAATTGGTGTTGAAGATGGTGATTATGTTTGGCTTGACCCTGATCCAGAAGATCGCCCTTTTCGAGGATGGCAAAAAAACTCTAAAGATTATGCTTTTGCTCGTCTGCTTTGTAGAGCACGTTATTATCCTGGGACACCTAGAGGAGTAACTAGGATGTGGTTCAATATGTATGCCGCTACTCCAGGCTCTATGGAAGGGCAAAAGACCCGCCAAGATGGTTTAGCAAAAAATCCTCGTACTAATTACCAGGCAATGTTTCGCTCAGGTTCTCATCAATCAGCAACTCGTGGTTGGTTAAAGCCTACCTGGATGACTGACTCTTTAGTTAGAAAAGGACTTTTTGGACAAGGTATAGGAAAAGGGTTTTTACCTGATGTCCATTGTCCAACAGGTGCCCCTCGTGAAGCAGTAGTTAAAATTACTAAAGCTGAGCCAGGCGGTATCAATGGACAAAAGCTTTGGCGACCAGCAGCGCTAGGTATTCGCCCACGTTATGAATCCGAAGCAATGAAAAAATATCTAGCAGGGGAATTTATTAAAAAATAAGACTGTTAGGGTAGATCTATAGATTTACCCTTCTTATAAAATCATAAAGGAGCAAAGAAAATGGCACGCGTTTATAATTGGCAAATAGGTAGAGAGATGTCTTATTGGTATCCAGAAAGCCGACCAGAAAAACAGTTTGCCGCAGTATTTGATGTTAATAAATGTATTGCTTGTCAGACTTGTACTCTAGCCTGTAAAACTACTTGGACATCTGGACGTGGACAAGAGTATATGCTCTGGAACAATGTAGAGACTAAACCATATGGTTTTTATCCTCTAGCTTGGGATCTTAATTTGTTAAATTCCTTACAGGGACAAGAATGGCAGGGTAATGTTTATCAAGGTCAAACCGTTTTTGAAGCAGCACCAGAGGGTGAAAGGGTTTTAGGTTGGCGACCAGAAGAAGAAGATTACTCTTATCCAAATGTTGGAGAAGATGATTGTGTAGGACAAATTGAAAATGGTGCAAGTCTAGAAGTTCCCCATATGATGTGGTTTTATTATCTAGCACGTATTTGTAATCATTGTACCTACCCAGCATGTTTAGCTTCTTGTCCTAGAGGCTCAATTTACAAACGTCCTGAGGATGGAATTGTGCTAGTAGATCAAAGCCGTTGCCGAGGTTATCAAGAATGTGTTAAGGGCTGTCCATATAAAAAAGTATTTTTTAACCCAATGACAGGCACATCAGAAAAATGTATTGCTTGCTTTCCTAAAATAGAACAAGGTATTCAACCACAATGTTTTGTTAATTGTATAGGCAAAATTCGCCTTGCAGGATGGCTTTCTAAGCCTGATCAAGCAAACCCAGAAAACCCACTTGATTACTTAGTCCATATTAAGAAAATTGCATTACCACTTTTTCCACAATTTGGGTTAGAGCCTAATATTTACTATATTCCTCCTGTACATGTACCAACACATTTCTTAAAACAAATGTTTGGGCCTGGAGTAGATGAAGCTGTTAAACAATATCGTAATATGGCACAGGATTTGGATTTAGCAGGGCTTTTAGCTTTATTTGGCTCAACAGAGTTTATTGTTCCTAGATGGAAACGCCAAGGTGATTTAGTAATAGGGATGAGTGAAAAAGGTAGCGAACTTATTAAAGTACCACTCCGTGAGCCTGTATATATTCGCTCAGCCTATGATTCTAAATTTTCTATTGCTCGTGTTAATTGTCCATAAAGCCTTCATATAAAGACATTTACTTGGATTTTAGCAAAAGTAGATAGAGTAGATAGGAGTAGATGATTATGTTAAGGGCAAAATTTATATTGATTTTAATAGTAACCTTGATTTTAAGCAGCAATTTATTGATTTTAAGTTGTCGTAGTGGCGAAGGCCCCGTTACAGCGGAAGTAGTAATTATCCCATCTGCTAATGTTCCGCTTGAACCAAATGCTCCTTTATGGAAAGGTATTCCTCGCCATTTAGCTAAATTAATACCTCAAGATTTAGTTGAACCAAGGCTTACAAAATCCTCTACTGCTGAAGTAGAAGTAAAAGCTTTGTCTAATGGCACTCTAGTAGCTTTTCGCTTAGAGTGGCTAGACCCAGTAAAAAATGATTTACCAGGGCCAGCACGCTTTATTGATGGCTGTGCAATTCAAATTCCTTCTAAAATAGCTGCTAATGTTCCTGATCCTCAAATGGGACAAGAAGGTCAATCTGTAGAAATAACTTTTTGGCGTGCTGATTGGCAAGCAATTGTAAATGGCCGTAAAGACTCTATTAAGGAACTCTACCCTAATGCTACAATTGACCATTATCCTTATGAAGCAAAACCTTTAGAAAAAGACCCTGCTCTACAAAGCGAAATGGCAAAACGTTATTCTCCTGCAAGAGCTTTAGGTAATGGTAGGGAAGGGCCAAGAGATTCAGCAGTAGAAGAATTAATTGCAGAAGGCCCAGGTTCTTTATCTCCATCACCTAACCCTACAGGAGCAAAAGGAAAAGGGCTATATAATAGTAAAGGATGGTCAGTTGTAATTTTACGTAATTTACCAAAAGACTTAAGCCCTAATAATAGATCTCAAGTCGCTTTTGCTATTTGGGAAGGAGCACATGGTGAGGTAGGAGCAAGAAAAATGCGTAGCGGTTGGGTGCCTTTACTTATGAAGGCAGAAGGGGAGTTAAGCAAAAATGTACAATAAAATTAACTATAAAGAATTCTTAGTTGAAGCTACTGAGTGGAGGCTAATTAGTTTACTTTTTGAATGTCCAAAAGATGATTGGAAAAAGAAAGTAAAAATGCTAGCTAAAGAAGTTTTAGACCCTGACTTAAAAGATGCTGCTAAGTTTGCTTGCAAAGAAGCTACAGAAGGGCTTTATCACTCAATTTTAGGCCCAGGCGGCCCAGCACCCGCTCGCGAAATAAGTTACAGTGGTGGTTGGACACAGCCTGGTTACTTGATGTCAGAGCTAGATAGTTATTATCAAGCTTTTTCCTATCAACCTGTTACAAAAGAAACCCTTGATCATATTTCTGTAGAAACAGGTTTTATTAGTTATCTAAGGCTAAAAGAAGCTTATGCCTTAGAATGCGGTGCAATAGAGCAAGTAGAAATTACTTCTCAATCTGCTAAAACCTTTATAAATGAGCATTTAACTGTTATAGCCCAACCTTTAGCTGAAATAATGGAAAACCTAGAGGTTAGCTATTTAGAATATGCTGCAAAAGCTTTGTTTAAGCGTGTAGGGACTACTAAAAATAAACCCTTACCAATTTATCAAACATCTTTTCAAGAAAATGATAGCTGTGAGTTTAGTTGTAGTGTAGAAACAGAGGAGTAATTTTCTCTAAAAAAATTAAGGATAGAGTAGTTTCTCTATCCTTAATCACAAAAATTGTAAAACTGTGTTTTAGAAAATAATCTATTTCGCTTTTTCTTTTAATTCTTTAAGCAATTGTTCACGAAAATAAGGTGGGGGAATTGTCCCAAATTGCATAAAAAGAATATGAAAATCTTTAGCTGAAAATTTATCTCCTAATGATTTGCTAGCCTCAGCACGAAGGGAAAAGATTTGATCTTTACCTAATCTATAAGTTATAGCTTGTGTAGGCCATTTAGAATAACGAAAGATTGCTTTTTCCGAAGATTCACAACTAGCGCGTTTGGCTGGATCTTTAAGCGCTTCAGGTGTTTGACAAGATCCTGGTAAAAAACTTACAACCTCAGAAAATAAGTCTACTGCTTCGGGAAATTTCATCTTACCAGTATGTATTCCAGTATCAATACGTACACGTAGATCTCTATAAAGCTTTCCTCTTAATTGATAAAGTCGTTCTTCTGGAGTGTAAAATCCTGTAGCGGCATTAGGTTGAGCCTCAGCCATTAATGCTTCTGAATAAAGCCCCCAACCTTCTGAAGCCATAGAATCTTGCCACATTGATGAAGAATCTTCGACTGCTCCAGGGGTAAGCCATCGAACAGGGGAAATTTTCTCACGATACTGAGTCATAACTTTGTAATTCCAGTCATGCCCAGGAAAACCTTCATGAGCAGAAAGATCAGCTATTGAAGCACGATTATTATTTTTTAGCCTTGCTTCATCGTTTTTAGTAGGAGAAATATAAAAACGTCCTACGCCTGTATTCTTAAATGGAGGAGCAGGATAATAAGCCGCGCCATCAATAGAAGCTTGAAGAGGTGGAGGAGTTTCTACGACTTCTAATTTATAGTCTGCTGGTACATCAAAGACTCCTGTTTTACGAGAATATTCTACAAGACGTTGTGCCGCGTCTGAGTACCATTTGACCATTTCAGTATCATTTTTAGGGTAATCTTTAGAAAGCTCATCAAATACGGCTTTAACTGCTGATGGGCCATCTTCAGGGAGCTTAAGATTATTTTTTTGCCCAATTTCACGAGCAAGTTTAATCATTTCATCACGAGTAGCTTGTACAATAGGCCAAGCCTCTTCATAAAGCTGAGCAGAAGACTTATCTATTTTAAGATTGTTTTTAATTGCCCAGTTATAAGCCTCTTCGCCCATAATAAAACGATCTCCACGAAATGCTTCTTTAACTCCTATATCGCCCTTAGCTGCTACATCATCAAAAAAGGTTTTTGCTACATAGTCTTTTAGATCGCGATAAGATTTTGCAGCCCCTTTTGAGGCTTCACCAAGCCTTTTTAATAAATCATCTCGCTTTGCTCCAGAAATACGCTCTGCTGCAAGCTTAGGCAATGTTTCTTCAAAATATTTAGCATCTGCTTCGGCTGTATCAAGCCCATTACGTTTAAGCATACGGTAATCAGGAGTATTTTTAGATTTAATTCCTGACTCTAACTGTTCTTGGGCGACTTTTAAGTAGCGAGGAACATCACTAAGTCGATTTATTACTAATTCCCATTCTTCTTCAGTCCCATAGGTCTTATCACCTGTTTGGCTCATGCCTTGAAGTTGCCAATCAATAGCTCTAAAAGGCTCATCTGTAAAGGTATCAAGCGCACGCTCTTGGTATTTACGGGTTTGATGTTGATTTAAGAGAAAACGGATTTGAGCTAAGGCTACTTCGCGATCAATTGCTAGGGTTGGGGAAAGTGTTTTGTTATCAATTTTTTCCAGCTTTTCTTGAGTTTCTTTTAACCATTTGTCTTCTGCTTCTAAAGCGCTTGCTGAGTGATCGCGCAACTTTCCATCAACTTCTTTTAGTGAAGGATTTAGCCCAGCCCCACCTAAATAAGTATTAACAGTAGGGTTACGTTTTAGAAATTCAACTACATAGCTATCAATAACTTCTTTACAAACCTTATCACCTTCTGTAGATGAGCTAGCTGTGTTACTAGGAGTATTACTAGGATTAGATGTATTGCTACTACATCTAATTGCACTAAATGCAAGAATTAACACTATTAAAAATAAAACGTTTCTTTTCATTAGAACACCTGTATAAAAATGTTTTTTAAGGGAATGAGTCTAAATTTTTTTATAAAAATAGCAGGTATTTAGCCTTATCATATAAACCTGCTATTTTTTAGACTACCCTTTAGATGAAAAAATCTTGTACCGCCTCGACTCCTGGAGTCATTGCATATTTATCAAAGTCTGTTACTCCAATACTTCTAAGTAAATCTTCGTCAATAAAGAAGTTACCAGTACATTCACGGCTAGGACGAGTAAGAATATAGTGGGCAGCATCAGCCATAATATCAGGTTTGCGGGATTGTTTAATTGCTTGACTGCCTCCAATTAAATTCATTACTGCGGCAGTAGCGATAATAGTTCTAGGCCAAAGTGCATTAACCGCTACACCTTGATCTCTAAATTCCCCTGCCATGCCTAAAACACACATACTCATACCAAATTTAGCCATTGTATAGGCTACATGAGGTGCAAACCAACGCTCTTCCATATTAAGCGGAGAGGAAAGGTTAAGGATATGTGGATTTTCTGCTTTTAATAAAAAAGGAAGACAGGCTTGTGAACAAGCAAATGTTCCTCGTGTGTTAATTTGGTGCATTAGGTCATATTTTTTCATTGAGGTTTCTAGAGTTCCAGTTAAGCTAATAGCACTAGCGTTATTTACTAGAATATCTATGCCTCCAAATTTATCTACAGCTTGTTTTACTGCGTCTTGGATTTGGTCTTCTAGGCGAATGTCAACAACACAGGCTAAAGCTTGGCCTCCGGCCTCTTCTATTTCCTTTGCTGCTGTATAGATTGTGCCTGGTAATTTAGGGTGCTCTTCTGCGGTTTTAGCTGCAATTACAATATTAGCTCCATCTTGAGCCGCACGAATTGCTATAGCTTTACCAATGCCTCGACTAGCACCTGTGATAAATAATGTTTTACCTTTTAAATTATTCATTAGTTTTTATCCCTTATAAATTTTAATTTGTTGGTTTAAGTAATGTAGGTATAGCCAAAAGAGTTTATTTCACATGAATTTAGACTACTGAGTTAGAAATAATTAAATAGATTATAGAACGCTAGTACTAACAAAACATTTTATGTAATACTTTGATAACACTCAGGTTAAGTTTTACTGTTTACTAAGTTCAAGTCTTATTTGACGAATTTGGCTAACATGGTTTTCACAATGTTCTGCATAAAGGCGAACTAAATTTATTAGACTCATTTTACCGTGTTCATCATGAATACCAGTTCTTTCCCAATCATCTTCTTCTATTTCTTGGAATAACTCTGCGGTAGATTTACGGAGTAAGCGAAAAAGCTCTACAGCTTGAGCAAGATTACGTTTACCATAGTTAAGATGATCAGCCCATTTATCTTGATCATAGCTAGTTAATTTAGGGTCATCTTCTGCTAGGACTCTACGAATACGGTGTGCAGCAACAATTTCGCTATCACAAAGATGAATGGCTATTTCGCGTATATTCCATTTACCAGGAGCAGGCCGAAATTCTAGTTCATATTCGCCTAAACCATCAATACTACGTTCTAGCTTTCCATGCCCAGAACGAAACCGTTCTAGTATCTCTTTACGCTCAAGTGCGTCCATTGCAGAAACCTCCTTATCTAGTTATCTAGATAGTTGAGTATGAAAATTTTTTTGCTTTTTGGTCAAACAGTGTAGCAGATTATCAAAAAATTTCAGATATTAAATTAATGCGTTTGTCAGATTTTTACCCCATTTCTCAAATAAAATCCATTTATTTTATTTATTGATAGGAAATTATACTAGGTTAAGTGCTTAGATAGTTAGATTAGGATAGAAAACAAGTAGGTATTAACATAGCAGAGAATTTTTCTGGTGACTTAATTTTTTGTTCTGCCAAATACTCATCCGCCTCTTTTAACAAACTTTTTCCTTTATCGCCAAGAAGTTTACCTTGATAGTTTAAGGTAATAGCCCAATGGAGTTTCATATTTGCTAGCTCAAAGCCTAGGCTAGCTTCTTTTAATAGCCCAATAGCTTGACTAGAGTTTTTATTGTGGCTGGCTATTGTAGCATAAATAACTTGGGCAAAAGGATTACTCCAAGGCATGCTTTCTTCTTGAATTTTTTTAGCCATTTCTTCAGCAAGACGTAGAAAAGTATTATCCTTAGTGCTACTAAACATAGCTAAAGCGCTACGTGCAAAAGCATAAAGCCAAAATAGGTTTAGGATTTGGGCTTTTAATACAAAAGACTTTTTAAGTAAAGGCTCTTTATCTTTTATAAATTGCCAGGCCAGGCTTGCTTTACCAGAATATAAAGCTGTTTCTATCTCTGCTAAAAGTAGTAAGAAATGTTGCTGGTAAAATTCTTTGTCTGACCAACGTTCAGAAACTATACTTAGCTCTTTTTCTGCTTTTTCTGGTTTATCATTAGCTAAATGAAGCATATAGGAAACCCTATAGAGTAACATACTTTCCCCATAAATATCTCCACGACGATGAGCTTCATTTAATAAACCTGGTAGACGTTGGGAGGCTTCTGTATATCTACCTAGCAGTAATAAGTTATGTAGAGTATTAACATTAATACTGTCTATTTCCCATTGAACACCACTACATTTATTTCTAAACATTGGTTCTGCCAGACTATCAAACTCATAAGCATCCTTCCAACGGCCTTGCATAAAGGCAACAAAGCCATATATAAAAATATTTAATGCTATTGCATGAGGATGCTTGGATTCTTCGGCTAGTAGTTTTGCTTGTGCTAGTAGTTCTGCTGTATATTCTTGGGTTTTTCCTCCAGCAGCAGAAGAATAAGCGGCTTCAAATGATAAAGCACGAGCAATTCTATAAGGCTCACCAGCTTTTAGGGCTAAAAGCAAATGCTGAGATTGAAAATCTGCACCTCTAACTGTATCTATCATACTTAAGCCTAAAGCGGCAGACCAACAAGTGTCTATTTTAAGTAAATCAAAAGAATCTACATCTATTACATTATGTTTGTTAAATTCTAGTCCACGAATTTTTATTTTTAAGCGGTTATAAAGAAGTGATAAAAATGCTGGACTACGGGTTTTAGCTAATTTTAATCCTACTGAGTTTAAGACTTCGTTTAATATATCTAAACCTTCATAAATATGCCCACTAATAAGTAATTCTTCGGCAGCACGTCGCTTAAGATCTACAAATTCCTCTTGATTAATAGCGTCTTGTGCAGCTAGTAAATAAGCTTCTGAAGCTTGTTTTCCTCTACCAGCATTAGTAAGTGCTGTTGCTAGTTTTACTCTTGTTTGATGAATTTCTGTCTTCAAAACAGGAATTTTATGCTCAATAATTAACTTAAGTGCTAATTCATAAAGTTCGCTTGCATGGTCAAAGGCTAGGGTTTGATCTGCATGTGCTGCGGCAATAACTGCATAATGATAAGCTTTATGATAAAGCTGAGCCTGATAAAAATGATTTATTAGTCTTTCTGGATCTGTGTCAATATCGCTTTCTAACGCTAGGGCTAAATTCAAGTGATATTCCTTAAGGGTATTTTCATCTAAGTAGCTTAGTATAGTTTCACGGATACGGTCATGGTAGGTCTCTATTTCTTCAAAATCTTGAGTTTCGCGGATTCTAATTAAATGACTAGAGCGAAGAGGTAGAAGTATCCCATGTTTTTTAATCTTTTCTTTTAATATATTGCCTAAAACCTCAAGTTTTATAGGCTGACCAGCTATAGCAATAATTTCTAATAGGTATTTTGCTTTATCAGGAAGTTCAGAAATTCTATGTTTTAATGCTTCGTCTAAAGTGTTGCTAGTAAAGGCTTGAAGCCCTGAGTTAGAAGCATCACTGGTTTGTAAATATTTTGCCAGTTCAATAATAAAAAATGGACTACCGCTAGATTGATGGAGGAGTTTTGCTAAAGGCAGTTGATTAGTTGAAAAAGCAGCTAAGGAGTTTTTATTTAGTAGAGAGATTATTAATTCTTGAGCTTGTCTAATATTAAATTTTCCAATCTCAATTTGGCGGACTTCTGCCAATTTATCGTTTTTAGCTAAGGGAAGTAGAGTTTTTAGAACAGGGCTAGAATTAATTTCTTCTGATCGATAAGTAGCTATTAAAAGCAGAGCAGGGGGATCAGGGGCAGAAAAAATTTCTGTTATTAAAGCTACACTATCAATATCTCCCCATTGAAGATCGTCTATATAAACTACTACAGAGTGTTGCTTTGTTAGCCAAACAAGCATTTGTCTTAATGCACTAAAGGCTTGCCTTCTAAGCTCATTAGAACTTAATGTACTAGTAGAATTGCTAGTAGCTTTAGCTATTTCTTTAACTTGTTCTAGAACAGGAAATAAACGCGCTAGGGCTATTGTTTCTTTAGGGATAAATAAATCTTTTTCTTCAGAGAATTCTTTTAGGTATTGACTTAAACTATCAATAACTCCATCAAAAGCTTTATAAGGAAGTGATTCTTGTTGGTAGCATCTTCCTGATAAAATCACAGGTGAGGGGAGAGTAGTTTGGAGTTGATCTAAAAAGTAGCGAGTTAGAGCACTTTTACCCATTCCAGAACTACCATGAACAAAAACCGTTATGGGTTTATTTTCCTGATTAACAACAGAAAAAGCTTCTTTTAAGCCAGATAATTCTTCTTGACGGCCTACAAATGGAATTTCTTGAGATGAAATTCTATAAGCATCTTCTTTATCTACGTCTTTTATTGGCTCTGCTGCAAGTTCTCTAAACTTTGCTAAAATTTCTTGACCACTTGGACGATCTTTAGCATTAGGTTTTAATAACTCCATGCTTAGGTCTGATAAACTTTGGGGCAGATCTGGAAATAGCTCTTTAGGGTGTTTAGGTTTATGAGTCAGTTTATTAACTAAAATATCTTGTAATGAACCAAAAAAAGGCAGTTGTCCTGTTAATGATTGATACAGTATTACTCCTAGGCAATACCAGTCTGTCGCTTCGGTTAAATCTCCGCAAAGGCTTTGTTCTGGGGACATATAGGCAGGAGTACCTGCTCCAATTTGTTCTGGAGAAAGATTCCTACGAGTAAGTTCTCTTACTAGGCCAAAATCCAGGATTTTTACTTCTCCATCAGATGTTACTAACACATTTGAAGGTTTTATGTCACAGTGTAGTTTTCCAGCTTGATGAATTGCAAAAATGCCTTCTGCTAATTGTTTTAAGGACTTTTCTAAGAAAGGTAAATTTAGCCTAACTCGTTTGTTTCTATGATATTGAGGAATAAAATTTATTGTAGAGTTTGTAAATATTTTAGTTGGTAAGGTTTGTAGAGCTTCTAAGTGACTAGTAAGACTTCCTATTTTATTAGTTAAAGATGAAGTAGTGCATTCTTCCCAAATATAATCAAGAAAGCTTATTCCATTTACAAGTTCCATTGTAAAGAACCATTCTGTTTCTTCAGAATATAGTTCATACAGAGTAATTAAATTAGGGTGAATAATATCTGCAAGTGAGCGGAACTCTTGTTTTAAGTTATAAAGTGCTTCTCCGTTCCATTTTTGAAGCATTTTAAGTGCTACAATTTCATCTTGATGTTGATCATAGACTTGATAAACTATGCCAAAACCGCCCTCACCTAGTTGACGCTGAACTAAAAACCGATTTGCAGCAAGAAAACTCCCTACTTCTAAAGGCATAGCAATTGTTTTTAAGTAGTTAATAACTAATAGTAGAATTTATTTAAGTTTGCCAGATAGTTTAATCTTGCAATCAGAACAAAAATCCTTTTCATTGTCAACCGTTTTCAATGTTCCTTTGGCATCTTCCATAATACACTTAAAATTAGGACAATGATCTAGTCCAAACGTATGCCCAATCTCATGAATTACCACCTTACCTAAACGCTCTAAGAATAGCTTTTCAGAGGCTTTCCCTTTTTTTAGACGGAAGGTTGAAACTACTGCTGGAGGTTGATTTAATAAGGCTAATCCTAAAATTCCCCAATCTAGAAATTCCCCTTTGGTTGTGGAAATATCTTTAACTGTTAGGCCAAGAATTTTTGTAGTCTTACTATCTATTTTACTTAAGTAGACAGCAAGTTTTTCTGCTCGATAGCGATTTCTTGGTTGATAGTAAGCCTCTTGAGGCAATTCTTTAGCTGGTAAAATAGCTACATCAACTGCATAGGTAGCTAAAATTAATTGTTTAACCTGTTCTACCAATTTAGTATCAATTTGTCCTAGGGGTTGAATAGCTATGGAAAGTTTTGATTCTGCTAAAGTTAGTTGAGGGATTAGTAGAAAAGTAACTAAGAAAAATAAAAAGGATAATTTTTTCATAATTTTTCCTCTAGAATCCTAGACTTTTGGATTATTAGAATTATGTTTTATAAAAAGATTATTTGCTAGATAAAAAGATGCTAGATAAAATATAAACAAAATCAAAAAGTGAAAAAGCCTTAAAAACTTAAGCTAAAATTTATTATTGTGAGGCAAACATTGAAAAACGATTATTTAGAACAAGTACAAGCAAAACAACGACAAGTAGAGCAAGATTTACGTAGAAATGTTGTAGTAGCTCCTTTAGATAATGTTGCTCCTCAACCAGCACAAGCCGCTATTAGAATGTCGCGTTCAAGAAGCGATTTACCTAGCATTCAAAATAACTCTGCTGCTGTAAATGTAAAAATTACTGGCTTTTGGCGATGGAAAACTGTTGTTATTCCTCCTAATGCTTATGTTGTTCATACTCGTAGAGGTTATAGCGAACCTCTTCATTTAGGTATGGGCGTTTCTTTTAGCTTTAATCCTTATTTAGATTCATTTATTGTGGTTCCTTCTACTATGCAAACTATCTTGATTAACGCCGACTGTATTTGTAAGGAATTACAAGGCTTACTTGTTCAAGGCTATGTTCAATGGATTATAGAGGATTTTAGTACTGCTTATAAAAAATTAGATTTTAGTGATCCTACTGACCCTATGAGAATGGTCAATGTTCAGCTTAGAGAACAAGCCGAAGCTGCAATTAAAGATAAAGTTGCTACAATGAGTATTGATGAAGTTCTTTCTGATAAACAGCCTATTATAGAAGAATTAACTACTCGCTTAAGACAGGTTGCTGAAGGTGGCGGAAATGCTAATAAAGGACTTGGTTTAAGCATTGTTACTGTGCAAATAAAAGAAGCTGTGGTTAGTTCAGCAAATCTTTGGGAAAACCTACAAAAACCATTTCGTGCAGAACGCCAACAACGTGCACGTTTAGCAGAACTTGATGCTCAATCTGTTATCCAAGCCCGTGAACTTGAACAAGAAACTGCACGCACCACTAGCCAAATAGAAAATGATAGCCAACTTGCTCAACTAAGGTCAGAAAAAGATGCCCAAGTTTTTGATAGAGAACAAATAGAAAAAGTCCGCCGCCAACAAAAAGAACAAGAAGTGACGCGTCAGATAATAATTGAGCAAAATATTACTTCTAAACAAGAACAAGAGGCAAAACGCCAATTAGAAGAGCTTAACTTAAAAAACACACTTCTTATAGAAACTGCTCGAATGCAGGCTAAACACGAAGAATTCTTAAAGGAAAACGAACTACGTATAGCTCAGCTATCTAAAGAAATAGAGTCTGCTAACTCAATTGCTGAGCTAGATAAAGTCCGCTTAGAAAAAGAATCTGAGCTAACAATATTAAAAGCTAGTAGAGAAGCCGCACAAAAAGAAATTGTTACTAAAGCAGAACTAGCGCTTCAAGAGTTAATGAGGGTTGCTAATAATCGTCAAACCCAGGTAGAAATAGAGTTTGAGACTGCTCGCCAAAAAATACTTAACAATATGTCTTCAAACCATTTAGGCGCACAATTAATAGAAACTCTACCCTCTATTGTTGAAAAACTGCCCAAACCAAAAGAATTACGTACAGTTTCTATAGGCACAAACTCACAACCTATTGAAACACTTGCTACACTGATTGCTCAAATACTTGAAGTAATGAATACTTTTAAGGTTGCTGGTAAAGAAAAAAATGAGTAATCATAAAATAAACCTCTATATATAGTTTAATAATAAATCATAGCTACTATATATAGAGGCTATTGCTTGGTAGATTTTATTCTTTAAGCGTGTTATGATTTGCGGTTTTAGCAGGCTAACTTAGGCTATTAGGCTTTGCTTAAACAGCAATTAATTTCATTTTTAAAAGTCACAGAATTTGTTATGTCTAAAATAAAACCTCAGTATTGTCACTTACACTTACACACAGACTATAGTTTACTTGATGGAGCTATTCAACATAGCCCTTTAGCTAAAAGGCTTACAGAGTTAGAGATGCCTGCTGTAGCTATAACCGACCATGGAAATTTATTTGGTGCAATTTCTTTTTATAATACGATGAAATCTAGCAATATTAAGCCGATTATTGGTATGGAGGCTTATATTGCTCGTAAATCTCGTCATGATAAAACTACTGCCGATGCTCCTGGTTTAGGACATGATGGTGAAAAAGGAATTAATCATTTAATACTATTAGCAAAGGATTTAACAGGCTATCAGAATTTAGTAAAGCTCTCATCCTTAGCTTATACTGAAGGCTATTATTATAAACCACGAATTGATAGAGAGCTTTTATCTATTCATAGTGAAGGATTAATAGCCCTTTCAGCTTGTTTAAGTGGTGTTCCTCAAGCTTACTTACTACAAGGAAAATTTGATGAAGCTGCTAAAGCCTCTTTAGAATTTCAAGATATAATGGGTAAGGGTAATTACTACTTAGAGATTCAGGATCAAGGCATAGACTTACAACATAAAATAAATGGCCCGCTTGTTGAATTATCCAAAAAAGTTGAAATCCCGCTAGTTGCTACTAATGATTGCCACTTTTTAACAGCAGATGACCATGAAGCACATGATGCGCTTATTTGTCTTCAAACAGGGCGTTTTGTTAAAGAAGATAAACGAATGCGTTATAGCCCTATGCATTATGTGCGTAGCGCAGAAGAAATGTGGGGAGTTTTTGGTGCTGAACTCCCTGATGTATTAAAAAGAACTATGGAAGTTGCTGATAAATGTAACCTTGAACTTCCAAAAGGTAAAAACTATCTACCAATCTATCCTGTCCCTGATGGCTACACTATTGATACTTATTTTGAAAAAGTTGTTTGGGATGGCTATCAAGATAGGTTAAAATTACTTAAGGTAATTGCGTCTCAAGGTAAGCTTAAATATAGCCTAGAACGTTATGAGCAAAGGCTTAAGCTAGAAATCGAAACTGTTAAGAAAATGGGTTTTCCAGGTTATTTTTTAATAGTTTGGGATTTTATTAAATTTGCTAAGCAACAAGGCATCCCTGTAGGGCCTGGTCGGGGTTCTGCTGCTGGTAGTTTAGTTGCTTATTGTCTATCAATTACAGACGTTGACCCAATGGAATATGAGCTAATGTTTGAGCGTTTTCTTAACCCTGAACGGGTTTCAATGCCAGATATTGATATTGATTTTTGCGTTCGTGGCCGTTCAGCAGTAATTAAATATGTTAGTGAATTTTACGGCAGCCAAAATGTATCTCAAATTATTACATTTGGTACTATGGCTTCAAAGGCTGCTATTAAAGACATTGGGCGAGTTTTAGAAATGCCTTATGCTGAGGTAGAAAAAATCGCTAAAATGATTCCTCCCCCTGTTCGTGGTCGCAATGTTTCAATTGATGATGCAATAAAACAAGTCCCTGATTTAAAAAAAGCCATAGATACTAATGAGCAAGTGGCTAAATTAATAGATTTAGCCAAACGTATAGAAGGTTGTGCTCGGCATGCTTCTCTACATGCAGCAGGCGTAGTTATTTCACCACAGCCAATTTATGAGCTTGTACCTGTTTACCGCTCAAATAAAGATGAAATTGCTACACAATATGAAATGAATGACCTAGAAAAAACAGGTATGCTTAAGATGGATTTTCTAGGGTTAACTACTCTTACAATTATTTCTGATTGCTTGCGCTCAATTGAAAGAGAGTATGATGAAAAAATAGACTTAAATCTAATCCCGCTAGATGATGAAAAGGCCTTAAAACTCTTTGCTGATGGGGCAACAGATGCTATTTTCCAATTTGAATCTGAAGGAATGAAAGACCTTTGTAGGCGTATGAAACCTGATGGACTAGAAGACCTTGCAGCCTTAAATGCTCTTTACCGTCCAGGCCCAATTGATAGCGGAATGGTGGATGATTACATTGAACGCCGTCATGGTCGTAAACAAGTGCGCTTTGATATTAATTCCTTAAAAGAAGTAATGGGAAATACTTATGGCGTTCCAGTTTATCAAGAACAAATTATGGCTATTTTCCAAGTTCTTGCTGGCTATAGTCTAGGTGAAGCCGACCTTGTACGCCGAGCAATGGGTAAAAAGAAACGCGAAGAACTAGATGCACACCGAGACAAATTTTTTAGCCAGGCAATTGAACGCGGACATAATAAAGAAAAACTAGAAAAACTTTGGAATAGTCTAGAAGGCTTCGCAGATTATGCGTTTAACCGTAGCCATTCTATGGCATATGGTTTTCTAGCCTATCATACTGCATATCTTAAGGCTCATTATCCTGCAAATTTCTGGGCTGCTGTGCTTTCTAATGAGCTTGGTGATATAGATAAGGTTGCTCGCTATATTGATAAAGCTAAGCAAATGGGAATGAACATCTTGCCTCCTGATATTAATGTAAGTTTAGATAGTTTTACTCCTCAAGGCGATACTATACGTTTTGGGCTTGCTGCAATTAAAGGAATTGGTCAGGCTACAGTAACAGAAATTATTGCTGCTAGAGAAAAGGGCGGCCCATTTAAATCAGTTTATGATTTGGCTGAACGTGTTGAAAATAAAGCACTTAATAAACGTGTATTTGAAAATTTAGTAAAATCTGGTGCTTTTGATAGTGTAAATAAGTTTGCTGATGTTGCTTTATGGCGGGCTAAGCTTTTTGCTGCTATTGATTCAGCCTTAGAAAGCGGTGCAAGACTCCAGCGCGACCGCAACAGTGGACAAGAATCTTTATTTGGAATGCTTGCAACAGAAACTACTTCTGAACCTGTTGAAATGGAACTTCCTGATGTAGAAGCTTGGTCAAGAATAAAAATGCTTGCAGCAGAAAAAGAAACTCTAGGGTTTTATATTACTGGTCATCCACTGGAACAGTATCAAAGCTTAATGCAAGAATTTTCTATTATGAATTTAGATGAGCTAAATAATTCTATTTCTGGGAGTATTGTAAAGGTAGCAGGTATTATTAACTCAATTAATATTAGAGCTACTAAAAAGGGGGATAAATTTGCTATTTGTCAAATAGAAGACCAGTTTGGAACAGTAAGATTAACTATTTGGCCTGAGGTCTATCAAAAGACTGCAAGCAAATTAAAAGAGGAAGAAACCATAGTAGCAACAGGTGTACTTGAAATAGATACCGAAGGAGTTAAGTCAATAGTTACTCAAGACCTACAACCACTTGATGGAATTAGTGAACGAAGCGCAAAGAAGATTATTTTAAGAATAAAAAGCGCTTTAATGACAAATGAGAAGATAGAAAAACTCTATCACTTGCTTGACGATAATAGAGGGGATTGTGAAATCATATTTGAAATTGAACTACCAGGACATATTATTGTTCAAATTAAACCACATAGCTATGTTATGGTTAAATCAAATAAAGAGTTGTTTAATGAAATTAAACAACTCTTTGGTGATTGTCAGATTCAGATAAAAAATAAGTAGAAAATAAGTAGAAAGCGGTTTTATGGCTAATTTGGCTTTTGGTTATAGGAAATCGCAGGTAATAAAGATGTCTAAAATATTAGTTGTAGATGATGAGCGAGGCATTCAACGTGCGCTCAAAGGAGTTTTAGAAGATGAAGGATATTTGGTAGAAACTGTTGCTACTGGGGAAGAATGCTTAAGGCTTTTAGAAGGTGAATCTTTTAGCTGTATTTTGCTAGATGTTTGGCTACCTGGAATAGATGGGATAGAAACTTTTAAGCAAATTAAAGCTAGTTATCCTGATATAGTAGTGTTAATGATTTCTGGACATGGGACTATAGAGACTGCTGTAAGAGCTACTAAATTAGGAGCATTTGATTTTATTGAAAAGCCCTTGCAACTTGAAAAAACTGTCCAAAGTGTTCGTCATGCTCTTCAACAAAGACAATTAGAGCTTGATAGTCAACAACTACGTGTTAATGAATTAATTAATGAGTGCAAAATAATTGGAGATAGCGCTCCGATGCGTGCCTTGCGTCAGCAAATTAGTGTTGCTGCTCCTACTAATGGACGAGTTTTAATTTATGGTGAGTCTGGAACAGGGAAAGAATTAGTTGCACGTGCTTTACATGCTCAATCTTTAAGAAATCAAAACTCTTTTATTGCAATGAATTG
This sequence comes from Acidobacteriota bacterium, assembly GCA_016213785.1. Classification (GTDB taxonomy): domain Bacteria; phylum Acidobacteriota; class Blastocatellia; order Chloracidobacteriales; family JADJPF01; genus JADJPF01. Next base: position 34,741 of record JACQZQ010000002.1, read on the forward strand.
TGCTGCTGTACCAGAGGAATTAATTGAATCAGAGCTTTTTGGACACCATAAAGGGGCTTTTACAGGTGCTTATCAAAATAAACGGGGAAAGTTTGAGTTAGCTGATACAGGGACACTTTTCTTAGATGAAGTTGCTGATATGAGCTTAAAAATGCAAGCTAAAGTTTTACGTGTTTTAGAAGAGCAGAGCTTTGAACCTGTAGGTAGTTCTAACTCTATTACAGTAGATGTAAGAATAATTGCTGCTACTAATAAATTACTTGATGAAGAAATAGAGAAAGGGAATTTTCGTAGAGATTTATTTTATCGCTTAAATGTAATTCCTTTTCAAATCCCATCTTTACGCGAGCATATAGAAGATATTCCACAACTAGTTGAGCATTTTAATCAACTACATTGCAAAAGAAACAAGTTACAAAATAAAAAATTTACTGATGAGGCTATTGATGTAATGCAAAGTTATGATTGGCCTGGTAATGTACGCGAGCTAAGTAGTGTAGTAGAACGAGTTGCAATTATGAATCAGAAAATAAAAATTGAGGCTGAAGATATACCTATAAATAAAAGTGAACAAGTGTCAAATATTCATTACAATTATGATAGTTATCGTGAAGCAAATGAGGCTTATGAAAAAGAATTTATTTCTCGCAAATTAATAGAGTTTCAGGGTAATATTACACGTACTGCTGAAGCTATCGGGATAGATCGTAGTTACCTTTATAGGCGAATGAAAGCCCTAGGGATTTCAAGTAAGTAAAATACTAGTTGAAAATTCTAAAATGTTTTTCTGCTCTAAGCTATTAAGCCCCAAGCGCCCAGCCATAAATGGCAACGCTATTATCAACCGCCCCTTTGGGGCTTAAGATTAAGAATCTACATATCAGATTATATATTGCATAGTATTAAGCTATTATGAGTACTAAACTTTTTCCTAAAACTAAAGAAGAATTGTTGGCTGAGATAGACTTACTACGCCAAGAAGTAGCCAACTTAAAGAAAAATCAAACAGAAACTCCTTCTAATCCTAGAACCTCTTTAGAATTATCAAGTAATTATTTTCGTGCTATTTTTGAGCAATCTCCTTTTAGTATCCAGATTTATGGGCTTAATGGTGAGTTGTTAGAGATGAATGAGGCATCGGAAAAACTTTGGGGAGTTACTTATAAAGAGATTGGTTATTACAATGTGTTTGAGGATAACCAAGTTGAAGCTTTAGGAATTATGTCTCTTTTTAGAAGAGCTTTTAGTGGGGAGATGATTACTTTACCGCCAATATTTTATGATCCTGCTAAAACCTTCCCTGGTTATAAAGGTAGATCTCGTTGGGTAGAAGCAAGAGTTTGTCCAATAAAAGACCCTGAAGGAAAAGTTGTTCAAATAGCTTTAGTTCATAATGATATTACAGAAAAAAAGCTAGCCGAAGATGCACTTCAATTTGCTTATGGGGATCTGGAAAATAGTGTAATTAAACGGACTAAAGAACTTTCTCAAGCAAATATTCAGTTAAAACAACAACTAGAAGAGCTTAAAGTAGCAGCAGAAGAAAGGGAAATACTCCAACTAATTTTAGAAAATATTCCTTTAATGATTAATTATTATGATGAGAATAGAAATTTTTTATTAGTTAATAGGGAGTGGGAAAAAACTTTTGGATGGACATTTGAAAGACTAAAAAGAGAAGGTACAGAAGAGTTTCTTAATTATATTTTTCCTGATGTTGAAGAGAGAGAAAATATATATGAAATGATGAAAAACCCATCCCCTAATTGGTATGATGTAAAAGTAAGAGTAGCCAATAACAAAATATTAGAAACCTCTTGGATTACACGTAAGCTTTCTAATGGAAAAACTATTTGTATTGGTCAAGATATAACTGATAGTAGAGACTCAGAAGTGGCACTGCAAAAAAGCGAAGCTACTCTACGTACCATAATAGAAAGCGCTACAGATGCGATTTTTATAAAAGACTTACGAGGAAAATATCTTTTAATTAATTCTGCTGGGGCTAGGTTTTTAGGTAGAAAAGTAGAAGATGTAATAGGTAAAGATGATAGTGAGCTTTTTTCTTTAGATACTGCTGAAGAGATTATGGCTGGTGATAGACGAGTTATGATTTCAAATCAAACCCATAGCTATGAAGATATTGGTACAGCAGCAGGATTTACACGTACTTATCTATCAATTAAAACCCCTTATCATGATAGTGATGGAAATGTAATAGGGTTAATAGGAATTTCAAGAGATATTACCGAGCGAAAACGTGCTGAAGAAGCAATTGCTGCGGAAAAAGAGCTTTTAGCTGTTACTCTAGCTTCTATTAATGATGGTGTTATAACTGTTGATAAAGAAGGAAAAATAATTTTAATTAACCAATCAGCAGAACAAATAATAGGTGTTAGTCAAGAAGAGGCTATTAATAAACCTGTTAGTAAAGTCTTAAAATTATTTAGCGAAACTAATCGTAAAACTCGCCGAAATACTGTTAATAAAGCATTAAAAACTGGTAAACGTTTTGAACATACTACGGCTAGTATTTTAGTTACTAAAGATGGTCTAGAAAGGATTGTTGCTGAAAGCGCTTTACCAATTTTTGATACAGATAGTAAATTAGTAGGTGTAGTTTTAGTATTTAGAGATATTACAGAAAAACGTAAAATTGAAGAAAAATTAATGCACGAACAAGCAGCACGTGCCGTTAGTAAATTAGTTGAATTAGAATTAGAAAAATCTAATCTACAATTACAAGCTCTTTCTGCTTATGTATTAAAAGCGCAGGAAGAGGAAAGAATACGTTTAGCTAGAGAATTACACGATGAATTAGGACAAGCATTGACTTCTATTCGTTTAGGTTTAGAATTAGCGTCGGCTTCACTTCCTGAAGCCCAAGTAGACAAAACTAGTAAAATACTTAGTGACTTATGTGACTATGTAGAAACTACTGCTAAAGATGTACAAAGGGTTGCTCGTGATCTGCGACCCTCTGTATTAGATGATTTTGGACTCTCAGCCGCACTAGAAGCTTATGCAGATGCCTATGCTAAGCGTACAGGTATTAGAGTTAATTTATTTTTAGATAAATTCTTAAAGCCATTAACTAAAGAAGTAGAAACAGCATTTTATAGAATTGTACAAGAAGCCCTAAATAACTCTGCTAAGCACTCAATAGCAAAAAATATTTCTATTGATTTAACTGAAAGAAATACACAGGTTGTTTTAACTATTGTTGATGATGGTAGAGGATGCATTTTAGATATTGACCAAAAAAATAGCTTTGGATTAATGGGAATGTCAGAAAGAGCTAGAATTGTTGGCGCGGAAATATCTATGAAATCTCAAGTGGGAAAAGGTTTTTGGATTCAGGTAACTTTGCCTAAGGGGAAAACCGGGAGCTATGAGAAAATTAAGAATATTATTGGCCGATGATCATGCGTTAGTTCGTAGTGGAATCCGTGCTTTATTAGAGGCTCAACCTGATATAGAAGTAGTAGGCGAAGCCGATGATGGACGTGAAGCTATACGTCTTGCTAGAGATTTAATACCAGACATTGCTATTATCGATATTGCTATGCCAGAGCTAAATGGAATTGATACATTAAGACAAATTTTTGATGCCTGCCCTAATATAAAAGTATTAGCTTGTTCTATGTATTCAGACTTACCTTATATTGTTCAATCTTTAAGACTTGGCGCTTGCGGTTATTTAATGAAAACTAGCGCAAAAGATGATCTAATTCGTGCAGTTCAAGCAGCAAAAGCAGGTAAATGTTTTCTTAGCCTTGATGCTACTACACAGCTAGTAGAAGGTTTTGTCCGCAAAGTAGACAATGAAGACATAAAAGACTCTTTAACCAGCCGAGAAAGAGAAATATTACAATTAATTGCTGAGGGTAAAACAAATAAAGAAATTGCCAATATTTTGAATTTAAGCCTTAAAACTATTGAAACTCACCGAACTAACTTAATGAGAAAACTTCAAGTTAAAGAAGTTACAGGGCTTGTACAATATGCTATTAGGAAAGGTCTTATTAGATTAACCAACTAAAATATAAAATTTAGGAGTAAAAATGTCTGTTACTAAAGAAGCATTTAAACAAACTATGAGTTGTTGGGCTAGTGGTATTACAGTTGTTACAATAAAACACGAAGATGGACTACTGGCAATGACAGCTAGTTCCTTTACCTCGCTTTCTGCTGAACCGCCGCTTATTTTAGTAGCAGTAAATAAAAATGCTCGTATACATTCAAAAATCGCAGAGCAAAAGGCTTTTGGAGTAATGATCTTATCTAGTACTCAAGAGGAAATTTCTAATGGTGGTGCTGGTTTTCGCGGGCCAGAAGGAAGTTTTCTTCCTGGAATAAGCTTTCGCCAAGAAATCACTGGAGCACCTATTCTGGATGACTGTTTAGCTTGGATGGATTGCTCGCTTGATGCTTCTTATGAAGCAGGCGATCATACTATTTATGTAGGAAAACTAGAGGCTACAGGCTCTTTTCAGGGAGAACCCTTGCTTTGGTATTCTCGTGGATATAGAAAGTTAACTTAAAATTTTAATTTATTTTCTTAAGGATTTTCTATTGTTATTTTCTCGATTAAGTCGCCTCGAACAATTTTATCCACAATTTCAATACCAGCAATTACTTGACCAAAAACTGTATAGCCTCCATCTAAATGTGGTTGAGGAGAATGACAGATAAAAAACTGGCTTCCACCAGTGTCTTTTCCTGAAAGTGCCATACCTACTGTACCCCGCAAGTAAGGCTTCATATTGATTTCGCACCTTATTTGATGCCCTGGGCCACCATTTCCATCACCACGAGGATCACCACCTTGAATAACAAAACTAGGCACAACTCTATGAAAAGAAAGATTATTAAAATAACCTTTTTTAGCTAAATTAATAAAATTGGCTACTGTTAATGGGGCATCTTGGTGAAATAATTCTATTCTAATTCTACCTTTTGATGTAATTATTTCTGCAATAGGCGCTTTATCTCGGTTAGTACTAGTAGAAATATCTTCATAAAACTTTCTATTACGATCTGTTGCTACTGCTCCTATTTTATTTTCAAAGTTTCCTACTTCAAGCATTTTTAGTAAATCTACTGCCTGGCGGCGAACTAAGTGATCAGGATCTTTAAGTGCAGAGGTTAAAATAGTATTAGCTTTTGTTCCAAACTTAGCAAGCGCCATTAAAATAGCTAGCTTAGCATCATTCATTGTATCTTTGCTGCTTTGTTCATAAGCAGTAGTTAAAACCTTAAAATCATCATCTGATTTAGTCCCGTCCATTAATAATTCTGCTACAGTAGCGCGAATAATCACATCCTCAGACTTTATTTGTTCTTTTAGTATATTACTAATATTGGGGTAATTGACTTTACTCATTGCTCTAAGTACTTCTGGGACTGCACGAGGATCAAGTGTCCCTATAGCTTTACCTGTAAATATTTCATCTAAAAGTTTTAATGCGCGTTCACCTCCAACTTCACCTAACCCACTTGCAAAGTTTGCTGCTGCTTGCCAATTACCAGATTTAAGACCTGTTTTTGAGTCATAATCAAAAAATGCATCTGCTCCAAAACGAGCAATTGCTGTTTCTGTCTCAATATTACTTCCTATTGTTGCATTTGGGACTAGCCGCAGTGACTTTATTAGCGAAAGTGCTGAAGGGTCTTTTATTTGCCCTAAAGCAGTGGAGAGTAAGTAAAGTAAATTAAGCTCATAATTAAGAGGGTCTTTGCTTTTACGATATTCTGAAAGCAATCGCTCACCCAGTTCTAATAAAGGTTTTGTAGCTTTTTTGTCTTCTAGTGCGCCTAAGGCACGAATAGCATTTGCTTGTACTTGCTGGTCGCTATCATTCAGTAATTTTAATAAAGAGTCTAAAACTATTGGGTTTTTAGTTGCACCTAGTGCGGTTGCAATAGCTGCTCTTACTAGTGGATCTTGGTCTTTAGCCCCAGTTAAAGCTAAATCAATAACAGTTTTAGTCGCTTTACCAGGATTAGCTCTTAATATACGGGCTAAACTATTAGCTGCAACAAATCTTATTTGTAAGTTAGGCGAGGTTAGTTGCAGAGCTATGGGTTCAATAGCATTTAGAGCACGAACACGCATAAGTGCGGTAAGTGTGTTAGCTACTAGAGCCTCTTGGTTAGATTTTAATTCTGATGTTGGCTTAGGCAATATACTAGTAAGCACATTAATAATACGCTCATTTGTTTCATCACCAAGTTGTTTAGCATTTTCACTATTACCAGCTATTTTTCCTAGTGCTTCTGCTGAGCGAGTGCGGACTTCTGTTACTTCTCCACTGCTTATTAAAGCAGAAATTAAAGCCCTTACACCTTTAACATCTTCTATTTCACCTAAAGCAAAAGCCGCCATTTCTCTTACTTTAGGATTTCCATCATCTAGTAGGACTTGGCTTAGTGTTCCTACCATAGAGCGTTCACCTATTCGCCCAAGTGTTAGTGCTGCTTGCTTTCTTACGCCAGCATGCGAACTAGTAAGATATTGTATAAAATCACTACTAATACCTCGCTCATCTTCCATCTGTCTTAGGCGAATATAAATTTGTTGAGCAGAGCGGTCTTTTTGAAGTGTAGGAACTTGATTACCACGCTTTAAGTCTTTAAGGTCTTTAAGGTCAATAGGAGCAGCTTGTGAAAAGGTAATAGAGTAAAAAGTAAAGATTAAAATGATAGAAAAGAGAAATTTTTGTCGCATAGTTTTAAGAATATTGTCAAAGTTAAAATATTAAATGCTGACTCACACAAGGTGACATCACTAATAAAGTTTAGTAGGATGATAACCTTTAGAACCAATATTTATCAACCTTAAGTAAGAACAAGCTAGGAGAGAATTTGTGGATATTGTTGGATTAACAATAGAAAAATTACATAAAGCAATAAAAAATAAAGAAACTACAGTTACAGAAGTTTGTCAGGCTACATTTGAACGTATTGAAAAACTAAACCCAAAACTAAATGCCTTTCTTAATATCAATAAAGAAAAGTCTTTAGAACGAGCTAAAACTTTAGATGCAAAGCTAAAGAATACCTTAGATTTACCTCCGCTTTTTGGTGTTACTGTAGCAATAAAAGATAATATGTGTACGGAAGGAATAACTACTACATGTGGTTCTAAAATTTTAGAAAATTTTGTTCCTCCTTATTCTGCAACAGCAGTTTTAAGGCTTGAAGAAGCAGGAGCTATTATAGTAGGTAAAACTAATTGTGATGAATTTGCAATGGGATCGTCAAATGAAAACTCTGCTTATGGCGTAGTACATAACCCTTGGGATTTAACAAGGGTTCCAGGTGGATCTAGTGGAGGTTCAGCCGCAGCAGTTACCGCAGACCTTTCTATTGTAGCCTTAGGGTCTGATACTGGAGGTTCTGTTCGTGAGCCTGCTTCTTTTTGTGGCATTTTTGGCTTAAAGCCCACTTATGGTAGAGTCTCACGCTATGGACTAGTAGCTTTTGGGTCTTCTTTAGATCAAATAGGGCAGTTTGGTAAAACTACTTTAGATGTTGCTAAAGTTCTAAGTGTGGTTGCTGGTCGTGATCCAAATGATGCTACTTCTTCAAATTGTGAAGTCCCAGACTATTTAGCTGCTCTAAAGAGTCTAGATATTAAAGGTTTACGCGTTGGAATACCAAAAGAAGCTTTTGGAGCAGGATTAAATCCAGAAGTAAAAGATAATGTAGAAAAAGCAATTAAAAATTTAGAAACATTAGGAGCAACTACTGTAGATGTAACCTTAGCACATTCTGAGTATGCTATTGCTGATTATTATATTATTGCTACTGCCGAAGCTAGTGCTAACTTAGCCCGTTTTGATGGGGTAAGATATGGATTTCGTTCTGAGAATGTAAAAAATCTTTCTGATATGTATAAATATACTCGCGATTTAGGTTTTGGTGCTGAAGTAAAACGGCGCATAATGCTTGGTACTTATGTTCTTTCTTCAGGTTATTATGATGCTTATTACTTAAAAGCTCAAAAAGTACGTACTTTAATAGAACAAGATTTTCGTAATGCTTTTACAAAGTGCGATATAATCGCAATGCCTACAGCACCTGTTCCAGCCTTTAAGCTAGGAGAAAAAACCGAAGATCCTTTAGAGATGTATTTGGCTGATATTTATACTGTCACATTAAATTTAGCAGGCTTACCAGGTCTTAATGTTCCATGTGGTTTTTCTCAAGGAGGTTTGCCAATAGGCTGCCAACTTGTAGCACCTCATTTTCAAGAAGCTAAACTTTTACAAGTTGCTAATACCTATGAACAAAATTATCCAAATACAAAACACTTGGAAATCTAATGTAATTATCCAGAGATTTTATTTTTGGATTAACTAAATTGAGGTTAAATAAAAATGACAATGGATAGAATGACTTTAGCAGAAAAATTAGATTATACACATCGCCGCCTTCTATCAACCATAGATAGTGAACAAGAAATGGCTGTTTGGAATGAATTCCTTGTCCCTTTAGGTAGAGGAGAGACTTTCCCAGAAATGGTTCGTTATTTTACAACTCGGCTTGAAGATGTGGTAGCTAAATTGCGCCAAATTACTGCTCAAAATAAACCGCCTGGCTACTTAGCTAGGCTAGAAATGCCTCAATTATGGAATAATTTAGCTTGGACTTTGATTGAAAGAAAACTTCCTCAAATAGGGCGAGATTTACTTGTAGCAATGTATGAATTTCAGCTACTACAACAAACCGATATGCGCCGAAGATTTTATAAAGGCTTTAGTTTACAAAATTTAGGCTGGGCTAATTATTTATTAGGTGATGAAGCTAATGCTCGTAAAGTAGTACGCTTAGCTTTGCTTGAAGAAGTCTTTAATACTTTAGAAATGGATTCTAATAATCAGCTTAGGATTGTTTCTTCTAACCCAGCCTATTTAATGCTAAGACAGTCACTAAAATGTAGCACTGTTGAGCTTAATAACTTTATTTCTTTTGCTCGTGATTTTGCCCGCCGTTATTCAGATAGATGTTTTTATCCAGAGGATTGCTATACTAATTATTTACGTGTTTCAAAAACTAGCACTGCTATTTATTCAGCTAGTGAGAATGCCTATATTAATAGTTTTAATTACACTTATTTTTATACATTAATGGATTTATTTCGTAGGGTTAATACTGTTGAAGCAATAGAACCTTGTCTATCAGATATCATCTCATATTTATTTAATTCTGTACCAGATTTTGTTATTTGTGAGGAAACTATTTCTCAAAATAATTTTAATTTAATTGTTCGTAGTAGTATTACTGATCCAGTAATAACAGAGCTAGGCCATTATTTAGCTGTTGAATGGCGCTATTGGGTTAAAGAAGTACACCCAGAAGATTTAGTTATACTTGCAAATAAATTAAAAATAGTAGGTATCAGCACAGTGATTTTATTTGTTAGGGATACAGAAACTTCTAGTAATCTATTTGACCCAGTTCGCTTAAAAGAAGTAATGCAACGTTTTTATTATCAAGAGAAAATAAACTTTATAGTAATTAAACAGAATGACTTTTTAGAAATTGAAAGAAAAAATACTAACTTGCTAGCTTTGCTAAAGTTAAGGTTAGAAGCATTAAAATTTGGAAAAATAAATCTTTTAGATAAAGCTTCAGGCTATGAGGTGAGAACAGATTTTCCACCTCATATGATAGAAATGAGACCTCAACCTATTGCAGCAATTATAAATGCAGTGGCACCTGCTATGGTTCAAAATCCAGTACAAGCACAAATGCCAATGATGAGCCAACATCAAATGATGTCACAAATGCCCCAAGTACAAAATCAAATGATGCCAGCACCACAAATGCCAATGATGCCACAAAATCAAATGATGCAAGCCCCGCAAATGCCACCACAAATGCCAATGATGCCACAAAATCAAATGGCTATAATGCCTTTGTCACAAAACCAAATGATGCCGATGCCACCACAAAACCAAATGATGCCAGCGCCTCCGCAAATGCCTGGCCCAGCTATGACAATGACTCCTGGTGCAGTTATTCCCCCTGTTCCAAACCAAATGATGCAAGGTATGCCTATGACACCAGCATTACCTCCTTTTGCTCCTAATCAAGATAGAAACCAAAATCAATCAAAATCACCAAGGCTGGTAATTCGTAACACTGCTAAACCTAAAATAACAGAAAGCCCAAATCCTAATGTCTATAAGCCAATGGTTATAAAACCAAGCTTTGAGGCAAAACAAAATTTTGAGGTCAAACCACCAAGTTTTGAAGTTAAACAAAATTTTGAAGTTAAACCAAGTTTTGAGGTCAAACCAAGCTTTGAAGTCAAACCAAGTTTTGAATCAAAATCAAACTTTGAATCAAATAATAGATCTTTTGATGCACAAATATTAAAACCCTGTACTAACTGTCAAAATCAAACATCTTTAAGTTGTAAGACTTGTAATAAAGCCTTTTGTAACGTTCATATTGATGTTTCTTTATTAAAATGTGAAAGCTGTGCTAATCCAAAATCAGTTGAGGAAAACACTGATATTACAAATAAATTGGAATAGAACAGAGTACAAAATTACTTAAAAAGTGTTATAAGTTAGTAAGTGTTTGTTAAAATTATTGCTAGAAAGAGAACTCTATTATGATTAAAGTGATGACTTTTAATATTCGTTATGGAACGGCTGAAGATAGTATAAATCATTGGGATAATCGTAAACATTTAGTAATAGAAAGAATTAGAGCTTTTGATCCTGACTTACTTGGTTTACAAGAATGCCGTGATGATGAACAAGCACAATATATAAAAGAAAAACTTTCTGACTATCAATTTATCGGTGTTCGCCGTGCTTTAGAAGGTAATGATAGTGTAGAAATGTCTCCAATGCTTTATAAAAAATCTCGTTTTACAGAAATGGCAAGTAGCTTTTTTTGGCTTAGTGATAGTCCACACATTCCTGCTAGTGTTTTTCAAGGTAGCGCTTTTCCAAGAACTGTTACCTGGGCTTCACTACAGCCTCATGAAAATAGAAAACGCATTTTTACTTTTTTTAATACACATTTTGATTATCAAAGCCCCTCAGTCCAATTAAAATCTGCTCAACTCTTACGCCGACGTATTGAAGCCTTGGGTGCTAGTATGCCTGTGATAGTTACAGGTGATTTTAATGCTAATCGAGGAAGCGAACCTTTCCGTCATTTAGCCGATACTGAAAGCCTAAACCCCTTAAGTGATGCTTACTCACAACTTCATCCAAATGATAGGCAAGGTACTTATCATGAGTATGGTAGTCTTTCAATCCCTACTTCAATAGATTGGGTTTTATTTTCTTCTAAACATTTCTTTACCCGCTTATCAAAAATTGATTTTACTACTCAAGGTCGTATTTATCCTTCTGATCACTATCCAATTTGTGTAGAGTTTGACTGGTCTAGCTAAACTTAAATTAAAGCTTAAGGATTAAGCTATTTTTATTAAAACTTTTCGAGCCTAAAATTTTAGAGATTATTAACTTAACACTTGAAAAATTTTATTTAGATAATGTTTTTCAAGTGTTAAATTTCTTTTTGCTTGTGGGACTTTGAAAGAGTTGCTCGTGAAGAGCTATTATCCCTCTTATATCAAGGGTGTGGCTCTTTTGGTGGTGTCCCTCAGTTGAAGTGATGAGAAGTATCAAATTCAGGAAACAAATGTTGAATTGTACTCAAAGTATCTAAAAAGGTTGCAAGCACACGATAGCCAAGCAATTCAGAAGTTGTCCAAATATGATCGGTCATGCCAGCAGCCATAGCAGGAGTAAATTGTTTCCACTTTTGAGGGCTACCATTACCTCTAGTCGGTTTTAATTCGGACAGTTTTTGGGGGCTGTCAAACAGTTTGTGTAAATAAAATTAAAAAGGCAAAGGAACACGGTTATCAAAGAAAATAGTAAATTGGTTAATGGTGTCAGACCAGCTACGTATAGGCATAGTCCACTTCTTAGAAATACAGCAATATGAGTAGGAAAAGAATACAAAATATAATAATATAAATGAATAAGGAAATACTAAGTAAAATAGAGGGAAAATGTATTCAAGAGGGAAAATGTATTCAATAGACATAAGAGAAAAGATAATAGAGGTATATTTAGAGGGGGAAGAAAGCTTAAGAAGTGTAGCAGAGAGATTCAAAGTAAGCTTTTCATTTGTATACAGAATATGGACAAAATATAAGGAA
>JACQZQ010000025.1 GCA_016213785.1 Acidobacteriota bacterium
AAAGGTGTTAGTAAGCGTTCCATTGCTAGGATTGTTGAGTGTTCTCCTTCCACTCTTTATGATTGGCTTAAACGTAGGAAAATTTCGTAAGCCTTATTTGAATCTCATGAGAGTTTTGGTACCTTTGTTGGAAAATACCCAGGAATCAACAATGGGTACAAATAGAACTACCACAACATAAAGTAAAAGTGCCAGCATTTTATATAGGAAAATACCAAGTAACCCAAGAACAGTGGGAAGAAATAATGGGGAATAATCCAAGTTACTTAAAAGGAGATAATAAACTGCCAGTAGAAAATGTGAGTTGGGAAGATTCAACAGAGTTTTGTAAGAAACTATCAGAAAAAACAGGAAAAGAGTATAGATTACCAAGTGAGGCAGAATGGGAATATGCCTGTAGAGCAGGAAGTGAAACGCCATTTGCATTTGGAGAAACAATAACACTTGAGATAGTAAACTATAAGGGTAAATATCCATATGGAGAAGCACCCAAAGGTAAATATAGAGGGAAGACAACGCCAGTAGGGAGTTTAGGAGTAGCTAACGAATTTGGGTTATATGACATGCATGGTAATGTATGGGAATGGTGTCAAGATCCCTGGCATGACAACTACAGTAATGCGCCAACAGATGGCAGTGTCTGGGAACTTACACCTAGTAATAATATGCCCCGGGTCTTGCGAGGTGGTTCGCGCAAAGACCTTGCTTACAACTGTCGTAGTGCCTACCGCGACAGGAGCACGCCGGACCTACGTTACAACATCAGTGGGTTGCGTGTTGTTATGTTTTGCGCGGACTCTTAAGTAAGATCTTGTACTCTTTTTCCCTATACACTTATAGCGAGCGTAGCGAGCGCATGAAAATTTTTTTTGATTTTTGGGTTGATTTAAAACAAAGCGTTTAATCAATGCAAAATAAGCTTATATTAGCCTAATTAAAGGGCATCTTATCGCAGCTACACCTACTTACCTATTTCTACACAAATAAAAATATAGACACAGCTAAACCAAAACGAACTTGGATTAAACTTGGATTGAGAGTAGAATCAGGCTGACATAAAATAATGGCTGAATATATGACAGGAGTAAATCATGAGTACATTGCGTAATTTTCATGTTCCGTTACCAGCAAATGTATATGGGCAGTTAAGAGAAGAGGCAGAGAAAAGAAAAGAACCAGCAACAGTAATAGCAAGACAAGCAATAGAATATTGGCTTAAAGAACAAAAAAAGGTAGCCAGAAGAGCAGCTATTTATGAATATGCCAAAGAGGTAGCGGGCAGTTCAGAAGATTTAGACGAAGAACTTGAAGCTGCTGGAATAGAATGTTTACTGGAGTCTGAAAGATGAAGAGAGGGGAAGTGTATTTGGCAGATCTAGCACCGCGTTCTGGCTCAGAACAAACAGGAAAAAGGCCAGTAATTGTGGTTTCTAATGATGGTTTTAATAGTTTAGCTAATTGGCGTTCTATAATTGTTATTCCAGTTTCTACCAATCGTGCAAGAAAAGGAGAAACTTTGGTCAATATTGCAAAAGGTGTAGCTGGTTTGGCTGATGATAGCGTTGCTTTATGTCACCAAATTACTACTATTGACCGTTCCAAATTTATCAATTATCTAGGTGAGTTACCTCAAAATTTGATGATGGGTATTGAAACAGCTATCAAAGCAGCTTTGGATATGGATTAGTACTCTGTAAACTAAAAAAGCATAGATTCTTAATTTTTAAGCCCCAAGGGGGGGCGAAATAATTGTAGCCAAGGGTGTAAACCCTTGGAATAGAAAGAGTTCACATAAAAATATCGCCCTACGGGGCAAACAATTATGGGCATCTGTCAATATGCCTATCGCAGTCCATGTTGAGAGTCCATTTAGCTGTCCCTCTGGTACTGCAATCCTCGCGCTTTAGCGCGGGGTAGTTGACTAAACCTTGTTTTTATGTACCAATTAAAAGAATTTCCTGAGAACCAGCATTTGTAGAAAGAGCATACTTGTATTTACCATAATATTCTAGCCTAACAAACCGTTTATACTTTTTCATAAGCCCTACTAACTGCAATTCTGAAGGAATGCCATCACTTCTATAAGATACTACTAAAATACTATTCTGATAATGGCTAAAGAGTTTATCAAAGGCAAAGAGAATGTTGTTTTTATCTGACCATTCGTTAAATTGTGGAATAAAACGATGATGTTTAGATTGGTAGTCAATTTTATTTTTCCATTCTGGGTAATCAGCTAATCCTTCTAAAAAATGATAAAACCCAAGATAATCAACTGCTATGCCTTTATTAGAAATATATGGAGGGTCGATATAAACTAAATTATGGTCTTTAGACAAGTTAAGCGCGTCTTGATTGTAAGCGATGTTTTCTTGTCCATTATCAAAAACGGCTTGGTTAGCTTCTTGAACAAAACCTCGAAACCATTTATCAAGCGGTTTATCCCAGGAAGCCTTATTTCCAAAAGAACGCTCAACATCTGCTAGGCGAATGTAAAGATTTTTTCTATGAAAAAGATTATAAGGCCGCTTAATGATGCAAGCTTGACAGAGTGCAAAAAAAGCAATAGCAAACTTATATTTATTGTCTAGGTGTCGAATGTTAGTAATTATTATATCAATTAAAGCATTCTCTTCATTTGTAAAGTATATATCTGAAAATTTCTCTTGGACAAAACTAGGATAAGTAATATTTGAATGTTTATTAAGCAGCCAATCTATTTCAGAAGAGTTTAACAAAATGTTTTTATTTTCTATTAAGGCTAGCCCAATATTATAGTTAAAGCATAGTAGGTCATTATATGTTACTTTTTTACCTTTAGTTTTGAGCAGATAAGACACTGACGCTGTTCCGCCAAAAGCGTCTAAGGCGCTTGTAAATTTCAGATCTGAGATTTGTTGCCAAATCCAATCTACTAATTTAAGTTTACTTCCTTGATAGCGTGTAGAAGGAAACGTACATTTTTCAAGCAAAGTTTTTGGGCAAAAAGCGTTCTTAGGCATGAAAGTATTTTGTTAAAGCGCATAAAGATAACGGTATAATCTAGAGATAACTATTTAATTTCTCTTATAATACGAAAACCTGCATACTCATGACGAGTTTCAGGAGTATTAGCAACACGAAAAGCAAGCCTACAAAGATTTTCAGGATAAAACCAACCGCCTCCTCGTGCAATACGATATATTCCAGAATTTAATACTTTTGGATCTATAGTTTTTTCGCTAGGGTAATCTGCATATGAATCCAAACACCATTCAAAGACATTCCCACACATATCATAAAGCCCCCATTTATTGGGGCTTTTTTTCCCTACAGGATGGGTAGTTTTATCAGAGTTATCTTGATACCAAGCTATATCATCTATTTTTTCTGAGTAGTAACTTCCTTTAGTCCCTGCTCGTGCAGCATATTCCCATTCTGCTTCAGTTGGTAATCTATATGTTTTCCCTGTTTGTTTTGATAATCTGGCACAAAATTCCACCACTTCATACCAATCTACATTTTCTACAGGTAATTCATCGCCCTGAAAATAGGAAGGATTGATACTAAGAACTCTGTTTATTTTAGGTAGTGCAGCTACAGTTTTCCACTGTGCTTGCGTTACCTCATATTTACTCATATAAAATGGAGAAAGAGTCACTTGATGCAAAGTTTCATCGCCATTACGTAACTTATCAGTCGTAGGTGAACCCATTTCAAAATCACCCCCTTCTATTTTTACCATTTCTATTTTTGTCTCATCAACTGATTCTATTTCATATATGGCATTAGTGTTTTTTTGATTTTTTTGATTTTTTTGATAGTTTTCAGAAAGTTTTTCAGGTTGTTTATTTGTTAGTTGAGTCTTTACTTCTAGTCGGCCATCCTTTAAATAAACAGATGATTTAGTATTTACAATTTTTAGTACTTGTTCATAGGCTCTTTCCTCTGGCACTAATGACCATATTTTTGAGGTTTTATCTTCACTTGCTGTTAATATTTTTTCTCCATTACTAGAAAATACACCACTATTTAAGCTATTTTGGTGTTCTGCCAAAACAACTAAAAATTTACCTGTGTCTCTTTCCCAAACCCTTGTAGTTTTATCATAAGAATTAGTAATAATTAGCTTACTATCAGGGCTAAATCCGCCTGTTTGTATATCTGCCTTGTGAGTAGATAAGGTATAGACTAAGTTACCTATTGTGTCCCAAATACAAGCTGTTTTATCTCCACTAGTAGTTAAAATATTCTTTCCATCAGGGCTAAATTTTGTGTCTGTAATACTGGCTTTATGCCCAGTTAGTGTAGCAAGTAGTTTACTTTCAGCTACTTCCCATATTTTGGCTGTAGTGTCTGTACTTCCAGTAACTATTAATTTGGAGTCAGGGCTAAACTCAACACTCACTATACTAGATTTATGACCAGTTAGGGTTGTTTTTAATTCACCATTCTCAATATCCCAAATATTAACTACTTTATCTGCTCCAGCAGTTGCCAGCCATTTACCATTTTTACTAAAAGACAGTGCATAAATAATTCCTTGATGTCTTTTTAGAGTGTGTATTAACTTACCGTTACTACCATCCCAAATCTTAGCTGTTTTATCATAACTTATTGTTGCAATCTTTTTTCCATCAGGGCTAAACTTAGCACCTTGGAGCCAATCATTATGACCAGAAAGAGTTGTAACTAAACTACCGTCAATAACTTTCCATAGTTTAGCCGTTTTGTCTAAACTAGCAGTTACTAATAGTTTTCCATTAGCGCTAAAATCAATAGAGATAACCTCTCTATCATGTCTTAGTATAAAAAGCTCTTTACCATCAATAGCTTGCCAGATTCGAGCAGTTTTATCTCTACTAGAAGTTGCAACTAGAGTATCATCAGGGCTAAAAACAGCAAATGTTACTGCATCTCTATGGTTATCAAGTGTAACAGAAGAATGTTTTTCTAAGGCTGCCAATGCAACTGAAAGCATATACCTTAATGCCAAACTATTAGCCCCTTTTGCGTAAGCCTCACTTAAATAAACAGCTGCACCTTCTACATTACCTTTAAGCATTTCTTGACGACCTTGTTCTTCATAAAGTTCTAAGGTTTGAAATAGCTGTTTTTTTGTTTGTTGTCTTTGATAGAACATCACTGCTGAACCTACTATTAGCACAATTATTGTAGTTAGGACTAAGGTTTTTTTTATACGCTGAGAACGGCTTGATTCCAATAGGCTCGTATTTATAAACTCTTCTTCTATATCTGTTAGTTTTCCTTTATAGCGTTCTTTCCAAACTTGGTATTCTATTAATATTTCATCTCTCCATAATAATCCTTTAGTTTTACTATGCTCATTCCATTGACGTGTGGCAGCACGAAGTTGTTCTTTTAGTCTTGCTCCTTCTGTTATTTCTTGTCGCCATTTAGCTAAACGAGGCCAAGCTGAAAGTAGTGCTTCATGGACTACTTCTATTCTATCTATTCCTTTTTCTCCTTCAGTGCTAACTAGAAGTCTAGCAAGAATTAATTTTTCTATCAGTGCTTCACTATCAGCAGTTTTCCCAAGTAACTGTGATAATTCTAGACGTGTTAAAATAGCTCTTGTGTTTTCACTTGTAACCAAGTGTTGAAAAGCTTCACGAACAAGGGTTTGTTCTTTTTGTGTCATTTGCTCCATAACTTCTTCAGCATGACGAGCTAAAGCGCCTCCAACACCACCCATAGCTTCATAGCTTCTTCGCCTAAGTTGCTTAAACTCTTTATCACGTTGTTCCCAAAGCTTTGCAGCAGTAAAAGCTAGTAGAGGTAAAGCGCTAGTTTGTTCTGTTAGTTTATTTACAATTTCTACAGGAAGTTCTTGATCTTCAAATTCATAACCTGTGCGTTTAGCTGGTTCAATAAGAATTCTAAGAAGTTGGCTTGAACCAGGAGTTGTAAGAAGTTCTAGACTTTGAGCAAGACGGTCTTTTAATCCTCTAAAGTCTTTAACTCTAAAAAGAAAATCATCTCTAACTGTTAATATTACTCTAAGTAAGTCTTCTTCTGATTGTGCAGATGAAATTATTGCTTCTACATAAAGATGTTGTTCTTCTTTATCTAAACAAAGTGTTAGGATTTCCTCAAATTGGTCTACTATTAAAAGTAGGGTTTTATTTTCTTTTCTAGTAAATTTTTGTAGGATTTTATATAAAAAGTTTATGTCTTTTTTTAAATTGTCTTTTAAGTCTGAAACTTCTATTCCTATGGTAGAGAGCTTTCTAGCAAGTGTAATAAGAGGAGAAAGCCCTGGTCGAAGAGTTATAACTTGCCAGTTTTCATCAAGCCTAGCAACAATACCTGCTTGGATAAAAGAGCTTTTACCTGCTCCTGATGGCCCTGCTACTATCAATAGAGATTGCACACGTAAGCGATTAAGAAAGCTTTCAGTCTCTTTTTCTCTACCTAAAAATAAAGCTGAATCTGCTGGCGAAAATGTAGCTAACCCTAAATATGGAGATTTTTCTAAAAATGTAGCTGTTTTTTCTTTTTCTTCTCCTATAACAAAATTTTCCTTAAACCATTGCCATGGACTTTCTGTTTCTATTTCAAAACCATCAGGAAATGATACTAGCTTTGCGCTACTACGACCTTTTGATTCAAACAAAAAGACTTCTTGGTACGCACCTGGAGTTGGAGAAGATATTTCTATTAAAGGCCAAAGCGACAGTACAAAATAACCGTTAGGATCTACTAAAACAGCTTTACCATCAGATAAATTTTTATTTTTTAACATAATTGTACTAATCTCTTTTACTGCACCCATCCACTTAGTTGCTTGTTGGCCTTTAGGCAAAACTAAATAATAATCACTTAACCATGATGTTATATTTAACAACTTAGTAAGTTTAGCTAAGAAATTAGTGAGTAAGTTTGATAGCTCTTCTTCTTTTAGCAAGGCGCTGGAGTAAAGTTCCTGTTCAAGTTGTAGTAGTTTAGTAAATGTTTCTGTTGTAGAGCTAAGTTGTTCACTATCTGGAACAAAAAAAAGCGATACAAGTTCAGGAATAGGATAAATATCGCGATCTTTTGCAAAAAAGCGACAAAGCTCCCTAGATAATTCTATCCATTGCGAGTTACTTAATCCTTGTTGACGTAGTTTTACTATTGTCTTATTAATCAAGTCGTTATTTTGTTGACCAGTATTAGCACGCCCATAACTAGCAAGCGATAATATACCTATATAGTGTACCAAAACACGAAATAAAAATAAGGCTCTATCTTTGAATTGGTAAACATTTCGTGCCGCTATAAGATTAGCAACCGTATTAGCTAAAGGCTTAGGCGCATTAGCTAAAATATTTTCTCTTAATAACTCATCTAGTTGAGGCATTGTTATTGCTTCGATAAGACCGGCTGCTTTGCGAAATTCTTTAGCAAATTCTAAAGCTGTTTGATAACGATCTTTTGGATCCTTTGCCATTGCTTTTGCAATTACACTATCCAATAGTGGTGTAAAACCTTTTCCCAAGCTTGGTACAAGTTCATTTAAGTGAGCAGCCATTAAAACAAAAGCTGAGCCTTTAAATGGAAGTTCTCCTGTAAGTAGCTGGTAAGCTAAAACACCTAAAGAATAAATATCGCTGCGAGCATCAACTTTCGTACTATTTTCTATTTGTTCTGGCGACATATAAGCAGGAGAACCTATTATTCCTTCTGTTCTAACCACATATGTTTCCTGTTTTTTGGAACTGGCTTCGCTACCAACTAATGACTTAGGCGTATTAACTGTACTTTCTTTTAATATCTCATCTAATTTAGGTAAAATTATTTCTTTACTAAAGCCTGCTGCTTTGCGAAATTCTTTAGCAAATTCTAAAGCTGTTTGATAGCGATCTTTTGGATCTTTTGCCATTGCTTTTGCAATTACATCTAGTAATAAAAGCTTACTTGAGTAAACAGGTATTAAACTAAGCTTAGAGTCTTTAAGAGGAAGTTCTCCTGTAAGTAGCTGGTAAGCTAAAACACCTAAAGAATAAATATCGCTGCAAACATCAGCCTTTGTAGTATTTTCTATTTGTTCTGACGACATAGGAGAGCCTATTACTCTTTCTGTCTTAACTATCTCGCTCTCCTGCTTTTTAAGAAGTGTGGTTTTAGTTGGTTCTAAAAGGTCTTTTGTCTCTTTATCTTCTTGGTGTTTTTGAGTGTCAATAGTTTTAAGGGGGTCTTTTTCTGATTTAGTTTTTGTTATTACTTCTCCATCTTCTTGGTTAATAACAGCATCAGGTTTCTCTTTAGGAGCAAAGTTATTAAAGTTATTGTCTTGGCTATAAATTAAGCCATCATTTAGGGTAGAGTTCTTACCTGTAGGGATATTTATACTTTTATCAAGAGTAAGGTTTTGATTAAAGGCTTTAGCAATACCAAAATCTAGAAGTTTAGGGAGAAGACGGCCAGCACGAATAATCATCATAATATTAGCAGGTTTAATATCACGATGGACTATGCCTAGTTCGTGTGCAGTATGGACAACTTCGCAGATTTTATCTAATAAATCAACAAAACGTTCTAAAACGATTGGGCCTTGTATTTTTATAAGCTTATTTAGAGGAGTACCTTGGATTAACTCCATAGCAATCCACATTAACCCATCACTTTCAACTCCAAAGGCATAAATATGGGCAGTATAGGGATGCTCAAGGCGTGAAGCCAGATGTGCTTCACGCCTAAACCTTTCTATTACTTCTATATTTGCTCTATGATTTGCATGTAGGACTTTTATTACGGCTGGGCGGTCTAAAGTGATTTGTTGCGCCCTATACACAGCACCAAAACCACCTTCTCCTAGTTTTTCTTTAACTAAGAAATCTCCTAAAATACGTCCAATAATTGGGTCAGGTGTCTTAATAGCCATGTTCTTAATATCTAAAGTGTTGTAGCTATTTTAGCTATTTTAGAAGTGCTCTTTCTCCATACATCTCTTGGTAATATTCTCGGTATACACCTGATCTAGTTCTTTCTAACCAGGTTTGATTATTTAAGTACCAATCGATTGTTTTCTTAAGCCCTTGCTCAAAACTAACTTCAGGTTTCCAGCCTAATTCTTGTTCTATTTTACTAGGATTAATACCATAACGGCGATCATGTCCTGGCCTATCAGCAACAAAAGTAATTAGATCTTTAGAGCGATCTAAGAGCTTTAAGATGGTTTCAATAACTTCTAGGTTATTTTTTTCAGCACGAGAACCAATGTTATAAATTTCTCCTGATCTGCCATTAATTAGCACTTGGTAAAGTGCTTCACAATTATCTTCTACATAAATCCAGTCTCGAACTTGTAAGCCATCGCCATAAACAGGTAAAGGTTTATTTTCCAAAGCGTTAGCAATCATTAAGGGAATAAGTTTTTCAGGAAATTGATAAGGGCCGTAGTTATTACAAGTACGTGTCATAACTGTATCTAAACCATGAGTATGTCTTGCAGCATAAACAAAATGTTCGGCAGCAGCTTTACTTGCGGCATAAGGACTTGAGGGATAAAGCCTTGAGTTTTCATCTAAGTAATCTCCTGGCTCTAGACTTCCACCTACTTCATCAGTAGAAATATGTATAAAGCGAGAGACTCCTTTTTCACGAGCACAATCTAGTAAAACTTGAGTACCATAAACATTTGCAGAAACAAAAGGAGTAGCTGATTTTATACTACGATCAACATGAGATTCTGCTGCAAAGTTAACTATTGCATCTACATCGCTTATAGCTTCCATTACATTTTCAGAGTCACAAATATCACCTTTAATAAAGCTATAGTTTGGCAAGTTAGCAAGATCTGCTAGATTTTCTAAATTTCCAGCATAAGTTAATTTATCAAAATTAATAATTTTATGTTCAGGATATTTTACTAAGAGTAAGCGAATAAAGTTTGATCCTATAAATCCTGCTCCACCTGTAACAAGTATTTTCATGATTTTTTAACCTTAGATTATAAATTTAACTTAACAATAGTTATTATAAGTTGCTTATTACTTAAGATGTTTAACTAGAGAGTAAACAGTAGTTGTAACAATAGAATATAACTATTAATAGACGTATTAGTGTTAATTATAGTACTATTTGAAAAGTTTATATCTAGAAAATTCTATTAAAATCTAACTGCTTAAATATAAAGGAAATCCAATTAAAGCGTTTATGTTTGATTTGAGTCAAGATATTTCTACCAAATCAAACTTTAAAATTTGGGGTATATTTGGAGTATCAGAAGTATGAATAGAAAAAGAGTTTTGATTTTTATTGTTGCCTATAATGCAGAAAAACATATTGAGTCTGTACTAAATAGAATACCTAGTGTATTTTGGCAGGATGATATCTATGATTCAGAAGTACTTATTATTGATGATGCTTCAAAAGATAAGACAGTTGAAGTAGCTAACCGATATAAATTACTTACAGGTAGAAATATAAAAGTACTAAGAAACCCTGTAAATCAAAGATATGGTGGAAATCAAAAAATTGGTTATACCTATGCAATAGAACAAAATTTTGATGTAGTAGCACTTTTACACGGTGATGGTCAATATGCTCCTGAAATGCTTGATACTTTGATATCGCCTATTGCTAAGGGTGAGGCAGATGTAGTTTTTGGTTCTCGAATGATGGAAAAACAAAGTGCATTAAAAGGTGGGATGCCTTTTTATAAGTTCTTAGGTAATATAATACTTACCACAACTCAAAACCTTTTGCTTAAATCTAACTTAACAGAATTTCACACAGGTTATCGCATCTATAGTGTAGATGCTTTAAGAAAAATTCCTTTTCAATATAACTCCAATGATTTTGACTTTGATACAGATATAATTATTCAAGTTCTAGAAAATAAGTTTCGTATTTTAGAAATCCCTATTCCAACTCATTATGGGGATG
This sequence comes from Acidobacteriota bacterium, assembly GCA_016213785.1. Taxonomy (GTDB): domain Bacteria; phylum Acidobacteriota; class Blastocatellia; order Chloracidobacteriales; family JADJPF01; genus JADJPF01. The sequence continues at coordinate 10,873 of JACQZQ010000025.1, forward strand.
AGGTTTGTCATGTAAATGGAACAAAATATGCGATGCAAATCTTGCGTACATCTTTACTCTCACAAGTACAAAAATTTAATATCTATTACCACCCAAAATTTGACTATCATTTACATGAAAGCCCTTACCAATCTAAAACAGAGTTTGAGAGTAGCCATACATTTGCAATAGATCAAGTAAAAGATAAAACTACAGTTCTTGATTTTGGTTGTGCTAGTGGCTATATAGCAAAAAAACTAAAAGAAGATAAAGCTTGTCGTGTTTATGGATATGATCAGCATATAAACCCAGAATCAAAAGGCTATTTTGTAGAAACGGCACAAGTAGATTTTGATAATTTTGATTTTAATCTACCTAAAAATGAAAGTACCATCGATACTGTATTATTACTAGACGTAGTAGAGCATTTAGCCGATCCTCAAGGCTTTCTCACAATGCTTAGAGAGCGTTTAGCGGCTCAGCGTCCAGAAATTATTATGACTACAGGAAACATAGCCTTTATTCTTACTCGTTTATCGCTTTTATTTGGACAATTTAATTATGGTAGGCGAGGAATTTTAGATCTAACACATAAAAGGCTCTTCACCTTTTCTTCAATTAAACAATTGCTTAGAGATTTTGGTTATGAAATAACCAAAATTGAAGGTATTCCTGTGCCTATTCCTTTTGTTATTCCTAACAAATCTTTGGCTAGCTTTTTACTGAAGATAAACAAATTACTAATTAAGCTAAATAAAGGAATGTTTTCTTTCCAAATAGCACTAGTAGCTAAACCACTGCCAACGCTAAACTTACTACTAGCAAATGCTAAGACTCGTGGACAAGAAGAATATCAAAAAGCTTTAACAAACGTAGGTCAAAATCAAAATTTATCTAGTCGAGATAAATATCAAACTACTAAGTAAAATAAGTAAAACTTTAGATTTTTAGATTGGTTTAATTCCATTGGCAATAGATCAAACAAAGCAGTTAGAGCTAGAAGCAAATTTATTTGGAAACTATTTAATAGGTAAAGCGCCTAGTCAGCTTGCTATTGATTTATATTGTCAAGCAATGAAAAAGCAAGCTATTAGCCTAAAAGAAGATGAAGAAAGACAGCTAGAGTTTATTCTAAATAACCCTTGGTCAATAGGAATGGTTGAAGGAGCATTAGCGCTCTTAAAACCACAATCTACCATTCGTAGAAAATTATTAACAATGCTTGCTATTTTAGAAACTTGCCCAGAGTATTGTTATTTATTTTTTCCCACTAATACTTCTATATTTTTTTTAGTTTATCTTTTTTATGTTGGCTCTCGTGCAGTAGTTAAATCTCTTTTAGGAGTAGTAATAGTTAAACTAGTATGTCGCTAACAGCAGATTACATTGTAGTAGGATCAGGTTGTACAGGAGCAATTGCAGCACAAACCTTAGTCGAAGCAAAGGCTAATGTCCTTATGCTAGATGTAGGTAGCCAAGATACTAAGTATAAAACTTTAATCCCAGATAAAGATTTTATTTCTATAAGAGAAAGTGAAAAAGAGCAATACCGCTATTTTTTAGGTGATCAGTTTGAAGCAATTCCTTGGGGAGAAATAAAAACAGGAGAACATTTAACACCACCTAGAAAGTTTATCTTAAATTTAGTTGATCGCTATCTACCTATTGATTCTAAAAGCTTTTTCCCTTTAGAAAGTTTAGCTTATGGCGGGTTAGGAAATGGTTGGGGAGTTGGTTGTTATGTTTTTTCTAAAGCAGAATTAGAAAAAATTGGTCTTGATAATTCTAAAATGATGGGGGCTTATAAAATAGTAGCCTCTCGTATTGGTATATCAGGAGCAAAAGACGATGCTAGCCCTTATACAATTGGAGAATTAGATAATTACCAAGAAGCTTTTGAAATCGACTCAAATGCAAAATCTATCTATAAATCCTACTTAAATAAAAAATCTGTTTTAAATGGAAAGCAATTCTTTCTTGGAAAGCCTGCTTTAGCTCTTCTTACTAAAGATTTAGGGGAGAGAAAAAAAATAGCTTATAAAGATATGGAGTTTTATAGCGATGGTGATAAAAGTGCTTATCGGCCTTGGATTACTGTTGAAGAGCTAAAAAAATACCCAAATTTTACTTATATCTCTGATAATTTAGTAATAGAATTTAAGGAAGAAATTAACCAAATAAAAGTTACTGCTCTTAACACAAATACTAATGAGAAGGTTACTTATACTTGTAAAAAACTTTTGCTAGCTTCAGGAGTTTTAGGTACTGCAAGAATTGTCTTAAGATCTTTTAAGGATGAGAATAGACAATTACCTTTATTATGTAACCCTTATGGTTATATTCCCTGCCTTCAGCTTAGAATGTTAGGAAAAGAAATAGAACAACATAAAATGGGATTTGCTCAACTCTCACTCTTTCATGACCCTAAGAGGCAAAACTTTGATGTAGCAATGGCTTCAATTTATAGTTATCGTTCTTTAATGCTCTTTCGCTTAATTAAAGAATCCCCCCTAAATTTTGTAGATGGACGAATTTTTATGAGGTATTTTCTTTCAGGGCTTGTAGTTATGGGAATACATCACCCTGAAACAAGATCTAATTCTAAATACTTGCATTTAATACCAGATAATAGCTCTATAACAAACGATAAATTAAAAATAAATTATGCTTTATCAGACGAAGAAAAACAAACTGTTAATGAGAGAGAATCTGCTTATATTTGGGCAATGCGTCAATTAGGGTGTTTTGCACTTAAGAGAGTTAATCCTGGGTTTGGCTCAAGTATTCATTATGCTGGGACACTTCCATTTGATGAAAATAATACGGCTTATACTTTAGCCCCAACAGGTAGATTAAATCAAACTAAGGCAATTTATATAGCAGATGGGTCTGGATTTAAGTATTTACCCGCAAAAGGTCTTACTTTTTCTTTAATGGCTAATGCTCATTTAGTAGCAGAAATGGCTTTAAGAGAATAGTTTTATAATTCTATGGAAAAACCTACTGTGATAATTACAGGAGCTAATGGGTTTATTGGCTCTAGTCTGGTTAAACATTTTCAGGAAAAAAACTGGCAAGTACTGGCCTTAGTTCATAGTATGCCTTCTTTAAAATTACCAAATGTAGAATACTATCAATATGATTTAGCTAGCCTAGTAGATGAAACCCCTTTTACTAAAGCTAATTATTTAATCCATTGTGCTTATATTAAGTATGATGTTAATAGTAAAGTTAATACAAATCAGATAAATATTGATGGGACAAAACAGCTTATTTCCTTAAGTAGAAAATATAGACTTAAATTTAATATTTTTCTTTCAAGTATGTCAGCACAAGTTGAAGCAGAGTCAAATTATGGCAAACAGAAATTTGCTTTAGAAAAGTTTTTTACCCAAGAAAATGATTTAGTGATTCGACCTGGGCTAGTGCTTGGTAGTGGTGGGCTTTTTGGTCAAATGAGTAGTTTTATTAGGAAAAACCCTTTTATCCCTTTAATTGATGGGGGTAAACAGCCCTTACAAACAATTTTTATAGATGATTTAGTGCTTGCTATTGATAGAGGAATAGAAAAGCAAATATCTGGTAATTATACCATAGCTGAACCTACGGCTATTAGTTATCAAGAATTTTATAAAGCGCTTTGTGAAAAACTTGGTGTAGAGGCAAAATTTATTTCTGTACCATATTTTCTAGTAGATTTAGGGGTTACATTTTTTAGTTTATTTAAGATAAAACTTCCTATTACAAAAGAAAACTTACTTGGACTAAAAAACCTTAAATATATTGATGTAAAAAAAGATCTAAATATATTTGGTTTAAGTGTAAGAAATTATAAAGAGAGTCTAAAAAATATTTAGAAATAATTTTACTTAGAGTCTGCATTTTTCTGGCTTACTGCCCAAGCAATATTATTTTTCACAAGCTGGAAATTAGGGTTAATTTCTAGTGCTTTATTACCTGCTTCAATAGCTTTATCCCATTCTTTTAAGTTAATATAGGCTACACATATATTGTTATAAGCATCTGCATTTGCTGGATTTACTTCTAATGCTTTACTACAAGAATTGATACTTTCTTGATAAAATCCATTTTCAGAATAAATAGCACTCATGCCTACATAAGTTCTCTCTAATATTTTCTTTTGGCGTTCTAGAAGAGTTTTTCCTTGAACCGAATAAAGATGAGGGCCATAATTAAGAACTATATCGCTAAAAGCTTTAACACTTATAAGTATAATTAAAATAGAGGTTATAGCCCAAATATGGCTTTTTTGTTTTATTAAAAAACTTGGTTCTAGTTCAGAGTATTTTTCAAAGAAAATATGTAAAAAATATGCAAATAAAATAACAAGAAAAGCCCCCCAACAAAGTAATTCATAATTAATAATAATACCGCCCCAGTTACCAGTATCAGCACTAGCCAGATTCCAAGGTAGCCCTCCACTCCACCAATTATAAGTAAGAAATAAAAATAAACTTCCTGTTAAATAGCAAATTGCCATTGCTTCTAGCCCTAAAATTGTTACCCAGGGCGTTAACCAAGCTAAATATTGCACACTAAAACCAGGGGATAAGACTATAAATAAGTAAAAAATAACCCCTACTTGATAAAAAATCTTAGTTTTTTTGCTAAATAAATTCATCCATAGAGAGACTAAAATAATCAAACCAAATACCAAAAATTTTCCATCAGTAGAGAAAAACTTATTAACCCAATGTTCATAAGGAAAATATGTTAAAAGCACTCTAGATAATCCCCAATTACCATAAAAACTACTATAGCCAAAAGTACTCTTAAAAACTTGTAAAGGGTCTTGGAAAATATAAGGTAGCGAAGTAAAAACTACTGTACTTAATGCACTTAATGCATATTCAAAACGGCGTTTATTATTTGGTAAGTAAAAGAAAATACAAGGAGCTAAAATAACAGGAACAATTTTAACATTTACGGCTAAACCCATAGCTATTCCAGCTAAATGATAATTGTTAATCTCATAAGTAAGAAAAAATTTATATATCGGCTCTGGTAATAACTTATCTAAACTCCTGCTATCTAAATCAATTAAGTAAACTGATAGGATAACAAAAAATATCATTATTGGGTCAGTATTACCGTGAAAGCCTGATATCATTATGGAAATAGGGCAAAAAGCTAATAACAATAGTTGTGCTAAGGAAAATTTATTATTTAATTCTAGTATTTTATAAACTACCCATAAACTACCAATATCAGCTAATGTAGGCAAAAGCCTAAGTAGAAAATTAAAACTTATTCCTACAGTCGATTCTATAAAGCCAATTAAATTAAGTAGATGAATCATCATCGGCGGATGATTCCACCAAGATAGTTTTTGATATAGGGCAATTCCTCCATATTCCCTAGCAATACTTAAAAACATCTTCCAATAAAAAATATCATTTGTTCCCATTGTATAAGCAGCTAGATATAGCTTAAATAAAGATGCTACTGCTATAGCTACCCACATAAGGCTTTTAGAACCTAAAACAAGAGGAAATAAAGATAGGGGTTGCTCTATTTTTTTGTCATTTCCTTTATCAGTCTCTCTATAAATTTTTTCTTCAACTTCTTTATTACTATCAGAATTATGTTCTTCAATATTATTTTCTTTTGAAAAAAGGTTTTCTGAAACCTGGTTTGTGGAAGAATTAAAAGTTGTTTCGCTAGCAAGATTACTATTTAAATTAGTAATAGAATCTATCTCTTGTTTAGTTTTTTTAGTTTTTTTTCTCATAAGTGTTTGATTATAAATACTAAGGTTTAGAGACAGCTATAAAATTCTAAGGTTTTGCATTTTTTTGACTTGTCACCCAAGCAATATTATTTTTCACAAGTTGAAAATCTGGTCTAATTTCTAGTGCTTTATTACCTGCTTCAATAGCTTTATCCCACTCTTTTAAGCTCATATAAGAAACACATAAATTATTATAAGCATCTGCATTTGTTGGGTTTAATGCTACTACTTTATTATAAGTTTCTATAGACTCTTTAAAAAAATTACTTCTTAAATAAAAAAAACCAATACTCATATGAGTCATTTCTAGAAGCTTTTTTTGGCGTATTTCAAGAGTTTCACCTTGTACTGAGTAGAGATGTGGGCCATAGCCCCAAACTACGTCTTTAAATGCTTTTGCACCAGTGATTAAGAGAACAAATATAGCTAAAGCGGCAGGAAGTCTTTTTTGTTTTAATGGGATTAAATATTTTTCAAGGCTAACTTCTTTCTCTACAAGCATTTTTATAAGGTAAACAAAAAAAACTAAAATTACAGTTAACCAAGCTAAAATTTCATAATCAAGAATAATAGTGCTTTTCCAATCGCCGCCGCTAGGACTAGATAAATCCCAAGGTAGCCCAGCAGCCCACCAGTTATAAGCAAGAAATAAAAATAACCCTGTTTCTAAGTAATAGATAGTCTGTAGAGCTAAACCTAAAGCGATTACCCAAGGAGTTAGCCAAAATAAATAATGGACATTAAAACCTGGAGACAAAATAAGGAAAATAGAAAAAACCAGTCCTATTTGTTGAAAAATTGGGACTTTCTTGCCATGCAAGTTCATCCAAACCGATGCTAAACCTATCAGCCCTAAGACTACATACTTTCCTAAAGCCATCCAAAAAGAGTTAGTCCAATGGTCATAAGGGAAATACTCAAGCAAAAGCCTAGAGACTCCCCAACCACCATAAAAACTATTATAACCAAGTACCGTTTTAAAAACTTCTATAGGACATTGAAAAATATAGGGAAGAGAGCTAATAACCCAAAATGTAGCAGCAGTAAAAAAGAATTCTAAACGTCTTTTATTGTCTGGCAAGTAGAAGAATAAGCAAGGGACTAAAAGGATAGGAACAACTTTAACATTTGCAGCTAAGCCAAATGCTGCTCCAGCTAAATGATAATTATTAAGTTCATATGTTTGAAAAATATCATTAATGGCTTTAGGTAATAAAGCTGATAATTCTTCTTGTTTTATATCAAGAAAATAAACTGTTAGTAGTAAAAAAAATATCATCATTGGGTCAGTATTGCCATGAAAACCACTTAGCATAATAGCTGCGGGAGCAAAAGCGAACAAAACTAGCCCTAAAGCGGATTTTCTACATTTAGGTTTTAAGATTTTATAAGCTAAAAATAAACTACCAATATCAGCTATTATACTGACAAACCTAAAAGTAAACCTAAAGGCTATTCCAAAGTTTGATTCAATAAACCCTAGCAAATTCATTAAGTGAGCCATCATTGGGGGATGGTTCCACCAAGCCAACTGCTTAAAAAGTGATGCCCCTCCATATTGCTTAGCAACATTTGCAAACATTTCAAAACTTAGAACATCCCCATTACCAGTAGTACGACTTGCAAGTAGTAGCTTAAAAACAAAAGCTATAATACCTGCTGCAACAATAAAAATTAGATAGGGATTTACTTCATTATTTAAAGCTTTTGGTGGATCTTCAACTCTATCAACTTTCTCCAAAGTTTTTGGCGAATCTTTTGGCGGATCTTCAGTTTTTTTTACAGATTTTGGAAAATTTTTAGAAAATTGTTCAGGTAAAGGTTTTTTCATAACTTAAAATACTTAACTAAGATTTTTATCCCTAAAATAATTTTAAGGGATCTTTAAAAATACAATTAAAAATTATAGCTAAAAATGTTGAGAGGATAGGCATTTTACTATCTATTGGTGTTTATTCTCAAGAAGTAGCTGTATTAGCTACAAAGTAAGCGCTTTTTACAAAGCTGCTTAAATAACTTAAGTAACTTGGTATTGCTTTTGAAAAGGATATATTGTTTATATAAGTAGCTTTTGTTATATTCGAGCCTATCCAAAAACAAATCAGATGATAAGGATTATACATAAGAGTTATGGTTGATAATACCACAGTAGACCAACAGCTACACAAAAAAATTTTCTTTGTTCTCCTAGCTTTTATGCTAGTAGTTATGCTTTTTCAAAGTAGAAATTATGGTATGAATTGGGATGAATATTGGTTTAGGGACTATGGAGAAAAAGTTTTTAATTTCTATTCCAGCTTTGGTCAAGATCAAAGCTTTATAAACCAGCAAAGAAGTACTACTTATGAAATAGTTCCTTATTATGGTGGAATGAGCGAATTTTTTGGAGCGTTGCTTAGTAAAATTTTTTCTAGTAGAGATCCTTATGATAATAGACATTTAGTAACAGCAGTTTTTGGTTTTATTGCAATAGTTTTTTGTGGTTTAACAGCCCAAGTTCTATCAGGTTGGCGCTCTGCAATTCTTGCCTCTAGTTTTTTATTTGTTACACCCGTCTTTTTTGCTAATTCCATGCATAACTCTAAAGATGTGCCTTTTGCCGCAGGCTATATAGTTGCTATTTATTTTATGATGGCACTAATTAAAGAATGGCCTAAATTTGATATAAAAAATGCTATAGGTTTAGCTATAGGAATGTCTATGGCTATAGGCGTGCGTGTAGGAGGAGTGCTTTTAATTGGCTATTTAGGGCTATTTTTTATAGCAAAAAACTTATATTTTTTTAAAGAAGGTCAGTATAAATCTAAAGAAGAATTATTAACTCAAATCAAAAAAGGGATTCTTCCCCTAACTTTAATTGTTATAGCTGGTTATATTGGCAGTTTACTTTTTTGGCCTTATGCTTTATTAAATCCTATTTCTGTGCCAATGAAAGCCTTAAAAATATTCTCAGAAATTAACTTTTTTGACTCAAATGGTTTATTTGAAGGTAGGTGGGTTCACCGCTGGGAAATTCCTTGGTATTATATACCTAAGTGGATTTTTATTACTACTCCTTTATTTATTTCATTAACACCGCTTGTTTTAGTAGTACTGCTTTTAGCAAAAAGGGGCAAACTTGATAAAAACCAAGTTCTTTATCAAGCAATGTTACTTTTTACTTCAGTATTTCCAGTAGCTTATATAATTTTTAAGCAATCCAATATATTTGATGGATGGAGACATACTTATTTTGTTTATCCTCCTATAGTAGTAGTTTGTGCAATGCTTTGGAATGAGCTATTTTCTTTTAGTAAAAAGCAAGTGAGCCTTATTTTGGGGATTTGGCTATTAATTTTTACACTAGAACCATTCTTTTTTATGATAAGAAATCATCCTAATGAGCAGTTTTATTTTTCTCCAATCATTGGAGGCATTAGTGGAGCTTTTAAGAAATATGAAATCGATTATTATGGAACATCTCTTAGAGGGGCAATAGAATGGCTTGCAAAGACTAAAGAAGTTATAGAGTCTAAAAATAAACTTAGAGTAAATTCCTTATATGGAGAGCCTAATAGCGCTAAACATTACATTGATAAGTACCCACAATTAGTCTTTGTAGGTCATCAAGAACCTTCAGATTATTCGCTAGTTTTGCCTTCTATAGCTAAACATAACAATGAGTTATTACTTAATTGGCCGCCTCCAAACACCATTCATCAAATAAAAGCCGATGGTGTGCCATTAATAGCAATAGTTAAAAATGACTCTGCTCTACCATCACAAGCCAAAGAAGATTTAATAGCAAAATTAAAATCTGATAGTAAAGATCTAAATTTCTTTCTTGACTTAAGCCTACAGTTTTTTCTAGCAAAAGATTACCTTAATGCTATTGTTGCAGCAGAAAAAGCTATTGCTTTAGATAAAAATAGCGCAGTTGCTTATAACAACATCTGTTCATCATTAAATAACCTTTTTCTATTTGCTGATGGGGCAGAAGCAGGAAAAAAAGCTATGGAAATTGCTCCAGATTTTCAACTAGCTAAAAATAACTATAACTATTCCTTATCTAGAAAAGATGAACAAATCGACCCTAATGTAAAAACACAAAACTATCTTAATTTAAGTTTTGCTTTTTATAATATTGGTAATCAAGAAAAGACTATTGAATTTGCTGAAAAGGTCTTAACAGTTGATCCTAATAACGTTGTGGCTTATAACAATTTATGTGTAGCCTATATACAGCTAAAACAATTAGATAAAGCTATAAATGCAGCAGAAAAAGCGCTTAAAATTTCTCCAGACTTTCAGCTTGCAAAAAATAATTTAGCCTGGGCAAAAAGTGAAAAAGAAAAACCTTAAAATAACAAAAAATAGCCAAACACTGCCCTCGATAAAAACTATCGTTTATCCTACGACTAAAATATTAGGCTTTTTTCTGGCTTTTTTATAAATATACTTAACGTCTAAATTTTTTCTTAGGAAATTTTTCTTAGGAAATTTTAAGAAATGTAACACAAAACTGATTTTTGTAACACGGTCACTTAAGAAAATATTTTTAAGGCATATATTTAGTATTTCTAACTAATATTTATGATCATGGTAATGAGATTTACCAGTAATTTCCCCAGCAGGAAAAGTAGTAAATAACTTACCATGTTTTACACCTTTAAGACTTAAAAGAGTATCAGCTAAAAGCTTTACTCTACTAGCTTCTCCTCGAAGCATTAACATTTCCATACAATCATCATGGCTAATATGAGCATGTACTACAGAAACAATTAATTCATGATAATCGTGTTGGACATTGGTTAAGCGCTCGGTTAAGTCTCTAGTGTGATGATCATATACTAAAGTTAAACTTCCTAAAATTTCTGTACCATCATTTTTTCCTAATTGTGCTTGTACTAAAGTGTCGCGGATTAAATCTCTTAGGGCTTCAGAGCGATTTTTATAACCACGATCATTTATCAAGCCATCAAAACGTATTAGTAAATCATCTTCAATACTAACACCAAATCTAATGAGGTTAGACATAAATACTTTCCAAATTAAAAATCTAGTTAAAACAATTTAGTTTAACTTTAAAAGCAATAAAGCCCAACGTTTTTATTAACTTTAAGATCTAAGTAATTTTCCTAGTACCTTTTAAGACCTTTCTAGTAGCCAGAAGAGACTAGTAAAATGGCTTCTCAAGAAGTCTAGTTTCTGTTACTCTAGACCTCAAATCCACATTTTAAGAGGTAATCTAATTTCATGAAAAAATTATTGACCAAAATATTTTTGGCAATGAGTCTATGTGGTTTTCTTATGGGTACTACAGTAAGTTTTAGTGCTACTACTCAACAAGCAGAGTTAGTAGGCCAAGCTGCTGTGGCTTTTAAGCTACCTTCTCACTTAGGTACAGATATTAGCTTAGAGCAATACTTAGGAAAGAAAAACGTAGTTCTTGCCTTTTATCCAAAAAATTTTACAGGTGGCTGAGAATTTGAATTAAAAAGCTTCCAAGCGGCTCTTAAACGTTATGAGGAAGCAAATGTCCAGGTTCTGGCCATTAGTAAAGATACTCTAGATTCCCACAAAGATTTTGCTAAACATTGCGGTGCAACCTATCCATTATTAAGCGATACAGAAGGAAAAATGGCTGAAGCTTATGGTGCTTTTAAGTCAGGCGGTAGCTTTTTTTCTCGTCGAACAATTATTATCGATAAACAAGGCAAAGTCCGTTATGCCCAAAATGGTATGCCTAATCACGATGATTTATTAAAAGTAATTTCAGAATTTAAATAACTATTAACTTATTTCCTAGCTAGCAGTTAATAGTTTTTGCTGCTAGCTAGATTTATAGTGAAAGAGCATCCCCCCTTAACCTAAACCTCTTAAAAACTACTAATCATTATCCTTAGGTTTAAGTGGTTGAGAAATAATTAAAAAGTCCTCTACAGGTTTACCACCTATTAAGTGCTCTTGAATAATACGTTCTACTACTTCCTTAGTACAAGAATGATACCAAGTACCTTCTGGATAAACTACGGCAATAGGGCCTTGGTCACAAAGCTGTAAACAATTAGCCTTAGTGCGACAAACCCCACCCTCTCGGCTTAAATTTAGCTCTTTTAAGCGGTGTTTTAAGTATTCCCAAGCTTCTATCCCTACCTCCTTATCACAACATTTAGGTTTAGTCTGATCAGCACAAATAAAAATATGTCGTTTAGTTTTATCTATAGCTAGACTTTCTAGTTTTTTCTGTAGTTTTTCGCTCATTTATTTCCCCAATTATATAAAAATCTTTATAATAACAAGCTGTTATTTTAAGAAGTTAAAAATATTAAAACATAATACTATGGCTAAAAACCCTTCAGAACCCAGCAAAGCGAAAATGTTACCTAGCCACGAAATTTATAATCGTGTTATTTGGGATAAACGCTTAAACCCAAATGCCTTTGTATTTGGGTACACAGATCGTTTATCTAGTACAGGAATAAAGCAAAAACCCCTTGTTGATTGGGATACTAACGGAGATATTCCTTGGCATCGTATTCGCTATATTCTTTGCAAAAATACTATTGTTTGGGATCGTGACCAACATATTGATAAATTCTCTTCTGGTGAACTGCCTAATGAAGCTTGGCAGTTAGAACAAAATTTAGTAACATTATCAGAATCAGAATCAGTAATTGCAATTTTTTCATCACAATCTATTTATCATCAGGATTTAATGGGGTGGCAAGTCTATCATCAGGGAAAAGAAAATATCCTAATAGACAGTTTAAGTATAGTTACTTTTAATGTCTTATCTGATATGTATGAAGCAGATAAAATTTATACAAATGAAAGAATTCCTATAATTGTTGAGCATCTTAAAAATTCTTTAGCAGACATTATTATTTTACAAGAAGTTACAAAACCTTTATTTAATCAGTTACTTAAAGAAGATTGGATAAAAGATTATTTTACTTCTGAAGCACCTGAAGCACCTTCACTAGCGCCTCAAAACCTAGTTATTTTCTCTAAATTCCCTTTTACATTGGTTGAGCATTGGCATTCGCCTCATAAGCGTAGTTTTGTAGCAAGTTGGCAAATTAATGATAATGCTCTACATTTAGCAGCAGTACATTTAATTAGTAATCGTGCTAATAAAGCTGAAGAAGTACGTGCTACACAAATAGCTACATTACTAAAATATTTAGCTACCCTAACAGGAGATTGTATAATTGCAGGAGATTTTAACGTAGCAGGTAATGAACATGATAGAGATTTTCTTGATAATGGGTTTGAAGATATTTGGAAAATACTAAAAGCTAAAGAAATAGGTTACACTTTTGACCCTGAACTTAACCCATTAGCTAAATTAATGAGCTTACAAGGAAAACAAGCTAGATTTGATAGGGTTTTACTTAGATCTAAAACTCATAATTGGCAAGCTAAAGAAATTGCTATATTTGCCTGTAAGCCTTTTAATAAAGAAAAAAATTTGTTTGCATCTGATCATTTTGCTCTTAAAACAGTTTTAAGAAATACAAAAACAAATATGTTAGAAACAATTTCACCTATTTATCAAAGCGCTATTGTAATTATTCCACCTAAAGAACTTTGGCCTAATATTCAAGCGATTCGTAAGCTTTATGATAAAAAAATTGATCGCTGGATGCCTCATATTACTTTAATTTATGGATTTATCCCTGAAGAATATTTTCAACAAGCCTCTGAACTTATTTTACAGGCTTTAAGTAAGGTCAAACCCTTTACGATTACCTTAAATGGTTTTAAGACTTTTAGCCACCGCAAGAGTTCTACTGCTTGGCTTGAACCTCTTTCAAATCCTGAAAAAGCATTAGTAGAGCTACAAGCTACACTACAAAGCCTATTTCCTAAGTGTAATGAACAGAGTAATAAACCAAGCGGGTTTACACCACATTTGAGCGTAGGTCAGTTTGAAAATCCTGCTTTAGCTCAAAAACTACTTCCTAGTTGGGAAAAAATAGAGTTTCAAGTAAATACAGTGGCTTTAATTAGTCGTCGTGGAGATCAACCTTTTGAAGTATGCTATAAAGTAGCACTAGGAAAAAATCTTAAGGTAGATAAAGCTATTGCTATTTCTAGCAATGGAAGAGAAACTTTAGCCAACACTTTAGATAGGCTTTCACCTGCTATAACTAAAGAGCAAAAATCTAAACAAGAAGCTGTAATTTCAATAATTAAGCAAGCTTGTAAAGAATCTTTAGGGCAAGAGGCTTCGCTGCACTTAATTGGCTCAACGCGCCTAGGAGTACAAAATCAAACTAGCGATTTAGATATAATATGTATTATTCCTGAGACTTTAACAGGCCAAGAATTTCTTTCTAAAATAAAGGATCAATTATCGGGTTTTTACCAACAAGCACGAATTATTACTAATGCTCAAGTACCAATATTAAAGCTAAAAATCGATGATATCCTTATAGATTTACTCTATGTCCGTAGCAGCTTATTTCCTTTTTCAATTCCGTTAAACGCTTTATCACAAAGATATTTTGACCAAACGAGTTGGCAAACTTTAGTAGGATGTTTAGAGGCAGATATTTTACTTGAAATAGTTAGCCTTTATGTTGAGCTTGAGGTATTTAGAATATTTTTACGAGCTATTAGACTTTGGGCTAGGTCACGAGCTATTTTAGGAAATGCTTGGGGTTTTCCTGGGAGTTTTTCTTGGACAATTTTAGCTGCTTGGAGTTGTAATAATTTAACTAACCCTAAGACCACTCCCGAAGAATTATTAGCTAACTTTTTTAATCGCGCTTCACAACACAATTGGAGTGAACCTATTGCATTAACTGAATCTGCAAAAAAATACCATGTTAATTTGCCTAAAGATCGATTGCCAATTATTACATCTATTAAGCCTAATCAAAATAGTGCTAGAAATATTTCTCGCTCAACTGCGGAAATAGTAAAACAGGAACTAGTTTTAGGGGCTAAGATTCTAGCTCAAATTCAAAAAGGGGAATTAGGCTGGGATAAGCTATTTGAAATACCTAAGCTAAATAGAAAGTCTCAGAAATTATTATTTATAAATATCATAGCTAAAAATACTAATGATCTAGAAAATAGTATTGGTTGGTTAGAAGGTCATATATTTGGCTTAATTATTAATTTAGAACAGCTTAATATAACTTTAAGACCTTGGCCTAAAGTCATAAAACAACAGACTTCAGGCCAAATAGCTTTAGAATTAAGTACTAGTTTAGAAAAATCTGACCCTAAATTAAATGAAATTTTAGAATCATTTTCAAAAACTTTTTATACAGACCCAAGCTACTTAAAAGGAGTTAAGATTGAAATAGAGGTTTGTCTGGCAGAAGAAAAACCTCTCTAGCAAGATCTGATTCTAATGTAGATTGATTGTAGTATTTATTAAGAACATTATTTTCTTTATCAAGTAAATCTTGGTTAGCATCTGCAAACTCTTCCCAAGATAATAGTTTACCGCTCTTATATAACCTTTCATTAATTAATAATATGTAAGCTAAAGTAATAGTTTCGTGGTAGAGGTTTTCTTTTCCAAGGCTACTAGCAAAATTTCTTAAGGCTTGGCTAAACTTTGCTATTGATTCTACTAAAGAATAATGCTGTAAGTACCACCAAGCTACTTTTACATGCTCTTGATGATGAAAGGTTTCTGGTGACAAAATAGCTAGTTCAAAGTCTTTAACTAATTTATCAATACTAGATTTTGGGTTAAATTCTGGTTGCATAAAAATTCCTCCAAAAAGAAAACCGCCCAAGTAAAAAATTTACTTGGGCGGCGTTTGTGTTATGTTGTAGGAGTTATAATAGCTTTAATGGCTAAAATTAGCAATAGCCAAAATTTTTAGATATTTCTGCAAAAGCTCAAAATTATTAAGACTCTCCCATTTGCTCCATTATAGTAATTAAGTTAATTAAGAACTGGGCACTTTTTAATACTTTACCAACTTGCGTTGCAAAAGCCCCTATTAAACGCTCATCTTTTTCATCAAAAATTCCCTCTTTTTTATTTAAGACTTGCATTACACCTATAATTTTTCCTACATCATTTCTAATAGGAGCACAAAGAATGGTTCGGGTATAGTAGCCTGTTTTAATATCTATTTCTTTATTAAACCTAGGATCTTGATAAGCATCAGGTATATTTACTAGTTCGCCTTTAGTAGCAACATAGCCTGCTATACCTAGTTCCATAGGAAAGCGAATTTCATTAATTCCTGTACCTTCAGCAACTTTTGACCAAAGTTCTCTAGTACTAAAATCAATAAGGAAAAGTGTGCTACGATCTGCATTCATTACTAAAGAGGTTTTCTTCATTAACGACTGTAGTAAATTATCTGTATCTAAACCACTTGCTAAAGCTTTCATAATTAGCAACATAGTTTTACTAACTATTAATTCTGAGCTTTCGCTAGTATCTTTATTTACTACCATAGAAGCCTGAGCAGCAAAGGCTTGTAATAAATATTCATCTTCTGAAGTAAAACTACCATTATTTTTATTAAAAATTTCTAGTACTGCAATAATATTTCCTTCTTCATTACGTAAGGGTGTAGAAAGCATATTTTTTACTCGGTAAACAGGTTTTTCATCTATTTCTGAATAAAAATGTTGGTTTTTACTTGGATCTGAAACATTTAAGGTTCTACCGCTACTAGCAACATAACCTGCTACACCTACATTAGGTGGAAAATCATCTATTTCTAATTTTTCTGCATCTTTAACTTTTACTTTTAAGTGGCTAGTATTTGCATCTACTAAGTAGAGTGCACTTTTATCTGCATCAACAAGTTCTGTGGCTTTTTCTAAAATTAAATTCTGCCTTTGTGTAGGGTTGGTTTCCGCTGAGAGACTTCGTATGGTATCAATTAGAAAGTAAAGCACTTGAATTTTTTTATTAAGCGTAGAGAGTTGATCAAATTCTTTATCCAACATTACGGCGCTAAGTTCGCCTGTTTGTTGAAGCTTTCTATTCCTATCTGATGTGCCTAAAGAAGATAACACTTCTGAGAGTTTAGAAACACGTGCTAGTTCTGCTTCTAAACGTGTTTTTTCTACCAATGTTTCTTCATACCAGCTTTGAAAATTGAAACCCTTTTTGCTCATTGCTGCCTCTCCCTAAAATTAAAGTTTGATTTTTGTAGAAAAATTGAAGAGTGTAGAGTGTAATGTTATATCAAATTACTTTAAACCATATCAAATCTACATTCCATTTCTTTGGTAAGTCTCATTATAATACTCGAAAAAAACTTTTATTCTATTAAAACTTTATATGCTTAATGTATGTATCATTAAGCATATTTACAGGTGTTTACTATGAAATTACTATATATTTTTTCTATTTTAATAGTTTTTTTCTTTTCTACTCTAACAACTAACTCAGAAACAATGTCAAACAATAAAAAAACTGACTATAGGGTTAAATCATTAAGTATTAAGATTTTATCAACTATGGTTGCTGATTCTGGCATTGGTGAATGGGGATTTGCAGCTTTAGTAGAGGCTGATGGCTATAGCGTTCTTTTTGATACAGGAGCACTAACAGATACCGTTCTTAAAAATGCTCGCGAATTAAATGTTAACTTAGCTCAAACCAAAGATGTAATCTTAAGTCATAATCATTCTGATCACACAGGAGGATTACTTAGATTACGCAGAGAATATAAAAAACAAAACCCTACAGCCTTAAGCCAAGCGCATGTTGGAAGAGGAATTTTCTGGAGCCGTCCATTAAAATCTGGTGCTGAAGGCAATGATATGTTTGATCTTGAAAAAAAATATAAAATTCTTGGTGGAAAATTTATTGAGCATACCCAAGTCCAAGAACTAGCACCTGGAGTTTGGTTAACTGGAGCAATCCCTAGAATACACCCAGAAAAAAATGTTAGCGGTTCAAGAAAAGTTAAGACCCCTGAAGGTGTTGTAATAGATAATATTCCTGAAGAACTCTCATTAGTTATTAACACAGAGTCAGGTCTAGTAGTAATTTCAGGCTGTGGTCATGCAGGTATTATTAATACTCTAGAACATGCTCGTTCAACCATTCGCAATGCTCCAATTCTTGCAGCAATAGGAGGGTTTCATTTATTTGAAGCAACGGATGAACACCTTGATTGGACAGCAAAAAAATTAAAAGAATTTGGGACTAAAAACTTTATAGGAGCACATTGTACAGGGTTAGAAGCAGTCTATAGAATTCGCCAAAAAACAGGTCTAGAACGTAAATCTTGCGTAGTTGGTGCTGTTGGTGCCTCTTTTACTTTAGATAAAGGGATTGACCCTCTTGATCTAGCTAAGTAAATTAATTGTACATTAAATAGCCTAGGCAAATTAATTAGGCAATATAAACTTTTATTGCTTAATTAATCTGCTTTGAGAACCATATCCATCATGTGACCTACAGGTTTTTAGGGCTTCTTTATCAGAAATAAATTCTATTTCTACTTTATATTCTCTGCGACCATCAAAAGTCTTAAAACCAATACCTCTAGGAGTTTTTATCCATTCCTTTACTGGCGAACCATCACTAAGTGATGGCTGTCCATTTTGACCAAAAGTTATTATTCTACCATTATAATTACCACCTTCTTCTCTCCAACTACCTTGAGCAATAGTACTAATATCATTTTGTCTATTTTGCCAATCAGGTTTTTTAAAGCCATATGGATTATCTTTAAGTGGCTTATTATAGGGAATATTATTTAATATATTATTATCTTGAGAATACCCGCTTTGACCTCTAGCATCACTACTTAAAGCCTCTACTTCAACTAATTGTCCACTGCTAGTTTTCATATACATACCAGAGGTTTTAGATGAACTAGTAGATTGCGTTGGTATTTGATTTGATATTTGATTTGGTAAAGAAATATTTTTGTCATTTAGTTGACTAACTTGGGCAGTAGGGTCAGCTACACTAACATTTTGAGGAGCAAAACGCTTTTCTATTTCCTTAAGTAATACCTTTGCTTCAATAGCATGTGCTCCTGTAGGAAAATCATTAAGATAGGCTTTAACATCACCAGGTTGAAGTTCTTCTAATTTCCTACCTTTGACCTTTTGCCAAGCTTTTTGTTCTGGGTCTTGTTCTGTTAAGTCTGTGGTTCTAAGAGTTAAACCCGACGTGCTTGGTAATTTATCACTAACAATAAGTTCCCCTGTTTTCTCATTAGTAGCTACTTTTTTTGCTTGCAAAGTAGTAGTATTTTCAGCAGTAGAACTAGAGTAAGTAAATACTGCTAAAGGAATAGCTAAAAGCATAATGCCTAACCCTACATAGGGTTTCCATTTACTGGGCGCTGCTTTTATAACTTCTGTAGGGGGTATAGATTGAAAAGATTTTTTTAAAACTTTTTCTGTTGGTTGTAATGTCTGGTTAGGAGTATTAAGAAATTCACCCTGTGGTAATGTATTAGTATTTAATCTATTACTAAAAGTATTGCTTTTTTCTTTATTTACTTTACTTATGTGTTTACTAGTGTTAGCAGCCAACCCTGACAATCGTGCTGTAATGGCTTCTGTATCTAAGGTTGGTAAATCCACTTCAGCTATAATTTTTTGTAAAGCAAGTTTCATTTCTGTGGCAGATTCAAAACGTTTACTAGGATCTTTTTCTAGGGCTTTTTGGACTATTGCTTGTATAGAATCAGGTATATTACCTGGTAAAGGCTCTGGTTTACGGTTAATGATAGCTCCTACTAAAGCTGTCATATCAATTTGAGGAAAAGGCAGGCGGTTTGATAATAATTGGTAAAAAATTACACCTACTGACCAAATATCTGAAACTACAACACGTTTCCCATCAAAAGCTTCTGGTGCCATATAGGAAGGCGTTCCAGCAACACTTCCAGAATTACTAGATGATTTCATTACTCTTGCTAGCCCAAAATCTGCAAGCCTAGGAACACCTTTATTTAAGAGTATATTTGCTGGTTTTAGGTCACGATGAAGAATTTTACGAGAGTGTAGATGTTCTAGTCCTGCTAAAATCCCAAAAGTCAAATTTAATGAATCGGTTAAAGAAACAGTTTTATTTTGTTTTAAGAAATCTTGTAATGAACCATCTGAAACATACTCGCTAACAATTGCTACTTGATTGTCATAAACATTAGCTTCGATTATAGAAAGAACATTTGGATGTCCTCCAGCTTGAACCCATACTTGAGATTCCTTAGCAATTGCATCTATATCAGGTTCATCATCTAGAATAAGCTTGATTGCTACTTGTGTAGTAGCCAGTCTACTACGACGTTCAGCCAACCAAACAACACCAAAACCACCTTTTCCTAGTTGACGAATTAATGTATAAGGGCCTATTTGGTCGTTAGGTTTTATCATATCTAACCCTCACATATAGTTGCACTAAAAGATGTTTATTTTACGTTTGATTATTAACTTTTTGCTCTTAAATTTCAACAATTACAATAGTCTTAATTAAAGATTTTTTCTAGTGACAGTTTTTGTTAGTCTTATAGTGCCAGCTTTTGTCAGCTTTTTACCCAACTTATTTTAGAGTTTATATAACACTTTATTTTAGAATAGGTTAAAAAATAATTTTTAATATTATTCTTTGGAACAATATTTGCTATATCAAAATTATATATTAACAAAAATTGATAAATTCTTTAATAAATATAAATATTTTATAAACGTATTAATTAGATTTCTACACCCCTCAATAAGTAAGTCCTTTGCTTAATTACAAAGCTAAAATCGGCTTTGCGGTTAAGCAAATTTTTTTGTCTAAAATCTATTTTCTACATAAAATTCCTTTAAGTTAAAAGATTGATTTTTTAATAAAATCCGTTTAAGCTTGAGCTACAAGCTATAATTCTTGTAAAAATTTTATTAAATCATTTCTAATATTAAAATTAGAAATGTAGGTGTAAACATAAAACTCATGCCACTAGATCAAAATCAAGCTATAAACTTAGCAGTAAAAGACTTAAGCAGTCGCTTAAATGTCGCTGAGAATACAATAACTCTTTCCTCAAACGAATCGGCAGAATTTTCTAATGCCTGTTTAGATTCAGCAAAAGCTGATGAAATGTGTGCTCAGATGATGTTAAGAGGATGGCGCTTAAAACTAAGCTGTCAAGGAAATACTTATGAATATAGGGCAGCTAAAAATCAAGTTAGACTATTCAATTTTAATGGTCAAAATTATAAAATCTATCCATAGCATTCTGCTTAAAGCTTCTTAGCAAAGCAAGGAGAATTTAATTTATGAAGCAGCGTTCCCCCCTACTACATCTAGCCTTAGGAACATTAGTAATTATTTATGCTTATATTACTGGTGTTCTTAACCAAGAACTTAAATATCAAGAATCTATAATTGAGTCAGAATGGCAACAAACTTCGCAAATAACCCCCTCAACCCCTTGTTGGCAATCCTGGAACCCTATGCCACAAAACCATGACTTAATTATTAAATTTAAGGATGGTACTCCTCAATCTATCATTAGCCAGCTTGTTAGCAAATTTAGTATAAATACATTGCGCAATTATAGTGAGTTACCTAATTTCTCTTTTGTCTCTGTAACTACTTCAGAAAACTTAACCCTAAGTGAAATAATCGCTCGCTATAAAGCTGATCCTAATGTTGAATACGTAGAACCTAATTTCCGCTACACAATCCCAGATAATGAATTTGCACAAGCTAAGGCTTCAACTAATATTAATAAAACTAAAAAATCTCCATTAATACCTAATGACCCTTACTTTGAATCATTATGGGGCTTATCTAACGTAGGACAAAAGATTAATGATAAGCCTGGTGGAGTTGTTGGAGCAGATATTAATGTTTTAGATGCTTGGGAGTTATCAACAGGTGATGATCAAATGGTTATCGGTGTTATAGATACAGGTATTGATTACACCCACCCTGATATTAATCCTAATATTTGGGTAAATGAAAATGAGATTCCTAATAATGGTATTGATGATGATAATAATGGGGTAATTGATGATATTCATGGTTATAATGCTATTGATGATAGCGGCGATCCAATGGATGATAATGACCATGGAACCCATTGTGCAGGCACAATAGGTGCAGCAGGTGATAACGGCGAAGGAATTGTAGGCGTTAATTGGAAAGTTAAATTAATGGGACTTAAATTCTTGTCCTCTGATGGTAGCGGCTCACTTAATGATGCTTTAGAAGCCATTAACTATGTTTTAGAAATGAAGAAACGTGGTGTTAATATACGTATACTTTCTAATAGCTGGGGCGGTGGCGGTTATTCCCAAGCTCTACACGATGCAATTAAAACCCTAAATAAAGAAGGTATCTTATTTGTTGCTGCTGCTGGTAATAGTGCGACAAATATTGATAATGACCCACATTATCCTTCTTCTTACCAAGCTGACAATGTTTTAGCAGTCGCAGCCATAGATAATCAAGATAATATAGCTCGTTTTTCTAACTATGGTGTCAAGTCTGTTCATATTGGCGCACCTGGTGTTGATATTTATTCAACTATTCCTGGAAATGAGTATGCTTTCTTTAGTGGTACTTCTATGGCAACTCCTCATGTTTCAGGTGTTACAAGTTTAATGCTAGTTAATAACCCTAGCTTAACTCCTAAGGAGATTATTGACCGTATAGTTTCTAGCTCTACAAAAACTACGGCTTTAGCGGGTAAAACCATTTCTGGTGGTCGCATAAATACTCATGCAGCCATAACAGGTTATTCAGAATCAAAATCAACTTTTCGTGCAACAATAACAACAAGATAACTCCTTTTCAAAAGAGTACAAGCAAATGCTTGTACTCTCTATTCTTAAAATTTGTGCCTAAAGAGCGTATTGATAAACTTTTAGTAGAACTTGGCCTAGTTGAAAGTAGACAAAAAGCCCAAGCTCTAATTCTTGCTGGTCAAATCCTTGCAAATAATCAGTTAATAGATAAAGTCGGACATAAGGTTGATACTCAAGCCCAACTTCGTATTAAAGGCGAGCAACTGCGCTATGTTTCCCGTGCAGGCTTAAAACTAGAAGCAGCATTAAATCACTTCTCATTAAATATTGAAAATAAACTTTGTTTAGATATAGGAGCTTCTACTGGTGGGTTTACTGATTGTTTACTACAAAATGGTGCTCAAGAAGTAATAGCCCTAGATGTTGGGCATAACCAATTAGACTGGCGTATTAGACAAAACCCTAAAGTAAAAGTAATAGAAGGAGTTAATGCACGCTACTTAAAAAAAGGAGATTTTCCACACCTCTTTGATATAGTTACAGTTGATGTTTCCTTTATCTCTTTAACTAAAATCCTTCCTGTGATCCCTAATTTAGTGACAAATACAGCTAGTATAATTACCTTGATTAAACCCCAATTTGAAGTTGGCCCACAAGAAGTGGGTAAAGGCGGAATAGTATCTGACCCTAGTAAACATTCTAGAGTTATAACAGAAGTTCTTGAGGCTGCAACTAGTCTTAATTTTAGCTGTTTAGCAGTTATAGACTCGCCCATTACTGGCGCTGATGGTAATAAAGAGTTTCTTTCACATTTTATTATTAATACCAATCACTAGTAGTTTAACCTTTTCATATTGTCGAAAATCGCTTTTATTTTGGTAGCCAAATCAGTACTATTTTGTCAATACATAAAGAGAAACTTAAGAACCAAAAAATTAGAGGAGTAAGCATGGATTTTTTTCGTAGCAATGGTGGTTGGATTGAGGTAATTTGCGGTAGTATGTTTAGTGGTAAGAGTGAAGAACTTATTAGACGACTACGACGTGCTCAATTAGCCAAACAGTCTGTACAAATATTTAAACCAGAATTTGATACTCGTTATTCTATTAATCATATAATCTCACATAGTGAAATGAAAATAGACGCTGTAGCAGTAAAAACAGCCTCAGAAATCTTTGAAAAAACCCTTCTCTCAACAAATGTTTTAGGCATTGATGAAGCGCAATTTTTTGATAGTGACCTAGTAGATGTATGTAATATTCTTGCTAATAGAGGTAAGCGAGTTATTATTGCTGGCTTAGATCAAGATTACTTAGGTAAACCCTTTGATCCTATGCCCCAGCTACTTGCAATAGCTGAACATATCACTAAAGCTCATGCTATATGTATGAAATGTGGCGGATTAGCTAATTATTCTCAGCGCCTTTCCGCTAGTAAAGAGCGGGTAGTATTAGGAGCAACTGATTTATATGAAGCCCGTTGTCGTAGTTGTTTTGAGCCAAATTTAGAAAATACTCGATAATTAAAAACCTTTTCCTCACAAGCAATTTTTTAAGGCAAAACTATGGACGGACAAATCAAAAGTACTCTACAAAAACACCTTAAGGGTATAACAAATGCAACCTTAGATAACATTATGGTTAAATTGCATTTAATTCCTGCTGATCGTATTTTATTAGTCCTAGATCTTACTACATCTTTAGCTGCAATTTCCTTACGTTCTTCAGTTGAATTTTTAATGGTTGTCCCTGAAATAGCACGAACTATTGAACAAAGCGAATTGCGTGCTTGGGGTGAAATAGGCAAAAGACTTGCGTCAACTAACCCAGATTCAGCAATAGAATTTTTCCATAGCAGTTTGCCTATATTAAATTCTATTGCTAAAGGATTTCTACTTCGTTGTTTAACTCTTGTGTCACGCCAAGCAGCACTCTCTACCAGCCTAGCCTTAGATTGTTTTAAGTCTTTTCCAGAAACTCTAGCTAAATTTGATGATCCTACAACAACAGCACGTGTACTAAATTTATGTTATGAGGTATCTCAACATTCGGTTAAACATAGCTGTGATTTACTAAGTTCTGGCCCAGTAGTAATTAATCACTTACAAGAGCTTGCAAAAGAAAATACCCGTTTAATTAGCCAAATGCTTGATTTAACAACTGCTTTTGTACATCGTTCTGGAGGCACAGCAGCAGAGTTTTTTACATCTATTCCAGAAGTTTTAACCCCTCATACTCAAAGCGCTTGGTCAAGACTCTTTGAACACACTTACACATTCTTAGATAAAAGTGGAGGCGTTGCACTACAATATTTCCGAGCAGCGGGTAAAATTCTATTCCTAGCAGACGCTCAAGCTTTTGAGCGTTGGACACAACTAAGCTTACTAGTTGTTGCTCAAGGTAATGCTACTGGGTATCATTTCTTAAAAATTAGCCCTAAAATTTTTACTTCCTTAGCACGCTATGGAGATAAGAACCGTAATGCATATGCTGTCAATCAAGTTTTAGATATAGTAATACAAATTAGTCATACTAGCGCTAACTCTGCTGTAGAATGTTTTAAGGCAAGCCCAGTAGCACTTAGACAAGCATCGCTTGATCAATTTAAAGAATGGGCCTTGCATGGTTTGGAGCTTTATGGAAAAGATAATCGCCGTGCTCAAGCCTACTATGGGCTAGAGTCTAATCGTAGCCGTCAAGCCCTTTATAACCGTGAGGGTGGTCTATCTTTAGAATCAATTTCTCAGACTCTTAGACTTTATATTGAAGCTTTAACAGGTAAAGAAATGTTGATTAAACCTATGTCTGAAACCTCACATGAGTTTAAGATAGGCGATGGTCGAACAATTTTACTCCCATCTGCAATTACTGAGTTCGAAGACGAATCTAGTAACTTTAAGCTTTATAAAGCTTTAGCTGCACATGCAGCAGGCCAAGTAGAATTTGATACTTATACAAATGATTGTACAACTCTTCAAGCGGCTAATTTAGAAATTAAGACTCATTTTCAAAACTACCCCAAAAAACAACCTTCTAATAAAGTTAACTTAAGCAATAACTTTCTAGCTACTCTAGATTATTTTCCTGATACAAATCTTGCTCGTAGGATTTTTACTAGCTTAGAAAATGGCCGTATTGACCGTAAGTTAAGACAAACATACAGAGGGTTACGTAGGGATTTAGATTTTGTCAAAGAGCGTTTAATTACTACACGCCCTGATTTTAGAGAACTTCCCCGCGAAATAATTGCATTTGAGATGCTTTTCCAAGAAGCAATTTTAGGTGGAATTTCAGAAGTGGCTAAGGAATTTTACCCTAATTTAGCTTATGAAATTGAGACTACATTTGATGCTTATATCACCCTTAACTCTAAAGTAGGTGATACTTTGATGGGTACTCTAAAAATCTATAAATTTTTAGAAAGAATTAATGAGCCTGAACAAATAGAAAAACAGTCTGAAAAAGATGCAGATAATAAATCTGAACAAGATGAAAATGATGCAGGAGGCCAACAAGTAGAATCAGATAATCAGCCAAATCAACGAGCTACCGCTAAAAGCCTTAGTGAGCCTTTTAGCTACTGGTCGCCTTCCTTAGAGCCTATTGTTAATCCAGCAGACGAGATTTTAACTAGCTTAAATCCTGAAGCTGATGTGCCTGAACAAGGTTTAGAGCCAGGAGATAGAGCATTTTTCTATGACGAGTGGGATCGTGACCTAGGTGATTACCGAACTAATTGGTGTAGAGTAATTGAGCGTCGTAATGCTTTTGGTAATCGTAGTTTTGTTGACGGTGTAAGGGGGCGTTTTTCTGGAGTAATTTCTTCTGTACGCCATCAATTTCAACTACTTCGACCTGAAAACTTACGTAAGATAATGGGAGAGCTTGATGGCGAAGACTATGACTTACAAGCTTTGATTGATTATGCTATTGATAGACGCTCATCAGGCCGAGTTTCAGAAAGAATTTATATTCGTAAATTGCGCCGTCAGCGTGATGTAATGGTGTCTTTTTTACTTGATATGTCTAGCTCAACAGCTAGAACTATTAGCCGTTATCCTAATCAACCTTACTCTAAGCCTGGTCAAAGAATTATAGATATAGAAAAAGAAGGCTTAGTACTTATGAGTGAAGCACTAGAGGCTGTTGGAGATAATTATTCAATTCAAGGTTTTACTAGCGAGGGTCGGCGTAATGTTAAATTCTATATAATCAAAGATTTTAATGAACTTTATTCAGAAGAAGTTGCTAAACGTATTGGAGGAATTACTTATCAAAATAATACACGTTTAGGAGCAGCCATTCGCCATGCTTCGGCTAGGCTGGAAAAACAAGATGCTAGAACTAAGTTGCTAATTATTCTAAGCGATGGCCGCCCTTATGATCATGACTATGGTGATTCTCGTTATGCTCGCGAGGATACAAAAATTGCTTTACGCCAAGCCAAAATAAACAATATCACTCCCTTCTGCATCACAATTGATAGAGAGTCTGAAGAACAGTTACGCGATCTATATGGCGAGGTAGGTTATACAATCATTGATAATATTCTTAGCCTACCTGAACGCTTGCCCGGTATTTATAGGCGTTTAACAACCTAATTTTCGTAGTTATTTTAAGATTAATAAACTTTATGGAGGGAGAAATGATTAAAAGATTTTTACCACACATTTTTTGTTCTCTAGCAGTAATTTGTTTAATTTTAGAGACTTTAGCTTTCCCTGTAACAATACAAAGAAATCGAGGCCGTTATGATCGAGAACGCTATGATGATAGTCAGATCTATCTTGCTTATCGAGGAGAATATAGCGAAAACATTTTGGTTAAATCCTGGAATGGTTCTCGCTGGAGCGCTCCAATTCCTGTAAGAGACGCTTTAAGCGATATAGCCCCTGCTCTTTGTCGTCTAGGAGATGTAACTTATCTTGCTTACAAAGGACGCAGCAGCAATAAAATCTTTATTCGTGAGTTTCGTGGGGATCGCTGGTCGCCTGAAGCCCAACTTGGTAGTTCTCAAACCAGTGACAGCCCTAGTTTAACAATCCATCAAGGCCGCCTTTATATTGCTTATAAAGGTGTTACTAGTAGTAATATTTATGTTCGTGAGTTTAATGGCTCAACTTGGTCATCTGAAGTAAAAATACCAAACTCAGAATCTAGTACTAACCCAGTAATTACTTCTGGCAGAGGTGAATTATTTGTAGCTTATAGAGGTGAAAATTCTTCTCGTATATACTTGCGTAGTTTTGATGGTCGTACTTGGTCATCAGAGAGCCGTTTACCTGATGCTCGCTCTATTACTTCTCCGGCTATATGTTTTTATAAAAAGGAACTTTATGTTCTCTATCGCGGAGAGAGTAAAAAAGATATTTTCTGGCGTAAATGGGATGGGTCACGATGGACAGATGAGCGCACAGTAGGAGATGCTGAGACTTCAGCCCCACCAAGTCTTTTCCGTCTCCAAGGCCGTCTTTACTTAGCCTATAAGGGTGGTTCATCAGATAAAGTCTATGTTCGGGTCTTTGATGGTAATAACTGGACAGGTGAACAGCAAATCCCAGAAGTACGCTCAATAGACACTCCTGCAATTGGCTAAATCATTAGAAAGACAACCCGTTATGGGTTGTCTTTTTCTACTTCTTTTCGCCTTGTTTGCAATAACATATAAGCCATTATTGAAAGAATTACAAGTACCGCTCCTAAAATTTGCCACCAAGATTTAAGAGGTTCATTTAAGAGTAAAGCGCTTAACACTAGTGCAGCAACAAGCCTTGCCCCCATTAAGCTAGTAAAAAGGGCTGCACCAAGAGAGGCTAAACTATTAATTTGTAGTAAATTACCTGCTATCAAGTTTACTAAAATTAAACACCCAAAAAGCATCCACATTTCCCTTGACATCATAAACCAACTACCCCAATTTTCTCTTAAGCAAATACTAGCAAGAATTCCTGTTAGCATTAAAACTACAGATTGTTGAGAAAATAAGACTATAGAATTAATACCACGTGTAGATTGTTCATGACGAGTTAGCAAAACATAAAAAGCCAAAAACACATTAGAAAACATAGCCAAGCTTATTCCAATAGTGTCTTTCATCTGCCATTCACCTTGAAAAATAGTAAATGAAGGCTCACGAATAATTACAAGTACTGAGCCAATGCTTGAAATGGCTAAAGCAGAAAAGGTATAAGGAGGAATTGCTTCTCTAAAAAATGCTCTACCAAGTAAAGCTACCACAAATGGAGTTAGTAAATTAATTAATTGTACATAAGCAGCACGAGTAGATTGGATAGAAAGAATGTTTGTTACCATTCTTATTGCACCAACTAACATTAATAACCAAGCAGTACGATTATTTAGAGATTCTTTCCAGGAATGTTTTAGAATGACTGGGAGCATTAATAAAAGTACCCCAGCATAACCAACTGCAACTAAAGCAAATGGAGGAAGAGCTAAAAGCAATTTTTTTGCAATTACTGGATAACTACCCCAAGAAAGGTGTGCTGAGATGCCTAAGACTAAGGCAAAAACTAAAGGTCTTTTGCTTAATTGTTCAACTTTACTCAAACTTTATATCCGTAGAGAATTTTTTATAATCGCTATATTCTTGAAAAACACGATTAATAACTTTTTTCTCTTGAATCTCACTTGTAGCTTGTATAGGAAGTAAAAACGTATCTTCCCCTAATAAAACTGTACTATAATCAACAGAATAAGTTATAGATTCAATATTTTTAGCTAGGTTTATTTCTTTATACTCAATACGTAAAGGGGCTAGAGTCTCTTTATCAATCCAAGCTTGACCTTCTTGTCTAGAAATAAGCCTTTTCCCTTCAAAAAAATAATATTGGCGCTCGCTTACTTTAGGGCGACTAACAAATTTAATTAAATAACTAGGTCGGTTTCGTAAGTTATGTATTTGACTATCTAGGCTAAAATTAAAATCATTTTGATCTAGCGAAGCAAAATGTGAGAGCAAAATAGAGCTAAAAACTCCGTCTACTTGTGGGCCACGAGACTTAAATCTATCTACTTTAACGGTTTTTCCATTAATAGATTGTACTTGTCTAATTTCTTGAAAATCTAGCTGAGTACTACCTTTTTTAGTAATTTGGAGTTGTCTACCTGTAAGACGAGAAACCGTAATATTACGATCTAATAGTTTATTATCTTTTTTCTCTAGAGATTCTTGGGTTAAGGTTTCCGTAGTAATAAAATCAGGTAGCGAGCGTTCAAAGTTATCAGCACGTGTAGCTAAAGAAACTAGAAGTGTTTCTAGCGTATCAGAATTTATAATAGGCTCTTGGGATAAAGAAAAAGAGCTTATTAGTAAAGAAATAATTAAAAAATAGAATATTTTTCTAAAAATTATTTTTAATTGGACTCTATAAAAACTCTTGGTAAGCGAAACCAAAATCTCGTCCCTCCTTCATTTCTAGGAGAATACCCTATTGTTCCTCCCCATTGTTCAACCATCATTCGACAAAAATAAAGCCCTAAGCCTGCTTTCCCTTTATATTTACCAGTTTGATAAAACTTTTGAAATAAGTTAGAAGCCATATCTTCAGTAATTCCTATTCCTTGATCATCAATAGTAATTAAGACATAAGCATCTTCTATAGACAAGCTTATTGTTACAGTAGTGTTTCTAGGGCTATAACGCAAAGCATTTTCTAGCAAATTAGATAAGACTCTTTCTAAATGAGATGGTTCGCCTATAACTAACCAATTTTCTTGTAAGTTAATATTTGGGTTTAGCTCTATATGAACTTGTTTAAGCAAAAAAGCTGGAAGTAGGCTTTCCATAACTTTTTGAGCAGAAACTAATATACTAGGAGCATTACTAGGGCTGTTATTAGTATTTTTTAAGGCTGTAACCTCAGCAGCAAAAACATCTAAAATATCT
Organism: Acidobacteriota bacterium; assembly: GCA_016213785.1. Classification (GTDB taxonomy): domain Bacteria; phylum Acidobacteriota; class Blastocatellia; order Chloracidobacteriales; family JADJPF01; genus JADJPF01. Next base: position 41,195 of record JACQZQ010000025.1, read on the forward strand.
CTTATTAATTTTTCTTGGCGTTCTACTTGAGTTAGACCTATTTCTACTAATTCTCTAGAATCTTCTGAAAGTTCTTCCAAACTAATTAATGATAATGCACCTTTAATGCTTGTTAAAGGCGCATTTAAGTCATGAACAATACAATGAAGGAGTATTTCTTTTTTTTGAATTTCTTTAGAAAGTTGATAATACTTTAAGTTAATATCTCTTCCAGTTTGAATTAAATGGTGTTTTTCTTCATAAGAAATCCGTGAAAATTCTATTAAAAGTACTTTCTTTTTTTCTTTTTCTAAAAAAATTGCAATGGCTTCTAAATGATACTCTTTACCATTAGAGCTAGATTCAATCCAAAGCCCAGATTTTAAGTGACCTGTAGAAAATTTCTGCCAAAATTCTTCTGCATCAATTAGAAAATTATCTAAAAAAGGTGAACACCCTATTAAACTTATAGATTCTTTATTAGAAAGAATATTAGGATAAATCTCTGGAAACCAACTAGGAGCAGCCCCTAATAACCTAAACTGCCCAACATCTAAGCGCTCTAAAGCTATTACATTTAGAGCTATTAGTATTTCTTCCATAGTTTTTTCATCCTTGCCATAACCAACGTTTATCTTCATATAGACTAGATAAGTAAGAAAAAGCTGTAATAGATTGATTATCTATTGTTAAAGTTTGTAAAGAGAATAATTCTTGCATTTCTGCTAGTTTATGAAAAGTGGTTTCATCTATTAAAATTTCCCGTGCTTGAGCTTGTTTCTCAAGTTGGGCAGCTAATTTTACCCCATCACCTAAAGCACCTAAAAATTTCTGTTCTCTCCCATTAAGTAAACCAAGAGATATTGTTCCTGATGCAATACCAACAGCAAAATCAAAAATTAATAAATTATCAGACTGTCGCAAATTATTTAATTCATCTACAGCATTAATAGCTCTTAAGACTGCCCTTAAAGCCATTTTTTGTGGAATTCCTGTAGAAGGAAGGATGCCAAAAATTGCCATAACACCATCACCAATGATTTTATCTAGTAGTCCAGCCTCATCAATAATTGGGTCAATAATAGCTCGTAAGTATATATTAAGAAGGCTAAAGGTTTCTTCAGGAGAAGAGATTTTGCTATAGCTAGTAAATCCACGTAAGTCAATAAAAAGGATAACAACTTCACGTTGAGGGTCTAATTGGTTAAATATTTTTAATTCTTGAATAGAAGAATCTGCTTCGCTACCTAGCATCATTCCAAGCATTCTTGCTTGTTTATCACGTAGAAGGCTTAGGTCATTTATTTTCTGTTGTATTATTTGCTGGTTTCGCTCCTGCTCAGCTACACTAAGCAGTATTACCCAAGTTTCTTTATTAGCAAAAGAAAAAATATGTAGATCAGCAGAAACATCAGTATCTAATTTTAATTGAGGGAGTATTATTTTTTCTTCTGATAGGGGTAAAAGCCCAGAAAGAAAAGGCAATTTATCTTCAGCAAGTTCACCTACTTCTATTTCAGTAATTCCATAAATTGACCAATCTCCACCAAGTAAAGAAATTATGCCTTGATCATCGATTCTTAAATAAGCTAAAGATCTTTCCTGTTCTACTAACTGGCTAATATAATTTACAACCGTTTGGGGAAGCGCCATTACCTAAGCTCCCATTATTTTTTGTGTTAAAGAAAGAAATAGCTCTTCTACTCCCTCACCTGTTTTAGCACTTCCTTTTATAATGCTCAAACCTTTATTAACAAGCTCTTCTACTGTATTACTATCTATTTCCCAATCATCTAAAAGATCTGATTTATTTAAGACTAATACACAAGGAATTTTTCCTATAGTTTCTTCAACATTTTTTTGTAGAGAAAAAGCTTTATCTAAAGTAGAACGCCTAGTGCCATCTACTACAAGAATATAACCTGCTGAGCCGCGTAAATAAGACATTTGGACTTTATTAAATTCATCTTCTCCTGCAAGATCCCAAAGCATTAACATCACATCTTGCTCATTAAATTTAAGAACTTTTTTATCTATTTTTACACCAACAGTAGTATGGTATTTATCTGAAAAGATGCTTTTAACAAAGCGAGCAACTAAGCTAGTTTTTCCTGTTGCAAAAGCGCCTAACATACATACTTTTTTTTGAATCATTTATTTAAAACCTTTTTCGTTATTTCTTTCTTTATTTATTTATTTTTAGTATCAGAATCTATCAAAGATATTCTAAAAGTAACTCGGCGACTAGTCTCATTATTTTGCGGTGAATTAATTTGATTTGTCAAAGCATTCCCGGTGCCAATACCCTTAGAAGTAAAGTATTTAGCGTTTAATCCCCTATCGATTAATATGGCTACTATCTTGTCGGCTCTTTCTTGACTTAAAATAGAATTTCTTTCTGTTGTTCCGCTAGAATCTGTTTGACCAAAAATTTCTATTTGGACTTTTTTATTTAATAAATCTGCTGTTTGTGTAAATTTCTGTAAAGCTTCAAATATTTTGTTCAAATTCTTTTCCTGACCAGCAACAAAATCTGTTTTATCATTAATAAATAGTAATGTTTCTTTTTCTATTAATTTTTTATTTTCTTCTAATTCTTTAAGATCTAAATTAACTAATTTTTCTTCTTTAAACGAATTAATTCCTAAAATTAAACGCGAGTATTTTTTAGCATCTTTAATCCATCCATTAGAAGCCGAACCACTAGCAAAAAGCGTATCTCCTTCTAATCTTAGAATTACTGTTTCTGGTGGTTGAAGGAAAGTTTTTGCTCTAGCCAAAACAAATTTAGGTTTAATTGCTTGATAAGGTTCCCAGCGGCTAATTACTTTATTTTCATTTAGCCCTGCTTCTTTACGCAATTCTTCAGGATCTTTTGCCAATGGGTCATGCAGCCCTGAAACAAAATATTTTCCACCTTCTTTATCTATTCTAGTAATAGCTATTCCAGGTTCATTATTAAGAAGGGTTAAATAGTTTTGCCAATGCCAATAATGCCATAAAGAGTAGCTAAGCCAAGATAAAAGCAAAAAACCTAAAATACCAGTAGCCAATAAAAGAGCAGGTGCTGTTTTTTGTTCTTGATTTTTAATCTCATATTGAGATTGCAAACAGACTTCTAGTAAAGGTCTAATATTTTCAAATACACTAGCATCACCTTGAAAAGTTGTTAGTTCTTTTTTAGTTTCTAGATGTATTTTTTCTAGAGTTTCTTGAAAAATAGGTCTTAGCTCTTTTGGTGCAGTGCCTCGTAAAACACCAGCTAAAAAAGCTTGTGGGCCTTGTTCTATCCAAACAGTTAATTCTCCTACTTGTAATTCTTCTAAAGATTCATTTTTTACTCCAAAAGAATCTCTAACAAAATCTTGTATAGCAGTAAACATACCTGAAACCATATCAGCATCTTGTATTTCATTGCCTTTACCAAGTAAAGCAGGGGAAATTAAATGTTGAAGTAAAAGCCCTGTTTCTTTATGTACTAAAAAAATCTGTTCAACGCGATAAAGTAAGGTATTTAGCATTACTATTTCAGCAAAAGAGCGTCCTGTACGAATAGACTCTAGTCGCCATTTTAGCCCCTGAATTGAAAGACTATTTTCCATTGTTTGATTAAGGGTTTGCACCATTGAACTAAGAGCTTGGGCAATTGCTCTACGAATTGCAGGCCCCATTACAGGAAAAAGTGCTTCAACCAAAGTACTTGGGTCTTTTTTAACAGATATTTTTATTGCTTTTTCTACAGTAGGTTGTAAGACTTCGGTTAAACCATTATCTTGCTCTAAGCTTAAGTTAATAGCTCTAGGCAAAATTTTGCTAGTTTCTTGTGCATAAATCTCTGGATTATCTAATCTTTCTTTTAGGTTAGAGAGGTCTTTTTGTTCAGGGGCTAAAATTAAAGACCGAAGTTCTTTCATCAACTCTTGTTGATCTTCGCTGCTACCTTCAGTAGTTTCATTAGTTTTTTTTATAGTATTCATACTTTTAGGGCTGACCATTTCTTTAGTCAGCCCTTTTGAGTCTATTGGTAAAGACATTGCTGTTTTAGACTACCCAAAATTATATTAAGTTTATTCATCTCCAGGAATCTTAAACTCGTTATTTAAGCGCATTGCAACTTCGGTAAATAATGCTGCTAATGTTGTGCGATCGGTTTTATCAACTCTTAATTCTTCGGTTTCTCTACTAATTAAGCTAAGTAATTCATCGTATTTTTGGCGAATTTCATCAGCTAATTGTCTAGACTTATCTGAAAGTTGTTGATTAAGATCTCGTTGAGTTTTTATTAAATTATCATCTAGATGAGTAAGCTTTTTTTCTAGCAAACGAGAAGTATCTTTTAACTCTCGTGACATCTCTCTATCTGCATCAGCACGTTCTCTTTCCTCAGTCTTAGCTCTATCAGCTAAAGCTTCTAACTCTTTCTTAATATAAGTTTCTAGCATATCAAAACGTTTTCTTAAATCTTCTTTAATTTCAGAAGTTTCTTTTACAAGCCGTTCTTCTAGTCTAGTTAGTCGTTTTTCATAGCTACGAATTTGTGAACCAAAAAGAATTTCTCTTACTTTATCAAGATTACCTCCAGATAAATCACTACCAGAAAAAGCCTGTTTATTGCTATCTTCTACTGCCACAAGCTTAGTACTAGTATCTGTTAAAGCAGGCATAATCTTTTTTTTCTCTTCTGGCATACCCATAATAGCTCCCTAATTTTTATTTTTGAGGTGATTAACAATAGTTCAGGAGAAAATCCTAAAACTAATAGGAGTAGATACTTTAACCTGACTAGCCTTAACCAGACAATTAAAAATTACTTTCTTAAAGCAAAAATTTTTCCCTAGTACCTCAATATATTAATTTTGCTTTATGATTTCAGTGTAAACCAGATGCATAATTAATAATGCTCATGGTAAATTCTTTTGCTATGAATAATAATTTCCCTAATACCAAAAGACTCTACTATGAAAACTCACATCTTCTTGAGTTTTCTGCTCAAATACTTGATTGTCAACCAAATAAAGATAACTGGGCTGTGATACTTGATCAAACAGCCTTCTACCCAACAGGAGGTGGACAGCCTTTTGACACAGGGTTTTTAGGCAAGGCTCAAGTGCTTGATTGTATTGATAATGATCAATATATTTTACATATTGTCGATCAAGCCATTAGTGGCAAGGTAGAAGGAAACATTAATTTAATTCGTCGTCGTGATCACCTTCAACAACATACAGGCCAACATATTCTATCACAAGCATTTATACAAATTGCTAATGCTGAAACTCGTGGTTTTCATTTAGGAGTAGATAGTTCAACTATAGATATAGAAACTAGCGAGCTTACTCCTGAGATCCTCTTAAAAACCGAAGACTTAGCTAATAACATAATTTTTGAAAACCGCTCCGTTAAAGTTCACTTAACTAATGAAAAAGATAAATTCCCACTTCGTAAAGACACAGAGAGAGATAACTGTATTCGTATCATTGAAATAGAAGGTTTTGATTTTTCCCCTTGTGGTGGAACTCATGCCCATTATACAGGGGAAGTAGGCTTAATAGTTATACGTAGTATAGAGCGAATTAAAAAGCTTTGGAGAGTTGAGTTTCTTTGTGGCAATCGTGCATTAATAGACTATCGTTCTGCCCATCAAACAGCAGTAGAGACAGCAAAGCTTTTTTCTGCTGCTCGAGATAAATCCCCTGAGTTAGTTATAAAACTTCAACAAGAACTTAAAGAACTGCAAAAATCTAACCGTGAATTACTTAACCAAGCCCTTAGTAAAGAAGCACTTAACCTTTATAACAGCACTACTCCAAACCCTAATAATTTAAGAGTAGTAACTTTTATTTCTAGCCGTAATATAGATGAGCTAAAAACTCTAGCTCAATTTCTTACAGAGAATCTATCTGTAATAGCATTACTAGCTACAACATTAGAATCACCTAAAATAGTTTTTGCTTGTAGTAGTGATGTAAAAATTGACTGTGGTAAATTGCTTAGCCAATTTTGCAAGGATTTTGGCGGTCGTGGTGGTGGTAGACCTCAAATGGCTCAAGGCGGCTTACCACAAAACACAGAATTTGAAACAGCATTAAAAACCCTAGCTTTAACCTTATAAAAATTTTATGAATAAACTTAAAGTCTTACTAGTTTTTACTGGTGGTACTATTTCTATGCAAATAGATCCTGTAGTAGGAGCCGCAATTCCCGTTCTTTCAGGGGAGCAAATTCTTACTAATGTTCCTGGGCTAGATGCTTATGCAGATTTTGAGATATTTAATTTTTCTAAACTACCTGGCCCACATATGACTCCAGGTTTAATGTTAGAACTTGCACAAGAAGTTAAAGAAATCCTTGAAACTTCTGATATTTGCGGAGCAGTGATTACACATGGAACTGATACATTAGAAGAAACTGCTTATTGCTTAGATTTGCTTATTTCTAGTGAAAAGCCTGTAGCAATAGTAGGAGCAATGCGTAATAGTTCAGAACTGGGTTGGGATGGGCCACCTAATTTAATTTCTGCGATTCGTACAGTTACTTGCGAAGCAGCACGTGGTTTAGGAGTTTTAGTTGTTTTTAATGATCAAATTCATGCAGCAAGTGAAGTTACTAAAACCCATACTGAGGCACTAGATACATTTCAAAGCCCTGATTTTGGATCACTCGGTATTGTTGATAAAGATAGAGTGTTAATACTTCGTCGCCCTGTTTTACATGAACATATTGAGACAAATAATGTTGATACACATGTTGATATTATAAAAATGGCTGCTGGGGTCGATGATCGTTTAATTCGCTATGCTGTTGAAAGTGGTGCACATGGGCTTATTATAGAGGCTTTAGGTAGAGGTAATATTCCTACCTATGCACTTCCTGGAATTGAGTTTGCAATTGAAAGAAATTTACCAGTAGTAATAGTCTCACGCTGTTTAAGAGGTAGGGTCTTAGATACTTATGGATATAAAGGTGGAGGGCATGAGTTACGCCAAATGGGAGCTATTTTAGGAGGCTCTCTTTCAGGCCAAAAAGCGCGTATTAAATTAATGTTAGCGCTTGGTTATACAAATAATGTTGAGGAAATAAGGGCTATATTTGAAAAGAATTTTTACTGAAAAACTGTAATTTGCCTAATTTAAGTTATCTAGTTTTGCTTTTGAGGAAGTAGATAAATTTAGAAAATACAAGGGGAGTTTCTTTTCTGCCGAAGGCGTAATTACATCAGCCAACGTATATTGACTAAGCACATCTAAAAAAGCTTCTACAGCTTTATATAATATTGATTTCAAGCCACATACAGGAACAATCGAACAAGTATTATTTTCTCTATCAAAACACTCTACTAAATGAAAATTTGGCTCTGTACAGCGTACTACATCGCCTATTACTATATCCTCTGGAACACGAGCTAGTTTTATCCCCCCACTACGACCTGGATATAAATTAACAAACCCATTTTTATGAAGAGTTTGAGCTACTCTTACTAAATGATTTTTAGAGATATTATAAGCTTTGCTAACTTCTTCAGTTGACACTAGGCGATTAGGATAAATCGAAAGATAAATTAATAGCCTTAAGGAATAATCAGAGTGATAAGTAATTTGCATAAACTACTCCAAAAAATTTTTGCTTTCTTACAAGTGATTTTTACTGGTTAATTGGTCATTTATCAAGTTCTTTTAACAACCTAGAGGTAACTAGAGGTCATTAGCAAAAATCTTTTGGAGTTAAAAATTAAACTAATTACTTAGCACTAGGCAAAAAAGCATCAGCATAAATTTCTTTGAGTGAAACCCCTGCAAGAAAAAGCTGTTTTTTTAGAGAGTAAACCAACTCTGGATTTCCACATAAAAAAGCTCTCCAACCCTTCATTTTTTTGATAGTCTGAAAAACTAATTTATCTATTGCTCCTACTTTAACCTCTTGATTTAGTTGATTTAGCTGATTTACTTCTTCTATTTCATTTTTTAACACTGAAGGATAGTAATAAAAATTACTATATTTTTCAGCTAGTAGAAATAGCTCTTTGATCAAGTAAAGGCCACTAAAGTTCAATGCTCCATGAAATAAATGTATTTCTCCTTGATGATTTTGTCCTAAGGCATCGCATAGTATTCCATATAAAGGAGCTAGCCCTGTGCCAGTACCTACCATTAAAAGGGGTTGTTCTTTTTTATCTCCTGAGTAAAAGCAATCCCCTATGGGGCCTTCAATATATAGCTTTTCCCCCAAACTAGCGTTAGAACTTAACCAGTTGCTCATCTGCCCGCTAGGAAGAATACGAATATGTAGATCTATAGATTTTTCTGAAGGCAAACTTGCAATAGAGTAGGATCGGGTTAAACCATCATTTCTAATCAAGTTAATAAATTGCCCAGCATAAAAACTAAAATCCTTTTCATACTTTAGTTTTATATACAAGACATCTGAATTAAGCATCTTTTTATCTATAATGGTTACAGGGATTTGTAATTCTGTGCTAGAAACAATTTCTAAGTCATTTTCTGGGTAAGACATACAAGAGAGAAAATAGCCTTGAGTTTTTAGAGTATCTTTTAACCCTTGTTGTGATTTTTCTGTTAAAGAACCTTTTTCTGCTTTTAATACACAGGATTGACATACCCCTGAGCGACAAGAATTTTTTACAGCTATACCATTATTTAGCAGAGTATCTAGAACAGTCTCATTAACTTTAACAGAAAAGACTTCCCCTTTATATTTGATTGTAGCCATATATTATTTTCCTTCTATTATTTTAATTAGAAAAAGTAGAAAAATAAGAAGACCTTATCTAGAAAGAACATCATTTCTAGTGCTTTCTGCAACATTAGCTATTTGTTGAACTACTTCTTGGGGGATATTTAATTCTCTAAGGGTTTGGGCTAAAAGCTCAATAACAGCATCAACATGGCTATCATTTAGCCCTTTAGATAAAAGATGTTGATGCCCTTGGCGCATATCTTTTCCACTATAACTATTAGGCCCACCTAAAACCATAGTAAGAAAACCTGCTTGTTTTGCCATTTGTTTTTCCATATCAATATCATCAAAAAAATGACAAATACGCTCATCTGTTAAAACTTTACGATAAAAATTTTCTACTGCCATATCTACTGCTGGCTTTCCACCTATTTGTTCATAAATACTAGACATTAAACTTTTCTCCTTATGATTTTTTTGTGATTTTCACTATTAATGAAAGCTGTATATAAAATACATATTTTTATTTTAAGCGTCAATATAAATTATGCATTTTATATACATAATTTACTAAAAAACTATGTAAAAGCTTTTAATATATTGATTATAAAAATGTTAGCTAAATATATTCAGATCCAAGTATAAAAACAGGGCACTTAAAAGTAGAAATACATTCTTGCATATGCAGACAAAGGAATAACTATTAGCCCGAGTAAATAAGCTAGTAAATAAGCTTAAGCTTAATTAAAAAAAATTTACTTTTTCTAAAAATTTTGAGCTATTAAAGCTTGCCAGATAGGACTTGGATCATTAAACTGCCTATGGAGGTAAGAAAGTCTAATGGCAACTTTATCAACTACTGATATTTGCCCCACCTGTGGGGAGACTTACTATTATTGTGAAGATTGCGGTGGTATTCTTGAAGCCTGTTCCAATGGTTGTTGCTATGGGCCAGAAGGCCCAACCTATTTAGCCGACTGTGTTTGCGACTACTCTATCCAACCTAAGTAATTTTTCTTTAGCCTAAAAGAAAGCCCAGTGCTTGAGGCACTGGGATAAGGTTAGATGTCTTTTAAGACATTTAAATTTATAAACCAATTATTCAAAAGCTTGGTGTCCTGTAATTTCTGCTCCTAAAATTAGGGTGTGGATGTCGTGTGTTCCTTCATAAGTATAAACTGACTCTAAATTATTCATATGTCTCATAATAGGATAATCCCCACTAATTCCATTTCCACCTAAAATAGTTCTGGCTTTTCTAGCCACTTCCATAGCCATAGAAACATTATTTCTCTTAGCCATAGAAATTTGTGATGGAGTAATTTTACCTTGTTCTTTTAGTCTTCCTAATTGAAATGAAAGGAGTTGAGCTTTAGTAATTTCTGTTAACATATCAGCAAATTTAGCTTGTTGTAATTGGAAAGCTGAAATAGGTTTACCAAACTGAACCCGACCTTGAGCATAATCTAGGGCAGTTTGATAGCAAGCCATTGCAGAACCAATTGCTCCCCAAGAAATACCATAGCGTGCTTGTGAAAGACACATTAATGGAGATTTTAATCCTTTTGAAAGGGGTAAAATATTTTCTTCTGGAATTTCACAATCAGAAAATACTAGCTCTGAAGTAACACTAGCTCTTAAGGAATGCTTACGGTGTATTTCTGGAGCAGTAAAACCTGGAGTTCCCTTTTCTACTAAAAAGCCTCGAATAGTATCATTACCATCATCAGTTTTTGCCCAAACTACAGCAATATCAGCAATTGTGCCGTTTGTAATCCAAGCTTTTGTACCATTAAGGAGCCATCCTTTTTCTGTTCGTTTAGCCCTTGTTACCATTCCAGCAGGGTTTGAACCAAAATCTGGTTCTGTAAGTCCAAAACAGCCAATTTTATCACCCTTAGCCATTGCTGGAAGCCATTTACGCTTTTGTTCTTCCGAGCCAAAAGCATAAATTGGATACATTGCAAGAGAACCTTGAACACTAGAAAAACTACGGATACCGCTATCACCCCTTTCTATTTCTTGTATTACTAGACCGTAAGCAACAGCACCTAAGCCAGCACATCCATATTCAGTAGGAAGACTAGCGCCTAACACCCCTAAGTCTCCTAAAGGCTTAACTATTTCCATAGGAAATCTTGCTTTTTCATAACAATCTTCAATAATGGGAATAAGCTTTTCTTCAATAAATTCCCTAACTGAATCTCTGGTCAATCTCTCTTCATCTGTAAGTAGTGAATCAATATTATAAAAGTCCACACCTTTAAATTTTGCCATATAAACTCCAAGATAATTTATTTTTGCTAAATGCTTTTTAACTTTGTAGAAATAATTCTAAGCAGATGTATAACTGGTAAGGATAACATCAAATTAATCTAACCTGCTACTCAAAATCGGCTTGACCAGACCATTACCAGGAGATTACTCTATTAATTTGCTAATCTATTTCCTTTTTTTCTATTTTGTTTCAATCAAAATCTGGAGAATATACTATGAAAGTTTCTTTACGCAAACTAGCACATGCTCGTTCTGGTGATAAAGGTGATACAGCCAATGTAGGTTTAATAGCTTTAGATCCAAAATACTATCCATTACTAGTAAAAGAAGTTACTAGCGAGCGTGTAAAAAAGCATTTTGCACTTATTTGTAAAGGTAAAGTTGAGCGTTTTGAGCTACCTAATCTTGGTGCGCTTAATTTTTTGCTTTATGAATCATTAGGAGGAGGGGGAACACTTTCGCTTAAGACAGATGCTCAAGGTAAAACGTATAGTTCAGCACTTCTTAGAATGGAAATAGATATACCTGATGACTTTAAATTATAAAAGCTAAAGGCTATGGGCAAAATAAAAAAAATAGATGAATTTATTGTATCTATTGAAGATAGCACAACATTACTTAAGCTTTACCTTCAACGAGTAGCAAGATCTCCTGGTAATGCTACTTATTGTCGTGCTCTAGCAACACATGCTGGAGAAATTCGTTATGCAGCAGAAACCCTTTATATAAACCTTACACATGAGCTAGCATCCTTAACTAAACCTCTTGCAATAGCAACGGTGAACTATGTTGAATACTTAATGGAGTTAGCTAATTTAATCGATCAACTAGCTTTAGATATGGCAAGCGGGCAAGCTTTTGATCTAGTTTCTGCTATTGACCTTTTAAGAGATGGTGTTGATAAATTAGAGCAATTAATTCAAATTATTAGTCAAGGCCAAATTGTTAATGCCAAAGCAATTGCACAAACAATTAAAACCTTTCAGGAAATTTTAGAGGGTGAGGTTTCTTTTGTTGATGATGTAATTTCAAGAACTGCCGAACATCCTGTGCCTGAAGCATCAACAGAAGATAATGAGTTAAATTTTGAAGAAGAAGATCCGTTTGATGAGCTAGAAATAGATAATGAGTTACTAGATGAGATCGTCAATGGCCTAGATGATTCTGTTGATTCCGTGATAGAAGAACAAGCAACTCTAAAAACAGCTATTTCTGGCGAAGCTGATTACCTTCTAGAAATTAATACTAAACAACTAAAAGAATTATTTGCAAATTTAATCTCAAGTTATGCTCAACCAATAAAAGGGTTTATTAAAGAATTAAGGGATGGCTTTGCATCTAAAGAATGGATTACGATATGTAGCCAAGCCCTTGAATTAATAGATAATGCTGCTTTTTCAATGGATTACGAGGATCTAAGCCTAGCAGTTAGTAATTTTTCTAGTCTATTAAAAAGCGTTAAAGAAAGTCCTGAACGTTTAATTAGTGGAGAGAATAAAAAAGAAATCCTAACAAGTTATACTTACTTAGTTCTTTGTCTTCCTCAAGCTTTTTCTCTAGAGGATGATATTATTAATATAATTTCTTCTCGTGAAGGGCTTATTATTCAATCTCTTCTAAAACAAGTTAAACAAGTAGGTACAACAACAGTAAGAAAGCTTTTTGCTGCTGGTCTAACAACACTAGAACAATATTACCAAGCAAAACCATCTGAGTTAGTATTACTTGCTAATATACGACCTTGGCTAGCAGAACGCATCTGTCAGCAGTTTCAACAACACCTTAGAGATAATAAAGATAATAAAGAGCCTAACAAAGTAACTTACAAGAAAAAACTTAAACTTTTAGTAGAAGAACTTAAACGTCAACAATTTCTCTTTAAGAAAGCTACTCTAGAAGATTGGTATTCACAACAAGATTCTGAGCAAAAGAAACAACGTCGTAGAAATAGACAAAAGGTTATGTGGCAGATTAATGCGGTTTTAGCTGAAGAAGGAACTGCTGTTTCTATGGCTCTTTTAAAAGAATTAAAGAAATTAGTTTTTGAGCGTAGGATTGAGCGCTTAGAAGCTTACCTAGTAAATATGTAAGTAAAAGTCTTATTTTTAGAATTATTCTAGACTAGAAATCCCATTTTTGAGATAAATACTTTGCAGGCTTTTAAGAATTTATATATACTTCTTCCTATTCAGTTCTAGAGTTCTAGATAAAAGCACTCGTAGCCAGCAGCTATTTAGGCTAGCTGGCTTTTTCCTTTTCTAAAGCCAAACTCCCCTAAAACAAAAGGGGAGACAAGAATTTAACTTATCTCCCCTTAAGTTATGCTATTTAATATAATTAGCTTAATTATCTATTTCTTCTAAGCCATTAGAAGCTAGAGTTTCTGTAGTAGAATCTTCTAAAGCTTCAAGATTTGGAAAATCTCTTTTATAAAGGATTTGTAATGGATTAAGTTGACGGCCTTCATTATCCATTAATTCAAAATGTAGATGTGGGCCAGTTGATCTACCTGTAGAGCCAATTTTAGCAATAGGACTATTAAGTTCTACTCTATCACCACAGGCCACTATTAATGTTTGTGCATGAGCATAACGGCTTAGGCTTCCATCATCATGAGAAATAATAAGAGTGTTACCATAACCGCTTTGCCAACCAGCAAAAACTACTTTTCCTGGTGCAGCAGGATAAAAGAGTGTTCCTTTAGGAGCAGCAATATCAATTCCTTTATGACGATGGGTACGGCGTTTTTCACCATAAGAAGAACTGATTAAACCTTTTAATGGAAAATAAAACCTGCTATCAATTTTACTTTCCAAGTTAGAACCATTAGTAGCAACTCTTGGATTAACAAACCTTGGTCTAGTTACTACTTCAGGTTTGCTTTCTTCTGGATGTGATTCGGTTTTAGGATTTTCTATAGTTGTAGAAATTAAAGCTACAGGCATTTCCATATGTTTATAGCTTTGGGCTGAAACATTTTGTTCAAAAGAAAATACTATAAAAAGAAGAGAGAAAATTAAAAGATTATTGTTGTATTTAGACATTACAGTGTTACTAATATTTACACCGCTAGTAGAACTCCCATAAATCCCTTTTTGAGAAAAGACCTCTACACTCCTAGACATTAGCTTACCAAAGTACATGAAAATTCCTTTCTTAGGTTAAGTCTAAAGACTTGTATTAAATTTTTTGGGAAGGGTAACAGAGTCCAAGCTAGAAAAGCGGACACTAGTCCTTCCAATTATGCCTACGAGGTTAGCTGACGGGCTTGAGTTTGGAAGTGCTCTATCAAGCTAGTAAAACAGGTAAAAACTTGAATTCGCCCCTGCTAGAAAGTGCTTACTTTCTAGTGAATTTTGGTTCCCCCGTTCTTTTGCTAGGCAAAAGATTAGGCCGACGAAACTGAAAACTTACTTGAGAATATATTGAAAACTTACACTTAATTATTTTTATTTTTAGGGAGTAATAATAGAAATTACTCCCGTCTTGAGAGAAGCCGATTATAGCCAGCATTTTTCGTTTTGACTAGCCTTAATTCCGAGTTTGCTAATAAAAGTTTAGAAAAAGGTATGTGCTAAGCTCTAAGGTATTTTATTTACTAACACTTAATAGTTGTGCAGCATTTTCTTCTAAAAGCTTCATTTCATTCTCCCGTTCAATATGATAATAGCCTCGAATATGAGCATTGCGATCAACTAGTACTAGTCTTTGGCTATGGCTAGTCGGGTCTTCATCTGCACTTAGGCGAAAACCTTTTACAGAAAGCTCTATAATTTTTGATTTTTCTCCAGTAACAAAAAGCCAATCATCCTTTGCATCAAATTGCTTAGCATAATCAGCTAGTTTTTCTACTGTATCAACAGCAGGATCAACGCTAATAGAAAGTAGATGTAAACCTTTAGTACCTAAACTTCTTTTTAGCTTAGCCATTTGCCCAGTCATTATTGGGCAAGCCCCTTGACAACTAGTAAAAAAGAAATCTGCTACCCAAACTTTCCCTTTTAAGCTTGCTAAAGTTATTGTTCGCCCTTGTTGATCTGTAAGAGAAAAATCCATTAATTCGCCAAGATCTGATAGAGAGGTAATTTCAGAGTTTCCTGCAATATCATTATCTGACTTAGAACTATTTGTATTAATTCCATTAGTTCCGTTAGTTCCATTAGTTATAACTTGCCCTGTACCAGGGCTTGTTTGGCAATTAAGAAATAATTGCAACAGAGAGAAAAATAATACAAAAGAAAAACATTTCTTTATTTTAGATACTTTTAACATAAAAATTACTCCAAAACTGTCTATAAAAATTAGAAGCAAGGTTAGCATATTTTATTTTTAAAAATAGTTGCTATTGCTGATGTTTAACGGTTTTGGAGGACATAGACAAAAATTTATTTAACTAAAACATTACCCTTTAACATCCCCATACCACAAGTAAACTCATAGCCTGAAGTTTTATCAGGTGTAAATTCAACCAAGATTTCTTTCCCTAAGGGAAGCTCTTTACGAATACCAAGCTCAGTAAATAACACTTCTTCGCCACAATTTTTTTCATCTGCACGGATAAAAGTAATTTGAGCAGGAACGCCTGGTTTTAGTTGAAAATTAGTAGGTGTAAAGCCATCCTTATCTACAGTGACTTTTAGTTTTTGAACTCCTGAATCATTTTTAGCAAGAATGGCTTCAGATTGCGCCTTACCTTCAGCTACATTGATTATAAAAGGAGCAACAATAACTTTGCCTTTGCGTTGAAACTGAGTCCAAATCTTATAAAGTCCTGGTTTTGGGAAAATTGTACGAGTACCAATTTCTGGCCCACCTCGTTCGTCTTTGCTTTTGGCTTCTACTAAAGGGTGAGCATGTAAGGTTTCGCTGTGGTCTTGCTTAATAATATTAAAGTGAGCAAATGCTCCTAAATAAGGTTCTATATCTGTGATAGGTTTTCCTGTTTTAGCATCTTCAACTAAAAATGCTAGTGTTAAAGCTTCATTGGCCTGAAAAGCCTTTTCAGGTTTTATAGTAACTTTTAGGTCTTCTATTATTTGAAAATCTGTTTTATCCTCCACAAGTTCAATAGCGGCTGGAACAGTTCCAATAACATTTATATCTAGTCTTGCTAGCCTATGTCCAACGCTTTTAGGGCTGTAATCTAGATAAAATCTATATTTCCCTGCATTTGGAAACTCTGTTTCGACTTCAAAAATGCTTCCATCGCTAGTAGGCATTGGATGAATATGATTAAAAAAAGATAAGTCCTCACTTACAACTATTAAGTGCATAGGCTTTTCATGCACAATTTCTAAATCATTAATGCTAATATCTTTTGTAGAGGCATCTTGCATAGAAAAAATTAGTTTAGCTTTCTCTTTAGGTTTTACCTCGCTAGGTTCAGTAGATAAACTAACATTAAAATATACAGCTTTTTTTGTTACAGGCTTTTGCTCTGTGGTTTCAGTTGTTTTTTCTCCACCACAAGCCCATAAAAGCAAGGCGACTGAAAATAATATTAGCAAAAATAACAACTGCTTTTTCTGCATTAAAAACTTCCCTCCAATCACAATAAAAATGTGATTAATTTACTTTTATACCAACAGCTTTTTCTAAAGCAATTAGTGATAAATAATAGTCTTTTTGTACAGTTAAATAGTCTTTTTGAGACTCCATAAGTCTACGTTGTTCAGTAATTACATCTATAAGGTTTTGATCACCTAATTGATAAGCAACTTGTAGAATTTTTAGATTATCTTGTGCTTTTGGTAAGATATTTGTTTCAAATAGCTTAACGGCTTGTTCACTATTTGTAAATTGAGCAAAAGCTAATGTTACTTCTTGTTTTATTTTTTGCTCTAATTGTTCTCGTAAATAAGTAGCTTGTGTTTTATTTGCAGTTGCCTCAAGTATATCGCCTTGATTGCGGTTATAAAGGGGTAGAGAAAAAGAAATTCCTCCTCCAATTTTTCTTTCTATACTAGAAAATCTTAATATATTATCCTCTGTTTTTCTTTCTTCCTTATATTTAGCAAAAAGGTCAATATTAGTCTTTGCTTGAGATTCTGCTAGATTAATACGGGCTTGAGCAATATCTTCGCCTATACGCACAGCTTGCAAATCAGCACGATTTTCTAAAGCTAAATTTTGAAGTTCTAAAAGTTCTAATGATAAAATTTTTGAAACAGGAAAAGTTGGTTTAAGTTTAAGAACAAACCCAACCTCTAGATTAGCAAGAAGTTTTATTTGAGTAAAACTAGCTTTAACTTGCAATTCAGCTTGAAGTTGTTGTATTTTCCAACGATTTAATTCTACTTCACTTAGCTGTAAATCTAATTTAGCTACATCTCCTTCTTTAAATTTTACTTCTACAATTTTGAAATTCTCCTCGTTTAATTTCACTAATTTTTCTAGAAACTCTAAATATTGGCAATTTGCTAAAGCATTGATATATTGGGTAGTTATTTCTAAACGTAGGTTTTGTTCTTGAAACAAAACCTCTTTTTCTAATTGTGCCAATTCTAAATCAACTACCTTAATGCGTTTTTCTCGTTTTTTACCCCTCTCAATAGGTTGTGAATAAGTAGCACTTAAATCATATTCACCATTACGGTTACTTAGCTCATCTGTAAGAAATTCTATGTCAATTTTAGGATTAGGTCTTAAAGCTGCCTGAATGCGCCTAGCTTGCAAAACATCTTTTTTTTGCCTAATAGAAATTAACCCTTTATTGTTTTGCATTGCTTGGTTAATAAGCCAATCTATCGATCTAGCGCTATCATCATCAGCAACATACTGTAAATAAAATGGTGTTGAATATTTAGATAAGTCTATTTTTTTTAGCAACTCTTCGGCTCTAGAAGTTTCTTGATTATTATTCTTATCACTATTTTGAGCATTATCTTTAACATTATCTTTAATATTATCTTGAGCATTACTTGAAGAATAAAAACTTATTAGAAAAATAATGCTAAAGATAGTTATAAAAATTTTTTCTTTCATAAAATTAAATATTTCTACCCCAACGATGATAAACCAAACCACTTATTGCAACTATAACAAATAATGTTGCTACAGCTAAAAATATCCAGTAGTTTATTTTAGTATTCTCTATAGGCGTATTAACAAGATCGCTAACAATAATCCCTGAAATTGCTAGACTTGCATCTAAATTGCTACCAGCAATTTTTAGTTTTAATTGGTAACTGCCTGCGTTAGGAAAAGTTACAGGAACTTGATAAAGTCCTAGAACATTACTATTAGGTTCTGCATCTACTTGAATTTCATTAGAATTTGCACCTGCATAAACAACGCCTAAGTTTTTAGAGTCTATTTGTTCTGAAGTCTCATTTATCAAGCTAAAAACTAGGCTTAATTTAACATTTTCAATAGGAGCATTAGTGTTAATATCTGTAATAAAAGCTCTTATTTGAGTTGGTAAGTTAGGGTTTGGAGTTGGGTATTTTACTAGAACTTCTACGTGGCTTGTTTTAGCAAGTTTAGAATTAAGTTTTCCACCTTGTGCAATTGGAATAGCGTCTTCTATATCATCATGATCTTCGCCACCATGCGCTAGTGCTAAAGATGGAATAAACAAGAAAACAAATGTTATTAGAAATAAACCAACATAGTTTATTTCTAATAATGGAGTAGGTTTATTTAGAGTTTTTATAAACATATTTCTTAATTCTGAGCTTTATCTATTAATGTTTGGTATTCATTAATTAATAGTCTATTTAGAGAAAGTGCTTTTTCAAAAGATTGTTTAGATTCTCTTAAAAGCTCTTTCTTTACACTATCTTGTTGATTTTGAGAAGAAAGTAAATAAATAGCACCTTTTACCGCATAAACATCAGCATTGTTTGCATTATTTGATAAAGATTTTTCTACCATATTTAGACCTTTTTCTACAAATTCATTAATAGGTTTATTTTGTTTTAATGACCATTCTATTTTCCAACGATATAGATTTGCTAGTAACATATAAGTTTCACTATTACTAGGATTTAACCCTATAGCCTGAGTTAAAGATTGGTATGCTTTATCTAGAACTTCATCAAGTGACCCGCTTTGAGAAATTAACCACTCAGTTTCTAACAAGTAAAGACGGCCTTCTAGGATATAAACAAAATCACTACCTGGAGAAAATTCCTTTATTTTTTCAAGTGTGCTTAAAGCTTGAGAGATATTTTTTGTAGGATCTTGTTTGTCATTGATTTGTGCTAGAGCTTCTGTCCAATAAATTTCAGCTAAGTTAATTAAAGTTATTTGGTCGCCATTATTGATTTCATAGGCTTTATTGCCCATTTCTATAGCTTGTTTAAGTAAGTCATTTGCAGATTTTTTTTGCTTAATTAAGTATAAAGCCTTTAGTCTAAAAACTCTACTTTTAAGAGCATAAGATAGTGTAGCTCTATTATTATAACTTAAAGCTTTTTCACAGTACTCAAAGGCTTTTTCAAGCAATTCATCTGGAGGCCGACCAAAAGACAAACCATAAAAAGCTTGGGTTATATAGGCTGAAGCAATGCTATTATAATTAGCTGGTGCAACTGTAGCATTTGATAGTTTTTGCTGAAATTTTTCTATTACTTTTTGATAAATATCTTTAGGATCTTTACCTGTACGTAGTAAATGCTCACCTATATTGCTATAAATAGTTCCCAAATAATTATAGCTAGATGGATTGTTTTGGTTTAATTCCATTACTTTATTGAAGTTAAGCAAAGCTTCTTCTAAGACTTTAGAAGGATCTTCGCCCTTACTAAGTAAATACTGGGATTTAATAGCATAAACAAAAAGCAGCTTGTTATAGAAAACAAAGATTTTAGGTCTATTTTTTATAGCTTGTTGGCAATAATTAATGGCTTTTTGTAGAGTTTGTGTAGGATCTTGCCCTTGTCTAATTTGATATTGAGCTTGAGCACAAGAAACTACGCTAATGTTAATATAAGTGGGTAAATAACCTTTATCTATTTCCAGAGCTTTATTATATGTATTAATACTGTTTTCAAAATCTTGGCTAGGGTCTTTTCCTGTAGATAATAAATATT
Source organism: Acidobacteriota bacterium (assembly GCA_016213785.1). Classification (GTDB taxonomy): domain Bacteria; phylum Acidobacteriota; class Blastocatellia; order Chloracidobacteriales; family JADJPF01; genus JADJPF01. The sequence continues at coordinate 61,180 of JACQZQ010000025.1, forward strand.
CTCCTTTAAGCTTAAAAATAAGTCCAATAGTGTCATAAAATTTTGGAATAACAACACTATTTTTTATTCCTGCTTGTATTTCAGCTATTGCGCTTAGATATTCTGAACTAGGGTCTTGTTGAAGTTGTCTTGCTTGGTATAGCCCTAAGTAAAGATATGCATTTGCTCTTTTAATATAATTATCTGTTAGTAATGGATTTACCTTTAAGCTAAGTTCTGTCACTTTTAATAATTCATCACTTGCTTCTTTTACATCCCTACCTTGACTATATTCCGTCATTAAAATTTTATTCCAAAGTCCTGTAAGTTTAGCGTAGGTTTCTGGGTCGCTAGCAGCTATTTTAAGCGCTTCTTCATAAGCAAGTTGTGCTTGCCTATAGTTTTCCCTTGCTCCTTTATAGTCTTGGTTTTTCTTACTATCTGCTATTTTAACATAAATATCTCCTACTAAGCGTTTTGCCTCATAAAGCCAAGGGGTTTTCTCTATCGACTCTTGAGATTTACTTAAGGCTAGTTCTAGGTTTCCTTCATAAAAAGCAATTAGAGCCTCTGCATATTCTGATTGTGATAAAGGTTGTTTACTAAAAGTCAGGTACTTAGAAGCTCGTACTCCTAGCTCCTCTTGTACTTTTTGTCTTTCTAATTCACTAGATTCACGATCAAGTAGTCTTTCAATTTCATCTAATCTTTGTAAGTAAATTTTATTTAAGACAATCCCTAAAGCATAGGCTACTTTTGTATCTTTATAGCCGCCCTCCCACGCCCTTTCTAAAAAAATATTTGCTTGCTCATAATTACCTACTTCTTGATATGCTCTACCTAAGGCATAAAACCCAATAACATTATTTTTATCACCTGACTGTTCTATTTTTTCTCTAAGCTCAGCTATTTGAGTCTCAATTAAAGGAATTTCTCTATTAATATTATGTAGGGGAAGCATATGACTATGACGCATCATATGTTCTATTTCTTCAACTTTAGCTCCTAATTCTTGACTTAACCTCTTTTCATTTTCAGCTTTTGCATTTACTAGATATACATTAATACTTGCTACTAGCAAAACAATAAAAGCAATTGTTGAAGAAGCAACAATTACCTTATGTTTTACTACTGTACGGTATAAATAATAAGTCAAACTAATTTGTTTTGCTTCTATAGGTTCACCAGCTAAGTAATGTCTTAAATCTTTAGCTAAAGCATTTGCAGAATCATAGCGGCGTTGAAGTTCTTTTTCTAAAGACTTCATTACAATGGTATCTAAGTCTAAGGGTATTTCTGGGTTTACTTTGCGTAATGGAGTTACTTCTTCTGTAGCAATTTGTTTTAGAAGATCAACTACGTCTACACCTTCTTGAGGGGGTTTTCCTGAAAGTAGTTCATATAGAGTAGCTCCAAGGCTATAAACATCGCTACGCCGGTCTAGAAGTGCCGTTTTACCTCTAGCTTGTTCTGGAGACATATAATAAGGAGTACCTAATATTTCTCCAGTCATTGTCATACCTTTTTGTGAGACTTCACGAACTAAACCAAAGTCCATTACATAAGGCTTCCATTCTCCATCATCTGTTTTTTCAAGAATAATATTTTGTGGTTTAACATCTCGATGAATTAAACCTAGCTTATGTGCAGCATTTAGACCTTCCGCCACATCTGCCATTATTTTTACTTTTTGCTCTAAAGTAAGCTGTTTAGTAATTTTAGGTAAGATTTCTCCATCAATATATTGCATAGCAATATAAATACGCCCATTAAATTTACCAACCTCATAAACTTTACAAACATTTGGATGTTCAATTTTTGCTTGAGCACGACCCTCTTGTAGTAATCTTTGAGTAGCTTCTTTATCACCGCTATGTAAAAATTTTAATGCTACATATCTTTGTAAATCTGGGTCGTAAGCAAGAAAAACGCTTCCCATCCCTCCTTCCCCTAGAAGCTTAATTAAATCATACCTACCAGCTTTTATTAGGTCACTTGGGTTAAGGTTAATTTCTCTAGAAATAGTAGAGCTACTCTTTACAGTTCTTGATAAAGAGTCTGTACCAATTTGGTCAGTTTCCACTTTACGCGTCTGGGAGCTAGTAAAAGCAAGAACATCTTTTTCTAAGGTAAAAGGGACTTGAAAAGCAGGGCTTTTTGTACGTGCCTCAACTTCTTGTTCTAGGGCACGCCACATAGCCTTACTTAAAAGCCCTGCTTCAATTAGCCCCTCTAGCTGGTTTTGAGAAGTAATCCTTTTAGGAGCATTGTTATCATCACTTAATAATTCTAAATCCTGCTCGCTAACTAAGCCTTTAGCTAAAGCTAATCGAATGATTTGTTGTTGCTTATCATCTTCCATAAAACTTTTTCCTAAAACCCTATCCTTATCTCTATGTCTAAAAGCTTGTTATCTAGTTTTTATAAATATAGCAAAATATTTTTTCTAAACTAAAACTAAGTATCCTAAGATTTATCTTTCTTGTAGCAAAACTGATAGTTCAAAAATGTGACCATAACATAACCAACCATAAGCTATGATGCATAAATCTTATACTTTTTGTGCAATAAAGCTAATAAACTTATTTTTTTACTATTTTGTAATTCTTAATCAATTTAAAACCCAGGGCATAAAAACCCTGGGTTATTTTTTAATTCTAAGTCTAAAAGAATTATTTGGCTCTAACAAAAACATCTAAAACCCAAATTTGATTAAAGAATCATTACCATAAGAAGAACAGGAAATTAAATTACTCCTCTTTCATTTGTTCCAAACGTTCAAAATAATCATAAGCGCTTTGTTTAACAACACGAGGTTTGCTGCCATCAGCAGTGCCTACATAACCTTCTCGTTCCATCATATCAATAATTGCTGCTGCTCGACCATAACCTATGCGTAAACGTCTTTGAAGTACAGAGGTAGAAGCTTTGCCCATTTGACAGACTACCTTTATTGCTTCATCAAAAAGCTCATCTTTTTCCATAGACCCTTCTAAAAGGTCTCCATCCTCGTCTGAAGATTGAATGGAAGTGTCATAGTCAGGTTGTCTTTGATTGCGGATATGCTCAACAATATTTTCTATTTCTTTTTCCCCTACATAAGCACCATGTACCCGAACTAAACGAGAAGTACCTGGAGGTAAAAATAGCATATCCCCTTGACCTAAAAGGGTTTCTGCTCCATTAGTATCTAGAATTGTCCTTGAATCTACTTTAGAAGAAACTCTAAAGGAAATTCTTGAGGGAAAATTAGCTTTAATTAAACCTGTAATTACATCTACTGATGGGCGTTGAGTAGCAATAACTAAGTGAATACCTACAGCACGAGCCATTTGAGCTAGTCTAGTTATTGAAGTTTCAACATCACTTGAGGCAACCATCATTAAATCTGCAAGCTCATCAATAATGATAACTATATAAGGTAGAGGCTTACGTAAACGATCAGGATGAATTGCAGGAATAAATTCATGTTCTTGGCGAACTTGTTGATTATATTGATCAATATTGCGAACGCTATAACCTGCAAGTAGTTTATAACGTCGTTCCATTTCTCCAACTGCCCATTTTAAGGCATTAGAAGCACGTTTAGGCTCAAGTACAATTGGGGTAAGCAAATGAGGTATACCTTCATAAAGACCCAACTCTAAGCGTTTTGGATCAACCATAATCATTTTTACATCATCTGGTGAAGCTTTATAAAGAATTGAAACTATTAATGAATTTAAGCAAACTGATTTACCTGTTCCTGTTGCACCTGCAATAAGCAAGTGAGGCATTTTTGTTAAGTCTGCGGCATAAGTTCTACCATCAATACTCTTACCTAATGCTAAAGTTAGAGGAGAAGAAATACTTTGGAATTTTTCAGATTCAAATATTTCACGGATAAATATTTTTTCACGATTGCTATTTGGGACTTCAATTCCTACAGTAGACTTACCTGGAATACGGTCAATACGTACTGATTCAGCTTCTAGAGCAAGACAAAGATCATCAGTTAAACTAGTGATACGACTATATTTAACACCTGGATCAGGCTTAAATTCAAAAGTAGTAACAACCGGGCCTGGATTAATAGCTTGAACTTCACCAGTAACAGAAAATTCTTTATATTTGTCTACTAAAAGTTTAGCCCGTTCTCTAAGCTCTTCATCTGCTTGCACTTGTTTTGGAGCAGGAGCAGCTAAAAACTCTACACTAGGAAGCTCAAACTCACGCATAAGTAAAGAGGAAAAACTAGTATTTGATTTAGCGACTACTGGACTAACCTGTTCATCTGTATTAATTTGGCGATTAATAACTATACCATCTACTAAATTATCTTCCTGATTAATATAAGTTTTCTGAAGTTGATTAACGGGAATTGATGCTGCGGTTTCTCTCATTGATTGAGCTATTCTAGGTGAGTTTACTTTTGCAGTAGCACTTCCACCCTTTATCACAGGGTTAAGAACAATAACAGGCTCTTGTTTTAATACTGATGGAATTTTTTGGTCAAAATCAGTAGGCGGTAAACTAGGCAAAGCCCCACTTAAGGAAAATTCTTCTAAAGTATCTGTTGGGTGATCTTCGCCATAAACTAGCTTATGTAATTCATCTAGACTAGCTTGTTTTTTATTACCTAAAAGAAAGCCAGCACCAGGTAAAACTGGAGGTTCTAATTGGTTTGCTTGAACTGCTTTTGAGACTGCTGAATTTAGTTGATTAGGGTTAGGTTTTACTAAAGCTTTACCTAAAATAGCTTGATTACTCTGACCCACAACTAAAGCATTAGCGCTTGTTGGAGTATCTTTTTCATTTTCAGGGATAAATTTATCATTTGAAATAGTTTTATTAACCCTATCTGTAGGAGCAACTTGACCTGAGACTTTTTTATTTGACTCTAGTTTTGATGTTTCAATATTAGTTTTAGCCAGTTTTTCCTCTTTAAGTCGTGCTGTTCTTTCTTTTTCGCGTTTAACGGCTTCTTCTTCTCTTAAACGTTGTCTTAGAAATTCTTTTTCTTGTTTAGCTTGTTTTCTTGCTTTTAAGTGTTCTTGCCAACTTAGGTGAAGTGCTGTAATTTTTTGAGACAAAACCAATTGCATGGTTCTAAAACCACCAAGTATAGTTTTAACACCAGAGCTTTCTAAAATTGCATTTACAGAAAGTTCTGTAATAAGCATTACAGAAAAAACTAGTAATACTATTAAAGCTATACCTGTTCCTGTTTTATTTAATTGAGTTTCAAGCAGTTGAGCTATAAGAATACCTATTGCGCCTCCAAATTGAACATTTTCACGATAAAAAGGCATTTCAGGTAAACTAAGTAGACTAGCTAGAGAAACTAGTAAAATAACGACACCAATAAATCTACGGTGTATTAATTTAATTTCTCTAAAACGCAGTGTACGCCAACCAACAGAAGTTATAAGAATAGGAACTAAAAAAGCAGATAAACCAAAGATTTGAAAAAGAAAGTCTGCAATCCAAGCACCAAATGTTCCAATCCAGTTAACGGCTTGCTCTCTTGTAGAAACAACATTCCAGGCAGGATCTTGTGGATCATATGAAAACAAGCTAAGCATAATGGCTAAGCTAAATGCTAATAGCGCTATTCCTATTATTTCATTAACACGAGAAGGCGATTGACTTCTGTCTAGTGAGTTATCAATTACTGTACTCATTAAATTATTTACCCTCAGTCCATAAGGACAGAAACATAGAGGTTAGTTTATTTAACCCTCTAAATTTTTTATTATCAAATTCTATCTAAGACTTTACGTAACTCTGCGGTTAAACCTTCTATTTGATAAGGTTTTTGAACAAATCCCATAAGACCTTCTTGCCATATTGCTTCTATTTCTTCTGGAGGACAATAACCTGAAGCAAAAACAACTTTAACTTTAGGATTAATTTCTAAAATCTTACGATAGAGTTCTTGCCCACCCATTTTAGGCATTACCATATCTAGTAAAAGTACGGCAATTTCATTAGATTTATTACGATATATTTCTAAAGCTTCTAAACCATCAGCAGCTAGTAAAATTTTATATCCATAAGCCTCTAGTAAATCCTTTGCTAAATAACGCAAAGTTTCTTCATCATCAACTACTAAAATAGTTTCTGTTCCTTGAAAGACTTTTGCATCATTAACAATAACTTCAGCTACATTTTGAGCTACAGAAGGTAGATAGATGTGGAAACTAGTACCTTGTCCAAGCTTAGTGTCAACTAAAACCTGTCCTTTTGTTTCCCTAACTATAGTTGCTACCATTGCTAAGCCTAAGCCTGTTCCTTTACCTATTTCTTTAGTAGTAAAAAATGGCTCAAATATCCTTGCTAAAGTACTTTCATCCATTCCACTTCCATTATCAGAAACAGATAAAAGAACATAATCACCAAACTTAAGACCTTTAATTAGTTTACTTTTATTTATTTGGATATTTGCTGTAGAAACAGATAATAATCCTCCATTAGGCATTGCGTCCCTAGCATTAATACAGAGGTTCATTAAAATTTGCTGTATTTGTGTTGCATTAGCTTCAATAGAATAAAGGTTTGGGTCAAGAAAAGATTTTATTTCAATACTACGTCCTAGAGCACGTTTTAGGAGTTTTAACGTATCTTCAACAATAGAATTTAGTTCTAAGATTTGTGACTTAGGGCTACCACCACGAGCAAAAGCTACAAGACGTTGTGCTAGTTCTGCGCCATGAGTTGCAGATTGTTCAATAATTCCAGCATAGTTATAAAGTTTTGTATTAGATGGATCTAGTTTTTTCTTAAATAGCTCTGCATAACCTAAAATACCTGCAAGTAAATTATTAAAATCATGGGCAATTCCGCCAGTAAGAGTGCCAATAGATTCTAAGCGTTGAGAATGAAAGAGTTGTTGCTCTAATTTACGTTGCTCAGTCATATCTCGAAAAATGGCTTGAATAAAAGAATCTGCTCCTTGCCCTAAGTTTATTATACTAGCTCGTAACTCTACAGGAAGAATATCTCCATTTTTTTGTTGTAATTCTCCATCGTGTAAATATAAATAACCTATTTTATTAAGTGATTGATAAGCAGAAAGATATTTTGAGTATTCATCTTTAGGGTGAAGGTTTATAAGATCTAGTTTTAATAAATCGCTACGTTGCTGGCTAAGAAGTTTTTCAGCTTTGCTATTAGCATCTATGATTAAGCGAGATTCTTTATCAGCGATAATAATTGCATCATTGGCATTATCAAATAGGCTACGATAACGCTCCTCAGATTTACGACTTTGCCCATATAATTGAGCATTATTTATAGCAATGCTACATTGTCTAGCAACAGCTTTTACTAAAGCAATTTCTCCTTGAGTCCAATCACGTAAATAGCTACATTGATGAAGTGCAATAGCACCTACTAAATCTTCCCTATTCATAATAGGCATTACTATTGCCGATTGGACTTTATTAGTTTCTATAAATTCTTGTGAGCTAATGCCCATATTAGGCAAGATATGCAAACTATCCATAATCCAAGGCTCACCTTGCCAAATACAATTAAAGTCGGTTTTATAATCATTATTTCTATATTTTTTACCTCTTATACTAGGCCAATCAGAGCTACATTTTTCATATGTAGCAAAAGCAAAAAACTCATCTTCTTCTTTTATCATGTTAAAAAAGACGCATCTATCAACCCTTAAATGTTTTATTATTTCCTGGCAAACAGACACTAATATTTGATCAATATCTAAAGATTGAGAAATAGTTAAACTAATATAATTTATTATTTGTTCATAAGTAGCAGCATCATGTGTTTTTTGATAAAATAGAGCTTTTTCTAGAGCTAAAGTAATAATCCTAGCTAATTCATTAAGCAGACCTACTTCATAAGTAGACCAGATTTTATTTTTAGCAGACCCAAGGCCAATTAACCAAAAAGACGAGCTACTAGGCTCTAAGAGAATTAACGCTAATGATTTTAGGTTATGTTTTTCTAGGAAATCTTTCCAGCTTAAATCTAAAAAACTATTTTCATCAAGTATTGATAGGCTACTTTTTTGGGTTAGTAAATATTGTTTTAGGATTAGGTAAAAATCCTTTGCCATCTCTTTTTCTAAAGATAAAAAAGAGTTATTTTGAATTGTTTTTTGTCGCCATTGTGAAAACTCAAAATTCGAGGCAGGATCAAACCAAACTTCTTGGCATTCAAAAACCTCTTTTAATAAAGAAGTTATTTTAGGTAAAAGTTCTATTAGCTCTACAGTAGCATTAATATTTGTTAGTACTAAATTAATAACTTCAGTATGTTTAATTTGTAGATTGGTTTGATGTTGCAATCTTTTTTGTTCGGTAATATCTTGAGCTACATTAAGCAGCCCAATATTGCTTCCCTTTGCATCTGCAATCATACGAGTATGAATAGAAAGCCAAATTTCTTGTTTTTTAGCAGTAACTCCTAACCATTCACCAATAACTTGAGTAGCAAGGCGTAATTTGTCAAATTGTGGTTGCCATTCATCTTTATCTAAAGCAGTAGGGATAATTTTAGTAATATTTTCCCCTAGGATTTCTTGAGCAGACCAGCCAAAAATCCTTTCTGCTGCTTGGTTCCAATAAACTATATCATTATCCATATCTGTGCCAATAATGGCATCATGTACATTATCTAGTAATAGGGTTTGTAAGTGTAAATGGGCTTGTGCTTCATCAAACCTTCGGCGTAGTTGATAACTTCTAATAGCTCTATGAGTTATGGCTGGAAGCATTTGAGGGAATGTAGGTGATTTAACTAGGTAATCTGTAGCACCTAGTTTTATTGTTTGAACTGCAATACTTTCATCTCCATAACCTGTAATTATAATTACAGGTTTATCTAATTTCCTTATTTGTAGTTCTGCAAGTAAATTAAGTCCATTAGTATCAGGAAGAGAATAATCTAGGATAAATAAATCTACTTGTGGTTGTTTTTTTAGAAATTCCCACATTTCTCTAGCAGAACTAACTAGTGTAATAGTGTCAGAAGGAGATTCTTTTTGAAAAGCACGTTTTATAAGCCTTGCATGCTCTTCTTCATCTTCAACTAACAAAATGTTATATCCTATTTCGCTCATTATTTCCTATTACCTTTAGATAGGAATTGTAAAATAAAAACTACTTCCTTCTCCAGAAATAGATTTAACTCTTAATTTACCATTGTGTGCTTGAATTATTCTTTTTACTAAAGCTAGCCCTAAACCGACTCCTGATACTCTTTGTAATTCTTTAACACGATAAAATGGCTCAAAGATCTTTTTTTGAAATTTAGTATCTATACCTATACCTTGATCGGTAATACAAAACTGATAATTTTTTGTTTGTTTTTCGCAAGCAACCTTAATTATTGGTTGACATTCTTGTGGAGTAAATTTTATGGCATTAGATATTAAATTTACCACTACTTTAACCATTAAATCTGGATTACAGTTTAGGTTAGGCAAATCACTAGTAGTAGTAATTATTGTGTTTCGCTTTTCTATCATTGACTTTAACATGCCATAAGCATTCTGTAAAATCTCTTTAAAATCTATCACCTCTTTATAAATAGCTTTTTTGCTTACCTCTGTTAATTCTGCTAAAGCCATCAACTTATCATCCAGATTTTTTGCACTACGATTAACTGATTCTAAAAAACTAACTCCTTGTTTATCTAAGAGATAAGAATAATCTTCTTGTAATGCTAAAGAAAAACCAAAAATTGTTACTAGTGGAGCTTTTAATTCATGGATTAGGGATTGAATAAGTTCATCTACATTTTCTTGGTCTACTGCTGTTTTTTTACTTAAAGATATTTCAGGTTCAATTAATAATAATATTAAAGATTCAGAGCCATCATTTATTAAACTAAATTTAAGCAAGCTATTATAACCTAAAAAACTCTTATGAATACTTAAGTTTTTTTTAAATAGTAAAGCTTGGCTAATGCTAGCAAAAAAATTTCTTAGCCCTAGGTCTAGAGAATTTCCTGGGTTTTCTAAAGTAAATTCTGAAAAATATATTGTTGTAGCAGGGTTAAAATTTATTATTTCTCCTACTAAATTAAGTAAAAAAGCTGGATATTGATAGTTTTGAAAAAATAATAAAAACTGCTCTTGCATTAATCTTTATTTTGGAAAAGTTTTTGGGAAAAGTTTTTGATTACTTTAATTCTGAAAAAAATGGATATTTTAAGCATATAACAAAACTATAAGAAGCTTCACTATAAATAAACCAAAACTTTAACTTTCTTATTATAAATATAAGTAAAAAAATAACCCAGCACAAAGTACTGGGTTATTTTTGATCTGCTAAAAATAATTTTTTAGCTTAATTTTAATTAATTACAATCATTAATTCTGCTTGTCGTACTCTACCTAAGCTATCTTGACCAACAAATACTAGTTTTTGAGTTCCTAAAGGAGCTTTTTTCTTTAGCTTGAAGTCAAACATAACTGTACCACCAGTAGTTGATTGTGTAGCAGCACCTTTTAACTTGAATTTCAAATTATTTAAGGTTGTGGCATCAGGTGTAACATTTACCATTCCTGGAAAACCATTTGTGCGATCCACTTTAACAACAAATTGTCCAGAACCCCCACGTTTTATAGTAAGTGGTTGTTGTGGGAAAGAAAGCGAATAGTCCATAGCTAAAACATCTAGTTTAACTGTAGTAGTACGTACAATTTGACCAGAAGTAGCAGTAATAGTTATGTTTGCTGTTAGTGCTGGACTATCAAGCGGTGTATCAATCATTATATTAGAAGTTTGTCCTGGCGTAATAGTACTTTGAGAGAAAGTAATATTATTTATCTTAGCTTGATCTGAAGTAGCAGTTAAAGTAACTGGTTGATTAAAGCCTGCTAATGCTTGTAGGCTAGCAGCAAATACACCTGAAGAACCTGCTAAAACTGATTGTGTGGCAGGATTTACATTAAGCATAAATGTTGGTGTACTAGCAACTGTAATACTAGCATTAACTGTTCTAGTTATATCGCCTGCTCTACCAGTAATAGTTAAATTAACTGTTCCTGTTGGTGTAGCTGAAGTAGTAGCAATAGTTAATGTGCTAGGAGTGCCTGGAGAAATTGCTGCACTAGAGAAACTTGTAGTAAGCCCAGTAGCTTGAGGAGTAGCACTAGCACTAAGCATTACTTGTTGATTAAAGCTATTTAAGCCTTGTACATTAACAGTAAAGCTAGTAGAGGCTCCAGCGCTTACCATTTGAGTATTAGGAGTAATAGCTAAAGAGAAATCGCCTCTTGGAGTAGCAATTATAAAGTCTGAATCAGAGTCATCCATCCCCATAACACCACCACTATCTCTAGCAGTAACTCTTATACGAGCATTATCAGTAAGTAAGGAAGTTGGAACCTTAAAGGTAAAGCTACGGGCTGTACCTGGAAGACCTAAAGCAACTTGTACTGGGAAGGAAACACCACCATCTGTAGATAAATCAATACTTTGTGTAGCAACAGTATTAGTAGAATTTACAGTCCAAGCAATAGGAAGATCCCCACCAGCAGCAATATTTTCTTTACCATTAGGAGAAGTAACTTTTACAGCTACATTAGCTTGAGCAGCACCAACTCTATAACCAAATATATCTAAAGCATCAATGTCAGCTTGTTTAATAACATCTCTATCACCTGGGCGACCTACTGGATCCATAATACCTATTTTTGTATTATCAGGAGTAAGTTCTTTTATTCTCCAGTGACTAGATTGGTTTCTATCTCCTCTACTTCCAGCAGGGCCACCTGTAGAAAGAAGTATTTTTGAATTTCCATCTCTAGAAAACACTTGTAATTCCGATTGACTAGCACCAGCGGTATATAATCTTTGAGCAGTAGTAAAGGTTTGTGGGGTTACATCATTAGCAAAACGAAATACATCCCAAATAGAAGGAAGTATAGGGAAATTAGGAACAAAATCTCTAATACCTGCATTTGATGTAAAACCTAAGGCATGACCTACTTCATGAACAACAGTTGCATCAAAGTCAAAAGTTCCTCTATCAATACCATTGTCTGGAGTAAAATCAAAAGGAATAGCTGAATTAAAACCAATTGCTGGAGGTGGGCCAAAATTAGCCATTTCTCTAGTAGGATCTGCAACAGCATCAATCAAACCTAAAGCTCTAAGCACAGGGGCACTTACTTCTAAATCCTTAGCAGGCCCAAGATTAGTAGGCAAAGTGTCTTTTGGTAAAGCATTATAAACAGATGTTTCAAAAGCATTATTAGCATTATCAACTAATGTTTGTCTCATATCTTCATAAAAACCATCTCCGCCTGAAAGCTCTTGGCTACTAGTAGAACCAATTACCCCAGCAGGATAGGGGCGACCAAATCTTTGTGGGCCAAAATCCACATCTATTACTATTGTAATAGGTGAACTAATGATTGCTTCTAAACGAGCAACAGCTGATACAAAACCAGCTTTTGCTATTGGGAAACTATCTAATTGTGCAGTACCACGTAAAATAACTTTTAATCCACCATCAGCATTGGGGCGAATACGGCTGGTTCCTATCACTTCTTCAAAATGATTAAGCTGTTTCATATCTTTTCGATCTGATATGGAATCATCAAAATAAGCTCTTTCTTCATCAGTTACTTCGCGACAAACCATTGTTCCATCTGGAGCTTGATATCTTATCCAAGAATCTGCCTTTTCTACACGTTTTAGAGTACGTGCCTTTTTTTGGGTAGGCTCTTGGCCTAGCATTAATTTATTTGCTGATACAGGTGTTTGATAAAAGACCACAGTAGCTATAGTCAGTATTATCATTAGCGCAGAAAACCAATAGCGCCAATTTAATTTTTTCATAATCTATCTCCTAAATCTTACTTGATTTACTGTTAATAATTAAGATTCTTAAATATGTAGTTAAGCCTTTTTATTTCTACCAAGATAGGCAAAAACAAATACAAAATTTTAAGGAATAAGGTATTATAGAATTAATTTGCCTAACTGAAAACCATCTTTGAAGCTATTTTTAGGTTATTTTTAAATAAAATCTTAATATTTTACGCTATTTTCTTGGAGGATAAATGCTTAAAGTTATTTTATCTATAATTACTTTACTAGCAATAAGCTTAGAAGCTCACGCCCAAGCTAATAAAAAGCCTGAGTTTATCCGCTATGATCTAGTCAAAGGTCTACCTAATGATAATATCAGCCCTTTGGAAGACGGCCCCCCCTTTATCCCACCTAAAAACTCTTTAGTAAAATTACAAAGACAAGTAATTATGCAGTTTTTACCATCAACCTTTACACCTTTTGTAGAACCAGAACAAGACTCTTCTAAACGTAAACTTATACGCTATGGTTTTGCCTATTATAGAGATAATGAGATTCCTGGATTTCCAGGGTTTAGAGACATTATTGTTCCACTGCGATTTGATTCTACAAAGGGCTTTCTAGATGTGACTTACTACCGTAATGTTCTGATAGTTCCTTTTACTTTTGATTTTCCTGAAAATCGCTCATCAATAGCACTTTTACCCCAAGATGAAGGAACTGCCCTACTACTTTTCTTAGAAGGAACTAGCAATAAGTTTTTACTTAGTCTATCTAATCTTTTTGATGAGCCTAAAATGGTAAATTTTTTAGCTTTTGATGAAGTTGAAGCAATTCAATCAGACGCTGAATTTGAAAAATTTATTATTTTTACTCGCGGAGGCACTAACCGTAGTAGCTTATTTGTTTCTACTACTAGCGCATCGCTCAATCCAATTTCTCCAGGTGTAGAATTAATTAAGGATCTACCTATTAATAATGAATCTTATATATTTAAGGTTTCTCCTAATACTGAGTTAAAATTCCGAGGTGCTCCTGTGCCTCCTAAAACTACTACATCTGTTTCCCAACCAAAAGAATAAACTGCTTTTATAATATTTTGGGATAGAGTTATGTCTCTATCCCAAAAGGCTTCTGTGGTTAACCACAACAATAATTTGCTTATAACCTAACCTAGCACTAGCTCTACACACATAAACAAAATACCACCATTAAAAGACAATCTTGCTACAACATTACAAGATTAGTTATCAATTAATTCATTATAAGTAGCAATTAGTCATTTATGAAAAACTGGTATAACAAAAAACCAATTATATTTTCACTGGTAATAATTTTTAGCCTAGTAATAGCTCTAAAGTTTTTTTATATACAAAAACAAACAGAGTTAGCCTTACTAAAATCTCAAACAGAGCTTTCAAAACAAAATATAATTAAACATCGCAAAGAATCTTTACCCCCACTAAATAACCATATAAATACACTAGCAAATACCAAAGAAGTCAACACTATAGCGTTTTATCAAGGAAATTACTATATTGCAGCTAAAGCAGGACTGCTTAAGTATTCATCCAGGGGCAAACAATTAGAAATTTTTAATAACTTAAACGGTTTACCAGAAAATGATTTAACTACTCTAACTGTTTGGAATGATAAGCTTTATATTGGAACAAATTCAAAAGGCTTATTAGTATTTGATGGAAAAGAATTTCAAAGATATTGGTGGCCTGACCTAAAAACAGAAGCTATCACAACTTTACTAAATGATTATGGAAGATTACTTATAGGAACCTTCGCCACAGGATTACTAGAATTTGATGGAAGTAAGTTTAGAGAAATTAAAAGTAATGGACAAAAAATAAAGTCCATTACTTGGCTAGAAAAACAAGAAAATCAGCTTTTTATAGGGACATTCGATGATGGATTTTGGGTAGTAGAGCCTACTAAATCCGAGCATTTTACTACTGCTCAAGGGCTAGCATCTAACCGTATTATAGGCATAACTCAAATAAATAATCAGTTTATAGTAGCTACTGATTTTGGTCTTTCCATAGCTAGTTTAGGAGGCTTAAATGAAAAAACTACCTTTCAGACTACACTTGTTTTTCCTACTCTTTCTAGCTTTCTTAAAACAAAAAATGATTTGGTACTAGTAAAAGATTCAGGTGAAATTTTCCAGCTACCTTTAGATAAAGATATTCAAAATAAAAACCTTAGGCTTTTAACAAAAATACCCACAACTAATGCACATATCACTAAAGTAGAGAATCAACTCTACTTAGCTTCTAATAGTGGTCTTTGGAAATTAGATAACAACAAAGTAGAAAATTTTTTAGCCAATAACCCTAATAGTCTTTCAGCAAATATGGTTTCTGCTTTAGCCATAGATAATATTGGTCAATTATGGGTAGGTTATTTTCGTAATGGAATAGATATTTTTTCAGTTAAAGGTCAAAAAATTATACATTTAGAAAATGAATATTTACGTGAAGTTAATCATATTTTTATCCAAAAAGATAATGTGCTAGTTTCTACATCTCAAGGGTTAATAAATTTTGACAAAAAATTAAATATTAAGCGCTTAAGTAAATCTAACGGCTTATTAAACCATAATATTAGCAGTAGTTATTTACTCCCAAACTCAGACAATCTTCTTTTAGCAACAGCTAAAGGTCTAGCAATAGGCAAAGAAAATAAATTTTCCCTGCTTACTAAAGTTCAAGGACTGCCTAGCAATAATACATACAGTATATTAGCCGATGATAAATCTATTTATATTGCAACTCTTACAGGGCTAGCAAAATTTACTAATGGAAAAGTTGCTCGTATTTATAAAGATTCTAATTCAAGCCTTAAAGCCAATTGGATAACAGCCTTACAGTCTGCTAATAACCAGCTTTTTATTGGCACTTATGGAGGTGGAATCTATGAACTATTGCCCACAGGAGAGCTTCATAGCTTTGTTCCAGAAATAGGCCGTCTAGTAATAAACCTTAATGCAATGTTTAGTGATAATGATCGGCTTTACGTTGGAACTTTAAGCGGATTATGGATTTATCAATTAAACAACCAGCAATGGCAACAAATTAAATTAGAACTGCCTGAGATTAATGTATTAAGCATTACTGGAGATCAAAATAGTATTTATGTTGGTACAACAAATGGTATTGCAAAAATAGAAAAAGAATTTTTTAACAAATTAAACAATAGATAAACACAGGAACAATTGAAAAAGGTAATTTATGAATCAAAGAAGGTTATATTTAATTTTAGCAATTACATTAATTTTAGCTTGTTATTTGCCCTTTTCTGCAAGCTTTGAAAGCTTGGCTCAATCAGGGGTTTTAATACCTTCTAATAGTAATCGTCCTGATGAGAAAATTCTTTCTTTATCAATAATGAATGTAGATATACTTATAGATAATCAACATGCTCGGGTTAAAGTATTGCAAATATTTGATAATCATCAAAGTAATATTTTAGAGGGTAAATATATTTTTGCCCTACCTACTAGTGGAACAATTTCAGACTTTGCTATTTGGGAAAATAACACACGCATTCCAGGCGTAATTATGGAAAAAAGGCGAGCAGAAGCCGTTTATGGCAGTCTTACTAATGCTAGTGTTGATCCAGGTTTACTCCAACAAGATGACGAGCGCGGTGGAAGTTCGGCATTCTCCGTAAAAGTTTTCCCTATTCCTGCTTATGGAAGTAAACGACTAGAATTAGAGTATACAGAAATCCTTCCAATAGAAGAATTAAGTAGCCATTTTTCTTTCCCTCTTAAACCCGAAGCAGGATATACACAACAAGTAGATCAGCTAAATATCCATATTTTAGTATTAAGTAATAACACTATTAGTAGTACTAAAATCAATTCTAAAAATTATAAAATGGAGATACTTAAATCTACGGCAAATGAGTTTGAAGCCTCTTATCAAGCAAGTAACGTTAATTTAACAGAAGATTTAGAGTTAATTTATCAACTAAACGTTCCAAACAGTCAGCTTAATTCTATTGCCTATCGTGCGCCAGAGCTTATTTCAGCTTATGATTTACGCGATCCTTCGTTAGCAAAACCTAATCCTGATGGATATTTTCAAGCTACAGCAGTATTTAATGAACAACAATCAAAAAGCTCTAATAGCAATGTTTTACTTTTGCTTGACACTTCCCTATCAATGTATGGTGATAAACTAGTTAAAGCTATAGAAGCATTAGAGTTATTTCTAAACAGCTTAAAACCACAAGAAAAATTTAATTTAATATTATTTAATGAAGCAACTTCTGAACTATCAACAACTCCTTTACCTGCAACTAAAGAAAATATTTCTAAAGCAATTAATTTTGTAAAAGAATCAATGCTTTATGGAGGTACAGATTTAGAAAAAGGTTTAACTAAAGCTTTAGAACTAGTTAATAATTTTCCAGGAGAATCTAAGAATATAATTATTATTTCTGATGCTAATGCAACTATTGGTAATATCCAAAAATCATCAATACTAGATGCATTTAACAAAAATAATAAAGGTGAAATTCAAGCAAGATTATTTGCGCTAGGTTTAGGAAATGATGCAGCTAATAATCTGTTAGATCAATTAGTTAAAGATTGTAATGGCTATTCTATTTCTGCTAGAGAAACAGAAGATATTAATTTTTCAGTGCAAAGAATTATAGATAAAGTCCATAAACCCAATATTAATAGCTTAAGTGCTGATTATGACAATAATTTTTATCAAGTTTACTCTATTAATGATAAAAATATTTTTGACCAAGGAAGCTATACTTTTGTAGGGCGTTATAGAAAACCACAACTGCAAGCAACACTTACTTTAGAAGGTTTTTTTGGCAATCGTCCAATAAATTTATCAACAGATCTATTGTTACCTGAGTTTGATGATCTGCACTCACATTTACCTAGGCTTTGGGCAAGGGCACGAGTTGATGCACTACTTAGAGAAATGGATATTGAAGGCGAGCGAGAGGATTATATAGCAGAAATAATTAGACTTGCTCAAAAATATAAATTTGTTACACCTTATACCTCTTTTATAGCTGCTCCTAGAGCCTTATTGCGTCCTCGTCTAATTCAACCTGGAGATCCTGTAATTAGGGTTAAAACAGATGAATCAATTAAGCAAGTTTTTGTTGTACTCCCATTTGGTGAAACGCTTCCATTAACTTACTTAGCCGAAGAAAAAATTTGGGAAGTACGTTTTTTTGCTCCTGCAAGCCTTCCTGATGGTGTTTATAAATGTCGATTGCTTATGACAGATAAACAAGGCCAAGGATTTCAAGAAGAAAAAAGTTTTGTAATTGATAGTAATGCTCCAAAACTACAAGTAAAACTTGCCTCAACTACTCTGCACGCAGGCGATGAGCTAAATATTAAAGCTAGCGCAGATAAAGACACTATAAGACTAATAGCTAAACTCTATGGTTTATCTCCTGTTAATTTACACTGGTCAGCAAAAGAGCAAACTAATATAGGTAAAATGCTTATTCCAAATGACTTGCCTGCTGGAAATTATACTTTAAGCGTTATAGCTGAAGATGGTGCTTATAACCAATCCAGCCAAGAAATAAATTTAACAATCTTACCAAAATACTAAAAACATTTTCAAAATATTAAAGGGAAAGATTATGAATACTAATAAAAAAAGATACTTATTAACGATGGGATTAATATTAGCTATAAGTATTCCAGCAGATAAAATAATTAAGTCAAATGTATCTGCTAGTAGGAGTGATAATGATACTGACAGCAACTTAATTTCAAATATTGAAAAATTTGATACTAGCCAAAGTGAAGTATCTAAAAGAATAGAATTAGCACTTTACAAAGAAACAGAATTTTTTAGTACAAGCACACTAGTCCCTTACCCTACAGCCTCAGCAAGAAATCAATTATTAGAAATAGCCAAACATTACCCTAACAATATTGATATTTATAAAAAACTTGCTGAACTTGAAATAGAGTTAAGTAATAAAGATCAAGCTGAAAAATATTTATTAAAGTCTGTAGATTTATCTAAAAATAATAAAGCATCATTAAGAGAATTAGCTAGTTTTTATGAGAAGCAAGCAAGGTTTGAAAAACAAGCTGATACATTAAGTAGAATACTAGAAGTAACCGAAAATCAAGAGCAAGGAGAGATTTTAACAGAACTTATTTCTCTTGCCGATAAACACTCACTTGATAAATATTTAGGTGCTCAGTTTTATCAAAAAATTCTTAATCGTTATCCTGATAATTTAATAATTTTAGAGCAATATATAGAAACATTAATTGAAAATAAAGACTATCAAAAAGCATTAAAACTAGTAAATGATTACCGTCAAAATACTCCTGATAGTGATTATTATTTTCTTAATAAACAAGCTGATATTTTACTGAAAATAAATAAATGGCAAGAGGCTAAAGAGCTTTATATTAAAGTATTTGATCCATTTTGGCCTGATTATGTTAATCAAAAATTTTATTATGAAGTTTTATCTGATAATAATCAATTACGTGCTTATGGTCGTGATTTACGTAGAGAGTTTGAGAAAACTCCAAGCAATTTTGATCTAGCTATATGCTTAATTCATTATGATACACAAAATTCAAGCTATGATTATGATAGCTCAAATAATCTTAATCAGTATGTTTTCTACAAATTAGAAGAAGCTCGTAGCAAAAATAATATAGGATGGCAAGCTAAAGAGTTAAATATTTTAGCTCGTATTTCTCTACAAAAAGGCCAAGCTGAGCGAGCATCTCGTTATATCTACACTCTCTATAATCAAGGCGAGTTAAAACCAACTAGCGAGTTAAGAGGTCAATTACTTTATCAACTCTTTGAACTACTTATGGATGCTCAGTATCAAAGGCTTCCATTAACTACAGGAAACTTAAACTTTTACCAAGACATTGCTAGGACTGACACTAATCCTGGAGTAATAGGCGGAATTCTTTCTTTAATTTTTTCTGATACAAAACCTAAAAATGAGTTTTCAGACGCGCAAACTAGTGCAATCAAATATTTTAATCAAGCCGCAGCACATCGCATTTTTCACAGTTATAAAAAAGAATATCCTACATCACCTCAACTTGCCCAAATGTACTTAGATATAATTAAGCTCTATATTCAAGAAAATAATACGGAACTTGCAAATGAAACATTAAAAGAATTTGAAGAGCGTTATAAAGAATCAAATAAATTTGCTGATGTGGCAATAAAATTAGCTGATGCCTATATAATAAATAATGATTATGAAAAAGAACTTGCTGTGTATCAACAGATTTTGGATTATTTAGGTAAAAAAACAAACTCTGGTCAACCTTTACAAGAGGCTAAAAATAAACTCCCAAGGAAACATTTTGCTAATAGTGATGATGATTATGGTAGTGATGAAGGAGAAAGTAATAAAACCATAGAGGCTCCATTGCTTGAACCAACCAATTCTGTTCCTACAACCTCTTTTCAAGAGTTTAACACTGACCTTAAAATTAATCAGCCCTCTACTACTAATGAAAATTATTACTACAATTATGATTCGCCTAGATTTAATGATTATTTAGCTGAGAATCAAAGTGTAAGTTATGAGCTTGTATTAAACCGTTATATTTTTAAGCTAAATAAAAACAATCGCACCAAAGAAATAATCGAGTTATTTAATAGAGAAATTAAAAAATATCCTAAAGAAGAAGCTCTTTATGAACAGCTATTACAATGGCTTGGGCAAACTAATTTAGTAAATGACCAATTAGCAGTTTATCAAAAAGCTATTAAACAGTTTCCTACTACTAACTGGTATGATCGTCTAGCAAGGTGGTTAATAAGACAAAAACGTGATCAAGAATTTGCTGATTATTCTAAAGAACTCTTAAGCAAATTTGATGAAGTGCAAGTAACAGACTATTTAAATCAGTTTGTAACAAGCTATAGCTATAGTGATTTTGATAAAAAACTTTATTTATCGCTCTATAGTTATGCTCACAACCGTTTTCCTCAAAACCATGATTTTGTTCAAGGATTACTTCGCTACTATATCCATCATAATCAATTAGATAAGTGGCAAGCTTTAGTAGGAAGATATTATTTTATTTGGCCTGAAATTAGAAATGATTATTTGACTTTTTTATCTCAAAAAAAAGAGTTAAGAAAATATTTAGCTACTGCAAAAAATAAATTAATTAACTCTTCTGAAAATACTAACCTATTGCCATATAAATTATTTAGAGCAGACGCAGCAATTTGGTTATGTAGCTATGAAGAAGCAATAGACGCTTATAGAGAGCTAAACCGCCTCTATCCAGGAAATAGCGTTTTTGCCCAGCAGCTAGTTAATTTATCTCGTTCATTTGGTCAACTCCAACCTAAATTTCTAACAGAAGCAACAAATGTTCAATTTAAGCAAGTTTCTCTTAATCCCGGTTCAGTAGATGATCGTGTAAGAGCAGGCGAACTCTATGCAGAAGCAAATGACTATCAAAAAGCTAAAGTTGAGTGGCTAAAGCTTTTAGAGCTTGGTAAAGACAAACAAACTTATTTAGACACAGCTACAATATTTTGGGACTACTATCAATATGATGACGCGCTTAAAGTAATAGAAAAATTTCGCCAAGAAAAAAATGATAAAACCCTACTTGCTTTTGAAACAGGAGCAATTCTAGAAGCTAAACACCAAATAAAAGCAGCTATTAGAGAATATGTTAAAGGTCTTAATAAAAATGAGGAGGATTATTATAAAGTAAAAGAACGTTTAGCTGTTTTATATGAACGTGATGAAGCCTTATCTAAAGAAATCCAAAGAGCTTTTTCTTCTTATTATCCTCAAACCAAATCACCAGAAAAATTTATTTTAGGCTATGTTGAAGTGCTAAAAATAGTAAACCAAGAGGAAAAGGCGAGCAGTCTATTAAAACAAGCTATTAAAGAAACCAAATCCATTGAGTTTCTTGAACAAGCTGGAGAATTTTTCCAAGAACAAAAAGATGCTAAAAGTGAAATTAGAACTATAGAACTACGCCTTAAATATATTAATTCATTTCGTGAAGATATTGCTTATCGTTTGCGTTTAATCTCAGTTTATCGCCAAAATAATGATAAGCAAAAAGCTATAAAACTATTACAAGAATTATTAAATAAATATCCTTCTAATTATGGAGTAATCAATGAAATAGTTAATATCTATTGGAATATGGGATTAACTAAAAATGCTGTTGCTACCTTAGATCAAGCAGTTCTAAGGAGTCGTGGAAAATACTACTATGAATTTTCACGTCGTTTAGCAGCAAGACATCTTAATTTAAATAATACTAAAATAGCCCAAAATATTTTAGAAAACCTTTTTAATAAAGATAGGCTTAACTCACAGGTGTTAGATGAATTAGCTAATCTTTATATTCGCACAAATAACCGTAAAGCACTTGAAGAATGCTTAAAAGAAGGGCTTAAAGCAGTAGAATCCCAATATATGGATCCAACAGAATTACGTAGCTCAATAGCATATTTTCGCCAAGATATGATTGAAAAATTTACATCAATTAAAGACTACAATGCTGCAATTAGACAGCATATTGAAATTATTAATCGCAATCCAGATGATGAGGAAAAATTAGATCAAGCTATTCTTTATACAGAAAGATATGGTGGAGGAGATGAATTAGCAAATTATTATAAAGGAGTTTTTCAACAAGCTTATAAAAACTATCGTTGGGCTGTTGTCTTAGCACGTATTTATCAAGCTAAAGATGATTTAGATAGCACAATTAAATATTATTTAGCTGCAATTGATAATCAACCTGAAAAAGCTGAACTCTATAGTGCTTTAGCTCAAATTTACAAAGAAAAACAAGACTTACCTTCTGCTATTAATGTGATGAATAAAGCAGTTGAACTCTCAAACTATGAGGTAACTTATGTTAGGGAAGCTATACGATTTTTAGAAGAAGCAGGTCGTAATAATGAAGTAGTCACATTAAAAGCTAAACTTCCCCCTGAACCTAGTAAAATAGAAGAACAAACACTTAGTACAACAAATAACCAAACTCAAGATCCTTTTGCTTTAGCTAAAGATTCAAGATCAGGAAATAAAGAAGCTATTAATAAATATAGAAAAGCTTTTCAAGCTTTTTATGAAAATCCTTATAACTCTTTAGATGTCAATAGTTATAGTTTAGAAAATTATGCTGAAGCAGTTCATAAAGAAGACTCATTAACAAAAATTCTAGAAAGTTTTTGGACTCTAAGAGATAAGCTATTAAAAGAAGCGACTACTGAAAATAGCTATAACTCAGCTAGAGCAAGAGAGCTTTTACAGATGCTAGATGGGGCTTTACCTAAAATTATTAGTGATATTGTGCAAATGTATAGCACAGGAGAAGAACTTATAGAATTTCATAAAGATTTAGCTAAACGAATAGAAACATTTTCGGGAAAATCTGATCCTAATAAAACGTTGTTTTTACTTGAAAACATTGTGCTTGCAGCAAATTTCCTTGATCTTCGAGAAAATATAATAAATAAAAGATTTATAAAAGACAATCAAGAGAGTTTAGATACCTTAGTCTATTTCTATGAAAGCCAAGGGAATTATCAAAAAGCTTTAGAGATTCTTGAACGAGAATATGATTCTACTAAAAAAACTCACTATTTATATCAAATTGCTAGATTTAGTGCTTTAGTTGGTGATTTTACAAAAGAACGCCAAACATTTTTTCAATACTATGAAAAACATAATCCTGGGTCAATTCAACCTAATGATTCTGTTATAGATTACTATCTTAATTTACTTTATAAAGATAGAGCTAAAGGAAGAGAAGAACTTTTACAATTAACAAAAACCCCTTCTCTTTATCGAATACAACTAATTAACTTTTTAATATCTAAAAATGAAGTAGATTTAGCTCGTAAAGCTATTTCTAACTCTAATTTATTAAGTTTATGGAAAAATAGTCGTAACGCTGAATTAAGCGTTAAATTAGCTGACTATAACCCGCTAAATAATCAATATTTTGAGAATATTTTAAGGTTTCAAAATATTGGGCAAATGATTAAATCAAAACCTAAAGCATCAGAACAACTAATAAGTGATGATTGGTTTGAAATGGCTGCTAACTATGGTCGATGGCTTTATAAAACACCTAATATAAATAAAGATCTATTAGCAAACAGATTTTTACCCGCTATGCTGGAAAGAAGACCTCAAGACCCATCTGAGCAACAAAAATTAGGTGAGTGGTATTTAGCACAAAAACAACTCGATAAAGCTTTAGCCCATTTACTAAATGCTCAAACAATGGGAATAGACTCGGCAGAACTCCTATCAAGTATTGGTTCAACTTATTTTCTTAAAGGCAATAAAGATAAAGCTTTAGATTATTGGCTAAAAGTTTTTGAAAAAAATGATGCAACTAGTGACAAACTTTGGGTTGATACATTAAAAAACTATGGTCTAGTAGATAAAGCAAGAGAAGAGCTATTAAAACGTTTAATCAAAAATAAGCACTTGTTAAGCGATGAAAACATAGAAAGTTATATTTCTTTATTTGAAAGCTCATTTAAGGAAAATGACAAGTTAAGCCAAAACCAAGCTAAAGCTCAAGCAGAGTTTTTTATTAATTTATGTAAAACTTGGCCTAAAGATACTTTTATAGCTCAAAGGCTAATAGAAAAATATATAATTTCTGCTGAAAATATTGCTCCTTTTTATCAAATATTGATTGAGCGTAGTAAGGATGTTGATAGCTATGATTATGAGTACCGTAATTATGCACAGCTATCTAAAAATATTAGACTTCTAGAAGAAAAACTTGATCATACCAATAATTTTCAAAGCAAGGAACCAACTAATGATCGCTACAAATGGCAAGGCCAATATTTACAGATTCTACTATCTCAAAATAAAGACAAAACTGCACTTGAGCTTATTAAAGAAATAGAAAAATCTCTCTCAGGTCGATATATGCGACCAGAATGGCTAAGACTTGCAAATATTGAACTAATGTTACGCTTAGGTAATCTTGAAGAAGCAAGAAAAGAATTAATACATTTTGTAAAAATCCAAACCTACCCAGAAACTACAAATGTCACTCTTCCCAATCTAGGGCGTTTAGAAACAGTATTAAGGCTTTTAGAAAAAACTAATTTTAGTAAAGAAAAAGACCCTCTCTTACAAGCTTATTATGAACGCCTTTTAGCTTTAGAACAGTGCAGTCTAGTTAATTTATCAGGATTTACAGATGTAGTTTATCGCAGTGGTAATATTGAATTAGGTAATAACTTACTACAACTTATCTTAGAATTTGGAGAAGTACAAGACCAAGCTAAAGCAGCAAAAAAACTGGCTAATCTTCCTAATATTAAGGCTCGTTCTATCACAGCAAGAAATATTGTAACCCCTTCTCCAACTTATGAAGAAGTCTATAACTCTATCTCAACAAATCATGTACAAACCGTAGCAGAACTAGCAACAAAATATATGCAATACAATCTAGCAATAGAACAACGAAAACGCCTTAAGCGAATGTATGGATATGATGAAGTTAACCGTATAGAACTAGCTAGACTCCTAGCAGCTAATAATCAGGCAAAAGAAGCAGTTATTGAGTTAACTTCTATGATTATTGACCAAACTCTTACACGCTCAACTCGTTGGCAAATTATGTCGCTAATATCAAATATGGCTAGTAAAGAACCTGAACTATGGAAAATAACAGAAAAAGTCACTGATAAAGAATTTAAGCTAGCTCTTGAGGCAAACCGTTTAGCAAATTTAGGCGAGATAAAATCAGCCATTAAATTAATTAATAAAGAGTTTAATAGTGTAGAAATAAGGTTCCTTCTAGCAACTCTAGAGCGTAGAAATAACAATGCTAAAGCTGCAATAGAGATCTTAAATCAAATCCCTATGGAGTATAGACCCTTTGATAGAACGAATGAAACCTCACCATTAAGACAACTGATTTATCTTTACTCAGCAATTAATTCGCCAAAAGCAGTGCTTGCATTAATAGAAAAAGACTATCAAATACAGTCTCTCTTAAATAGTAGAGGTTCTTTACCAAAGAAAGATTACTCTGATAAAACTCAACAATTACAGCTATTAAAAGTACTTGAACAAGAACAAGAATATAAAACAACACTTGATTTAATAGCTCTATCAGCTAATGCAGCAGAAACATTAGAAAATTTTGACTTAGCAGTAAAACTATTAGAAATACTTAAAAATAGTTCTAGCTTTCAAGCACAAGCTAAAATAGAGACACGAATAAATAAACTAGAAGAAAAACGAAAACCACAAAGTAAAAACAATACTCTGTGGCAAATAAATATCAGTCTAATTTCAAGATAGTTTAACCTTATAGATGTTTAACAGGAAGGTGATTTATGAAATTATGGAGATTACTTTATTCTCGATTACTTGCTTTTTCTCTTAGCTTTTCATTTGGACTAGTACTAGTAATTTTAATAGCTAACCTTTTAACAAGCTTAAGTACTCCAACTAGTGTACCTGTTATAAAGAAAATGCCTAGAGAGCAAGAAGCTAAAGAGCAGCAAATGGCTATTAAAACCTATCCTAGCCCAGAATATGTTATTAGTTTAATTACTCATAATGAGCCAGCTATAAGACGTGCTATTTACAAAGAAATTTTTTTAAGACCTAATAAAGATAGCATCTATTATGACTACTTAAGAGACTTAGACTTTCCTGAACGTGCTGATAATGTAAAGCTAGACTATGTAAAACTAGACAAAGAACATTCTAGGGCAGCTATTATTAAATTCCTTCACTTAGCAAACCCTACAATAATTGTTATGCAAAAAGTAGAAGAAAATCAGTGGATAGTCTTAGATATTTTAAGTACAAGAGAAAAATTTTATAGCGATGAAGATTGGGCATACACTGTATCTTTAGTAGAACCTGGTATTTATGAAATACTTATTAATCAAGCTACAAGCGATACAACTAGTTATGAAAGCCAATTTATAATCTTTAAGCTAATTAATAATAAGCTAGTTAAAGTTGGAGTATTACTGCAAACAAAATTTATAGCAACACCATCTCAAAAACTTGATAAAGACTGGCTTAATAAAGCTGAAATACTTGAGCGTTATCAAAGCCACTTACAAATAGCCTATAGCCCTAAACCTACCCTTAAAATTGATACTTATAAAAGCATAGTTAAACTAACAGGCTTAAAAGAGACAAAGCGCTGGTCTGATATTGATTTATGTTGGCATATAAGTGAGCTTGCACCACATAATCGACGATATGAAACGCTTAATTTTATAAGTTACAGCCAAAGTTTTTTAGTATGGGATAGTCAATTACAACGTTTTGTAACAAAATAGAGGTTTTTATGAAAAAGCTACGAAATTTATTAATATTTGCTTTTATAACTATTGTCCTTGCACTTATTATTAAAGCCCAGTCTGCAAATGATACCAGACCATTAGCAGCAGATTTTCCACGTGGAGCACTTGTGTTTGCTCAAGTTAATGACCTTCCTAAAATGCTACAAAGCTGGAATGAATCTAAGCTAAAAGAGCAATATTTATCTAGCAATAACTATGAGCAATTTCTTAATAGACATCTAGCAACAAAACTTATAGAACGGGTAAATGAGTTTGGCGTTGCACTAGGGTTTGATTTTAATGATCGCTTCTTTCAAGAGCTTAGTAATCAACAATCTGCAATTGCCCTTTATGATATTGGCCGAATAGAGTTTGTTTTTATTGCACCTTTAGATAAAGAAAAATATTTACTCTCTCAACTTGTAACATTAGAAAGCGAACTTGAAGAAATAGAATTAAAACCAGGTGTTAGTTACTTTGCTAAAACTCTTGAAGTTGATAGAGGCCGACAAAAACAGCTTCTTACATTTGCTCTACTAGATGGTAAATTTATCCTAGCTAATAATGAACAACTAATGATTCGTACATTAAATAATGTTACAGCTAAAGTTAATTCTCAAACAACCGATAGGTTAAATGCAGATCCAAATTATCAAGCATTAATTAAAAAAATTAAGCCACATTATGCAACTATTTGGGTTGCACAAGAAAAACTAAATCAAGATTGGTATTTTCGTAACTATTGGATAATGAATAATATAACTGATTTAAGAAATATTCGTGCAGCAATTTTTGATATTGAATTACAAGATAAAGAATGGCGAGAAGAGCGCTATTTTTTAACTAAATCTAACCTTACTACAAATCAAATATCTGCTCTAGAAACACAAAATCTTTATAAACTAGTACCTCAAAATCTACCTTACTTTAAGATAGAAGCTATTACTAGTGCTGAGCAAATATCTAAACTAATCCATAACTATATGTTTGATAATGATATAGAACCCAAAAAAGGCGATAACTCCCGCTCTAATTATAGGTCTTATTATGTAAATACAGATGATACTTATGAATCCTATTATGATAGTTATTATTTATATGGCTCTAATTATGAAAAAGAAATTAACGACCCAATAGATGCAGATGATTTAGAAGTCACCCCAGAAAATAGCTACTACAATCGTCAAACTGCTTTAGATAATCTCAGAGAAATATTTAGCACTAGCCAAGCAAAAGCTCTTGTTAAAATGCAAAAACCTAAAGCAATAGAAGGAGCTTTATTTGCGGAATTTCATAAAGCGTTTGTTATAAATTTAGCAAATCCAACTCAATTTGATAGCTTAGCTTTTGAAAAAGCAATTGCTAGACTTGCTGCTGATAGTACTATGATTGCTGGAAATAGCGCCTCGCTATCCTGGAAAGATAGCCAAGATAAACGCTCTAGAGTGTTAGTTATGCCTATGTTAGGCTGGCAATTATCCTATACATTAAAAAATAATAACTTAATTTTTAGTAATAACTCTAGTTTGTTAAAAGAAATATCAAGTAATATTGCTAAGGCTAAAAAGCACTCTGCTATTACTTCTAAAGCTTTAACCAATTTAACAGTAATTAATTTCTCAAATCGTGAGCAAACATTTGATAACATTTTTAATAAAATACAAAGTAGCTCTATAAATAGCTATCGTCAGACACATGCTAATGGCGAGACTCAAGATTTTTTTGTAAACAACATAGCAAGCCTATTAGATACTATATCTGCTGTAGAAACAATTACAATTACAAGAGACTCTAGCTCAAATTACTTACATGAGCTTATTTGTCTTAAATTAAGAGATGATAACTAAGAGATTTTAATTTTTTAATTGAGCTTGGTATCCAAGCTCAATAACTTTATCTATAAGGGTTTGCAGGTTAATTTGCTGATCATTATGCTCTATAGAAGCACTAGCATTGGCTAAATCAACAGAAATAGTTTTTACTCCCTCAATATCACTTAATTCGCTTTCTATCAGCTTTTTACAAGCCTGACAATGCATTCCTGTAATGGATAAATTAGTTAACATAGTAACCCCTAGAATTAGTTTATATAATCTTTTTTGTTATCCTTATTTATTTTTTCTTCCAAATCATCCCACATTTTTTTTACGTCTTTATCGACAACTTTAAAATTTTTATATTTTCTACGTATTTTCCATAGTCTAATTTGTTCATTAGCCCAAGCCTTAACAGCGCCTAGCATATGCCAGTTTGCTCTAGCGTAAATTATACCTAAGAGTACACCAGAAATATGTATAGCATGAGCAATCCCTGGGTCTCCTTCTGCACCAATAGTGCCTAAAAAAGCAGGAATAATTAAAAGAAATAAGACAAAGTATTTCATCTTTATAGGAAAGATCATTAATATAATTTGCCGATCAGGATAAATAGCAGCATAAGCACCTATTACGCCATAAACTGCGCCTGATGCACCTATGGAAGATACTGGAGAGTGAATATTAAGTAGATATTGGAAAAAAGCAGATAAAACGCCTATAGCAAGATAAAATATTAGAAAAGTCTTTTTGCCCCAACGCCATTCTAAGTCAGGCCCAAAAAAGAAAAGCCCTAACATATTAAAGAGTAGGTGCATAAATCCTCCATGTAAAAACATAGAGGTAAAGAATTGCCAGAAGAAAAATTGACTTGTGATAAGTGCAGGAGTCAAACCAAAAATAGTGTTAAACCATTTTATATTTCCAGAAAGAGTCATAATTATCTGAATGACATAAACTAAAGCATTGATAATTATAAGAGATCTTACTATGCTAGTTTTAGAAAAAACTGACATAGGATCGTAAGGGTTTTGATAATACATTCTATCGCCCATAATTACCTCCTAAAACACAAGGTCTATTTTCTTGATAGCACCAGTGATTATTCTACAGCATCCGCGCTTTTGCAATGCAAGGTCAACACAAACTCAGTACACTACATCACATAACTATTCAACTCAGTTTAACGCTGCAATTGCTCTAAAAGCAAAGTTATTTTATAGGAGATAATAATGAGACTTTTTTATTTATTAGTAATAATTAGCTGTTTTTCCTTAGTAGTAAAAGCTATAAATCTAGATCAATTTAATAGCAGTGTATTTTTTCCGCAAAATATTGGAGATGAAAGAGTTTATCGTAAAGTAGGAAAAATGGCTAAACCAAATGATAGTTGGACAGATAAAGTCACAGAAAAAAAGGGAAAGATTTTCTCCCACTCTAACTTTTGGGGCGATGATGTGCGACGAGAATTAAAAATGAATAATAGACATCAAATTATTGAAAAAGCTAAAGATAAAAAATATATCTGGTATAAATTAGATGAAACTTCAGAATGGACAATGAACCTTAGCCAAGAAGGTATTGCTTGTACAGAAGGAGCAAAAATTAAAATTACTAGCCGTAGCGAAACAGTCCAGGTTCCCGCAGGTACTTTTCAAAACTGCTTAAAACTAGAATTTACAAGTAATTGCAATGATGCTGGAGTAGAAGCACAATGGTTTGCCCCTAATGTTGGGCTTGTAAAACAAACCGAGTCAACTTTTGCTGGAATACTTACTACAGAACTAGTTAAAGCAACAATATCAGGAAAAAACTACCCAGAAAAATAAGCCTTACCTATTTTTAACGAAAGTAAATAATTATTAAAAATGCCATTTCCCGTATCTCATACAATTACTGGGCTTGTGTTTGCGAGTTTTTCACCTCGTTTTTTAGAGAAAAATAGGTACTTAGAAATCGCTTTAGTTGCCCTACTTGCCAATTTACCCGATTTTGATTTTGCATTAGTTTGGCTAACAGGAAATTTGCTTTGGCATCGCAATTTTAGCCATTCAATTTTATTTGCTTTATTTATAGGCGCTCTCACCTGTTTACTTTATGACAGAAAATGGTCTTTTGGACGTTGGCTAGTTTTAAGCCTAGTAGTCTTTTCTCATACACTACTAGACTTTTTTACTTCTAATTCTCAGATAGTTAAAGGGGTTATGGTTTTTTGGCCTTTTTCACAAGAAAGATTTACAGCCGATTTTATATTTTATCCTTTACATAATTGGCGAATTTTTAATGGTTTAGAGCTATTATTTAAAATGTCAGTTATGGGACTAGTAGAGCTACTAATTTATTCACCTATTTTTCTATTATTAATGTTATTACGTCATTTTCTTAAAAATATTTTCCTTAAGTCTAGTGATTAAAAACTTTACAGTAATTAAAAATGTTTTTTTAGTAAATTACGGTCTATTTCAAAACGATGACGTGCAAGAGAATCTTGGCCTACACCAACAATAGTTGGAGTTATAGAAGCAGAAAATGGTGAACCTATTTCTTGCACTTTTGGATAAATTAATATCCCATGTTGGCTTGCAAGTTCTTCATCTTCACTAAAACGTGATTGGAGAATATCAATAGAAGTTTGGTTAAAAATCTTTCTTAAAAACCAGTTTGCCCAACTATTCCCAACAAATGGATCTGTTTGATGAGCTAAAATATTAGCTGGCTCATTAGGTCTTATTACTACTCTAGTTGGTAAGTTAGAAAAATAAAATCCATCAAAAAGATCTTCTGAGTTAACTTGATAGCTAACAAAAAAAGCACAACTTGCTGTCATTGCATCTATTATAGAAACATCAGGAGTATCTTTTGTTGAAAGCACAACTGATTCTGTATTAGCAATTGCTTCTTGCATTGCATCCTGAATCTTTAATTTACTTAAAAATGCTGCTAGCTCTGTGGTAAGTGAAAATAAGCTGCTAAAAGTAAAATGTTGCAGCAGTCTTCCTAGCCTACGTAAAACATCTATAATCCCACCAGACACATTTAAACGAGCACAAGCAATTGATAAATCCACTTCTAATTCACCAAGTCTTAAGTCTCGTTTTTTAGGTAGTAGCCCAGCCTTATTATCAACTAATAAGTGATCAGAAAAAATCTCTCTTAGCCGTGCAGGAATTTGGAAAGCATCAAAAAAATTAACGTTATGAACTTGTGGTAAGGTAGCATACATATGAACAGGAGTAATTCCTGTTGAAATTAGTCCTGTAATTAATCCGCCTCCACTAACTCCAGCTAAACGGCGGATTTTAGCCCCTGATTCTAAACAATATTTAATTGCAGGTAGAGAAGAGACTTTCCACATTCCTCCCCCGCTTTCTACTAGGTCTAAATGACAAGTATTATTTTTACGTTTATTTGTGCTTTTTTTAGTTTGTTTTAATAAGGTTTCTTGATTATCCATAAAATTTAATATTCCATTTCTTTTATATTAAGGTTAATTAAAAAAGGCTAATTCTATAATTCTATTTGCTCTAGAGTATTATACTAAAAGGTTTAGGGTTAGAAGCTAATTTGTTAACTTCTTGATAAATTGGAACTAAACGATAATCTAAATTATTAATATCTATATCTGAAAAAATTTTATCTAAAATAATTAACTCTTCTTTATCAAATAAAAGTTTGAGTTGGAAGGGAGCATTTTTTTCAGCTTTTTCTACTACCCAAGAAAGCCGTTCTGCTAAAACAGTTTGTTTACTTAATGGAAGGCTACTTATTACATCTAAAGAGCTTTTAGGTAAAAGATCTTCTAGCCCAAACAAATTTTGATAAATAAATAAATCTCTTTTTTGACTAATAAAATTACTAGTAATAAGACTAGCACTAAGGCTTAAATTAATAATGCAAAGAAAATCTGCTAACTGATCAGCAAAATAAAGTGAGGTCGAAGATAAAGTAGTAGCTAGTTTATTAGACCAACTAGCCAGCCAAGAAGAGAAATATATTAAACAGCACAAACTAAAAGATAGCACTAGATAAAAAAAGCTACGTGAGCTATTTATTTCAGCTTGTGTACGTGATAAGCCTAAGGGGTATTTATTTATTAACTTTTGGGTTAATACGGCTATTAGTACTATCCAAAAGGCTAAAATAATTTCTATTAACCAATATTCCATAACAACTTGATAATAACCTAATAATAAGGAGTTAAAATGTAGACAACGATTGTTTGCTATTAATTTTAAAACTATAATTTAAAAGGCTGGGTGATTCCAAACAAAACAAGGAAAATATTTTATGAGTACAGAAAAAGAAATTTTCCATGAACACTTAAAACGTACTAGACTAAAACGCACTGACCAAAGAGATTTAATTCTAGATGTTTTTATTGGTACAGAAGGACATATTTCTGTAGAAGAACTCTATGATTTAGTAAAAAAGAAAGATCCATCAGTAGGTTTTACTACAGTTTATAGAACCATGAAATTAATGACAGAAGCCGGTCTTGCCCATGAAGTCCGTTTTACTGATGGCCGTGCCCGTTATGAACATGAATATAATCACGACCACCATGATCATTTTATTTGTAGTAATTGTAATTCTGTAATTGAGTTCTATAGCGCTGAAATTGAAAAGTTACAAGAAGAAATCGCCCACCAATATAATTTTACGATTCAAGATCATAGCCATCGAATTTTTGGGATCTGTAGTAACTGCCAAGAAAAAAATAGTAATATTGGAATAGCAAAAGCAAGAAGTTTTAGCTAGCAACCTTCAGAATAATTACTTAGTGATAAACTTATAACAACTTTTTTAAGAATCTTTAAGAGGTTTTAAAGGTTTTAATGAATAATCTAAATAAAATAAGATTATTTTTTGCTAGTTTTTTATTAATAATTTCCAGTATTATTGTGACTATAAACTTGATATTATTATTTCTTGAAATACAAAGAAAAATCAAAAACGAAGCTAAACAAACTCCTTCCAGCATAGTGCTTCTATCAGCTACTCTTGCAATAATTGCAATAATTATTTCACCTAAAAACATTTATATTTATACTATATCTTTAGCAATAATTTTGATTGATCCACAAAATTGGTTTTTAGGATATTTAGCAATAAAGTCCATTTTTAATAAAAATAAACCTATTAATTAATTTGTAATTATTTAGAAGGTTTTTCACGTTGTTGTTGCATACGAACTTTACTACATTGTGGACAAACCCATTTTCGCTTTTTATGAAAACTTCGTTTCTTTTCAACCATTTTTATTTTACATTCTTGACAAGTCATAGCTCTAAACACTTGATTTATTTGTAAGTAGTTATTGTTATTAGTTATAATATTTTTCTAATAAATTAATCAATAAATAATATTCTACCATTATTTTTACTATCGTTTGATGACAACAAAACAACTAGAAACTATACTTCAACCAATGTTAATTGAAGACTTAGAGGCATGTTGGGAGCTAGACCAACGATGTTTTCCGCCTTCTGAGGCTTATGATAGGGATATGCTACGTTATTTGTTAACCCATCAAGGTCGTGTTTGCTACAAAATTGTTAATAGCTGCTCAGAAAAAATGCTAGGCTTTGGTGTAGGATTAGTTCAAGAAGACGGTACAGGCCATGTTATTTCCTTAGCAATTGCTCCTGAAGTAAGAAGTAGAGGCTATGGCCGTTGGTTAATGAACCGCTTAGAAAATGGATTTCGCTTGCGTAATATTATCACTTTGCGTTTAGAAGTTCGTACTACAAATAAACCTGCTATTCACCTTTATAATAAGCTTGGCTATCTAATAGTGGAACGAGTCAAACAGTATTATGCTGATGGTGGAGATGCTTATTTAATGATTAAATCTCTCCTAGATCTTAGTTTAGAAGAACCAGAAAAATCACAAGATTTCTAGGACAAGAAATGAGCAAAAACTGTGATCAAGAAAAAAACCTTTTTCTTAGTTAATATTTTTTGGCTTTCTGTTGTAATTTTAGCTCTAGCTTCTCCAGAATCTCTTAGCCCAAAAGAAGCCCGTAGAGTAATTGCTAACATCCCTGGGTTTGAATTTGATCCTGATCTTGTAAGAATTCAATCTATAGACCCACCAAAAAATGTTGGTCGAGGTGGTGCAGTAGTCGAAGCCCAATTTACAGCAGCATTTAGAGTTGAAAAAAAACAATCTTGGCAAGTAGCTGAAATCCGCCTAGGCAACGGACAATGGGAAGATGTAGAACTTATTACTAGTGCTGTAAAAAATGAAAAAATAAAACGTACCAAAGAAAGATTAGACAAACTCTCAGTAGCACTAGAAAAATACCATAAGGAAAAAGGTTATTACCCTCAAGCCCGCGACATAGTTGCCTTGACAGATCTTTTAGTTCCTGATTATATCAACCCCTCTATTAGAACCGATCTTTGGTCAAGTTATTTCTTATATAGCTCTGATGGAAAGACTTACAAGCTAGAATCCCTCGGGCCAGATAAAAAAGCAAATAGCGGTGATGAAATAGTACAGACAAACACATAGGGTTGTTCATACTAGAATAAAGGATATTAAGGAGATTAGGGGTAAAGCTATGTCTATACCCTAAATTTTAAGTGAGAAGATTAAAAAAATCCCGTGCAATAGATTTATTAGAAAAATTCCAAAATACAAAAATCCTTGTAGTTGGCGATTTAATGTTAGACGAATTTTTATGGGGGCGTGCTAGGCGCATAGCCCCAGAAGCGCCTGTTCCAATTGTTGAAATTGAGCGAGAAACTTTGCATATAGGTGGAGCAGGAAATGTTGCAGCAAATCTAGCTGCACTCGGTGCAAAACCTATTATTATAGGTGTACAAGGCAATGATATTAATGGTGAACGCCTTTGTGGAGAATTTGAAAAAGCTGGTATTGATACTAGCTCGATTACTATAGACTCTTTGCGGCCAACTACAGTAAAAACCCGTATTATTGCTCACTCTCAACATGTAGTTCGCGCTGATAGAGAAAAGAAAACTCCTGTTAATAGTGAAGTTGAGTCTGAGCTAATAAATAACTTTCTAAGGCTTTTACCTAGCGCTCAAGGGGTTATAGTTTCTGACTATGAGAAAGGAGTTATTACTCCTAGTTTGCTAGAAAAAATTCTTCCCTCTGCTGTAGCTCAAAATATCCCTGTTTGTATTGACCCAAAGCTAAAGAAATTTGAGCATTATCATCCTGCTACTATAGTTACACCTAATCAAAATGAAGCTGAAGCGGCTTCTGGAATAACGATAGATTCAGAAGAAAACCTAGCGTTAGTAGGAAAGAAATTAAGACAAATGCTAGAAGGAGCAAGTGTTTTAATTACTCGTGGCGAAGAAGGAATGTCACTTTTTGAAAATGATAATGAAGTAGTAAACGTCCCTACTATTGCTAGAGAGGTTTATGATGTGACGGGTGCAGGAGATACAGTAGTAGCAACTTTGGCTTTAGGCTTAGCTTGTGGTGCTAGTATGTTGGAATCAGCAATCCTTGCTAATTATGCGGCTGGGGTTGTAGTTGCAAAAGTTGGTACAGCAACCGCTTCTGCTAAAGAAGTTTTAGATGAGATAGATAACTTTTTTCATCATAATGTTGCAGATTAAGTAAAATTAAGCAAAATGATCATAGCCTTTAGCAAGCAGTGGAGTTTTTCTTTTGCCATCTATTAGCCATCTATCTAAATCACTAGTGATAATTCCAATTTTGGTTATAGATAAATCAGGAAATAATTTAGAAAGAATATTTAATTTAGTATTATTTTCTGAGGGTATAGTAAATAATAATTCGTAATCCTCTCCACCGTTTAGAGCTTGATTAATTGTTGCGCTAGGAAAAACTGGTAAAGAGCTAAGACTCACTGTAGCTCCAACACCACTTTCTTCACAAATATGTCCTAGGTCTGAAGAAAGCCCATCAGAAATATCTATCATTGATGATGCTAGATTTTCTATAGCTAAAGTTTTTCCAAATTCAAGCCTTGGTTGTGGTTTAAGGTGAGCAAGTAGGGCTTGTTTTTCTATATCAGTTAAATCATTGTTAGTAATACGTTTTCCTTGCAAAAGTAGCTCTAATCCTAAAGCAGAAGCCCCAAGCTGTCCTGTAATATAAATTTCATCGCCTACTTTTGCTCCACTACGCTTAACAGCTTTTCCTAAAAAAGAGTCTCCTAAGATTGTAATATTTAGAAAAAGCTTATCAACTGATGCAGAAGTGTCCCCACCAATAAGTGTAACTTGGTAAGTATCAGCAAGTTCTAACATACCTCTTAAAAGCTCTGTTAAAAAGCTATCTGGCAAAGTTTTAGGACGAGCAATACTAAGTAAAAAGAAATTTGCTTGGCCTCCCATTGCTGCAATATCACTTAAGTTAACAGCCAGTGCTTTATGGCCTAATAAGTCTGGAGGAGTAAAATCTAGCTTAAAATGTATATCTTCAGATAAAAGATCAGTGCTAATTAAAATTTCTTTATTGCTAGGAGATGAAAAAATCGCGGCATCGTCTCCAATACCCGCGATTAAATTAATAGGATTATTGATTTTTTGGCTACGTAGCCAGTTAATAAACTCAAATTCTTTTTTCACAAAAATCTTTTAGTGCTGCAAGTCCACTAGAAATGGTTTCTACAGCAACAGAGTAAGAAAACCTTAAATGTCCTTCTCCTTCTGGCCCAAAAACACTCCCAGGAACGGTTGCTATTTTAGCTTCTGCTAATAATGTTGCGGCAAATTCTTTGCTAGTTTTGCCAAATTTTTTAATGCTAGGAAAAGCATAAAAAGCCCCTCCTGGCATTGGACAATCAAAACCTAATTCATTTAAACCATTTACTAAAAGATCTCTGCGCCTTCGATATTCTGCTAAATTTTCTTCTATAAAATCTGTCACCTGAGTTACTGCGGCTAGTCCTGCCCATTGAGTAGGAGTACTCACACCATTAGTAGAATAAAGTACTGATTGCTTAATTGCTGTAATAAAAGGTTCTGGAGCAGCAACATAGCCTAAACGCCAGCCTGTCATTGCATAGG
The DNA here is from genome assembly GCA_016213785.1 of Acidobacteriota bacterium. Classification (GTDB taxonomy): domain Bacteria; phylum Acidobacteriota; class Blastocatellia; order Chloracidobacteriales; family JADJPF01; genus JADJPF01. The sequence goes on from JACQZQ010000025.1 coordinate 99,112, forward strand.
ATTTAGAGAAAGTAAAACAAGATATAGTACGTCTATACATATCAGGAAAAGAGGCAATAGAAATATGAGCCTGATCATAAACAAGATCTTCATAAGCTTCATCAGAAATAACTAATAAGTTATGTGTTTTAACAAAATTAGCAATTTCTAACATCTCTTCACGACTAAAAACAATACCTGTTGGGTTTTGTGGAGAAGATAAACATAGAAGGCGAGTTTGTGGAGTTAAATAAGCCTTTAGTGTATTTGTAATTCCTTCTTTGTGGGCTTTTAAGGTGTTAACTAAAACCGTTTTTCCTCCTGTCATAGAAATTAAATCTTTAGTAGGAGTCCAATAAGGAGAAAAAAGTAATACTTCTTCACCAGGATTAAGAATCGCTTGAAATGCAGCAAATAATCCATGCATTCCACCAGCAACAACTATTAAATGATTGGGTTCTGCTGGAATATGATTTTTTTTATTTAATTTATCTGTTAAAACCGAAATTAATTCAGGGATACCACTAGAAGGAGCATAGCGAGTTTTGTTTTCTACCAAAGCTTGTAGACAAGCATCTTTTATAACTTGAGGAGTGTTTGGAAAAGGCTCACCACCTTCAAATTGAAAAATCTGATGTCCCTCTTTTTTCAGAGCAAGTATTTTATTACGAATAACGACTATTTCAGAAAACCCAACATCACTAAACCTATCAGAAACGCAAAAAGATAAAGTAGCAGACACTAAAGCCTCCTAAAATTTTTAATCATTGTGATTAATAGGATTTATTGCAATATCAAAGAGGCTTATTATATGAGAAAGATAGTTTTTCTGTAAATTGTCCCTGACGTTTTATTCTGCTAAAAACTTACACTTATTTCACTTAACCTCTAAAATTAATTTAGTTTTTTGAAATTGAGTTTAATTCCATAACCTAAAACTATAGCCTATTATACCTTCCCAAATTTTATCTAAATAGAATAATTAATTGCCAAGTTATAATTTAGCATGCTAATGTTAGTAAATACTTACTTACATAGGGAAAAAGATGTCAAGTACAGAAATGCAAGCCCAAGAAAAAACAAAATATAAAAAACGAATTTGTAAAGAAGATCGTCGTGAGCAAATTTTGCTAATAGCATCAGAAATCTTTTCTCAAAAAGGATTTAACGGTGCTACTACAAAAGAGATAGCTGATAAAGTAGGTGTTAGTGAGGCTATTATCTTTCGCCATTTTCCTACTAAACAAGCCTTATATTCAGCTACTCTAGATAATAAGACTACGGAATTAATGAAGCCTCTTTGGTTAAAATGTGAAGAACTAATGCTAAAAAAAGATGATAGAGGTGTTTTTATTACACTTGCTGCTCAAATTCTAGAATTTATACATAAAGACCCAACGCTTTTACGCCTACTTTTTTATAGTGCATTGGAAAAACACGAGTTAGCAAAAGATTTTGCTGAAACTACTGCAAGACAAGTAAGAGAACCTGCTGTTACCTATATAAAAGAACGTATTGGTGATGGAGATTTTCGCCCTATGGATCCAGTGCGTGCAGCTAAGTTTTTCTTTAGTCTAGTTATGCAATGGGCAATAGGACGAGATCTATTTCAAGATAGTTCTAAACAGGACGTTACTTCTTGGGAAGCTGCTAAGGAAATTACAGGTATTTTCCTTTCTGGAATTTCAACAAAACAATACTTTCAAGACTTTGAAAGTACTGACGATAAATACCCTAAGGAATAAGATTATGAATAAGGTTACGAATAAGGCTATACTCTTAATTTTAATAATACTTTCTTTAACTTTTACTGCTTGTCAACCTTCACAATCCCCTGCTCAGGCAGACACTAGTACAAAACCTAGTGTAGATGAAAACCCACCCAAAATCTTAGAAGTATCTACTGCACCTGTTGTTGAACGAACTTTATCTAGTGTTTTAGAACTTACTGGCACATTAGAAGGTCAAGAAGAGGTAATTATTGCAAGTGAACTAGACGGTAAAATTTCTGATATGCACATTGACTTAGGAAGTTATGTAAAGAAAGGAGATAAGCTTTTTTCCTTAGACAGTAGAGAACTTTCTTGGAAAGTTGACCAAGCCCAAGCAACACTTAAATCAGCAGAACTAGCTTTAGGTCAAGCAGGTAAGCCTTCTGGCACTAATGATCAGCATCCTGCGGTACGTGATGCCTATGCCGCTTTAGAAAAAGCCAAAATAGACTTTGAGCGGACAGAAAAGCTTCTTCGAGATGGTATTATCGCTCGTCAGGAATATGATCGTACTAAATCCCTTTATGATCAAACAGTTGCTCGATGGGAAAGCTCTGTAGCTCAAGTAGATGTTTATCGTACAAATATTACTCAAGCCCGTGCAAGCCTTGAACTTGCACAAAAACAACTTAATGACTCAATTATTTATGCTCCTATTGGTGGTTCTATTAAAGAAAGACTAGTTTCTGCTGGAGAATATGTTAAAAAAGGCCAGGCAGTAGCCCGCATTATTCAGCTTAACCCCCTACGTCTACGTACTAATGTGCCAGAACAATATTTACAACAAATTAAACTTGGAGAAGCTGTTAAGTTTCAAGTAGATAGTTTACCTGATAAAAAATTTCAAGGCATTGTAAGTCGTTTTAGTCCTGCACTTGATAAAAGTTCGCGTTCTTTAATGATAGAAGCCTCTATAGCTAATAATAACCTAGAACTTAAACCAGGAATGTTTGCTCGTATCAAGTTATCTTTTGCCCCTCAAAAAAGCGCTTTAATGGTTCCAGAAAAAGCTGTTCTTACCACAGTTGGACTTAAGAAAGTTTATATATTTGTTGATGGTAAAGCTCAAGCTCGTGAAGTTTCTTTAGGGCAAAAAGAGGGTGATTTAGTAGAAGTTTTAGGAAATCTTAAAACTAATGAAATAGTAATCACTAGCAATTTAGATAAACTTGCTGATGGTAGTCAAGTAGTAAATAAATAATAAACTTAGCTCCCAAAACTATATTTTGGGTTATAAAAGGAAGTCTTATGCAAAAATTAGCTGAGCTTTGTATTGAGCGCCCAGTATTTGCCACAATGTTAATATTTGCACTCACTTTTATTGGTGCTTATGCTTATAATATTTTAGGTGTAGATCTATTTCCTAAAGTAGACTTTCCTACTATTACTGTGACTACTACACTACGTGGAGCATCTCCTGAAGAAGTTGAGACAGAAATTACAAAAAAAATAGAAGAAGCTGTAAACCCTTTACCAGGAATAGATGAACTACGTTCTGTATCAACTGAAGGTGTATCACAAGTATTTATTACTTTTGTACTTGAACGTAACACTGACCAAGCGGCTCAAGATGTTAGAGATAAAATTAATGGTGTCTTAAAAGACTTACCTAAAGATATTGATCCCCCAATTGTAGAAAAACTTGACCCTGATGCCACACCTGTAATGTCTATCGCAATCTCTGCTAAACGTAGCTCTAGAGAAATTACAGAAATTGCAGATAAAAAAATTAAACAATCTATTGAATCTATTAGCGGTGTTGGTCAGGTTCGTTTTATTGGCGACCGTAAACGTCAAATACAAGTTTGGGTAGATACAACAAAACTAACGGCTTATAACTTAACCGTTGCTCAAGTAGAAGCTGCAATTACTAGTCAAAACTTAGAAATTCCTGGAGGACGAATTGACCAAGGAAGTCGTGAACAAGTAGTTCGTACTTTGGGGCGTATTTCTGATACAAGCAATTTTAATAAAATTATTATTGCAAATATTAATAATACACCTGTACGTATTTCCGATATAGGTTATATAGAAGATGGAATCGAAGAACCTCGTACAATGGCTAGGTTAGATGGTAATGAGGCAATCATTTTAGAAGTACGTAAGCAATCTGGAAATAATACATTACAAGTAGTTGATAATGTTAAAGAACGCTTAGCAGAAATTCAGATTTTACTTCCATCAGATTTTAAGATTCAAATTATTCGCGACCAATCACGTTTTATTAAAGGTTCTTTTGAAGCAATTAAAGAACACTTAATACTAGGCGGGTTTTTAGCCGCCCTAGTTGTACTATTATTTTTACGTAATTTCCGTTCAACTATTATTGCTGCTATTGCTATCCCCACATCAATAGTCTCTACATTTGCATTAATGTACTATATGAATTTTACGCTTAATCAGATGACTATGTTAGCTTTAGTGCTTTCAGTAGGAATTGTGATTGATGATGCGATTGTAGTTCTAGAAAATATTTATCGTTTTATGGAAGAAAAGCAGATGTCAGCTTTTCAAGCAGCCCGCGAAGCTACTAACGAAATAGGCTTAGCCGTAATGGCTACAACGCTTTCTTTAATTATTATTTTCCTTCCAGTAGCTTTTATGGGCGGTATTGTTGGCCGTTTTATGCAAAGTTTTGGGCTAACAGCAGCTTTTGCAATAGGAGTTTCTTTACTAGTCAGTTTTACTCTAACCCCAATGATGTCTGCCCGTTTTCTAAAAGTAAGCCATAATAGTGGGCATAGTGCAAAACAATCATTTTTCTATAGCCTAATAGAACGTGTTTATATGGCTATGTTACGTTTTTCTATGCGTTTTCGTCTTTTAGTCCTGGTATTTTCAATAATAGTAATAATAGCTACTGTGCCTTTATTTAAGAAAGTTGGAAAGGATTTTATTACTCAAGATGATACTAGTGATTTTCAAGTCGATATACGTGCTCCTGAAGGCTATTCCTTAAGCGCTACAGCAGAGCGTTTAAGCCAGCTTGAGGCTGATATTCGTACAATTAGCGGAGTAACTAACTTACTTACAACAATTGGCGGAGATTCTCAACGTAACCCAAATTCAGCAACTATTTATGTAAAAATAGTAGATGTTACTCAAAGAAATTACCCTCAAGCAGAAGTAATGGAAAAAGTCCGTAAGCTATTAGTTAAAAATAAAGATTTACGCGCTTCTGTTGCCTATATTGCTTCTATTTCTAGCAGTGCTATGAAAAATGCAGATATTCAATATAGTTTAAGAGGGCCAAATCTTGGACAATTAGCTATTTATTCACAAAAAATCACTGATTATGCACGTACAATTCCTGGAGTAGTAGACTTAGACACAAGCTTAATTTCTGGTAAACCAGAAGCCCGTATTTATATTGACCGTGATCGTGCAGCAGATTTAGGTGTAAAAATTAGTGATATTGCTACTACTATTCGTACACTTATAGGAGGTAATGATCAAGTATCAAATTATCGTGAAGGCGAGGATCGCTATGATATTCAAGTTCGTGCTCAGTTAAATAACCGAAATACATCTAATGATATTCTTCTTCTTAGTGTTCCATCTACAAAACTAGGAATTGTCCGGTTAGATCAAGTAGTTCGTGTTGAAAATAGTACCGGCCCAGCACAAATTGATAGATATAATAGGCAGCGTCAAGTAGTTATTTCTGGAAATATTGAACGAGGTCAATCACTTGGCCCTGTTTTAGACTTGATAAATGCAAATGTAGGAAAAATGGGTATGTCTCCTGAGTATCAATATGGGGTTCAAGGTCGTAGCCGAGAATTAGGCCGTGCTGCAAGAAATTTCCTTATTGCTTTTGTGCTCTCATTTGCATTTATGTATATGGTTTTAGCTGCACAGTTTGAAAGTTTTCTTGATCCTATTACTATTCTTTTGAGTTTACCTCTATCTATTCCTTTTGCATTACTTTCACTAATTATTTTTGACCAAACTCTAAATATTTTCTCTGCACTAGGAATTCTAATGCTATTTGGAATAGTAAAAAAGAATTCTATTTTGCAAATTGACCATGCCAATCAATTAAGATCTCGGGGATTAAGTACTTATGATGCTGTAATTAGAGCTTGTCAAGATCGCTTGCGTCCTATTTTAATGACAACCATTGCTCTTGTAGCTGGAATGTTACCTATGGCACTAGGGCAAGGCCCTGGCGCAGCCTCCCGACGTTCAGTAGCTATCATTGTTATTGGTGGTCAATCATTATGTTTATTACTTACTTTACTTGTAACGCCTGTTGCTTATTCACTTTTTGATAGTCTTGCTAAAACCTTAACCTGGCAGAACTTAACAAGTAAATTCTCTTTTTTATTAAAAACTAAAACTCAAAACAACTAATTTTTTCTTTTATCTGTTGTAGAGTTTCTCAGTAACATTTATTATTTTGGGCATGAATCAAACAACTGCTGCCATTCTAATTATTGGTGATGAGATCCTTAGTGGTAAGACTGAGGAAAAAAATGCTAAATTCTTAATCTCAGAATTACGCGATTTAGGCGTTTCCTTACGCCTTATTACAGTAGTTCCTGATGATATAGATCAAATAGGAACAACCCTCTCAGATCTATCTAAGCGTTTTACATATGTATTTACTTCTGGAGGAGTTGGCCCAACACATGATGATGTGACTCTTTTAGGTGTTTGCAAAGCATTTAATACTAAAATGCATCGTCATCCTGAAATAGAATTAGCTTTAAGAAATTATTTTGGCGATAAACTCCAAGAAACCCATTTAAGAATGGCAGAAGTACCCCAAGGCTCAATCTTTATTAAAGTTGCAGAACTGCGTTGGCCTATTCTTTCCTACCAAAATGTTTATATTTTTCCTGGCGTACCAGAATTTTTTAAGCAAAAATTTACTGCAATAAAAGAGCGCTTTCGTGCATCGGAGTTTTACTTAAAATTAATTTTTACTAAACAAGATGAATTTGATATTGCAGACCACCTCACACAAGTAGCTAAAGATTATGCCCAAGTTTCAATAGGATCTTACCCCGTTTTTGATCGTGAAGACTACAAGGTTAAAGTAACCATTGAATCTAAAGATAGCCAAGCTACTGAGTCTGCTTTTAATATGCTAATTTCCTTATTTGATAAAAATCAAATTGTTCGCTCTGAATAACTCTTGCCTACTTAAAATTCATCCAGTAAAGACTATGTTATTATTGCTATCAATAAGTCTTAATGGATTTTAATATCTTTATTATTTATATTATTTAGGGGTGTATATGAAACATTCAGAAGGTTTTCTTAAAATTGTAGAAGATGCTAAAACACGTATTAAAGAAATTTCTATTCAAGAAGTGAAAGTAAAATTAGATAATAAAGAGTCATTTTATTTTATTGATGTAAGAGAAGATCACGAATGGCAACAAAGCCATATTACTAATGCAGAACACCTAGGGCGAGGTATTATTGAAAGAGATATAGAAAATAAAATCCCAGATAAAACTTCTAAAATTATTCTTTATTGTGGTGGTGGGTTTCGCTCCGCATTATCTGCTGATAACTTACAAAAAATGGGCTATACAAATGTTTACTCTATGGATGGTGGATTTCGAGCTTGGAAAGAAGCGAGTCTTCCAATAACTTAAGATTGCTTAAATAATCTTTAGCCAAAACCTGGACTAATAATTATTGATGGTGGCTCATATTTGCTAAGAAATTAATAACATTAAAGATAATAGGAGCATTAAATATTAACTTTTCAATGCTCCTACTTATAGCTAAGATTTTGAATTAACGCACACCTTCTAAAAAAGCTCTAAGTTTACGGCTACGGCTAGGATGACGTAATTTTCTAAGTGCTTTTGCTTCTATTTGACGAATACGCTCACGAGTAACAGCAAAATGCTGTCCTACTTCTTCTAAAGTATGCTCAGAGCTATTATTGCCTAAGCCAAAACGCATTTTTATAACTTTTTCTTCTCTAGGAGTAAGTGTTTTTAAGACTTCTTCAGTAATTTCTCTTAGGTTAGTGTTAATAACGGCCTCAGCAGGATTAACAATGGTCTTATCCTCAATAAAATCACCAAGATGAGAGTCTTCTTCTTCTCCAATAGGAGTTTCTAAAGAAATAGGTTCTTGAGCTATTTTTAGCACCTTACGCACTTTTGATACAGGTATATCCATACGTTTAGCAATTTCTTCTGAAGTAGGTTCTCGCCCAATTTCTTGCACTAAAGCGCGAGAAGTGCGAATTAATTTATTAATAGTCTCAATCATATGGACAGGAATTCTAATAGTACGTGCTTGATCGGCAATAGCACGAGTAATAGCTTGACGAATCCACCAAGTAGCATAGGTAGAAAATTTATAACCGCGTCGGTATTCAAATTTATCTACAGCTTTCATTAACCCAATATTTCCCTCTTGAATTAGATCAAGAAATTGAAGCCCGCGATTAGTATATTTTTTGGCAATAGAAACCACTAGGCGAAGATTTGCTTCTACAAGTTCACGTTTAGCTTTATTAGCCTCTTTTTCACCATCTTCAATTGCATTAAGTGAGCGTTCTAAATCTAGAGTAGAAGTATTATGACGAGTTTCTAGGGCAGAGAGTTTTTTCTCAGAATCTTTTAAACGGCGTTTTAGTTCTCGTTCATCTTCGGTTTGATTATTTTCTAAAGCACGTTTGATATTTTGGAGACTATCTTTAGATGTGCGGACTTGAATTACATTGTCTCGAATTTGATTAACAAATCTATCATGAACAATGCTAGTAAAATCTATTAGCTGGAGTAGTTTGGAAATTTCTACTCGTAATCTAGAAAAATAGCTACGATTTTTACTCACTTTAGGATTACGTTTTTGTTCTACTTTAATTTTTTCATGAAGTTTAAGCATTTTTTGATGTAATCTCTTTACTTCATAAAAAGCACCTAAAAAGTGAGCTAGGCTATCTTCAATTTTATCTTCTGTAAGCCCTTCTGCATCAGATAAAACGACTATTTCTCTAATAGAAAGAGCGCCATCTTTTAGCTCTTGGCCTACTTTTAAGAATTCTTCTACTACAATTAATGAACGCGAAAGGGTTTTCTTTGCCCTTCTTTGACCGCGTTCAATGCGTTTTGCAATAGAAACCTCTCCATCACGAGTTAGTAGAGGCACTATAGCCATTTCACGTAGATACATTCTTACAGGATCATTAGTTTTATCTAACATTCCTGGAGAAAGATCTAGTTCTATATCTTCTTCCTCAATTTCTTTTTTATCTAAGTCAGAAATATCGCCATTATCATCATTATCTCCAAAGTTTATTCCCTCAGAGCTAAGTACATCAAGAATTGCTTCAATATCATCAGCAGAATTTACTTCTGGAGGTAGTAAACGATTTATATCATCATAGGTAAGATAGTCTTTTTCTTTCCCAACCTCTAATAGTTTATCTACATCTTCTTGATACTTCTGGATTGCCATATCAAATCCCCTGTCCCCCTTCGCTGAAGTTACGTATAAAATTAGGTGGTCAGCCTATCCTAGGTAAAAAGCGCATCTAGGATTTTTAATAATAAAACTCTTTAGTTATTTACCTAGCAATTGTCTTATTTGATGAGCAAGCTCAATTTTCTTTAATGAAAGCTGTGTAGCTTGGCCTATATCACCATCACGTTGAGCTTGGTTTATTTCACCTTGTAGAGCATTTATTTGTTGTTCTAAATAAAGGCGTTTTAGTGCAAAAAAGGCTTCTTTAGCCTCATGCTCTAGCTCATCGCTGTCTAAATTTGCTAGGGTTTCAGAGCCAACCATTATACTTGTTAGTATATTTTCACACTGTTTAACCCTAGCAGGTTCAATTAATGCTAGTAAATTAGTAAAATTAACGTCTTCTTTATCATTAACTAAGCTTATAAGCGCGGTAAAAATAGGCGCTGTAGCTAAATCCTTAAATAAATCTATGCTAAGTTGTGGTACAAATACTTTTTGTAAAGGCTCTCTTATAAGTAAAATTTCTAGAAGCCTACTTTCTGCTGGTAAGACTCTTATATTTGTAGCCACTTTTGATAAGTCAAGTTGTGGCAGTTTGTTAGTTGCTGCACGTTTTAACTCTTCTCTAACTACTCTAGCTTCTATCTTTAAACGATCAGCAATTTGATCTGCATAAACAGATCGCTCTACTCTATCTCGCATTTTGCTTAAAAAAGGAAGAATCATATTAAGTGTTTCTACCTTGCCAGCAGGCCGAGAAATATCATGCTCACGCATAGCTTGGGTCAAAATATAATCAATGTAGGGTTGAGATTTTTTGAGTAGTTGTCGATATTGTGTTGCACCATGTTTCCTAATGAATGTATCAGGATCCTCGCCATCGGGCAAGCTTAGAACATTAACTTTATAACCTTGTTCTAAAAGAATTTCCAAACTCCGTTTAGTTGCGGCAACTCCAGCATTATCTGGATCAAAATTAACCACAATCTGTGGTGTTTCCAAATAACGCCCTAGTAGCTTTACTTGTTGTTCTGTTAGTGCTGTTCCTAAACTAGCCACAATATTTTGTATGCCTTCTTGAAATGGAATCACAAAATCTAGGTAGCCTTCTACTAAAATAACAAAGCGTTGCTTACGAATAGCCTCTTTTGCATAACTTAGCCCAAATAAATTGCGACCTTTAGTATAAAGAGGGGTTTCTGGGGAATTTAGGTATTTAGGTTCGCCCTGACCTAAAATTCTTCCTCCAAAAGCGATCACTCGACCTTGAGTATCAGTAATAGGAAAAATACATCTACCTCGAAAGCGATCATAAAACCCACCTTGTTCTTTTAAGCTTACAAGTCCGCTGCGCTCAATTTGGCTATTAGAAGCACCTTTTGAACGTAAAAAGCTACTAAGCGCATCCCATTTATCAGGAGCATAGCCTAAGTTAAATAATTGGCGGGTTTCTTGAGTAATTCCCCGTTTTTCAAAGTATTCTAGCGCCCTTTGGCCTTCACTACCCTCAAAGAGTTGAGCTTGAAAAAAGTCAAGTGCCCAAGTATTTATCTCTAAGAGTTCCTCACGTCTTTGACTTAGCTCATTATCATCAAGTCTAGTATCTATTTGAGGAATAGCAATTCCAGCTTTTTCTGCTAAGAGTTTTACGGCTTGGACAAAATCACAACGCTCTATTTGCATGATAAAGCCAAAAACATCACCGCCAGCAGAACACCCAAAACAATGAAAAACTTGCATTACTGGATTTACACTAAAACTAGGTGTTTTTTCTGTATGAAAAGGACAATTAGCAACATAATTTTTACCCCTTTTTTTTAAGGGTAAATACTCGGAAATAATTTTAACAATGTCTGTTTGGTTTTTAACTTCGTTTCTAAAGTCTTTTCCAAAACCCATTTTTTCCCCTACAGTGTTTTAGCACTGCACCTATTGCCTTAATTCAACAATTGTTGCACCTGCTCCACCCTCAGCAGAAGTAGCTTGATAAAAGGTAGCTACATGGGGATGAGACTTTAACATACTGCTAATTGCATTACGCAGCTTTCCTAGACCTGTTCCATGTACTATACGAATTCGGTCATAATTCTCTAAGAAAGCTCTATCTAGAAATTCATCTACAAGATCACAAGCAACGTCTGTAGTACAACCTATTACATTAAGCTCACTGTTAGTTATAGTTTCTGACTCTTCACGAGCTAAATTTACTCCTACAGGTAACTTATAAGCTGGTTTTTTCTTTATATTTTGACCTATTACTTTTAGAGTTGAAGGCGAAGCCTTAAAACGCATTGCACCAACTCTAACAAAAATATCATGACCTTTAATCTCTTCTATAACGCCTTGTTGACCTAGTTCTGTTTCAACCCTTAAACCAACAGAAAAGCTTGGGGCAAAAATTGGCTCAGATTCTTTACTAGCTTGCATTTGAGCTTTATTTGACTGCTGATTGCTAGAAATTTTTGAAGTAGTTTTTACTTTTGAAACTTGGTTTTGAGCAATAGATTTTAACTGAAAAGCTCGCTTCTGTTGCTCTTTACTAAGTTTACTTGCTAAAGATTTATCCTCTAGTTGAGCAATAAATTGTTCTGATTGTTTTGTAAAGTCTTTAATTATGCTGGCTAGTTGTTTTTCAAATTCTTTTTGGCGTGATTGCTCTTGAAGAGAAAATGCTTCTTCTAAATGTTGATATTTCTCTGCTGTAGTTTGTCGCTCACTTTCAAGAGCAAGGTTTAAGTCTTGCCAGCGTTCTGCTTCGGTTTTAATAGTTCTAAGGAAGTTTGCTTGATGAAGGTCTCTTTGGTCAAGTCTTTTTCTTGCTAAAGCTAAAATTTCTTCCTGTAAACCTAACCGTTTGGCTATATCTATTCCACTAGAAGTTCCTGCAATATCAATAAGTAAGCGGTATGTTGGTTGTAGTGTAGTTTCATTAAACTCAACCGAAGCATTTAATACTCCTGGAGTTTCTGTAGCATAAAATTTAAGGGGATTATAGTGAGTAGAAACTAGTACAATCGCCCCTTTTTGCTTAAAGTAGTCTACTATTGCAACACCAAGGGCTGCACCTTCTTCTGGGTCTGTTCCTGTACCAACCTCATCAAGCATAACTAAAGCAGGCGCTTGAAAGCTTGAGGCCATTTGGCTAATATTTTTAATATGAGAGGAGAAAGTAGAAAGATTAGCAGCAATAGATTGGTGATCGCCAATATCAGCCAAAACCTGCTTAAATATTGGGAGCCGAGCGCTATGAGCAGGAACATGCATTCCAGCCTGTGCCATTAAAGCTAGTAACCCTACTGTTTTTAATACTATAGTTTTGCCACCAGCATTAGGCCCGCTTATTACCATTGCATTACGTTCTTTATCAAGAGCTAAAGAAATAGGAACTATTTTATTAGGTGTAGCTCGTAAATTATGCTCAAGAAGCGGATGACGAGCAGAAACTAGCTTTAGTTCTCCTGTTGTGTTCATTTCAGGACGAATACAATTATAATCATCACCAAAGTTAGCTTTTGCCACTACAACATCTAATTCAGATAAAGCTTTAACTAGTGATCTCAATCCAGGAAGTTCGCTACGTAATTGTTGAGAAAGACTAAAAAGAATTTTTATTATCTCGGCTTCTTCTAATTCTTTTAGTCTTATCATTTCATTATTTTCTTCAATAGTTGAAATTGGTTCAACAAAGGCAGTTGCACCACTAGAAGAAGTTCCATGGACTACACCAGGAACACGGCTACGTGTATCGGTACGTATAGGAATAACAAAACGCCCATTACGAACAGTAACAAAATCATCTCTTAGAGCATTTTCTTGTCCTGCTTGTTCTAAAACATTAGATAAATGTTTATAAATACGGTTTCTAAGAGCATTTATTTCCCTACGAAGCCGTTTAAGCTCAGGGCTTGCATCTTCATTTATTTCACCAGAAGGTAGTAAAGTATTACGTAGTCTTTGATGTAAAGCAGATAAATTAGGGATTTGATTAATAATTACAGCTAGGCTAGGAAATTTTCCTTCAACCTCGCGAAATTGCATTCGCAAATTAGTTCCAATGCTAATAATGCTTTGAAGCTCTAACATTTCCTCAGCAGAAAGATAAGTATTATCTATAGCTAGACGTTCAAGAATAGGAGCAGGATCAACCATTTCAGAAATTCTAATGCGTCCAAATTCTCTTTGGTAATCGGAGCATTCTTTTACTTCTAAATGCTTGCGCTCAATTTTTATTAGATCTTCTTGTGGAGTAAGTTCTAAGAGATGTTTGAGTCCAATGGGTGTTTGAGCATAAGTTGAAAGTAAATTGCGTAACTCATTAAACTCTAACGGTTCAAAAGCTTGTTGATTCATAAAACTTAAAATATAACTTGCTTTCTAGGCAAAAAGAATAAACTCTGATGATAGAAGTTTGATATTGATTTCGTCAAGAGCTTTACTGCACATATATGACAAAAACACATTGCAAAGCGTTACTTGGTCATCTAAAATTTTCTGTTTGTCGCCTAATCTATAAAGCTAAACATTTTTCTTAATTTTTACTTGATAATTAAAAATTTCTTATCTAGTAAAAACACGCAATTTCAATGGCGGCTTACGGCTCTAATAATAGTGGAGGTATTTTTTCTTAAGATGTTAAGACTTTTAAATAAGAGTAAACGCTCACAAAAAGCTATTTGGCTAATGGCTTCAATAGTAGTAGTAGCAGGTATGGTCGTTTTCTATGCACCAATGAAAACCCCTTTAATTTCCTCTGATGGTAAAGCATTACCTGTTAGCGATAATGATCTAGTTGCTAAAGTAGACAAAGAAGAAATCACAGCAAGAGACTATATAACCGGCCTTGATAATATGATGCAAATGTATAAGCAATTTATGAATCAAGGTGGTAAGGAAATGGATCTAAACCAGGCTAGGAGCATGGGACTAGATAAAAACTTACTCCAAAGCCTAATTCGTAGAAAAATTGTTGAACTAGAAGTTAAACGTCTTAACTTGGAAGCTTCTGATGAAGAAGTAAAAGCCCGTATTCGTGAACAGTTTACAGTTGATGGTAAATGGGTAGGTTATGATAAATATACTCGCTATATAGAAAGATCAGGCCAAACAGTTAATCAATTTGAAAAATCCTTACGTGAACAAATTGCAGATGAAAAATTACGTAGTCTTGTTACAAGCGCTATTCAAGTTTCACCTCAAGAAGTCCAAGAACAGTTTAATAAAGAAAATACTACCTTTAATTTAGTCTATACAGTAGTAGATTCTAGTAAACTAACTGAAAAGGTAACAGCTTCAGACGAAGAGCTAAAAACCTATTTTGAAGCTAATAAAAAAGATTTTCGAATTGATAAAACACAACGTAAAGCAGACTATATTTATATTAGCCAAGAGGCTGTCTCAAAAAATCTACAAGTCTCAGATGAAGAATTAAAAAAAGATTATGACCCTGAAAAATTTGTTTCTGAAGTTAAAGTCCAACAAATTTTGTTAAAAGTCTTAACTGAAAAAGATCGGCCTGAGGTTATGAAAAAAGCTACTGAGCTTGTAGGCCGTGCTAAAGGCGCTAATGGCGCACAAGCAGAAGATTTTGGTGCACTTGCTAGAGGAAACTCTCAAGATACTGCAACAAAAGATAAGGATGGAGATATAGGGTTTGTTAAAAAAGACTCAGTAAAAGCAGGCAACTATTTACAACGTGTTTTTACAATGCAAGTTAATGAAATTAGCGACCCTGTAGCCGATGGTAATAATATTTATATCCTAAAAGTTACTGATCGAAAAAATAAAACTTTTGAAGAAGCAAAAGAAGCTTTAGTAGCCTCTTCTCGTAATAGGCTTTCTTATAAAAAAGCTTCTGATCTTGCTGATGAAGCGGTAAAGCAATTAGCTGAAAAGAAAGATATTAAAGCAGTAGCAGAAGATATTGCTCAAAAACAAAGCTTAAAACTAGAAGAAACCTTAAAACAAACCCCTTTATTTGCTTCTGGTGATAATGTTCCAGGTATAGGTAGCAACCCTTCTTTTGAAGAAGCAGTTAATAACTTAAAAGCTATTGGTGATATAGGAGTTAAAACTGGTGTTAGAGGTGGTTTTGCTATCCCTAAACTAGCAGAAATTAAAGAACCCCACGATGCAACTTTAGAAGAAGTTAAAGATAAAGTTTTAGAAAAATATAAAAAAGATAAAGTTAAAGATGTAGCCGCTCAACAAGCTAAAGCAATTCTTACAGACGCTAATAACACAGTTGATAATCTTAAGGCTGCTATAGAAAAAGCTGGTCTTAAGGCAGAAACCCGTGATGATTTTCGTGATGGTCAGTCGCTAGAAAACTTTAATGATATTACTAAAGTTATCCCTATAGCTATGAAACTTAAAGTAGGTGAAGTTGCTAAAGAACCTATTTTTGGTAATGATAAATATTTGGTTTTTGGTATTACTAAACGTACTGATCCAGACACAGAAAAATATAATAAAGAATCTAATGCTGTTAAAGAAAGACTCTTAGAAGAGCGCCGCTCTATGACTTATGATGCTTATATAGACAATGTTAAAAAGAAAATGAAGGCTGAAGGAAAAATTATTGTTAAAAAAGAGGTTATTGAGAAGCTTTTCCAAGAAATGTCTGCTCCACCTCAAGGACAATAAATTAAACCTAATGTAATTAAAAAAGTAGGGCAAGGCAGAAAAAGTCTTGCCCTACTTTTTTTAATCTAAATTTTTATCAAAACTAACTATTAAGGAAAACCCTATGCTAGCTAAACGAATCATCCCTTGTCTTGATGTTGATCGCGGTAGAGTAGTAAAAGGAATTAATTTTCTATCATTATCAGATGCAGGAGATCCAGTAACTCAAGCTTGTCGTTATGACAGTGAAGGAGCGGATGAGCTTATTTTCCTAGACATCACTGCATCATCAGATAATAGAAATATTATGTTAGAAATGGTTAGAAATGTGGCAGATAACGTTTTTATCCCTTTTACTGTTGGGGGAGGAATTCGCAATATAGAAGATATTAGACAAATATTACTAGCTGGTGCTGATAAAATCTCTATTAATACTGCTGCAATAAATAATCCTAGTTTAATTTCTAAAGCTGCAAAGCGTTTTGGTAGCCAATGTATAGTTGTAGCAATTGATGCTAAAAAAACTATTAAAGATAAAGAAAATAAAGAAAATAAAGAAAATAAGTCATGTGATTTATGGGAAGTGTATACACATGGAGGGCGAAAACCAACTGCAATAGATGTTATTAGTTGGTCACAGGAGGCAGAGAAACTAGGGGCAGGTGAAATTTTACTTACTAGTATGGATAGAGACGGAACAAAAAATGGTTATGATATTGAGTTAGTTAAAAAAGTCTCATCTGCTGTAAAAATCCCTGTAATTGCTTCTGGGGGCGCAGGCTCACTAGAGCATCTTTACCAAGCCTTAGCTACTGGAGGAGCATCAGCAGTTTTAGCAGCTTCTATTTTTCACTTTGGAGAATTTACTATAATGGAGGCAAAAAAATATTTGGCTGATAAAGGTGTTGAAGTGCGTTAGAATAGACATTATGTTTCAGCCTCAATTAAGAGTAAAAACTGAGTATCTCCCAACTAGATGTGAGATTTGTCATCAAAAAGATAAATTTAATCCTGAAAAAAATCACTGCACTAGGTGTAATGATTTTTACCCTAAAGAAAAACTAACTCCTATAGTTAGAAGAAATAGTAGAAGCCCAATATTTACGTTTATTGAGTTTCTAGGAAAACTAGCCATATTTTTATTTGCTGAGTTTGCTGTATTTATTTGTACGCTTATTGGAATGCTTATAGCAATAGCGATTCTAATTGTTATATATGAAGTAATAATTTCGCTTATTGGGTTCAAAATAATCGATTACATATTCGGCTTACTTTTTGGGTTTATAGTTTTAGGTTTTATATTGCTTGGCCTACTAGCAAGTGGAAAATTAGTCCAAGATATATTCTTAATCGATGATATTAATAATGCTGCTAATAATTTTCAAATCGATGAAAACCCAAGTCAAATCATAGGATTAGAAGAAGGCCCATATTGGTTAAATAATCGCAATCCTGAAGCTTAAAGATTTATAGAATTTTAATTAAAGACCATCCTGCTTTGTTCTTAGTAATTAATTTCTGCTAAAATGTTTGACAAATATTCAAAATAAATTAAATCAAGTTTTATCTAGGAGAAGCTATTAAGTTTTATGCCTGTAGACATATTTGTCCAAAATCTAAAGTTTGATGAACAGGGTTTGATCCCAGTAGTAGTACAAAATTGCAGCACAAACGAGGTTTTAACTCTTGCCTATATGAATGTTGAAAGTCTTTCGCGAACACTTCAAACAGGGCAAACTTGGTTTTGGAGCCGCTCACGGAAAGAATTATGGCATAAGGGAGAGACTTCTGGTAACTTCCAGAATGTTGTTGATATTCGTATAGACTGTGATGGAGATGCGCTAGTAGTGCTTGTTGCTCCTGAAGGCCCTGCCTGTCATTTAGGCGAAAATACCTGCTTTCATCGCCAATTAAACCAACAAGAAACACAAAACCAACTTTTGCATAAAAGTGTTTCCCTAGTAAATCAAAGTTCGCTAGAATTGGGTATTCTCCTAGATGAACTCTATAGGCTAATTGAGGAAAGAAAGCTTAAACGTCCAGAAGGGTCTTATACTACCTATTTATTTAATGCTGGACTAGATAAAATCTTAAAAAAAGTTGGGGAAGAATCAGCCGAAACCATTATTGCAGCTAAAAACCATTCTACTCAACAAATGGCCTCAGAAATCTCTGACCTACTCTATCATTTGCTAGTACTTATGAGTGAACGAGGAGTTCGACTAGAAGACATTTTTAATGAATTAAAACAACGTGCTGGGAAAGCTGCTGAACGGAAGTATTCATAATGTTTTTTACTCCAAAAAATTTTGAAGAATTCGCCCTAATGGCTAAACAAGGAAATGTTATTCCTGTAGCTAAAAGAGTCCCTGCTGATTTGCTTACTCCTGTAGCAGCTTACTTGCGTCTACAAGATAATAATCCTTACTCATTTCTTTTAGAATCAATTGAAGGCGGAGAACAAGTTGCTCGTTACTCATTTCTTGGGGTTAAACCTCATTTAATAATGAGAGTTCATGGCCGTACAGTAGAATCTATTTCCAATGGTCAAGTAGAGCGTTTGCCTGGAACACTCCTAGATGCACTGCGCTTATATCTTGGTCAATTAATTCCAGTTAAAGTATCTGACTTACCGCCATTTACAGGTGGAGGCGTAGGTTACTTAAACTATGATATGGTACGCTGGTTTGAGCGTATCCCAAACAAAAACCCAGATGAGCTAAAAATTGATGATGCTTTAATTATGTTTTTCTCTTCAATTTTAGCTTTTGATCATGTTAAACAACAACTCATTATTATTGTTAATACCTTTACTCAAGGTATAACCACAGGCTTAGAGTCAATATACCAAAGCGCATTACAAGAAATTTTTGAAATAGAAAAACTACTACAAAAACCCATAAGTATGGCTCCAAGCCAAAAACAACCTCAAGTATTACGTGTTAGATCTAATTTTACTAAAGACCAATTTGAGGCCGCAGTAGTTCAAGCTAAGGAATATATTAAAGCTGGCGATATATTCCAAGTTGTTTTATCTCAGCGATTTGAAGCAACCATAAGCAGTTCTGCATTTCAAATTTACCGAGCATTACGTATGATAAACCCATCTCCCTATATGTTTTACTTAGGTATGGGAGATATGTCACTTGTTGGTGCATCTCCAGAAATGCTAGTAAGATCTAAGGATCGCAAGCTTGAGTATCGCCCTATTGCAGGAACACGCCCTAGAGGAGCAGATGATGTTGAAGATGCACTCTTAGGCGAGGAACTTCGTGCTGATGAAAAAGAAGTTGCTGAACATATTATGCTTGTTGACTTAGGGCGTAATGACTTAGGGCGAGTTTCTGAAATTGGTTCTGTAGAAGTTCTAGACTTAATGTCTATTGAGCGCTATTCTCATGTTATGCATATGGTATCAAAATTACGTAGCAATTTACGAGTAGGTAATGACTGTTTTGATGCTTTAATGGCTTGTTTTCCTACAGGAACAGTTTCAGGAGCACCAAAAGTTCGTGCTCTAGAAATTATTGATGAATTAGAACCTAGCCGCCGAGGCCCATATGCAGGTGCAGTAATGTATCTAGATTATTCAGGGAATCTTGATTCTTGTATTGCTATTCGTACAATTTTAGTAAAAGATAACAAAGCTTATATTCAAGCTGGTGCTGGAATTGTTGCTGATTCTGTTCCAGAAAAAGAATATATTGAAACTGTAAATAAAGCTCGTGCTTTACTTAAGGCTGTAGAGATTGCAGAAAAAGAACTGTAATTAATAAAAATATTCCGATTAATTTTATCCTAAACTATATTTTAACAGCCTTCTAAGGCTTAAGAATAAAACAATAAAAATATTAAAAACAGCTTAAAGTGTAAATTTTAAGTAACATTAGTAGCTTTCACTTAAGAGAAGACTAAATATTTTTTATGAAACGCTGCCCAAATTGCCACCAAGAATATAATGATGGGGTAAGTATGTGTCCTAGCGATGGACAGTCATTAATGCTTAACCCTGATCCTATGCTAGGCAAATTGCTTGAAGGGAAATATCGTCTAGAAAGCTGTATTGGCGTTGGTGGAATGGCAACAGTTTATTTAGCCACTAGAACACAAATTGGTGATAACGTTGCAGTTAAAATTCTTAATGAAGAGTCTTTGAAAAACCCTTTAGCCGTAGCTAGATTTCGTCGTGAAGCACAGGCCGCAGCACGTATTCATCATAACTCTGTAGTTACTATTCATGACATGGGAAATTTACCTGAAGGTAACACCTTCTTGGTAATGGAATATATCCGAGGTCATAGCCTAAGAGATGAATTAAAACAGAATAAAACCCTATCAGTTGCTAGAGCTATCTCTTTAATGAGTGCAGTTTGTAATGCAGTGCATGCTGCACATGATGCAGGAATTATTCACCGCGACCTTAAACCAGAAAACATAATGGTACAAAAGTTTTCTGATGATAGCGAGACTGTAAAAGTAGTAGATTTTGGTGTAGCAGAACTACGCGAACATGTAATTAGTGATGCTCTTACCAAACTAACCGAAGCAGGAATGATGGTAGGAACTCCTTACTATATCTCTCCTGAACAATGCCGAGGAGAACCACTTGACCCTAGGGCAGATATTTACAGCCTAGGTATTATCCTATATGAACTACTTGCAGGCCATGTTCCTTTTCGTGGTAGAACACTTTCTGCTGTAATTATCCAACATGCAACAGAACCCCCTCCACTACTTCGCAAAATACGCCCAGATGTTAGCGAAGGGGTAGAGTCTGTAATTTTACGTGCACTAGCAAAAGATCGTAATCAGCGTCCAGTAACAAGCCGCGAAATGGGACAACTCTTAGAACAAGCCCTAGCTGGTATAACACTTTCTGAACCAGTAGATATTATCCTTGAAGCAATTCCCCATACTGAAAACCATAATACAGAACAAAAATTTTCTAGTCCTTCTAAAACAGGTGCAAACATCTCTGCACGTAAAAGCGGGTTACTTAATTATGATAGTTTAACCGGCTTACACTCTCATGCCTTCTTTATGCGCAACCTAGAAGAAAATACCCTTAGGTGTGCCCAGCTTAATGAGTCTCTTGGAGTAATAATTTTTGGTGTAGATAAATTTAAACGTATTAATAACACTTATGGCTATTTGCTAGGAGATTTACTACTTAGAGAAGTAGGGCATTTACTATGTCAAAACCTTCCAGAACAAATGGTTCTATGCCGTGCACCTGGTGATGGGTTTACAACTATGGCTGTTACTAAACAAAGCGAATTAGTAACACAATTAGCAACCAAATTAATCTTAAAAATAAAACAAACTCGTTTTCTCACTAAAGAATTACCCGAAGGACTAGAAATAACTTTATCTGCTGGAGTAGCCTTTTATCCTGAAGACACCTTAGATCCAATAGATCTTTTTGAAATAGCAAAACATTCTTTAGCAACAGCTAAAACCATTGGGGCAGGACAAGTTGCCCGTAAAGGCTCTAGTGGAGAGTTAAGCTATTTACCAAACCAAAATGAGCCTCAAATTCAATTTGAAAGCTTTGTTGGTCGCAGCATTGAACTAGAAAAACTCCAACGTGGCTTTGACCAAAGCGTAGCAGGCCGAGGTCGTTTTGTACTTATTACAGGTGATGCAGGTCTTGGTAAAACCCGACTTGTAGAAGAGTTTCGCCGTCAATTAGCTGGTAAAGATGTTTTATTTCTTCAAAGCCGATTTTATGAGTCTGGTGGCTCTATCCCATATAAAGCTTTTTGTGATTCTTTACGAGGATCATTGCATTACTTAATGGAATATACTCCTGAAGACACCCAAATAGTATTTGGCTCAATGGCAGATAAAGTAATTACTGATTTTAGTACTAACGACCCTCTTTCTTTACTTCTAAATACAGATCCTAACTACAGTGCAAACGCGGAGCAAGAAAAATACCGTATTTTTGATTATTTAGTACGTATTTATTTAAATTTATCTAAGTTACGACCTATTATTTTATTTTTAGATGATCTGCAATGGGCTGATGAACTTACATTAGACTTTCTTGCTTACTTAATGAGAAATACTACTGGAGAGCGTATATTTTTCCTTGCAACTTCTAGAGAATGGGAACTTACCAATGAAAGTAACCCTGTTCGAGGTTGGTTAAGGCAAATGAGCCGCTATGGCAATCAAGAACAAATTAAACTTTCTCCTTTAACAGAAACAGAAATCGCTAAAGTGATGGAGTCAATGTTTGGCTCTATTGATATTTCCCAGGAAATGCTTAGTAGACTTTGCCAAGAAACTAAAGGCAATCCATTTTATTTTAATGAGATAATTCGTCTACTTTTAGAAGAAAAAGCAATTGAATGGTTTGATGGGTGTTGGCATTGTAAAGATGTAAATGAAATTCGGCTTCCAACCTCTGTAGTTGATTTAGTAGAAGCTCATTTAATTAAACTAGCTTCTCAAGACCTAGAGGTTTTTACTCAAGCAGCTATCTTAGGGGATGAGTTTACCTTTGAAACCCTCCAAGCTGTAACAGAAATAGATGAAGACCAACTTTTAGGAGTTATCGAAGCTGGGCTTAGAGAATATATTTTAAGAGAAGAACCTAGCACACGAGAAGACCGCTATTCTTTCTATCACAGCACTGTTAGAAAAGTACTTTATGAGCGCACTAGCCGCCGTCGCCGTAAACGCTTACATCAACAAATAGGCAATAAATTAGAGGGTCTTTATGCTGATCGTGCCAATAAAATCGCTGCTGAACTAGTCTATCACTACTACAATGCAGAAGATTACGAGCATGCTTTAAGTTATGCAGTAGAAGCAGGCAATCTAGCCTGGCGAGCAATGGCATTTTCTGAGGCAGCAAAATATTATGCTTGGGCAGAAAAATCTATTCAAAACCTTACAGCCTCACTTAAAGATGAAAGTCGTACAACTGGTAGTAACCAAGTCTTGCAATTGGCTGCCTGTGGGCTGCAAATCGAAGCCGACCGAATGGCCCAATATCATCTAAATTATGGTCAGCTTTTTATGCAGCTTGGAACTCATCAACGAGCAGAATCTCAACTTAGACAAACCCTAGACCTTGCCCGACAAGTCCGTTCATTAAAGCTTGTTGGACGGGCTTTTACTGCATTAGGGGAACTCTATCGCCAATATGGTCAACTATCTCGTGGGCTAGAATATGGGGAGCAAGGTCTTGCAGTTCTTACTTCAATAGAAGACTCTGAATGGGAAGTCCAATCTCTAATGGTCATAGGCGCTTCACACGAAGGTTTAGGTCATTTTTCTCAAGCCTTAGAGCAGTATGAAGGCGCTTTAGTTCTTGCACGTAAAATTAAAGACCGTTTCCAAGAAAGTAATGCTTTATGGGGAATGGGTGTAATTTATTTTAGACTTGGACAATATGATAAAGCCCATGATTCTGCTAAACGCGCTCTAGAAATTAGTACAGTAATAGGAGATCGTTTAGGTCAAGAACGAAGTCATAATTTAATAGGCGCAATATTACTAGAGATTGGTCAATTCCAAGAAGCCCTTAAAAACTTTGAGAAAGCTCTAAAAATTGCTCGTGATATGGGATATAGACTACGTGAAACTTCTACACTCAATAATATTGGTGAGCATTACCGTAGACAAATGCGGCATCAAGAAGCTTATGAATATTATCAGCAAGCATTATCTATTACTAAAGAAACCTTGGATAAACCTACACAAGCATCAATTTTACTTAATATAGGGCTACTCTATCAAAGCCAAGGTAATCATGAGACTGCTCTAGCAGAATTTATTAAAGCACAGAAAATTATTCAAGAACTTGGACTTAGACCAACGGAGCTTGAAACTTTAGTAGCAATAGGCGATTCTCTATCAGCGATAAATAATATTAAAGATGCACAAAGTTATTATCAATATGGCCTAGATTTATCTCGCCAATCAGGTAGCCCTGTTTGTGAATGGCGTGCTTTATATGGCCTAGCACGTTGTGAAATAGCTAAAAACCATAAAAATACAGCACTAAAACTCTTAAAAAAGACGGTAGAAGTAATTGATTCAATGTCTTCAGAACTAGCTACTTATGCTAACCGAGTAAGTTTTCTTAAAAATAAACAAATTGTTTATAATGATTTAGCAGAACTAGCCCAAGAATTAAGTAAGGATGGAGTTCTATAGTTATGCTAAAAAATAAATCAAAATATATTTATAAAATATGTTTCTCGTTATTAATAATCACCTTACTATTTTCTAATATAGCTCTAGCACAAAAGCGTAAGCCTAAAGCAAATACATCTTCTGAAAAAAATGTACCTGCTAAAACCCCTGAACCTGTTAAGACTCCTGAACCTATTAAACCACCTGAGCCTGAAATTATTAAACCACCAGAAACTTCCTTGTCTATTGAAGAGATGGAAAAGCTTGTAGCAGTGATAGAAACAGCAGCAGGTGATATTACCCTAGAATTTTATCCGAAAGCAGCACCAAACCATGTAAGACAATTTATTTGGCTAGCTCGCTCAGGTTATTTTGAAGGAATGTCTATAAGTAGAGTATTGCCTAAGTTTATTATTCAAAGCGGAAATCCAGGTTCTTGGGAGGATACAAACCCTAATAAGAAAAAGCGTTTTGAAATACCTAAATTAAAAGCTGAATATGACGCAAATATTAAGCATGTTCGCGGAGTAATTTCCCTAGCCCGGCCAAATGGCGATCCTGATGGCGGGACAACGCATTTCTTTATTTGTGCACAAAAAGCACCTTCATTAGATGGACAATACAGTGTTTTTGGAAGTGTAATAAAAGGGCTAGAAATAGTTGATCAATTAGCATCACTACCACTAATTGAAAATACAGATAAACCTGTTGATAGAGTTGAAGTTAGACATATAAAAATTCAAGAAAAAGCTATTGAAA
Organism: Acidobacteriota bacterium; assembly: GCA_016213785.1. Lineage (GTDB taxonomy): Bacteria > Acidobacteriota > Blastocatellia > Chloracidobacteriales > JADJPF01 > JADJPF01. Next base: position 123,840 of record JACQZQ010000025.1, read on the forward strand.
AACCTATAGAAAACGAGCCTAAACAATGATCCTAGTAATTGATAATTATGATTCATTTACTTACAACATAGTACAATACTTAGGTGAATATAATCCTAACATTTATGTTTATCGCAATGATCAAATTACTATAGATCAGATTAAACAACTTAATCCTAAGCATATTGTAATTTCCCCTGGCCCAGGCCGCCCAGAAGCCGCAGGAATAACAACTACAGTAATCAAAGAATTTGCAGGTAAAATTCCCATTTTAGGAATCTGCTTAGGCCATCAAGCAATAGGTTTAGTTTTTGGCGGTAATGTAATTTCAGCACCTTACCTTATGCATGGTAAAACTAGCGAAATCTGCCATGATGGGTTAACAATTTTTCGTGGTCTAGAGTATCGTTTTTCTGCTACTCGCTATCATTCCCTAATAGTAGACCGTAATACTATTCCAGCAGATTTAGAGGTTTCCGCTACAACTCCTGATGGCCTAGTAATGGGTTTACGCCATCGTCGTTATGTATGTGAAGGAGTTCAATTTCATCCTGAATCAATTATGACTAATAATGGAAAACAACTTCTAAAAAATTTTCTCTCACTTTCAATTTAGATTTTTTCTGGTCTACATTTATTTTTTAGATATTTTATCAGACATAGTTTTATGCCAACTTTGGCAGATTTGTCATAAATGGCAATTTGTCGCCTGCCAAAAATGGCAGACTTTTATTAATAAATACTTAGAATTCTAATAATGGCAGATGTTTTAACTAGTTTATTTTCAATAGGTAGAAAACTCTGTATTGATTTTACCCTATCTAAGGAATAAAAATTGCCTTTGCCCAAAAACACTTTAGCTAAAAAGAATATCTAGCTTTCCCAATAATCATAGTTATAATACTGAACTAAGTTTGATATTCTAAGTTTAATTCTTAAATTCTATTTATCTAATCTTTGTTTAGAAAGTTAGCAAAATTTATGAAAAACCATAAAGGATATTCCTTCCTAGAATTAGTCATTGTTCTAACAATAGTTGGTCTTGGGTTAATTATAATAGGTGTAAATATTGGTCGTGCTACAATTGCGGCTAAAACTGAAAATGTTCTTATTGATATGGCTATTGCAGTTTCTACGGCTCAAAATGAAGCTAGACGTGGTGCTACAGATATAGGGAAACGAACTTTTGATTTACAAAAAGCTGATATTAAGCCTCATTCGGGTGTAGTAGTTACAAGCCTTCCACCTCTTGACCTAAAAAGCCGTTGCTCAAGCTGTCCTAATGCAGAGGCGGTTTTATGTGTTTCTGAACAAAGCTTTTGTCATTCAACTAAACCAACTTTTACTTTTAATAAATTTTCTGGAGAACTTACCCAAGCATATGCAATTTTTGTTTTAAGCCAAAACCGCAACCTTGTCTTATTAATCACTCAAAAAGGTGAACTTTCAATAGCAGAGCTTATTAATGGACAGTGGCGTTCTCGCACAGACTTACAAAATCTCTTACCTCGCCAACAAAAAACACCCCTTATAGATAAAGGCTAAGTAGGAGTGTTAATCTTCTATATCTTTATCTTGAAAGTCTTTTTGGATTTCAATCACTTTATCTTTAGAGTTCATTAGTGATATAACACAATCTTTATCTAATTTAGTTTTAGAAAGTCTTTCTAGCATAGCAAAAGCATCTTCATTTGACCAAGGAGTTTTATAAGGTCTTTTACTAGTTAAAGCATCAAAAATATCTGCTACTGCAATAATTCTTGCTTCTAAAGGGATTTCTCCATTTTTTAGACCATAAGGATACCCATTTCCATCCATAGTCTCATGGTGACAAACAGCAATATTACGTAAAATATCTACTCCTTCAAAAGATTCTAAACTAAAATTTTCAATCATTAAGTTAATTATTGCTTTTCCTTTAAGTGTATGAGTTTTCATTACTTCAAACTCACTCTCTGTAAGTTTACCTGGTTTTAGTAAAACACTATCAGGAATACCTATTTTTCCCACATCATGCATTGGGGAATACATATAAATCCATTCAATAAAGTCATCTTTTAAGTTATATATACCTGCTTTTGCTAGATCTTGAGCTATTAAGCGAGAAAACCTAGCCATTCTCTCTAAGTGCCCTCCTGTTTCAGGATCACGATAATGCACCATATCATTGGCTGTTTTAAGTGCTGCTAACATGGTTTTTATATTTCTTAGCTCATTAGTGATAATACTAGAAATTAAATGTCCAATTAAATCTAATTCATAAAGTAGTTCTTCTTTAAAACAGTTTTTTTGATAAGAGTTAAAAAATATAAACCCCCAAAATGTATTATTTAAGTACATTGGCAATGTATAACTAGAACCATAGCCTTGCTCTTGAATTTTTTCACTATGTTTACTTTTATTACGGTCAAAAATTGCTAAATCATTAACTATCCTAGGACAATTAACCTGAAGAACTTCTTGTAAGGATTTTACCTCTGATAATTTAGCTTCATAGTAAACTAGAGGGTGAGTTCCACCACTGCTATCAATAAAAGTTTTAAGTAAATCGGTCTTGGCATCATAGAGGGCTATAGCAATTCGATCAATAAAATCCACTCTCTGTTTTAATACATTATGTAAGATAACTAGTTTTTCATTTAGTGGAAGATTTTTATTTAATTCTTTTAGAAAATCTTGATGTGAGTACATCATTATTATTAATGCGAATTAAGAGTTAAAATTTAAAACTAAAAGCATCAAAGCCGCAGCAATACGGCCAAAGACATGAACCAAAAGACCTCTACGGGAACGAACTTTAGAGGCAAGTTGAATATGAGTATGCTCTTGAAGCC
>JACQZQ010000003.1 GCA_016213785.1 Acidobacteriota bacterium
AGCAGAAAACATCTTAGACCTAAGCGAAAAGACAATCCAAATAGGAGAAATAACCTCATCAGTAAACGATATAGCAGAACAATCAAACCTATTAGCAGTAAATGCAGCAATAGAAGCAACAAAGGCAGGAGAGGCAGGAAAGGGGTTTGGAGTTGTTGCTGTTGAAGTTAAAAACCTAGCTGCTCGTTCTAAAAAAGCTACTACTCAGGTTCGTTCTATATTGGCTGAAATTCAAAAAGCTGCTAACTCTACTGTTATGGTTACTGAAGAAGGTAGTAAGAAAGTTGAAAATGGAGTCGAACAAGTTTACCGTATTGGTAATAATATAAAGAACTTACACGAAGTTATAGTAGAATCAGCAACAGCAGCTAAACAAATTGCTTATGCTTCTACTCAACAAGTTACTGGTATTGAGCAAATTACTATTGCTATGAAGCAAATCAATCAAGGCACTAATGAATCTGTTGCTAGCGCTAGACAACAAAAAGCTACTGCTCAAAATTTAAGCGATTTAGCTACTAGCTTAACTAACATAGTGCAAAGATATCAGTTGTAAAATTTAAGAGTTTTCCTTGTACTTGACAATTCTTAAACCCGTCGCAAGCTACCGGGTTTTAACGCGTGTAGATAGGCGGGTTTCTTCTCTGGCTTTAGCCGTAACAAAGAGAAAACAAAGAGCTTGCAAAGAAAAACAAAGTAAAGTAAACTACGAGAAATTCAGGCGAAGATACACGTCCTTAGGGAGACGGGATCTTAGGAAGTGTCCTGAAAGTTCACTCAAAAAGCCTATCTTGAAAAAGGTAGGTGTTGCCTCTCTCTATACCGGCGCAGGCCAGGAAAGAGGTGACAGGCAAGTGGCACCGCCCGAATTAGCCGTAGTCCACTAGGGATTCAATGTGGTCGCTCTCACGGGGCAAGGACTGCGAATTTCCATTACACCGGCTCATTCTAAGATCATCAAGTAGCTACACAGAAGCCTCGGTTTCGCCCAAAGAAACCATCGCACTTCAGTCCGTGTGGAGTGTCACTTAGGTATTGCAAGGGAAAATCAAATGGTTTTTAGTCTAAGGCTGAGTCTAGACTCAACCTTAGACTGCATTTTAGATAAGTTTAAGTCTTATTTGAGTCTTATTTTTTAAGGGTTTGATAAGTTTTTCTAAGAATAAAAAATATCCCTGAACCAATTCCTACTATTAACCATTGCCACCAATTTAATTTAGCTAAGAAAACAGCTTCGCGCAAACACCACCAGTTTAGGTCTTGATAGCGAGTATGAACACAACGGGCATCAAAAATAGCGGCAGGAAAATTAGCTAACTCAAAAATTCTTATAGCCCGTTTTTCATGAAAAAAGCTTGTTACTAAAGCTATTGATTTAAAATTTTCTCTTTGACAAATTTTTGATACTTCTATGGCTTGTTCTTTAGTAGAGGTGCTTATATCTTCATAGAGAATATCTTTTTCCGCTACACCTTGGCTGATTAGAAAAATTTTACTTACTTGTGCTTCTGAAGGAGGATTTTTACCTACTCCTCCAGTACAGATAATTTTGGATGAAATTCCCATTTTATAAAGCTCTGCTGCTCTAAGTAAGCGATCTGAAAGTACAGGAGATGGTTTTTCATTAGGCCATACAGCAGCGCCTAAAACGACTATGGCATCAGCTTTAGGTACAAGGGGGGCAAAATTTTTTGAACGTATATCAAAAAAGTAATAAGTTAAATTAATTAGTAAAACAGATAGGATAGATATTAATAAATAAGTTGCTTTGATAAGTTTAGGGTTAGTAAAAAAATACATTTTAGCCTTCCTAGGTTTTTAATTAACAAATTTTTAGTAATTTCTATTAAAGGCATATTAGTGCTAGGAGATAAAATCTTTTTTGTGGTTAGTACGGAAAGCTTTAGTTTTTATCCACAAAATTTGTAAAATAAAAATAGGTCACTGGTAAACCTAAGAGCATTTGCTATTAATCTATTTAGCGGATAGACTTTTTAACAGTTATTTTCATAAAATTTGGCACTACAGTCTAAAATTTTAATCCTTATAAGGATATTTTATATAACTTAGCGTTTTAACACTAAGTTTAAGGAGTAGAAAAATTTTGCTATAAAGCAAAATTAAAATTCTTATGAAACGAATTTCAGTACTTTTTCTTGTAGTATTTTTATTTGCTTTTACCTCAATAACTTCAGCACAATTTTCTATAACAAAACAATCCAAAGCTGTTTTTTCTGGACAACTCTTGGATGCTAAAACAAATGCCCCTTTGGTAGAAGCACAGGTAGTTGTACGCACACAATATAGTGATTTTAAAACAAAAACAGATAGTACAGGTAATTTTATTTTTGAGGTGGATGATAAAGAAGGGCTAAAAAACTTTGTTCTTCTTGCTAACCATCCTGATTATCGAGAAAAAGATGTTTTAGGAGTACTAAGACAGGCTTTTAGTGATGGAAAAGCTAAATTTTCTTTGCAGGGCTTAGGTAATACTTCACAAGCATTTCTAAAGCATAAAAAACAAGAATTTGGTTTAACTTGTGGGCGTAATGGTCAAATTTCTAAAGATGGTCGAATAGTTACTGGTTTTTTAGAATGTCTACAAAATGAACGTATTTTTACTATTAGTTTTGGAGGAGACGATTTTACTTTAAGAGGAAAAAACGATGTTTCTGTTGAAGTAAATGAAGATAAAGCAAAAATAGAATGTGTTCGCGAAGAACCTGTAGAAATAGCTGTAAAGGTTTTAATGTATAAACGTTAAGCCTCAGCAAAGGCTAGCTTTTTTTCATTTCTTTTTTAGCTCGCTGTGCAGTTTCATGAGTTGGTAGAAGTTCTATTGCTTTATCAAACATTTCCATTGCTTGACGAGTAAGATTAATTTTTTGATAAAATAGCCCTAATTCTGCAAAATAATCAGCATTCTTTGGCGATAACTCAATAGCTTTATAAAATTCTTGTTCTGCTTCAGTATAGAAATCTTTCATAAGCGCTAGGCTACGAGCTAAATAAATATGATATTCTGCCTCTTGTGGGTCTGCGCTAACAGCAGCTTGAAAAGCCCTACAAGCTTGCCCAAATAAATTGACTTTGTAATATTCTAACCCTTTTTGAAACCAGGTTTTTGCTGATGCTGTAGCCGTACTACGATTATATGGAGTGTCCTTATTAATAGGCGAATTAGGTAGAACAGGTGTTCCAAGCCTTTGATTAGTGGGTTTAGTATTATCTTCTATAGGGTTGGCCTTGTAAGCGGGTATCTGTTGATTGCTAGTTTTAGTGTCAGGGTTTTGTGTAGAGCTTTGACTTAAACTAGTTGATGGATAAGAACTATTTGTATTTGCAACATTTGTTTTAGTTAGACTTGGGTTATTAGTTAAATTGCTATTTGCTATAGTAGCAGAGGGTTTTGTTAAAGGGGGAAGATTTGTCCTAGGTGGCGTAGGGGGATTTTGATCTACTTTTGGAAATAATGCAGAATTGGTTTTTGGAGTATAAGAATTATCTGGGCTAGATGGTTTACTAGGTTTTGTTGTGCGAAATGAAGCATCATATTCTTCTTTAAGTTTGCGATTGGTTAATACATGAAAAGCTTGTGTAATACGATCAAAAACTTTATCTAATTCATTTTTTATACTTAAGTTATATTTAGCTAGTTGATTATGACGATCAGGATGGAATTTTTGAACTAAACGAGCATAAGCAGTTTGAATAGCTTCTTGGCTAGCATCACGGTCTAACTCTAAAACACTATAATGGCTAGCATTTTGGATATATCTTAAGGTGTTTTCCACTTCATAGCAAAATTCTGCTGCGCTTTGAACATCCATCTCTGCTTGATTTAATGATTGACTTGAAGCCGTACCACTACCCCCAGTAAAGAAACCAGAAGGTTTTTCTTTGGTTACTTCTACTACCCATTCAAGAACCCCAACTGAGAGTAGACCATAGACTGTTTTTAGTATTTCTGTTTCTGGTAATCCTCCCATGGTCAAGATTTCTTCTACCGACATAGGGCGGTCAATTCTAGAAACAACAAAAGCTTGTTTAGGGTCTAGTTTAATAGATTTATAGAGTTTATCAGTGTCATTTGTTAGAGAGAGTTTACGAGAAAAATCACCAACCCAAGATTTAAGTAGAGAAGTATCTTCTAAACGTTGAAGACCTTGTAAAATTATTTCACTGCATGAAAGAGAAATCTTAATCTCTTCTTCGGGAGGGGTTCTTTGCCAAAATTTATACTCGCCTTGAGTCCAGTTAAAAAGCGAGTAAACTATGCTAGAAACTTGTTCAATTACAAGTGAATATAAGTCTGGTTGCTCAAGTACTCCTATTTCTACTAGTGCTGAGCCAAGACGAATCTTCTTTTGCTTCATTATTTCAGATGCTTGGCTAAAATTTTCTTGAGTAATACGGCCAATTGATAATAAAAACTCTCCTAATCGTTCACTTGTTATGTTACTACTAGCAAAAATTACTAATCCTTTATCTATATAAACTGTTTTAGTTATATTTCCTGTAGTGCAAACTAAATAGCCGCTTGCTTTTTCTTGAAAAAAGTTTCTTAAAAGAAAAATAATAGAATTTTGAGTTAAGTCACCCGTTTGATCTGGAGGGGTATTTAATATTTGCTCTAGCGGTTTAACCTCAAAATCTTCTACTTCTATTAAGGAAAGCTCTTGAGAGTCTGTAGAAAGTTTAACTTCTATAGGAAGCCCATTAGATAAGCTATCTTCAGCTAATTCTTCATTTGGAAAACAAAGTGTTTCCCCAGTAGTATTAAGTTGTGAGTCTGGTAAAGGGAGTAGAGTATTAGGAAGAGGTTTACTAGTTAATTTTTCTAGTCTTATTTTAAGTTCTGCTGCACTAGGTAGGCGTTTTTTTGCATCTCTAGCAAGTAGATCATTTAGTATTTCTCCAAATTCAGGGCTTACATTAACTTTAGACTGCCATTCCATTTGTTGAGTTCTATTATTAAAAAATTGGCTAGGGTGAGTACCTGTTAAAAGACGAAGTACTGTTGCGCCTGCGGCATAAAGGTCACTTTGTGGTACAGGGTGTCCAAAAATTTGTTCAGGTGGAGCATAGCCTGGCGAGCCAATTAAAGTTTGAGATGAATTAGCCCCTCCGCTAGCAACAGCTAAACACACTGCTCCAAAATCAATTAATTGTAAATGTCCATTGCTATGACGCATTAAATTTTGGGGTTTTACATCACGATGAACTATTGGAGGGGTACGAGTATGTAAATAGTCTAGAATATCTGCTAATTCTAGTAGTACAAAACGAACATCTTTTTCAGAAAATATATGCTTATGTTTGTCAATTTCTTCAGCAAGTGTGCTGCCAGGAATAAAATCTTGTACCAAATAGGAATAATCTTGATCTGTAAAATAAGCATAGAGCTTAGGTATTCCTGGGTGTTGTAGATTAAGTAGCACTTGGGCTTCACGACGAAAAAGCCGCTCTGCTGTAATTCCCAAATCATCTTCATCCTCATTATTTGAAGATTGGCGAGGAGATAATTCTTTTAATATTCTAGGCTCATTAAAACAATCTTGATCATCGATTAAATATGTTGTACCAAAGCCCCCTTTTCCAACAATCTTTTGGATTTCATAACGATGTCTAACTAAAGTACCAACAAATAAAGAGTGGCAGGTAAGACAACGACCTGTTTCGCTTGGCTTAGGTAAAGCACAACGGGGGTTAGAGCAGGTCGGCATTATTCAACCTCCAAAATAATATTAGCCTTAAAATCTAGCTTTCTTTAATTTTTTGATTTTTAAGGTAGCTTTAAGTTTAATCAAAAACAAGACATTATAGATACAAAAAAACAAGAAGGCTAATAAAATAGTCTAATTATATGCAAAACAATGGTTTTAACTCTAGTAGAGTTTTGCTCGCAGTGCTACTAGGTGATAAGGACAAAGATCTAATGCTTTATCAAACATTTTTTCTGCTTGTTTAGTCAAGTTTATGTTCTGATAAAACAACCCTAATTGTGCGTAGTAATCAGCATTATTAGGAACAATTTCTATAGCTTTAAGGAATTCTTTTTCTGCTTCTTCAGAAAACCCCTTTAACATTGCTAAACAACGAGCTAAGTAAATATGGTATTCTGGTTCATCAGGCGCTACCATAGTCGCTGCCCAAAAAGCTCTAGACGCATGTTCAAATTGACCATTATTAAAAAAGGCTAGCCCTTTTTTTATCCAAGAATATTCTGGCAAGTTTGCTTCATCAATTTCTAAATTAGGTAGGGGAATTGTTAGTTCAGAAGTTGCTCTAGAATTACTCTTTATTATGTTTTCAGTAACTATTTCTGTTGTTTTTTTATCGTTTTCCTCTTCTATTATTTCTTCTAAAAACTTTTCTTCTTTACTATCATTTTTACTACTCTCTTTACTATCTTCTATATTAATTGATAAAATTTTTATAGTTGGTTTACGGTTATTACTTTCTATTAAAATACGGTTGTAATTTGCCCTAGTACGTCGATTACTTAAAGTATTGTAAATCTTAGTAATATGCTCAAAAATTATTTCTAACTCTATGTTTACGTTTAATTTATAGTTAACTAATTGAGTATGGCGGTCAGGATGAAATTTTTTTGCTAATAAAATGTATTTTTCTCTTAATTCATCTTCTTTAACATCAGACTCTATTTCAAAAAATTGATAATAATTAAATTCTGAAATAGCTTTAAGTAAATTATCTATTTCATAGCAATATTGTGTAGCGGTTTGAATATCAAAAGCATTAGGAAGTACAGCAGGGCCAGTTAAAACATTGGCAATAGCAATATCTGGTTTAGTTGAGTGATTATTTTGATCTGTCCATTCTAATATCCCAACTGCTAAAAGCCCACAAATTGTTTTTAAGGTCTCATCTTCTAGTAAACCACCTAGAGATAAAATTTCCTCTACAGACATAATGCTATCAAGCCTAGAAATAATAAAAGCTTCTTTTGGTTGGAGATTTAATAAGCGAAATAACATTAAAGAATTGCTTGTAGTCGTTAGCTTACGAGTAAAATCACCTAGCCAGGTTTTTATCATATCCGTTGTTTCCATTCTGCGTAGACCTTCAAAAATAATATCAGCAGTAGAAACAGGGATCTTTATAGATTCTTTCTGCGGTTGTGTGGCTTTAACCCCGTATTGACCAGAACTCCAGTCAAACAATGAATAAATAATATTTGCTACCTGCGATACAATAAATGGACGGAGTTCTTCTGGAGTAATACAACCTATTTCTATTAATGCAGTGCCAAATCTTAAACCCTGCATTCTCATAAGCGTTGCTGCTTGTTCATATTCAGAAATACTAATACGCCCAATACGAATTAACATTTCTCCTAATCTTTCACTAGTAAGAGTACTATTAGCAAATACTATAGATCCATACTCAAAATATATAGTTTTAGAAATAATTCCTTTGCTACAAATTAACTCACCCGAGAAGCGTTCTTTGTAAAAGCGCTGTAGCAAATGAAGTATAGACATTGGTTCTAAATTACCTACTTCATCAGCTAAACGTGCTGTATTAAATTGTTGTGGATCGCTTAATAGGGGATTGCCTTTATCTAAAGGGATTTGAAAGTCTTGTGTTTCTCTTTCTTGATTTAGTGTTGTTAGAAGTTCATTAGATTCTGCAAGAAACATTTTTACTTCTTTTCTTGGCTTTTCATCTGCAAGCTCTTGTAAACGCTGTTTTAATTCAGTAGCGGTAGGGATTCTTAAGAGAAAATCTTGGCTTACTAATTGTTTAATTATTAGAGCAAACTTAGGGCTAACTTGTGTACTAGATTCCCATTCCATTTGTCTAGATTTACTATTAAATAATTGACTAGGGTGAAGTCCAGTAAGTAGGCGTAAAATCGTTGCCCCTGCTGCATAAAGGTCACTTTGTGGTACAGGCAATCCTGCAATTTGTTCAGGAGGAGAATAGCCTGGTGAACCTATTAAAGTCCTTTTAGTTGGATTAACTGATTGGCAAACTGCACCAAAATCAATTAGTAAAAGCTTTCCACGAGCATGACGCATTAAGTTTTGTGGTTTTATATCTCGGTGAATAATTGGAGGGGTTTGTTTATGTAAATACTCTAGAATATCTGCTAGTTCAAGTAGTATTGTTCTAGCTTCTTTTTCATCAAAAGTTCGTTTATTGTTTTCTACTTCTTCAGCTAGAGTATGACCAGGTATAAAATCCTGTACTAAATAAGAATAATTATTCTCATGAAAATAAGCATGTAGCTTAGGTATGCCAGGATGTTGAAGAGATAAAAGTACTTGAGCCTCCCGCTTAAATAGTCTTTCTGCTGTATCTAAATCATTTTCAAATTCTGAATCAAATAAATCTTTAGATGGTAGATTTAATTCTTTTAGTACACAAGACTCATTAAATCTATCTAAATCCTTAGTTAAATAAGTTGTTCCAAATCCTCCACGCCCAACAGTCTGTTTAATTTCATATCGCTGTCTAACTAATACTCCTGTAACTAATGCCTGACATGTTAAACAACGACCATCATCACTAGGTTTAGGTCGAAAACATCGTGGATTAGAACAATTAGCCATAACCGTTTCCTGAACTTGAATAAGGAAATTTCTAATTAATTTGAATTAATTTGGTTTCTTAAGATAATTAATAAACCCAAAATATTAAATTAAGAACATCTGATAATGATCTAGAGTAAGTCTTTAGGTATTAAACCTATTTGTTTTCAACAAGATCGGTAGCACTAGGAAGGTCTGTTAGGCTTAGTTTAGGATATGTTAGTTGCTCTTGCAATGCTTCTAATAATTTTTCTGCATCTTCGCCACCTAAAGTCAAGCGTTTCATATCTAAAATCAAGTTTGCTAGCTCAGTTGCACGCTCACGATAGCGTGGATTTTGTGCAACTAAGTCTTTAAGAACTTGCATTTCTCTTTCTGAACGAGGTGTTCCGCTTGCTAAGTTAGCTGCTACGGCATATTCACTAGGTATAGTTTCATTACGAAAGATAATTTCTAAAACTTTTGTTTTTTCTTTTAGCTCAGATTTAATGGCTTCTAGTTTAAGTAGTGAACTCTTAAAAGAAAGCCTACCTGTTAAAGTGACTTCTACAATAGGCTGTTTTTCAAAGTTTTCTGAAAATTCTTTTAAGAGAAATTCGCTTAATTTTTTAGAAGCTAGATCAGCTTCTTCAAATTTAGATAAATCAAAATCAAAAAACTTAAAATCTCTTTGAGTATAATCTTGAACAAGTCTAGCATTTACCTTACCCTCAATCATTTCAACCAAATAGGCACCACGTTTTTCTTTATACTCATCAATTGTTGCTGCTTCAAGTGAGCCAGGATTAAAAGCCCAATTATTAATAACAAAACTTTTATGAATATGACCTAGGGCTAAATAATTAATTCCGTCTTTAAGTTGTAGGAGTTTACTTGCAGAAAGTGCTGGAATTGGGCGATTAAGCTGACCTTCAACTTCAGTATGAAGTAGCATTATATTATCTGCGCCTTCACGTAAATTAGGCCGAATTGCCTCATATAATTGGGGTAGGACATTATTAGTTGTTACACCATACCAACGCGAGCCAAATATTCTAACTCCTTCATAATCAATATAGCCACCTTCTTTTTTTTCGCTATCCCAAGGAAGGTAACTAATTTGGCCTTGATCTTGATGGGGTTCAAGCAAATGAATAAAACGCCATTTTGATAAACTACGTAGCCAGCTAAAATTTGATCCTGTTTCTCTTTGATCATGATTGCCTTCAATAGCAAAAACAGGAATACCTGCGGCTTTAAGCTGTTCAAACATTACTATTGCATGATTTGCGGCTTGAGGGTCTATTTGACGACGATCAAAAAGATCACCTCCAATAAGTACAAAATTAACTTTTTCTTCTATAGCATACTTTTCTAAGCAAGATTTCCAGGCATAGAAGAAATCTGTTGTTCTTTGCTCTAGCCCATAACGTTTAATACCTAAGTGTATATCAGAGATATGTAAAAATTTAACCATAATTTATTTAACTAAGCAAAATGTATAGCTATTTCTGTTCCTCTATTTGCTCCAAGAGTATGGGCCGCAGAGCCTTTAGGAATAGAGATTTCTAAAAGACCTGCACTACCAAATAAAGCACAAGGCTCACCATCAGGGCATTCTGCATAATGTGTACAAAATAGCCTTACTTGATGATTATTAATAACTAGTACTTTATTTTGATCCATTCTTTCATAAGTAAGCTCATTTTCAGAAATATTAGTAACACAATTACCAAAATGATCTACATGAATAACATGGCCTTTAATTAAATTTGGCCCAAATTCTTTAGGCTCAGGGATGTTAAATTTTACATAATCTTCAATTACATCTCCCATTTTAGTAGGGTCTACTCCTTTACTTAACCATCCAACTACAGGAGCAAATATATCACGAGCATGAAAGGTAGGGCTTAGAGGAGAACGATAATAATGTTCTGCCTTAATTTCGACTACTCTATTTACTTGTTCTATTTTATAAATATAGCTAAAAATACCATTATCTGGCCCTACAAAATTATAATTATCTGTCATTACAATAATTGGACGGCGTGCACTTCCCACCGTTGGGTCAACTACGGCTAAATGAATAGAAAACCTAGGAAACACATTGTAAGCATTTCTTAGCATAAAAGCTCCTGCAAAAATATCTTGTGGTGGAATTGAGTGTGTAACATCAATAAGTTCTACATTAGGGTTAACACAAAAAATAGCGCCTTTTACAGAAGATACAAAATAATCACTTGTGCCAAAATCTGTTAGTAATGTAACTATATGTCGTTTATCAGCCATAGATAACCCCCAGCACTTAATTTTTTATTAAATTGATAAAGTTGAAAAATTAAAAATTGAATACTTAAGCAAAATTAGAATCGCGGCTATAATAACATAATGTGGGTATGCTTAAAAAGCGACTAAAAATCTAAGCAAAAACAAAATAGCCTTGTAGTTAAAGCTACAAGGCTATTATATGTTTAAGGATTACTACCTTATTCTTTATCATCTTTAAGCAAAAACCTAAAAGTAATTACACCAGAAACTTTTGTTAGCTGACCATTTATAGAGGTTGGATTAAATGTCCAGTTTTTAGCTGCTTCTTCAGCAGATTTTGAAAGTAATTCATGGCCTGAAATAGTTTTAGCACTAGAAACTTTTCCTTCTTCATTTATAGTGATTTCTATTACTACATCGCCCTCTATTTTTTGTTCTTTAGCTTCAGCAGGATATACAGGAGGGACTTTATTAACAGCAATTCCTCTTATTACACTCTCTGATCTGCGAACAACTATAGGCGCTTGAGTCTCATCAGTTTTAGTTTCTTTTAAGCTAGTAAAAGGGCTATCAAGCTTAAATCTAAAGGAAAGCGTTCCAGTAACTTTTGCTGGTTTATCATTTAATTTTTGAGGATCAAATGTCCATTTTTTAACAGCTTCTAATGTGGGTTGTATAAATACTTGCTCTCCTGAAATAGCTTTAGCATTAATAACATCACCATTTTCACTAATAGTAATTTCTATTACTACATCACCTTCTACTTTTTGTTCTTTTGCATCTATTGGATATTCAGGAACAGCTTTAGTAAGTGCAGTTCTTCTAATTGCGCCTTCTGATTTACGAATAATAGAAGGTTGTTTATTTGTTTCTTTGGTTGTTTCTTGTGCATTTGTTTGATAAGAAGATATTTGTTGTAGAAAGAATAATGAACATACAACTGCTAGACTAAGAATAAATGTTTTTTTCATGGGCTTGCTCCACTCTCTTTGATTTTTAGGATTATTTTCTTGCCAAACTATGACACCAGGAAAATAAACTTTGTTCCCTAAAATTTAGAGTTTTACCCATTTAAGCTAAAAATATTTAAATTCCAAATGGATGAGCATATTTATTATAATCAACTAAAACATCTTTTAAGCGATAAACTAAATCTCCAAATGAAGCATCATCAGCTAACCAATTTGCTAGCCTTTCTTTACCTAGAGTAATATTATGTATTTCGCCTTGGTCAGATCTAAAAATGACTTTATCACTATCACTTTGTCTCTCAACTTTCCATTTAACTCCATTTAAGGAAAATTCACGAGAAAAAGAATTTTCTCTATCAAAAGGCTTAAGATTTGTCCCGCTTTTACTAGGATCATTTAGCTGTGTAAAAAACTGACGGAAAAATTCATCTGTAAGTTGATAAGTTTGTTTATCTAATTCAGGGTCAACTTCCTTATCATATTGATAATCAACAACATTATCTTGATCAACAAAGTTTTTAAGATTCCAAGTTGGAAGATTTAAGACAAATACTCCTGGAGGTGGGTTTGTTCGCTGCTTAAAGTTACGTGCTTCTTGTGCGCTATCTAAATAAAGTTTTACTCCTATTTGAGTATTACCTAAGGAAGTATATGAGACTAAATTGCCGGGAGAAAAAGGCTTAAGGGTTGAATTATTAAGTTTAGCATCAGGGTTACTTGTATTAGGCATTTGTAATTTAAGTGCAATTTCTGGAAGATTATTTTTTTGATAGCCAATAGGCAAATTATTTATCATTCCTCCATCTACTAAACGAATTGTTCGGCCTGTTGCGACATCAACAAAAACTACAGGGTCAAAAGAACCAGGAACAGCCGCCGAAGCCGTCATAGCCATTGCTACAGGTGTATCTGGTGTAGTTTCTTTACTAAAAACAAAAATCCTATCTTCTAGTTTCGTCATATCATTTTGGGCTTGGCTATCTGCTAACTTAGTTGCTCCAATATAAAGAGGCATTTTTAAGTCAGCAAAAGTAACAGGTCTATCTTTTATTCCAGTAATTTCTCTTAGCTTTTGATCCATATAGCGATAAAATTCACGGCCAGTAGTAAGCCCAGGCCCGCCTAATGGATTAACTTCTAGGAATTTCTTTATCTTAGGATCTTTTGATACTTCGTCAGCCTTATTTGGGCTAAGCCCAGCAGCAATTAGCCCAGCACTTATTGAACCTGCTGAAACTCCGCTAACACTAGCAGGAACTAGACCTAAGTTATACATTTCTGCTACTGCTGCTGAATGGCGTTTTCCAAAACCTCCACCACCTTCAAAGCTAACATGTACTGCTTGAGGTTCTCCATTATTTGTTGGAATGCCCGCTTTACTACGATTTTCTGCTACTATTTTTTGATATTCTTCTAGTGAACTCGCAATAAGGGTTTTTCCTTCTTTATTTTTAAGAGCAACTTGACCGTTTAAGTCTTTTCCAAAAAGTAGTTTTTTTACCTCAGGCAGGTTTGTGTCTACTGGATTAATTTGACTAGAAGCAGGAAAATTTTTAGCTGTTACAAGCCCACTATCTAAATCTCCTCCAACAAAATTTGCTGCTAGCCACATTTGACCGGCTCTAGGGGCATTATCTAAATTATAACCATATTGCGTTTCTAGTTTTTTCTCTGCCCTACTATCACCTTTTTCTGCTAATTTAATAGTCTCGCGTAAGTCATTTGTATTAAGCACTAAAAGATTTTGTGAAATAGGCTTTCCTTTTGGATTAGTATCAGGAAATAAAATAGAATTTGTTAGATTTTGTAAGCTTTGATAATAAGCTTTTACTAATGGCGCTGTATATTCATTAGGGTAATTAAATCTATATGTAGCATCTAAAATACTATTACTTTTAGCTAAAGCTAAAAGAGATGTTTTTAAGCTATTAATTTCACTACTTTTAGAAATAGGTAAATTATCAGCAATAAGTTTTGAGTTATTAGCTAATGAGTTAACATTTTCATTTAGTTTTAATTGATATTCTTTATGTTCTTTAGAAATTTTTTCAGGGGTAGATTTAATATTTTCAAAAGAATTTAATACTCCTAAAATTGCAAAAGCATTTCCATTACTTAGGTCTTTTGCAGCAATACTAAGATTTGATGAGCTAGAGGTAAGTTCTTGTAAATTCTTATGTGTGCTATAAAGAAAGTCTTGGGTTAAGTCTTCAACAGAAAATGAGGTCTCTTTAACTAAACTATTTAAAGATTCTATTTGTAAGACTTCTTTATTAGTTAAGTCTAAAATATTACTTTTAATTTTGTCACTATTATTATCTAGTTTTTGCGAATAATTATTTAGTTCTATTAAATAATTTTTAATAGAATTTTTTAAGTGATTAGAGTCACTTTCTATTCTATTGCAATACTTAGCAGCATTTTTTTCTAATCGTGAAGAAACTTGCAGTAGATTTTTAATTATCACTTGCACTTTATAGTCTGTTGATGAAGGCAAAGTTTCTTTTGAGAAGTTTTTAGTTTTTTCTTTAACTAAGCTAGTTATACTATTGTCACTATTTAGTTTAGTAGTTATCTGCTCTTTTACTTTTTGGCTATCAAAATCATTTCTTAAACGTGAACTTAAATTAGGGTTAATGTTATTAACTACTGCTATTTGTTCATTCAATTGATTAGAATGATTAGAATGATTAGAAGGCTTCTCTAGTAAGGATTTTGGGTTTTTAGGATTGCTATTTTCTAAATTTAGGGGATTTGTTGTGTAATTATTTATATTGATTTTCATTTGTAGCCTCAAAAGTAAAGAAAGTGAACGTCCGTTCTTTATAGCAAAAAACTTTTGTAGGGTCAACAAAAAAACTTTGTAAGTCTAGTATTTATTATTTGTTAACAGAAAATTTTTCTAGGGTAGCAGGGCAAAAGATTGCTCGACTAAAAATCTCACTTAGCTTAATAATAGCTTCATCATCGCTTATACCTAAGTGATTATTTCCGCCAAAGAGTTTTTCAATTAAAAAATAATTAAAAAACTGTAAGTAGGCTACTGTAAAGCCTATTGCAGGATCTACAGTAATATTTACATTTTTATTATCTTTTAAGTCATTAAAATGTTTATAGAAGCGTTTATTAAGCCTATCTTTTAGGTTCTCAAACATTTTACGACAATGGCGATTTTCAAACTCTAGCACATCAATATACATTAATAACCAAAACTCATAATGTTCTTCTACTAGCTTTTGGACTTTCTTCCCAAATTTTATTAGGTTATCAGGTAGTAGAGGTTCTTCTGTCTCATCAAATATTTCTTTTAATTTAGTATTTATGATTAATTCATATTTATTAATAATTGATTCTAGAATGTCTTCTTTGGTTTTATAGTAGTTATAGAGATTTCCTAGAGAAACATCTGCTTGACCAGCAATTAGGCGCATAGAAGTACCATGAAAGCCATGTTTTATAAAAAGTTTTTTGGCTGCTTCTTCAATATGGTCTTTATTTTCTTCAATAGTTTCTTGAGCTAATTTAGGCATAATTTTGTTTGCTACTTTAATTAGGAATAGAAGTGTTGTATTTGAGGCTTTAATATTACTTTAATTTTTAAAAAATGCCAAAAATGCTTAACTAGCTTTGCTGCAAATATATTTTATGTTATTTTGGCTGGCTGTAAAGCTTAAGGGTTGCGTAGTTGCTGGTAGCAACGGACTGCTGGAAGGTAGTTGCTGTTCTCGTTCGATTCGAGATTTGACCTGGGGGAAATAACAAGGAGGTTCAATTCCTCTCGCAACCCATTTTAAGATAATTTTATTAAATAACGCCTGGTTATTTTACTTGACATGTTTACCTAGTTCATTAGCTAGATCTTTATCTGTTTTTTGTAAAATCTCAAACTGCTTTTTAACTTTAGCTTTATCCCCAAGTTTTACATAAATTAAACCAAGTTGATACTGAGCTACAGAGTAATCAGGCTTAAGGCTGAGTGCTTTATTACAAACCTCTAAAGCTTCTTTATAATTATCAGTATAAAAAAGATCTAAAGCTATATGATAATAAGCTTCTGGGTAATTTGGTTTAAGCTCTGTAGCTTTCTTAAATGCCACAATTGCATCTTTATATTTACTTAATAAATCATAACAGACACCTAATCTAAAAAAAATAATAGGGTCTTTATCATCAAGTGCAACTGCTTTTTCAAAAGCTTCGCTAGCCTCTTTATACATTCTTAGCTCATCATAAGAAGCCCCTAAGTTTTTATAGGCTGAAACATAGTCTGGTTTAATTAATACAGCTCTTTTTAATTCTGCTACTGCTTGCTCAAAAAGCCCTTCTGCAAAAGAAGATATGCCTAAATTATAATGTACTTCTGCAAAAGAGGGATTTAGAGCAATAGATTTCTTAAATGATTCTATTGCTTCTTGATAGCGTTGAGATAAATGATAAGCCATCCCTAAATCATTATGTGCTAAAGCATCTTGAGGGTTATTACGAATGCTTTGTTTAAGCTTTTCTATCTGAGTATCAGGATCTTTAGGTGTTTGTGCCAGAGAGGTAGTGTTTAATCCAGAAAAAATAAAAAATATACATAAAAATAGAAAAAGCTTTTTCATACCACCTCCAAGAAATTTAAGGTTTACTTAGAAAATTAGTCCTGTTACTTCTAACTTAATTTCTCTTACAAGATCTTCTTCAGGAGCATTTCCCATAGAAAGAGTAACAGGTAATGTTCCATTAGCTAAAATTTCTGATTTTAAGTCGGGAACAACAGAAAACAAACGTTCTTTAAGTGGTTTATTATCCATATCATAGGCTACAAGTTTAACTTCTAAACCTTTAATCATTCTATCGCCTAGGTTTTGTATACGACCTTTAGCCGTAATTTGAAAGCCACCTAGAGCATTAGTAGCATAAAATTGTTCTTGATTTGTAATAATTACTTTACTTATGTAAGAGTCATAATCGCTATTACCTGGTCTTAGAGCTTTAGCTAGACCAGGTAGTGGTGGGGTTTTAGGATGAGAGCTATAAGATTTATAAGTTACTAGCCCTGCTATTACAAAAAGCAGAGCCATTGCTAAAGAAACAACTAGATAAGTTTTATTATCTTTAGTTTTACCTAAATCTTGTTCAAAAGTTGGGTTAAATTGATTTTGCTCAGACATAGTTTACTCTCCGCTAACAATCATTTTTTCAATTTTGAGTGTTGGTGCTGAGATACGATCACGAAAATCTAAGTCATTTCCTACCATTTCAATTTCTTTAAGCATTTCTTTTAAGTTACCTGCAATTGTAACCTCTTCTACAGGAAAGGTTAGTTCTCCGTTTTCGATCCACATTCCAGATGCTCCACGCGAATAATCGCCTGTAACTATATTGACACCAAATCCCATTAAATCGGTCACAAAAAATCCATTTTTTACGGAAGAAATTATATCTTTTGGAGAAAATTTTCCGGCTTCAATAAAAAAGTTATTACAAGTAACACTTGGAGGGCCACTTAACCCACGAGTAGCATTACCCGTAGATTTAAGCCCTAGTTTTTTTGCAGTATAAGTATTAAGCAAATAACTATTTAACTTTCCTTTATCAATTACTATTGTTTTTTGTGTAGGTAGTCCATCGCTATCAAATGGACGTGAGCCTAAGCTACTAGCTATTCGCCCATCATCTATTACTGTAAGTAAATCACTAGCAATTTTTTCTTCTAATTTACCAACTAAAAAAGAAGATTTACGCATAATTGCATCACCAGAAATGGCCTGGAAAATATCTCCTAAAAGGCTAGTTGCAACTCTTTGATCAAAAACTATAGGGACTTGTTGAGTTTTTACTTTCTTTGCTCCTAATTTACGAACCGCTCTTTCAGCCGCCCGACGACCAATAGATTCAGGGCTTTCTAAACTAGAAATCTTACGTTTATTATCATACCAATAGTCTTGCTGCATTTTACCGTTTTCTGCTGCAATAGGAACAATTGCAAGTGAACAAGCAGAACTTTCATAGCTACCAACAAATCCTAGCGAGTTAGCCATAATTACACTTCGACAAGCTGTATCAAACCCACCACCATCAAAATTAATAATACGAGGGTCTGTGTTTTTAGCTGCTTTTTCTACATCTAGGCCAAGAGCAATTTTTTTGTCTGTAGGCATTTCTGCTATTTCTTTATCGTAGAGTGCTAAATCCGGCCAATCTTTAGCAAATTCTGATGGTTCTGGTAAACAAAGTTGGTTATCAACAGAAGTCATTTGAGCAAGCTCTACAGCATCTCTAACTAATTGCTCTAACGCGTCTTTAGAGAAATCAGAAGTTGATAAAGCTGCTTGGCGACCTTCCCAAAGTACTCTTAAGCCTAAATGGCTACTAGCAGAATCTTTTAATTTTTCTACCTCACCTAGTCTTACGCCTACGGAAAACTCTGAGCTTTCAATCATCATTACCTCTGCTGCGCTTGCTCCTTTATGCATTGCTGCTGAAACTAGTGACATAGCAAAATCTTTATTATATTTCATATTATTTTTGCTCCAAAAATTTATAGAGTGCAAACATATAAGTTTGTCGCTACTAGCGTTTTGTTCCACCTACGGTCATCTCTGAAATTTTAATTGTTGGAAGCCCAACACCAACAGGAACGCTTTGACCATCTTTGCCACAAGTTCCTATACCATGATCAAGTTCCATATCATTACCTACGGCAGTTACTTTGGTTAGAGCGTCAGGCCCATTACCAATAAGCGTTGCGCCTCGCACAGGTGCAGTTACTTTTCCATCTTCTATTAAATAAGCTTCTGAGGCAGAAAAAACAAACTTGCCATTAGTAATGTCTACTTGGCCTCCTCCAAACTGTACTGCATAAATACCACGTTTAACACTACGGATAATATCTTCAGTAGTTTCTGTACCGGCAAGCATAAAAGTATTAGTCATACGTGGCATAGGCATATGTTGATAGCTTTCACGACGACCATTACCTGTAAAAGGAACGCCTAAGAGTTTTGCATTTAATTTATCATTAATAAAGCCTTTAAGAATCCCTTTTTCAATTAAAACAGTGTGAGTTGTTGGATTACCTTCATCATCAATATTTAATGAGCCTCGTCTACCTGGAAGTGTTCCATCATCAATAACTGTGCAAAGCTCAGACGCAACTCTTTGACCAAGTAAGTCAGCAAAGGCAGAGGTTTTTTTACGGTTAAAATCTGCTTCCAGACCATGACCAACTGCTTCATGTAGTAAAATACCAGGCCAGCCATTACCTAAGACTACTTCCATAGTGCCAGCAGGGGTTTCAACGGCTTCTAGATTAACAATTGCTTGGCGGGCAGCTTCTTGAGCAAGTTTTTTAGGGGTAAGTTCATTTTCAAAAAGTTCCATCCCTTTTCTACCACCACCGCCAGCACGACCCATTTGTAAATTACCGTCTTCATCAGCAATACAAGAAACCCCAAAACGTGATAAAGGTTGAATATCGCCTGTTAGAACGCCTTCAGAGGTAGCAATCATTACAATTTTATATTCATCAACAAACATTGCTTGAACTTCTCTAATACGTTTATCAAAACTGCGTGCTACTAAATCTACTTCTTTTACTAACTCAATTTTTTTACTAGCAGAGACTTCTGATAAGGGTTCAGCAACAGGATAAAGATTATGTTTATTACTTAGAGTAGTAACATTAATAGGAGAAATTTGTTCTTGGCTACTTTGAGCAATATATGCTGATGTTAGGGCAGCACGTTTAATGCTTTCAAAACTAATTTCATCAGTATAGGCATAACCGGTTTTTTCTCCCGCATTAACACGAACTCCTACACCTTGAGAAATAGATTTAGAAGCAGATTTAACTAGCTGTTCATCAAGCATAACAGAATTGTTAATGCGATATTCAAAGTAAAGATCCGCATAGTTGCCGCCTTTAGAAAGGGCAATTCCTAATAAATTACCAATTTCTGATAGAGTGATATTAAAACGAGAAGTAAAAAACTCTATTGCTGATTGCTTCATGAGTGTTCTCCAAATTGCGGATAGATAAAATGTTGCTAGATAGTTTAATCTCTCTTTTGCTACTTTCAACAGTCTTTACCGTTTAGTTATAGAAAGATTTCTACTTGGCATAAGTTTATTAGGCTATTTAATTTTAATTTTTATTATTTTTAGTAACATTCAAAGCTTTATTTATTTAAATATAAAATCTTCTTTTCTGGTAAAAATTCTATGCTAAAATGGGTCAACTTTGGCAATTTGTAATTCAAGTCTAACTTTTGCTCTCCTAGTAAAAAACTTTATAGGATTATTTTTTGGATATTTAGTCAGCAACTGTTGGCAAGAAATATCAAATTAGTCAGTTTAACCTACCTAAGGTAAGTAGCTAATATACAAAGCATTATTAATTTAGTTTTTAAGGAGAGTAGTTTTATGCAAGGTCTTTGCGACAGTTGCGAAGAAAGTGCTGATCATCTGTTTGATCTAACACGGTTGCCAGAATTTCGCAGTGTTGTGAAACGTCTAAATTATCGTAAGGTTTGCCAGATTTGTTATGATGACCTTTATGATGAAGTTAAAGAACAAGAAACTCAGAAAGATAGACGTACAGAAACCCGATATCCTGTTAACCTAAAAATTAGTCTCTCAGGTGTTGATCGAGGAGGAAATAAATTTTCTGAAGATGCTTTTACCAAAGATATTAGTTTGTCAGGTGCACGTATTAGTATAAAACATCAGGTAGAACTAGGCAGCGTACTTAATATTTCTATTCCTGACAATGATGTTGAAGCTACGGTAATTATTGAAGTTATGTGGCATGATGGTAAATCTAAAACAGCAGGTATTAAGCTAGTAGAAACCAATGATAGTTGGGCAAAAATGGTTTCTAGTAAAGCAAACCTACTAAATAAATCATAAAAATAACCCAAGCAACTGCTTGGGTTATTAAGTAAAAATCTTAGAGACTTAAAGTTTTTATAACTCTATACAAAATTGGGTGAATTTTGTGGATGTCTAATTGCCCATAATGTCTTATTTAGCTGATGGCAACGGCAAATGGGCTGGCATTTAGAAATATCAATATTCTCTATTACTTTCTTACGTTGTTCACTTTCCCAAATTTCCTTAAAAGTATTTATGCTTAAATCTCCTAAACAAAATTCAGGCAACCCTCTAGTTTGTGAACAGTAATAAACCTTTTTATTTGCTTCAATTACTGGGAAAAAAGTAGAGTAACATTTTTTATAAGTGCTACGCTCATAATCAGAAGAAAGTACTCCAGCAAATTGATCTTCTTTAACAAAGATCTTAAAAGTATCTGTTTCAAGTTCTGCTTTTGTACGACGGATTAAAGGCAATGTATTACGGAAAAATTCTTCCTCATATTGCTTATCTTTAGACATTGGATGCCAAATAACAGGTTTAATTTGGAAATAATCTACACCTGTTTCTCTAACTCGTTTAGCCCCTTCATAGACTTCTTCCCAATTTTCAGGACAAACTGCAATACCTACTCCAATATGAATTTTAGAATTTTGTATTTTTTTCTCTTCAGCAAGACCAGCTAAATTACCTAATACTTTTTCAAAGTCATCTACTTTATGAATTTCTTCGCGAGTTTTTGCTGTACCAGCATTTAGAGAAATTCTTATCCAACTTAAATTAGCAGCAACTATCTTAGCTTTTTCACGAGTAAGTAAGCCGCCATGAGAAATTGCAGCAACATCAATGCCTTTTTTCTTTGTATATTCAATAAAATCCATTAAGGATGGGTTAACAAAGGGTTCTCCACTACCAGAAAAAATCATAGATTTAGTTCCTAAAGTGGCTAATTCATCACATAAATTTCGATAAAAATCAAAAGACATAATGCTATTATCTGGATACATTTTTAATGATTTTTTATCACCTTTATGTGTCCCAAAATAACCGCCATGCATACACCAGGTACAAAAATGATTACATAAAGTTGAAGGGCCAAGCTCCATTGTAATAGGGTAGATATTTTCTCCTTTCCACCACCCATACATAGTTTCCATATGGGAAAATAATTTTAAGGGGGTAAAAGGATCTGTTTTTAATTCTGGTTGATGCATTAGAAGTTACTCCTAAAATCCTAAAATAAGTTTAAGGGCTGTATGCTATGCTTTAAGTAAATATTTTGTCAACGCTTTTTAGAAAAAGAAAACCCTTATAACTTATAGAAAACTAACTAGTTACTCTTATTAACTACTTGCCGGAAATATTCAATTGTTTTTCTTAAGCCTTCTTCAACAGGGACACTTGGTTGCCAATCAAGTTTTTCTTTTGCCAAACTTATATCAGGCCGTCTTCTTGTAGGATCATTTTCTGGTAAAGGCTTAAAGACTATTTTAGAACTGCTACCTGTCATTTTTATTACTTTTTCAGCAAGCTCTATAACTTTATATTCCTCGGGATTGCCTAAGTTAACTGGCCCAATAAAATTATCCTTATTCATCATTTTTATCATTCCATCTACTAAATCATCTACATAGCAAAATGAACGGGTTTGAGAACCATCTCCATAAACAGTAATATCTTGTTTACGAAGTGCTTGGACAATAAAATTTGATACTACACGACCATCATTTTCATGCATAAATGGGCCATAAGTGTTGAAAATACGTATAATACGAGTATCAACTTTATTTTGTCTATGGTAATCCATCATTAGGGTCTCTGCTGCGCGTTTTCCTTCATCATAACAGCTACGTATACCTATAGGGTTTACATTACCCCAGTATTCTTCTTTTTGTGGGTGTTGTAGGGGGTCGCCATAAACCTCTGATGTAGAGGCTTGTAGAATACGTGCTCTTACTCTTTTAGCTAGACCTAGCATATTGAGAGTACCTAAAATATTAGTTTTAATGGTTTTAACAGGATTATATTGATAATGAATTGGTGAAGCAGGACAAGCAAGATTATAAATTTGATCTACTTCTAAAAGGATTGGTTGAGTAATATCATGACGAATTAGCTCAAATTGTGTGTTATTAAGTAGGTTTTCTATGTTGTTTTTCTGACCAGTGAAAAAATTATCTAAACATATAACCTCATGACCTTCTTTAATTAAACGATTACAAAGATGTGTGCCAATAAAGCCCGCTCCGCCAGTAACTAATATTCTCACAATATTTTCCTTTCCTTTATTAAATTAAGTATTAAGTCAAGCTAGTTTTTAGTAAATTTCTGCTATGTTTGGATTTAGATTTAAGGTAGAACAATGTTATTTTACACAGAAATTAAAAAGATTAAATTCTATCTTAGTAACTAGAGGCTCAAATATGGCAAACAATCGTAAAAAACAAAAGAAAAAGCAAGATAGGCGTAAAAAGGCTGTAGCTAAGGCTAAAAAACAGTCTGAAAAAATAAAAAATTCTTTAGCTGGCGGCCATAACATTAGTTTTGCTTCTAATGCTCCAATTTATGAATGTCTTGTACCTGAAGATTTATTTGAATCAGGAATAGGCCAAATAATTATAAGCCGCAAATTACCTAATGGTAATATTGCAGCAAGTTTCTTTCTTTTAGATGTGTTTTGTTTAGGAATAAAAGACGCTTTTGGTAAAGTGCTTTCAGTTGATGAATATAATGAAATTAAAAGTAAAATAGCAGAAGCACAAAAACTTAATCCTGTTAGTCCTGCTTATGTTCGTAAATTGGTAGAAAATGGCGAAGCATATGCTAAAAGTATTGGTCTACACCCTCATTCTGGTTACGCTAGGGCTAGAAAGATTTTTGGCAATATAGATGTTAAAGAATGCCAAGAAGAATTTACTTTTGGTCAGGATGGAAAACCTCTTTATGTTAATGGGCCTTATGATTCTAAAAGTAAGATTGAAACTATCTTAAACACTCTAACTAAAACACTTGGTGAAGACGGTTTTGAATTTGCTTTAGTTAACCCTGATATGTTTGAGGATGATGAAGACTATGACGATGAATGGGAAGATGATGACGATTATGACGACGAAAATGATGATGACGAAAGTGAAGGAAATGTAGATTATCGTTTTACCATTTCAAATAATGTAATTACCATAAGTAGTGAACCTATAGATCAAGTGATAGATATTGAGGCTACAGATGTTACAGATAATAAAGATGTTACTTTTGATAAATCTAAGGAAAAATAGAGTTTAAGAAAATATCTAGAAACATTTTTATTTTAGTTTCATCTTCTTTGTTTTCAGAGAGATATAGACTCAAATTTTATGTTTCTAGATTAATTATCCTCTATCATTATTTCTACAGCATTAAGCTTGTAGGTAACTAACTTGCAGGAAAAATATAGATTACTTTGCCAATTCGGTTATAATTTAAGTTATGTTCTTTTAGTATAGAGCTTAGCACTTCATCCCAAGGCTTATCATCTACTTTAACTGTAACCTGTGTATTTTGAAGGGATTGGTTTAGTACAAAATCAAGGCCATAATTATTTGCAAGAAAACGTAGGACATTATCTAGTCCAACATCTTTTACATCTACTGATACTTTATTGCCCTTAAAACCAGGATCTCCAAAGCCTCTTTTTTGACCAGTAGTTATCCTTAAAGAGCTAAGTTTACTAGGATTAAGGTCTTGGTTAGAATAGAAATAGCATTTGTTATCGATTATTTGATAACAAATACTATGAGCTTGAAGGACTGCGGCTAAAATTTCTTGCCAAGGAGCATCAGACACTTTAACTGTTACAGAAATTTGAGGCAGTTTTTCACTATCAACAAACTCAGTTCTAAAGTTATCAGAAATAAAGCCTAATAGATCTTTTAGTGCTACATTGCTAATATCTACGCTTAATAACTCGCTTTGCTCTTCTGTTGCTTGAGAGACGGTTAAATTTGATGTAGGGGCATTAACTAGCTCTACTGATTTGTTAGGGAATGCAGAGCTACTATTACATAGTAGTAACGCTAATAATGTTCCTCCAGTAAGTTGCATAAAGTAACTACGATTAAAAAAAATGCTAATCATTGTTAAATCCTTTCAAATAATTTGTTAAAATATCTTTCTCTAACCAACAAGGCGGAAATAAAATAAAAAAAAGACCATAGATTTAGGAGATTTTTTCCGAAAATTTTGTTAAAAATTTAGAAAGTCTTAAGAAAAATTTTAAGAAGCTTTAAGAAAATTTTATGGTTACAAATGTTACAACGCTATTAAAAGATTGGGGGCGTGGTGATCAGGAGGCATTAAACCAATTAATGCCTTTAGTGTATGATCAACTACGCTATTTAGCTATAAATCGCCTTAAACAAGAGCGTTCAGACCATACATTACAACCTACAGCGCTAGTTAATGAAGTTTATTTACGCCTTGTTGATTGGCAGGATGTTGATTGGAAAAATCGAGCACAGTTTTTTGCTGTTGCTGCTCAGTTGATGCGAAATATTTTAGTAGATTATGTACGTAATCAATTAGCTGCTAAACGTGGTGGAGAACGAACTAAATTATATATTAGTGATTTGCCAGAAATTGTTGCCGAGCAGCCTATTGATCTTTTAGCCTTAAATGAGGCATTAATTGCTCTATCTGTTATAGACCCTCAGCAACACCAAATAGTTGAATTAAGGTATTTTGCTGGATTAACAATTGAAGAAACTTCTCTTGTTTTAGAACTTTCTGCTACAACTGTAAAGCGAGAATGGAATATAGCAAGAGCTTGGTTACTAAGAGAATTAACTAATCAAAATAAGTAGTAAAAAGTAATAAAAATTATGACTCCTGAACGTTGGAAAGAAATTAAATTTATTGTAGAAAATGCTTTAGAATGTCCTGAAATAGAGCGATCTGCTTTTATTGAGCAAGCTTGTGGACAAGACTTAGATATGAGAAAAGAAGTAAATTCTATACTTTATTTTCATAGCGAAATGGGAGAATTTTTAGAAAAACCTATAGTTCCAGGTTTTAATGATGGTGAGAAAAACAATTTTGTAAATAAAAGCCTTATCTTAAATCAAGGAGCAATTTTGCAACAACGGTACTTGATTTTAGAAAAAATCGGCCAAGGTGGTATGGGAGCAGTTTATAAAGCTCAAGATAAAAGATTAAATAACCTTGTTGCGCTAAAACAAATAATAGTTTCAGGAGATCGCCTTGAAAAAGCTTTTGAACAAGAAGCACAGCTACTAGCTAAGCTACGCCATCCTTCTTTACCAAGAGTAATTGATTATTTTAATGAGGATAATTGCCAGTTTTTAGTTATGGAATTTATTAATGGTGAGACTCTTTCCCAGCTTTTAGCTAAAAGAGGAAAACCTTTTGAGATGTCTCAAATTATTTCTTGGACAGAACAATTACTTGAAGCCTTAAACTATCTTCATAGCCATAACTCTTCTATTGTTCATAGAGATATTAAGCCTCATAACTTAAAACTTACTAAACAAAACCAAATTGTACTTCTAGATTTTGGCCTAGCTAAAGGATTAAGAAAAAATTCTAGCGCTTCTATTTCTAATATTGAGAGTAGTATTGCAGGTTATACTCCGCATTATGCGCCACTTGAGCAAATTGATGGTTTAGGTACAGATTGTCGTAGTGATATTTATTCGGTTGCTGCTACTATTTACCATTTAGCTACATATCATAAGCCTGCCGATGCTACTTCTAGAGCAATAGCAACTCTTAATAAAGAACCTGACCCACTAAAACTAGCACATTTTCTTAATAACAATATTAGTTTGGCCTTTACTCAACTATTAAATGAATGCTTAGCTCAAAATATTAACCAACGTCCAACAAGTGCAAAAACCTTGCTGCTTAGATTACGAAGTCTACAAAATTCTACAAGTAACACTAGTCTTAATATTCAAAATAATGAAACTCTTGACTCTTCTCAAATAGAAACATTAGTAGCCACTAGTCAAATTAAACAAACTGTTAGCAAAAAAACTAGTGATAAAGTAGATGATAAAATAGGCTTTATCCCAATAAAGATTAACAAAAACACTTCATATTTAATTATTGGCATTATTGGGTTATTTTTAATTGCGATAACTGGAATGGTGACAAAAAATTTGGCTAATTTAAGCCCTGGTTTTATTTCTAAACCCCCTCAAATAAATCAAGCAAAAAGCGATAGTAAACAAACCACTAATCAGAGCAACCTTCAAACAAATAAACTTAATAATACTTTAGATGTTAAAGATGTTAAACATTTTGGTGAACCTGATTTTAAGGGAGATCCTATAAGCGTAGATATTAGAGGTGTTGAGCTTTATGATTTACTACGTTTTTGTTCTGATAATTATGGGCTAAATTTTGTTGTTGATGAATCTGTTCCTAAAATGATAGTTACTATGAAAGTAAATGATGTTCCTTGGGGAGATGCCCTAGCTTCGGTTTTAGACACTAACAATTTGACTTATAGAATTGAAAATAATGTAGTTCGTATTGTTCCTAAACATAACCCTTTTATCCTTAAGCCAACTTCCATAAATAAAAAATCAGAAGAAAAGAAACAAAAAATAAAGAGCTAGAATACAAAAAAGTAATTTATCTAACTAGAGAAATAACAAATTATAAATTTAGAGGAATAAATTAATGTTAACAGGAAAACAAAAAAGATTTTTGCGAGGCCAAGCTCATGACTTAAAAGCTATTTTACAAATAGGAAAAGGGGGAATTAGTGAAAATTTTGTTGAACAAGTAAATTTAGCGCTAGAAGCAAGGGAACTAGTAAAGATATCTATTTTGCAAAATTGTGAAGAAGATAGACAGGATTTAGCTGATAACATAAGCAAAGCTACTAGCGCTGAATTAGTGCAGATTTTAGGAAAGACAATAGTATTATACCGTAAGTCAATTAATAGACCTCAAATTATATTACCTCAAGTTGCAAGGGCTATAAAAAGCTAATTTGGCTGATATAGTTCTTTAAAAATACTTTAAGGATCTAATGATTTGATTCTACTAGGGCTTTCCATTAAAATGCCCAACACAATATCTTTTTTCTTGTCTTAAGTTTATATTTTGCATTTCTGCGTAGACTTAGTTATTTTTACTAGTGGAAAAACAAATAAATATGCACTGTCAATGCGGCGCTGAACAAGAAACTACTACTAATATTTGCTCAGTATGTGGAGCAGAACTAAACCAATTCCAAATAAAATCAACTGATGAATTAGCAATAGGAACATTACTTGCCGATAAATATGAGGTTATTCGTTTGTTAGGAAAAGGTGGAATGGGTGAAGTCTATCTAGCAAAAGATCTTCATTTAGAAAGAATGATTGCTATAAAAACTCTCTCTACAGAACTTGCTGGGGAAGGTGAGCATAAGGCAAGGTTTCTTCGTGAAGCTCGTATGGCTTCAGCCTTAAATCATCCAAATATTTTAACAGTTTATGAAGTAGGCACTTATAAAAACCTTCTATTTATGGCTACTGAATATGTAGAAGGCCAAACTTTGCGTCAGATAATTAGAGTAGGAACAATTTCTTTAAGAGATTTTTTAGATATTGCTATTCAAGGCGCTCAAGGCTTAGCTGCTGCACATGAAGCAGGAATTATTCATCGGGATCTTAAGCTAGAAAATTTTATTTTACGTCAGGACGGTTACTTAAAAGTACTGGATTTTGGTTTAGCAAAAGAAGCTGATACCCTTACAGATGATCCCACAGATACTTTTAAGACTAGAGCAGGGCTAATTTTAGGTACTCCTCATTATATGTCACCAGAACAAGCAAAAGGTAAAGCCTTAGATGCTCGCTCTGATATATTTTCTTTTGGCACAGTACTTTATGAGCTTTTAACACGCCAAGTTGCTTTTGATGCAGATAGCGATGTACAAATACTCTTTAATGTTGTTTTTAAAGAACCTGATCCTATTTCTGATACAGTACCTTTACGTATTAGAGAAATAGTTAAAAGGGCAATGCAAAAAAGTCCAGATACTCGTTATCAATCAATGCAAACATTATTAGAAGATTTAATTACTTGTAGGACGGATTTACAAAATCTTCTTCACCTTCATGCAGGGACAATAAACCCTCAACAAAATAGAGGTACTGGTAAACTTATTATGACAGGTATTAATAGCCGGTTTACTAGTTTTAATGCAGCATTAAATTCAACTGAAATGGGGCCTGCTACTGCACCTGACTATGATCAATTTGTAGGGCGTGATAGTGAAATAGGCATACTTAAAACAGAATTACAGCGCACCTATGATGGAAAAAGCCGACCAGTACTTATTTTAGGTGATTCTGGTAGTGGAAAAACACAACTCTTATTTAGGTTTCAACAATGGGCACAAAGTCAAAAAGCTATTATTGGGATAACTAGTTTTTTTGATCAAAATAGTAATTTAGGCCATCCTTATCAACCTGTTTTATCTTTACTAGGTAGTGTGCTTAGTATTAGCGATACGGAAACTACTGGAGGTAAGAAAGATAGTGAAACAGGAAGAAAAATTGCTACACAAATTAAAACACAATTTAATATTGAACTACCTAGCATAGTTTTTGAAAATAGCTTACAAAAAATTAGTGAAGTAGAACAATGGCAAGTTTTTGATGCATTAAGACAGCTATTTAATCGTTTAACTCAAAGCCAACCCTTAGTTTTACTTTTTGATAATCTTCACTGGGCTAGTAATATAATTTTGGAATTAATAGGATATGCTTTACGTAATTTAATAGGTACAAGGCTCTTAATTGTTGCAACAGCTAGCGATGAAGAAGCTTCTAGACCAGGAGCTATTTTAAGAGATTGGATACTTGCACAAAGCCGCTACTTAACTTTTGAACAAATAAAACTAAAGCCTTTTGATAGTAATGATGTTAGAAAAATGTTAGAAACCATTTTTCTAAGAATAGAAATCTCACCCCAAGAAATATATCGTTTATGTGAAATAACAAGCGGTAATCCTTATTATTTAATAGAACTTGTAAGATTACTTGTAAATGAAAATAAAATTTCTTTAGGCGAGGGTTGGTGGTTATGTCAATCGCTTGAAGAAATTGAACTGCCTACAACAATAGGCATTGCTGTTGAATATAAACTAGAAAAATGCCCAGAAGAATTAAAAAACCTTTTAGCCCAAGCTTCTGTAATTGGTGAAACCTTTAATTTTGAAGTACTTGCAGAAATAAGTGAAAAAGATGAAGATGATTTAGAAAAATTACTTTCTATTGGTGTTAAGACTTTTTTAATTAAAGAGGAAAAAAGCTCTAGAGGCGATGATTACCGTTTTTATAATGCCACAATAAAAAGAGTTCTTTATGAGGGTTTAAGTAAAAGGCAAAAACGCCGTTTACATGCACAAGTTGCTGAGGCTATACAAACTGTCTATCGTAATAAAATATCTAGAGTCATAGGTAAACTTGCTTATCATTATAATGCAGCAGGGGAATGGCAAGAGAGCTTTGAATTTGCCCATAGAGCAATAGAACAGGCTATTGAACAAGAATCTTGGAGAGATGTATCTCATTATACTCAGCTTATGGAAGAAGCTGTAACTGCAATAGAAGAAAGCCCTGATGATTATGATCCTATTGATAAAATTGTTTTAGCCGATGTTAAGCTAAAATGTTCTTTAGCAATGCTACGTTTAGGTAATGTAAGTCAAGCCGTAAGTCAAGCTGAAGCAGGCTTAAAGATTGGACAAGAGCTTGATAACCACTCTTTAATTGCACGTGGTAAAGCAAGATTATGTGAATATGGATGGTTTCAAGGTAAATTTGCAGATGCAATTAGAATAGGCCAAGAAGGTTTAATTAGTGCCAAAATTTCTAAAGATGTTGTTTCAGAAAGATATATAAATTTTCATGTTGGAGTAGCCGCTTGGCGCTCAGTCCCTCTCTCCATTGCTTTAGAACATCTTAGCCTAGCTTGTGAACTTGCTGAAGCTGCTAATGATAACCGGTTACTTGCACTAGCTCGTATTTTTTATAGTGTAGTTTTGCATTGTCAAGGTAGTTGGCAAGAAGGCAATTTAGTAATGAAAAAGGCTAAAGAACTAGCCCAAGCCGTAGGTGATCGTTTTGCTGAAGGAAGAAGCTATTCAATTAGCTCAATTATGCAATACTATGAGCGTAATCACTTAGAATTGCAAGAAACACATCAAAGAGGTGTTGAACTCTCTAGATCTATTGGTTGGCGTATTGGCGAAGCCTATATGCATACATTATTAGGGTTTGATTATCTTTCTCCTACAAATCTAGATATTAATCAGGCTAAAGATTACCTTCAAAGAGGAATGGCAATTTGTCTAGAAACAGGTGAAAAAGGTACTCAAATACTTATTGCTAGAGGGCTTGCTAGAATAGCTACCCTTTTAGGTGATTACTCTCAAGCTATAACAAAACTCCAAGAAATTTTAACTATTTTACGAACAATAGGAGATTTATTTGAACAAACTGCTGTACTCTGTATGCTAGGCGAAGCTCAAGAAGCCGATGGACAACTAGATGAAGCTATTAACTCATTTCAAGAATGCTTTTTATTAACTGAAAAATTACATTTTCCTTTTTGGCAATGGCAAGCTTTATTTGGACAAGCTATTTGCTTAAATCAATTAGGTAGAAATAAAGAAGCTATTACTAAATTAAGCTTAGCTTGTACAACTATTGTTAAATTACGTAAACAATTTTCTTCTGAAAAAGAAGGAGAAAATTTTATTAATGAAACACAAAAAGTTTATGATTTTCTTACTCGCTTAAACGCCGAATAAAATATTAAATTGCTTATAGTTTGATATTGGCATAATATTGAACTACACCTTAAAAATCGGGGAAAAAGCTATGCAGCGATATAGGCCACCTCAAAATACACCACCAAAAAAGAAAATAGATACTCATAAAGAAATTAAGATTAAGTCTCATGCCTTAGCACATGAGTTTGCAAGCCAACTACCACCGGCTGAAGCCCCAGATCCAGAGCTAGATGAGCGTATGATGCTACAATTTACTCGCTCTCGTTTTAGTGTTGGTAGCACTCATTTACAAGGAAGCCTAGCAGCACGACTTAAACAAGCTCTTAATCCTTTTAAGGCGCAAAACCAACCTACTCAAGCACAGGATTTTGAAACAGGCCCCACTCCAGAAGGTATTGAAGCTGAACGTAGTTTTCGCTTACTTGCTCCTAACTTACAAGAGCATATTATGTCTATTGTTAATGCTAACCCTGATGATAGCGCACTAGTTGATCAAATACGTATTTTAATAGATGATGAGCTATTTCGTGGCCTAAGTCTAACTCTTCAAAGCGCTTTTATTGACACTTTGGTTTGGAATGCAGAAGCAAATATAAACTTTATGTTAGATTTTATGCGTGGTAAATGCTTTCAAACTTTTCTTTCAGATCCTAATTACACCGAAGAACAAAAGAGCTTTGAACTCTCATTTGTCGCTGATCTCTCTGTATTAGCTAATAATAGTCCTGATAGTATTCTTAATGATCCTAGCTTTAAGAATCTTAATGGTGGGACTCTAAATACTATTATAGAAGAACTTAATTCTCATGAAGGCGATAGATTTCTAGATGCTAAATATAAACAATTACTTAGTAGTGTTGACTTTGTAGATATGAGAACAGAATACCAACAAAATCTAGTAGGAGCACTTTCTCAATATCCAAAAGCAAAAGTTAGTGATATTCTAGTGTTTTTACGTAGCTCTGATTTTATTAAAATCTATTCTGAACCAGAGGCTGTAGCAGATGCATTTTTAGATGTAGTGTCTAAATCTGCTAGTGCTGTAATAAATAGCTATGGTGGATAGGTTTAAGTATTGTTATTAGCACTAGATAGCCAATCCTCTTATGCTCTACTTGTTCTAGCTGGTTTTGCCGCAGGTGCAATTAATGGTGTTGCTGGAGGAGGTTCTCTAATCTCATTTCCTACAATGTTAGCCTTAGGTATAGCGGCTATACCAGCTAATGCTACTAATGCAGTAGCTCTTTGGCCTGGGTCTTTAGCAAGTGTTTGGAGCTATCGTAAACAAGCAAAAGGGCTTGAGCGCTTAACCGCAAGTTTAACAATTCCTTCTATCTTAGGTGCACTTTTTGGTGCATGGCTTTTATTAAACACACCTGAAAAACTTTTTAAGCAAGCCGTTCCTATTTTAATTTTACTTGCCACACTTTTACTTTGTTACCAACCAAGACTAAAACGCCAATTGGAAAAGCATAATAAGACTATAAAAAGCTTTGCCTTAACGTGTTTCCTACAGTTTTTAGTATCGATTTATGGTGGTTATTTTGGTGCAGGTATGGGGATAATGATGCTTGCCTTACTAGGTTTTTATATAGAAGCCGATATTAATCAACTTAATGCAATAAAAACTTGGTTAGGTACAGTGATTAATATAGTAGCTTCGCTATTTTTTATTTCTGCTAATAGTGTTTTGTTTATACCCGCTATAGCGCTTGGTGTAGGTGCTATTTTAGGAGGGTATTTAGCCCCAAAACTAGCTCAAAAAATTAAACCAGACTATATTCGTTATTTTGTTATAACCATTGGTTTTATTTTAACTTTTGTTGAGTTTATTTTCTAAATTTAACTCTTTTACTTTATCTAGGATTTTATTTGCTACTTCGCTTTTACTCATTAAAGGCAAATGCGTTTGATTTAGGCGGTCAATAATTATTACTCGGTTTGTATCTGTATCAAAACCTGCATCTATAGCGCTAACATCATTAGCTACAATCATATCAATATTTTTTTTCACCAGTTTACTTTTAGCATACTCTAAAACATTTTGTGTTTCTGCTGCAAAGCCTACAAGGATTTGGTGAGTCTTGATTTTTCCAAGGCTAGCTAAAATATCTTCTGTTCTCTCTAACTCAATAACCATATCTGAGTCAGTTTTTTTTACCTTTTGTTCAGCTTTTTCTTTTGGATGATAATCACAAACAGCAGCAGATTTAATTACAATGGTTGCTTTTTCAAAATTATCTAAAACAGCTTTATACATCTCTGCGGCTGAAGTTATTTTAATTAGGTTTACTTTTTTAGGCGCAGTAATAGAAACAGGGCCGCTTACTAAAGTGACTTCTGCTCCTCTATTAATAGCTGCTTGGGCAATAGCATAGCCCATTTTTCCTGATGAACGATTAGAAATATACCTAATAGGATCCATATGTTCACGTGTAGGGCCTGCGGTGACTAAAAGGTGTTCTCCTACTAAATCTAGCTTAGTGGATTTTTCTTTAATTATTTCAATAGCTCGTTTAGCAATTTCTAAGGGTTCAGCTAAACGACCTTCACCAACCATTCCACAAGCTAAATAACCTGATGATGGATTAATAAACTCTACTCCGCGATTACGTAAAATAGCTAGATTTTCTTGGGTAGCAGGGTGATTAAGCATTTCAACATTCATTGCAGGCGCAATAAGTAGAGGGGCAGGGGTTGAAAGATAAAGTGTAGTAAGAAAATCATCAGCAATACCACGAGCAAATTTAGCAATACTATTAGCTGTAGCAGGTGCAACAACCATTAAATCAATAGCTTGTGCAAGAGTAATATGATAAATATCGCTTCGCTCTGTAGGAGCAAACATATCAGTAACTACATTATGCCCTGAAAGTGCTTGAAAAGTAAGAGGTTGGATAAATTCAGAGGCATGACGAGTCATTACTACTTCAACCTCTGCTCCCATTTCTTGCAAATGTCTTAGTACTAAGACAGCTTTATAAGCACCAATACAACCTGTTACCCCAAGCGCAATCTTCATAAAATAGCCTTTTTAATCTCTAGGAAAACTCCTTAAGATAGCCTTAAGTTTATTTTCTATTCTATATGGTCTTAGACGTTCTGATTTAGCAACCGCAATTAAAAACTCTGTAGCTTGATCTAAATCATCATTAACAATTACATAATCAAAATCTGGATATTGAGCTACTTCTAAACTAGCTTCTTTTAATCTACGATCGATTACTTCAGTAGTATCTAAATTACGTGTACGAAGACGGTCTGATAAGGCTTCAAAGGAAGGAGGCATTATAAATATTAAAACTGCTTGAGGCATTTTTTGTTTAATTTGTGCTGCACCTTGAACATCAATGTCTAAAATTAAATCTTTACCTTCTTTTAATGCTTCTTCGACCGTAGCACGATGAGTTCCATAATAGTTGCTATGGACTTTAGCCCATTCTAAAAATTGGTCTTCAGCCTTCATTTTTTCAAAATCTGAGACTGAAACAAAAAAGTATTCTCGTGAATGTTCTTCCCCTATACGAGGAGGGCGAGTTGTATAAGAAACAGAAAAAGCTAGTTCATCTAAAGATGCTCTTAACCTTTTTACAAGAGTAGATTTACCAGCACCAGAGGGGGCAGTGATAACTAATAAACTACCTAATCTATTTATATTATTAGAGTTATTATGGTTATTCGACATTTTGTACTTGCTCTCGGAGTTTTTCTATTTCAGTTTTTATATCAAGTGCTACTTTGGAAATATTTAAATCACCTGATTTTGACAAAATTGTGTTAGCTTCTCTATTCATTTCTTGCAAAAGAAAATCTAGTTTTTTACCTATTTCATCCCCAACATTTAGAAGTTCTCTAAATTGTAGAATATGGCTTTTTAATCTAGCAATTTCTTCTGTAATATCGCTACGCTCGGCTAAGTAAGCTACTTCTTGGGCAAACCTAGCATCATCACTTTGTAAAGTATTAGGTAGAAGTTCCTGCATACGTTTTTGTAAACGCTCTCTATAAAGCGGTAAAAGCTCATTAGCATTGCTTTCAATACTAGGAATAGCTGCTTGAATTAAATCAAGCCGTTTACTTAATTCTTTTGCAAGCTCTTGGCCTTCATTAACACGCATTTCTGTTAATTTAGTTAAAGCTTGTTCTACGGCTAATCTTACGCTTGCAATAATTTCTTGGTTAGGAGCAGAATTTGTTGTTAATTGAATTGCATTAGGTAACTTAGTTAGTAAGCCTAAATCAATGTTAGAATCAAGGTCTAATTCCATTTGGATTTGTTTTAATGCTTTAACATAACCTCTTAAAAGCGGTAAGTTAATTTCATAGCTAGTTTCTGTTGTTTGTGTAAGAGTAATAGTTAGATCAACTCTACCTCGTTTAAGTATTGATTGGATTTGTTTTTTTGTTGAAATTTCTTCTACAGAAATTTCAATAGGAAGTTTTACGTGGATATCAAGAAAGCGGTTATTTACTGTTTTTACATCAGCAGTAACCCGATGATTTGCGTTTTCAACTATTGCTTGACCAAATCCGGTCATGCTCTTAAGCATATATTATTTATTCCCTTGTTAGTGTTAATTCTTCATTTAACTCATCTTGAGCAAATTGTAATTGATAAAGCTTATGATAAAAACCCTCTATAGCAAGTAACTGTTCATGAGTTCCTATTTCAACTATTTTACCTTGGTCAAGTACTACGATTTGCGAAGCTTGTCTAATAGTAGAAAGCCTATGAGCAATTACTATTGTTGTACGGTCTTCAATTAGATTATTTAATGCTTCTTGAACTATTCTTTCAGACTTATTATCTAGAGCAGAAGTCGCCTCATCTAAAATCAAAATAGGAGCATTTTTAAGAAGCGCTCTAGCAATAGCAATGCGTTGGCGTTGACCTCCTGCAAGCTCTGTACCATTTTCTCCCACAGTTATTTCATAACCGCCTCGCTCAAGAATAAAGTCATGTGCATAAGCAGCTTTAGCCGCATTAGTAACTTTTTCTTTGCTAATATCAGAACGACCATAAGCAATATTGTTATAAATTGTGTCATTAAAAAGAGCAATATGCTGGCTAACTAAAGCCATTTGAGCACGTAAACTAGATAATTGAAACTCTCTAATATCAATACCATCAATTAAAATTTTTCCTGAGCTTACATCAAAAAAACGCATAAGTAAGCTGGTTAAAGTGGATTTTCCTGAACCAGAATCTCCTACTAGTGCAACCATTTGACCTTTTTTAATTGTTAGATTGATGTTTTCTAAGGCTGCTTGTTCAGATTTAGGATAATAAAATGAAACATTAGAAAGTTCTATCTGATGTTGGAATGTTGTTAGCTGTTTTGCAATGGGTTTATCAACTATTTCAGTATGTTCATCTAAGATAGTAAAAACTCTTGTTGAAGCAGCAAAGATTTGCTGATAAGTATTTTGAGTCTGGCTAAGCTTACGCATTGGATCATAAAGCTTTGCTAGG
The DNA here is from genome assembly GCA_016213785.1 of Acidobacteriota bacterium. GTDB lineage: Bacteria > Acidobacteriota > Blastocatellia > Chloracidobacteriales > JADJPF01 > JADJPF01. The sequence continues at coordinate 36,907 of JACQZQ010000003.1, forward strand.
GCTAAAAGCAGGGCAGTAAAATTTCCAATAGAAAAATTACCTTGGGCTATTAAATTTTGTACAAATAAAATTAAAACTGCTAAAAGCAAAAACCCTACAAACTCTAAAATAGGCGATGAAAGATAAAGAGCGCTAGCCGTTTTCATATTGGTATTACGAAGTTTTTCTAGCGATCTTAAAAATCTTGCACTCTCAAACTTTTCCATTCCAAAAGCTTTAACAACACGATTATTGGTAATAGTTTCTTGAGCAATTCCTAAAACTTCTTGAACCCCTTCCTGTGTTTTATGGCTTGTTTGGCGGAGTCTACGGCCAAAACGAACTGTTATTGCATAAATTGCTGGTACTACAATTAAAGAGAAAAGAGAAAGTTTCCAGCTTATAGAAAAAGCACAAATTAGCAATGCTATTAATGTAAAGGACTCTCTTAAAGTATCATAAAGTAATACGGTTACAGCATGTTGGACTTTTTCAACATCATTAATTATATGTGCTGTTAAATCTGTAGAGCGATGATTAGTAAAAAATACTTCTGATTGTTTTAGAATATGTTCATAGAGTTCTTGACGAAGTTTGACAATAATTTTTTGCCCTACATAGGTAAGCAAATAACCAGAAAAAAATAGAGCAATGCCTTTTAATAAAGTAAAAATAAGTAATAAAACTGCTATAGAACTCCATTGATTTATTTGAGGTAAAAAGGAGTTTAGATAAGAAAAAATATTACTTTGAGTTACACTATTAGTTAGTTGATTACCAGCTAAAGAGTCAAAAATAGGCCCAACCAGTGCAATTCTAGCAGCTTCAAAAAGCCCAACTAATGAAGTGAGCAAAATACCAGCAATTAGTGTAATAGAATAGGGTCGTGCATAGCGAAGAAGTCTAAGTAAATCATTCATTATATTTTTGTAAAATACAGCTATTTTCTCAAGATACTTTTACAAAGAGCTTAAAATACAACTTCTTTAGGTTGATTTTTAAGTCTGTTTTTTGTTAAAACTACACCTATCACTAGTTTAGTGATAGGCTCTAAATCAGTTTTAGATAGTTTTAGATAATTTTCTAGTCCCACTTTTCTAACAAATCTCTTAAATTAAATAAAAATTTTTGGTAAAAAACATATGAGTAGATCTTTCCCTAATTTAGATGAATATATTAATTCAGTACGTTTGGAATTTGAAGATAAACTAGGCCAATTTGTTGAAATACCTACAATTAGTATGGAGCCTGAACGCCGCCCAGATATTGAACGAGGCGGAGATTTAGCTGTAGATTTTCTTAAATCTGTTGGAGTAGAAGCAGAAAAAGCCCCCACAGCAGGCTATCCTTGTGTTATTGGGCATTTAATTAGAGATAAAAATTATCCTACAGTGACAGTTTATAATCATTTAGATGTTCAACCCGCAAACCCTGAGGAATGGGAAAGCAAAAAGCCTTTTACCTTTTTTAATAAAGATGGCCGTTATGAAGGTCGAGGTACAACAGATGATAAAGGCCCTGCTCTAACTGCTCTTTATGCGGTTCGCTATGCTGTAGAAAACCAAATACCTCTTAACTTCCGCTTTCTTTGGGAATTAGAAGAAGAAATAGGAAGCCCTAATTTTGATCTTTTTCTTAAAAACCGTAAAGAAGAATTTAATACAAATTCTGTAGTTGTCTCAGATACTATCTGGATTAACCGCCAAAAACCTGCTGTTCCTTATGGCCTAAGAGGCTTACTTACTTTTACCTTAAATTTAGAAACGGGTAGTAAGGATGTCCACTCTGGTTTAGTTGGAGGCGCTGCACGTAATCCTATAGGGGAATTAAGTAAGATTATTGCAGAGTGTTATGATGCTTCAACTGGTGAGGTAAAAATACCAGGTTTTTATGATGATGCTGTTGCTGTTACTGAAGAACAGCTACAAAGCTTTTTAGCTGCGGGTTTTGATGTTGATCGTTTTATTAAAGTGTATGGATTTAATAGTATTAGATTTTCTAGCGCAGCAGATGTATTAAAAGCCATAATGAGCCGACCAACTTTTGAAGTACATGGAATTACTGGTGGTTATAGCGGAATAGGTGTAAAAACCATTGTCCCACATCAAGCCCAAGCAAAAATCAGTACACGTTTAGTTCCAAATATGGATGGAAAAAAGACTTTTGAGCTAATTAAAGACTTTATAGAAAAACGTAACCCTGATATTAAAGTTAATTTTCTTTCTGCTGCGCCACCTTATTTAGGCCATTTTGATGGCCCTTTTGCTGATGCTGCTCGTGAGGCAATGCAATTTGCTTTTGGCGAAACCCCTGCTTTTACTCGTGAGGGTGGAACAATTGGCGCATGTGTCTCTATGCAAAAGTACTTAAACGCTCCATTGATCTTTTTGGGGCTAAGTTTACCTGAACACGGCTACCATGAACCTAATGAAAATTATGATTGGCAACAAGCTTCGGGTGGAATAAAAATGTTTGTTAAATATTTTGATAAAATAAGTAAGTTAAAATAAATCAATATTTTAATTTTTTGACTGGTAGGTTAGGAAAACCATTTACTAAGAAACTTGGAAGTTTTCCGCTAACTTGCTAATTTTATTGAAATAAAGGCTTGCGACTATATAAATTTAATTTATAATTAACTAAATTTTCATTTTAATTCAAAATTTTGAATTTTTTATATACTAGTTTTTTCTTTATAGGAGAAATCCTTTTATGATAAGGCCAAGACTGATAAAGGTTCTTTTAATAACTCTACTTTTAACCTTCCAACTTGTCTTTGGTCAAGAAAAATCTAACACCCCCCCACTTTCTGTAGAGTTTGGAGTTACTCTAAATGATATTACAAAGTGGGCTATGCCTGGTAGTTCAATGCCTTCAAGTATGCCTGGTGGTATGAATAGTGTAAGTAATGTTCCTGGTAGTGGTCAGGCTATTGATAAGCAAATACAACTAAATCTAGTCTGCAAAAATACCTCTTCTAAACCTATTAAAGTAATTTATTGGGAATCACGTTTTCTAGATATTAAAAATAAACCTGTCGTTTTGGAATTTAAGACAGAGAAAAAAATAGACCCAGGTAAAGAAAAAAAATTTGACCAAGATTGTAAATTAGATTTAACTAATCTACCTGTAGAAACTTTGGTGGGTGTAAGGATCGTTAAAATAGAATTTGACAAAGATAAATCTACTTGGGAAACAACAACTGCACAAACTGATGAGGCTGCTTATAGCAGTAGAACCTTTAGATTAAAAGAACAATAAAATATAATCTAAATATATTCTGAATATATAGTCTTTCCTTTAATAAAATCTTTAGTAAAATAGGGAGCTTTTTAGCTCCCTATTTTAGTTTACAAATTTTTACTTATCACTATTTTCTAAAATTGGACTATCTTGGCGCTCAATTAATGAAGCAGACGCTACATAATCCTCATCAGCAGTATCAATTAATTTTACCCCTTGAGTATTACGCCCTGTTTCACGAATATCTTTAACATCAAAGCGAATCACTTTACCTTGTCCACTGATGATCATAAGCTCATCTTCATCTTGTACAGGCATAACAGCTACTACAGAACCAGTTTTATCTGTTACTTTCATATTTATTACACCTACACCACCTCGTGATTGAAAACGATAATCTTCTAATGTGGTACGTTTACCTAAGCCATATTGAGAAATTGTTAACATTTGTTCTGTTCCATTTACTACAGCTACGCCAACAACATAATCATTATCACGTAAGTCAATACCTTTAACGCCATAAGCTTGACGGCCTACAGATCTAACATCTGATTCATCAAAATAAATAGCCATACCATCATGAGTAGCAATAAAGATCTTTTTCTTACCATCACTAAGCTCTGTAGCAATAAGTTCATCACCCTCATCAATATTAATAGCTAGAATTCCTCTTGCACGACTATAAGCAAAATCTGCAAGCTCGGTTTTCTTAGTAGTTCCTCTACGTGTAACCATTACAACGTGTTGATCTTTAGCAAATTCTCTAATAGCTAAAATTCCAGCTACTTTTTCTGTACTAGGTAAATTAATTAGGTTAACTATCGCTTTACCTTTACCTGATGCGCTAACATCTGGAATTTCATGAACTTTTAGAGTATAAGCTTGGCCTTTATCGCTAAATATAAGAATATAAGAATGGTTAGAAGCAACAAAAATATGAGAAACAATATCCTCTGTTCTTGTTGTCATTCCTTTTTTACCCGTCCCACCTCGGCGTTGACTACGATAATGAGCTAAAGGTGTTCGCTTAACATAACCACCAAGAGTAACAGTAATTACCATATCTTCATCAGGAATTAAGTCTTCTAGCTTAAGCTCTGCTTCTGCATCAAGTATTTGTGTACGACGTTCAGTAGAAAACTCTTTTTGAACTTCTCTTAATTCCTTAATAATAAGATTTTTAAGGGTAATCTCATTGTTAAGTATTTCTTCTAGCTCGCTAATTCTACGCTCAACATCTTTTAATTCATTAAGTATTTTTTCTCTTTCAAGCCCTGTAAGCCTGTGTAATTGCAAGTCTAAAATAGCTTGAGCTTGAAGAGCAGAAAAATCAAACTTTTTAATTAATCCTTCTTTAGCCTCTGCTGATGAGCGTGAAGCACGAATTAATTTAATAACTTCATCTAAATGATCAAGTGCTTTTATTAGACCAAGTAAAATATGCTGACGTGCTTTTGCTTTACGTAATTCAAACTCGGTACGTCGTCTTACTATTTCTTTGCGGAAACTAATGAATAAGCGTAAAGTTTCTAATATACCTAGAACCCTAGGTTGACCTGCAACAATAGCTAAATTAATAATTCCAAAGGATGTTTGCATTGCAGTAAGTTTATAGAGGTTATTTAAGACAACTTGGGCTACTGCGCCTCGTTTAAGCTCTATAACAATACGCATTCCTTCACGGTCAGATTCATCCCTTAAATCAGAAATATCCTCTATTTTCTTTTCATTAATTAACTCAGCAATACGTTCTATTAATTTAGCTTTATTAACTTGATAAGGAATTTGAGTTACAACTATTGTTTCTCTAGCTTCATTACGAGTTGAACGGTCAATAGCAGCCCTAGCACGCATAATTACAGAACCTCGACCAGTCTCATAAGCTTGTTTAATTCCTTCACGCCCAAAAATAAACCCGCCTGTAGGAAAATCTGGCCCAGGAACTATTTTAAGTAATTCCTCTAGTGTCATTTCAGATTTTTGTACTAAATGAATAGTAGCCTCAAGTATTTCTGTTATATTATGAGGAGGAATATTAGTAGCCATACCTACGGCAATACCAGCAGATCCATTAACTAAAAGGTTTGGAAAGCGTGAAGGTAGCACAACAGGTTCAACCATTGTTTCATCATAATTAGGATGAAAATCTACAGTTTCTTTATCAATATCGGCTAACATTACGTCAGACACCTTAGCCATTCTTATCTCAGTATATCTCATTGCCGCAGGTGCATCACCATCAACTGAACCAAAATTGCCTTGTCCATCAATTAATGGAGTACGCATAGAGAAATCTTGCGCTAGCCTAACTATCGTGTCATAAACAGCTACGTCACCGTGTGGATGATATTTACCTATGACATCTCCGACTACACGGGCAGATTTTTTGTAAGGCTTATTATAAGTATTACTTAATTCATTCATTGCCCAAAGTACACGGCGGTGTACTGGTTTAAGACCGTCTCGTACATCTGGTAGAGCACGACCTATTATTACTGACATTGCGTAGTCTAAATAACTACGTTTCATTTCATCTTCAATATTTACAGGAAGTTTATTTTCTTGTTCCATTATTTCTCACCTATTAGGATTTATACAGAAAAATGTAAGCATAATTATAGCATAGTAATTAGAAAAAAGAGATAAGTAATAGCAGAAAACAGGAATTATTTTATGCTTGTAAGTTATAGGTTTCTATACTAGTTATATGTTATGATCTAATTTAATTTAACCTCAAGTTCATTAGCCACAGATTTTACACCTGCGACTTCTTTAGCAATTCTTTCAGCAAGAAGTTTTTCTGCACGAGAGCGTACTTTTCCTGATAAATTAATCTGTCCATCTTTAGCAGAAATTTTTATATTTTTTATCTCAAATGCATCAGTTTTATAACAAGCAAATTCAACTTCTTTAGCTAAAAGCTCATTGGAGTTTTCTGTAGTTATAGTCAAAGGAGAAGGTGTTGAACTAGGCAAATTACCTATTAAATCATTCTTAACTTCTAAAAACATTCTAACTTCTTTTACTCCATTAATAGAACGAACAAATTGTTCTATTAATGGTATTTGGGCTTTATCGCTAATAAAACCACGTATTTCTACAGATCCGTTAACTACTTTAATATCTATTTCATTTTTACGCCATTCAGGGTTTTTAAGTATTGCTTGTAGAATACTAGATTTTACTTCGCTATCAGCTAAACCTGCTAAAGTATTAGTATTTGCAGGACTTGGACTTGAGCTAGAATTAGTGGTGTTTGGGCTAGAACTTGGGCTAGAACTTGGACTTGAACTTGGGCTTGGTGTAGGGCTAGATGTATTAGTAGGGCTTGATTTTTCTTGATTAAATAATTTTCCTATTAAATCCCGAACTGTTTGAGAAGCAAAATAAGCATAAACACAGCCTGAAATAACTAGTACAAGGACAACAATAGAAATAATTAAATAGCCTTTTCTTGTTAATTTCATTGGCAAAACCCTTTAATTATAAAAATGATGTTTTAACAAACCTCTAGTATAGCAAATGACAGAGTAATCATAAAGTTAGGCTAGTTTTTCTATTAAGGTGTTTTAAGTTTGACTCTAAAGAGTTGTACGTCTCGTTGTTTAGCAATTAAAAAAGTTTCATAACGAGTATCACTGGTGATTTGATTAAGATCCCGCATTTTAGCTAAACAAAGCAGGCTTTTTTCTTGTTCTAAGGATTTGACTAGCTCATCATTTGTAGTTAATACTAAGGCTTCTCCATCATTTCCTCTAACTACACGACCATTACTGTAAAATAAAGGGCTATATTGTAAGTAATTGAAAAAAATGATTTTTTCGTTAACTTGTAGGTTTTTTGTTGCAATACGTGTTAAAGGCGCAAGCGAATCTTTTACTTCTAATGCAGGAAAAAGATTATTAGCTATAATTATTGCAAGTATTGGGTTAAGAGCAAATAAGGCTACTATCGATAAAACATAGTCTTTTCTCCAGATAATAGAAATTACCAGCAGAGAAATAAAAATTATAATTGCAGTTAATAAAAAATAAGTATTATAACTAGTGTTTAACTCTTTATTAGCAAAATATGGTGCTACAAAAGCAATAACAAAAACTAATAACCCTGTTATTAAAAAAGGGTAACGTAAGTTTTTAGACTCATAAAGAGTTTTTTCTACTTCATAACCTATAAGTAGGGCAATTGCAGGAAAAACAGGTAAAATATAGCCTGGTAACTTAGAGTTAGATAAAGAAAAAAACGCTAGTGGGATAACTGCCCAAAGAAAGGCTAAAAGGATTAACCGACTATGTTTTTCCTTAAAAGCAAACCAACTAAAACCTGTTGGACGTAATAAGAATAAGCTTTTTAGCCCTTTTAAGAGAAAAACTGACCAAGGAAATACTCCAGCTAAAACTACTAATACAAAAAAATATATTGGGCCAGGATGGCGATATTTATTAGATGTAAAACGCTCAAAATGATGCTGAATAAAAAACTCATCAATAAATGCCCATTCATGTTTTATAATTACTGGGACATACCAGAGACTGATAACGCAAAGAAAAATTAATAACCCTAAAAATGGGCGTAAGGCTAAAATAGAGCGTAATTGTCCTGTAAAAATTATATAACTTCCTATTATTGCACCAATAAGAAGAAATCCAACTAATCCTTTAGCTAAAACTGAAACACCTACAGCACTATAAAATAGAATTAAATAAAATAATTTAGATTTTTTATTTTCGCTTATATCCGCTAAATAAAACCAAGCAATTGCAGCGGTAAAGCTAAAGGTGAGGGGCATATCAAAAGATGCTGCTCGGGCTAAACCAAAATAAAGCCCAGAAGTTGCTAAAATCAAAGCACTAATTAGCCCATAGATACTATTTTTAACTTGTTTAGCTATTTGGTAAATAATTAGTAAATTAGCTGTAGCAAACAATGCATTTGGAAGTCTAGCTGCAAATTCGCTAGGGTTAAACAAGTGATAAAAAACTATCATTAACCAATAAGACAGTGCAGGTTTTTCAAACCAAGTATCACCAAGTAAAGTAGGGGTAATAAAATCATTACGCTCAAACATTTCCCTTGCTACTTGAGCATAGCGAGGTTCATCTGGGCCAAGGAATGCTACAGCACCTAGCTTATAAAAAAATAATGGAAATGCAAAAGCCAGAATTATTAAAGGAAAATAGCGCTCAAATTTTTCAAGTGAGCTAATAAATTCTGGCTTTGAACTATTTTGGTTTAACATTCTTATTGAAAAGCTTCTAAGTATTTTATCCCGCTACCAGTATTAAATAAAACAACGCTTTCTTCTGGCTTAATAAAATTATTAGTTAGTAGTTTATCTAGTGCTGCTAATGTTGCACCACCTTCAGGAGCAGCAAAAATTCCTTCTAAACGGCTGATTTCTCTTGCTCCAGAAATAAGCTCACTATCAGAAACAGCTAAGGCTATTCCTTGGCTACTATGTAAAATATCTAGCATAATAAAATCACCAATTGCTTTTGGAACTCTTAAACCTGAAGCAACTGTATGAGCATTCTTTATTTCTATTCCTGGAGTTGAGCTATTAAAAATTTCTACCATTGGGGCACAACCTGTAGCTTGTACAGAAATCATTTTAGGACGTTTACTATCAATCCATCCCATTTCTTGCATTTCATCAAAAGCTTTCCACATTCCTATAAGTCCTGTTCCTCCGCCTGTTGGGTAAAGAATTACATCAGGGAGTTGCCAATTAAGTTGTTCTGCAAGCTCATAACCCATAGTCTTTTTACCTTCAATCCTATAAGGTTCTTTAAGCGTGGAGACATCAAACCAACCTTCTTTATCTTTATTTTCCATTACAACACGAGCACAGTCTGTAATTAGTCCATCGATTAAAGTTACGCTAGCTCCACAGCTTTCCGCTTCTAAACGATTGACTATAGGGACATCCTTAGGCATAAAAATATAAGCTTCCATACCTGCTTTAGCAGCATAGGCGGCTAGTGCACCTCCAGCATTACCTGCTGTAGGGACTGCAAGCTTTTTTAATCCTAATTCTTTAGCCATTGATACAGCCATTGCCATACCACGAGCCTTAAAAGATGCTGTAGGATTTAAACCCTCATCCTTAATATAGAGTTTAACCATTTGGCGGGATTTTCCTAAATTTTTAGCATGAAATAGTGGAGTAAATCCTTCGCCTAAAGAGACTATGTTTTCCTGCTTTTCTACAGGAAGTACCTCTTTATAGCGCCAAAGATTTGCTTCACGGCCAACTAGCTTATCTATGGATAAATTTTGTCTGACTTTTTTTAAGTCATGATGAACTTTAAGAGGTTTTCCACAAGCTTGACACAATTGATGGATTTTTTGTTTTTCATATTCTTTTCCGCATTTAAAACAACTAAGGTGTGTAACGTACATTTTGGCTCCAAAAAATTTTATAAAGAATGAAGTAAGATAGCTTGGGATAACCAAATAGACAACCTTTAATGACAGATAATGACAGGCAGGTTAACTTGTCATTTACTCTACAAAAAATTAGGATAGCTTTCCGCTAATTTATTGTTTCTTAAGGAGCATTTTTAATGAAAAAAGTTATGGTGATTGGGCTAGATTGTGCAGCGCCACAACTAGTTTTTGGTGAGTGGCGTGATGAGCTACCTAACCTAAGAGCATTGATGGAAAAAGGGGTGTGGGGAAAATTAAGATCTACTGACCCTCCTATTACTGTACCTGCTTGGATGTCAATGTTAACATCTAAAAATCCTGGAAGACTTGGGTTTTATGGCTTACGAAACCGAGCAGACTATTCTTATGCAAAAATGTCTATACCTAATTCTGCTCATGTTAAAGAGCCTACTGTATGGGAAATCCTCTCTAAAGCAGGAAAAAAATGTATAGTTTTAGGCGTTCCACAAACTTACCCACCTAAACCATTAAACGGTTATTTAGTTTCTTGTTTTCTTACTCCTAGCACTAAAAGCGATTTTACTTATCCTAAAGAATTTAAGACTGAAGTAGAAGAAGTTACTAGCGGTTATATTCTAGATTGTGATAACTTCCGCAATGATGATAAAGACCGAATATTAGATCAAATTTTTGCTATGACTGATAAACGGTTTCGTTTAGCTAGCCATTGTCTAAAAACTAAAGAATGGGACTTTTTTATGATGGTAGAAATGGGAACAGACCGTATCCATCATGGTTTTTGGAAATATATGGATGCTAAACACCTTAAACACGAACCAGGAAACCCTTACCAAGATGCAATCAAACGCTATTATAAATTTTGTGATGAACGCTTAGGCGAATTAGTTAAACTTGCTGGAGAAGATACTACTATCTTAGTTGTCTCTGATCATGGAGCAAGAAAAATGGATGGCGGTATTTGTATTAATGAGTGGTTAATTAAAGAAGGTTATCTTACTCTAAAACAAACACCTAAAGAACCTGCTCCAGTAGAAAAATGTGATGTTGATTGGGAAAAAACTCGTGCTTGGGGTTCAGGTGGCTATTACGCTAGATTAATGGTCAATGTTAAAGGCCGTGAACCTCAAGGAACTGTTGATCCTAGTGAATATGAAGCTTTTAGACAGGAATTAATTACCAAACTAGAAGCTTTACCTAATCACGAAGGAAAGCCAATGCTAACCAAAGTAGTACGACCAGAAGAAGTTTATCCAGAATGTCGTAATATTCCACCAGATCTTTTTGTTTATTTTGATGATCTAAATTGGCGTTCTGTCGGTTCAATAGGAACAGGAGAGATTTACACTTTTGAAAATGATACAGGCCCAGATGATGCAAATCATGATTGGCACGGAATCTTTATTATGCATCGCCCAACAGATGAAACTAGCATTGAACGAACAGACCTAAATATTAAAGATGTTGCTCCAACAATTTTGCATTATATAGAAAATGCAATTCCTGAAGATATGGAAGGAAAAGTAATTGGATAATAATATGTACGGGCAGACACATAGGTCTGCCCGTACAGCCTTTTATTAGGTCTGCCCGTACATATTATTAATAGATTTAAATGTATTATAATTTTGAATATTGGTTAGAACATGCAATAGAAAAATCCTTACGTATCTATAATATTCTCTTTTTAAAAAAGCCTGCTAAACCTTGCCCAGAAGAGGTAAAAAAAATTTTAATCTGTGCCTATCATGGAATAGGTAATTTTATCCTCTATACTCCAACAATTGCAGCAATAAAAAAATATTTTCCTGAGGCTGAAATACATCTTCAAGTAGGCAATAAAACAGGTTGTGAGTATGTGTTAGATGGAGCAGGATATTTTACTAAAACCTATGATATTTCTAATCGCTCTACCTGGTCTGATTGGATAAAGCATATTCGTAAAATTCGACGCTCAAAATATGATTTAATTATCAATGAGTTTCATAGTAATTCATACTTTTTAGCATTAATGGTAAGTCTTAGTGCTGCTAAATATCGTGTAGGGCATGTAGGTAGTCCAGGTTGGCCTGATCGTTATGGGTTTATCTATAATGTGCCTGTTAAAATGCAAGAAGCACAACACGAAGTAGATCGTTATTTTGCTTTAGCTAGAGAATTAGGCATACCAGAAGATTTACTTAATCTGCACCCTTTTATGTATGTTGATAGTAGTGAAAAAGAAAAGGCAATAGACTTTCTTAAAAACAATAGAATTAACAAAGAGACTTTAGTAATTGGTATTCAAATGGGCACATCGCCTACAATGCGATGGAAACAATGGCAACCTGCACGATATAGAGAGCTAGTAATTAAGCTAACAAAAAAATTCCCTGAAGCCTGTCTACTAATGCTAGGTGCTAAAAATGAAGTAGAGATGATTAAGCAGTGGACTAGAGATATTAATGGAAATATTATAATAGCTGCTGGAGAAACAACACTTTCTGTAGCAGCAGCAATGATTGAGCGCTGTAATTTACTAGTCTGTAATGATAGCGGGTTGATGCATGTAGCTGTTGCAATGAAAACCCCAGTAGTAGCTATTTATGGCCCAACAGATTATCGCCGGACTGCTCCCTTAGGTAAAATTCATGTTATGATTAGAAAAACTGATATAGCTTGTAGCCCCTGTTTTAAGCTAGAAGGGGATAGTCAAGTTACTTCTTGTTCTCATCAAAATTGTCTTAATACTATCGAAGTAGATGAAGTATTAAACGCTATAGCTAATAAAATAAACGAGTTAATAAAACATTAACAAATAATTAATAAAAATTTTTTATATAAAATCAAGTACCAAAAAAATTAAACTAGTAAATTAGGGTCAATTAACTAGTTGATTTTATTTTAGTTAATTAGCTTTTAGTGTTTAGTTTATGCTCTAAGTGTAGTAGTAACAACAAGCCTATGATAGACTAAGCGTTTATCAAAAGGAAAATCTTAAAGGTAGTATTAATCTAATGAGTGTTTCAGCCGAACAAAGTAAGTGGCAATTGTGTCACTATGACCGCAAAAGTGTAACCCGTTTGGCGCATTCCTTAGGTTTGTTTGAAACTACAGCCGCTTTACTTGTTAGACGAGGGGTTTCTACTCCTTTAGAGGCAGAAAAATTCCTTCACCCTAAACTCTCAGATCTTTATTCACCTTTTTTAATGTGTGATATGGCTAGGGCTGTAGAACGTATTGATAAAGCTATTGCAAGGGGTGAAAAAATTTTAGTTTACGGTGATTATGATGTTGATGGAACTACGGCAACAGTAATACTAAAAAAAGCCTTAGAAACTGTAGGTGCAGCAGTTAATTATTATATTCCACAACGCCTTGTAGATGGTTATGGTATGCGAGAATCTGCAATTGATAAAGCGGGTGTAGAAGGGTATAAATTAATTATTAGCGTTGATTGTGGTATTAGAGCACATGCCGTAATTGAATATGCTACTAGTTTAGGAATAGACGTAATTATTACTGATCATCATATTCCTGAAGGTGAATTACCAGCAGCAACAGCAATACTTAATCCTAAACGTCCTGACTGTAATTATCCAGATAAAAATTTAGCTGGTTGTGGAGTAGCTTTTAAGCTCGCTCAAGCTTTGCTTTCAAAATATTTGTGTCTTAAAGAGTTACCCTCTTTACTAATGATTGCTGCTATAGGAACAATTGCTGATATTGTTCCACTAGTTGGAGAAAATAGAGTAATTGCTAAATGCGGGCTTATAGAACTTTCACGCTCTAATAATATAGGGTTGCGAGCGTTGTTTGAGATTTCAGGAATAAATGGACGACAAATTACTTGCTATGATATTGGCTATAAAATTGCCCCTAGAATTAATGCCGTAGGTCGGATGGGAGGTGCTAGTTCTGCTGTAGAAATATTTTCAGCCCCAACTCTAGAAATAGCCTCACAACTTGCTAAAGAGATGAACGAGCAAAATATAGCACGTCAACGTACAGAAGCCGATATAATTAGTGAGATTATGTTGCAGCTAGAAAATGAAAAAGCTTTTAAGAAAGATAGTGTAATTGTTCTAGCTGGTGAACGCTGGCATAGAGGCGTAATTGGTATAGCAGCATCAAAAGTAGTAGAAAAAACCCAAAAACCTGCTGTTGTTATTTCTATTGAAGATGGAATAGGTTATGGTTCTGGTCGCTCTATTAAAGAATTTCCTATTTTAGAGGCTTTTGATAATTGTCCAGAACTTTTTGAACATTATGGAGGACATTCTCACGCAGCAGGGTTAACACTAAAGGCTGAAAACATTGGTGAATTAAAACGTCGAGTAAATGAGTTTGCTAAAAACTTCTTAGCCCAAGAAGAACCTAACCTAGAAAAAGAAATCGATGGAAAACTAGGTTTTGCAGAAATTAATTATGATTTAATGAAGGAAATAGTAATGCTAGAGCCTTTTGGGGCAGCTAATCCAATACCTGTATTTTTAACTGAAAATGTAAAAATTGTTGATGGGCCTCATCTAGTTAGAGATCGCCACTTAAAATTCCGCTTATCTCACTGTGGACATACCCTAGATGCTATTTGGTGGGGAGCAGCAGAATATATAAATGATTTTTCTTCTACAGGATATTACCGATTAGTATTTTCCTTAGCCGAGTCTAACTATTTTAATGCTAAAAATATGCAAATAGCTATAAAAGAGCTATTTTTAATCTAAAGCTCTATGAAAGAGTTGGTAATAGTTTATACAAGATGTAGGGTTTGCTCTTCTAGCGCTCTAGCTATTATTTCTTGGGCAATAGATTTTGTTATACCACTAGCCATTGCTCGCTCAATAGCCTGATGGATGGTTAAACTAGAACGGGCTTCAATTAAAACTAAGTAATCTGATTTTTCTATATCAATTAAAGAAACTCCATTAGCAGCAGGAACACACATTAAATAAGATTTCTTCTTTGTCTCAACTGCTGGTAAATCCATTAAACGAGGCGCATCATCACATAAAACCATTGCAGGCATTAAATTTACTTCAAAAAGATATTTTTCTATTTTTTGAATGGTTAAGACTGTGTTGGCTTGAAATGCTCCTACATCCGCACCTGGAACGAATTTTATTCTTAAGTCATCCTTTAAAGTTTTTGGTAAAGGTGTAACTCTTATTTTCTGGAACTCCCTACGACATCTAGCCATTAAACTTTCTAGACGCAAAACATCGGCTAGTTGAGGGGTTTTTAGCTCTTTTTGGCGGAATTTTTCTGATAAGTATTCAGCAAAAGCCAGTCCCATTGAGCCACGTTTTTGAATTGAGTCATGAAATTGAGGACTAGAAAAAAACTTATCCAAAAAAGCAAGTTGTCTAGTTTCTGCTAAAACCAAAGTAGTAGAAGCCTTAAACTCTTCTACTAGGCTTCTCATTGTACGTAAACGCCTAAGTGAGTCATAACTCCAAGCCCGTGAGTCTATAGCTAAAAGCTGAGCTTTTTCTTCTTTACTTAAATCCAATCCTAAAAGTGCACTATCAGGGTCTTCATAAACAAACTTAACAAACTTTTCATCAAAAAGTAATCTTACAGTTAGATGTTGTAATGTATGGTAACTCATTATTTTACAGTTAGTTTTGGGGTTTCTATTTTGCAAGGAAACATTTCATTTAATTTTATAAAATTATCTAAGCATTCCTCAGCAGCATTATGTTCACATTCATAAACAATTGCACGTAAGTTTTTAGCACGTTCAATAACATACTTAAGGATTTGCCAAGTTGATTCTAATGGCTCAGGCGAGTGATCATCATCTATATATTGATAGCCATTAGTTTCTTTTAATACTCCTCCAGCAATATGCATTTCAATTACTCGCTCAAAAGGAAAATTGTCAAACCCTGTTAAAGGTGCAAGGTTTCGGCTATGTTGGAAAATGGCTAGATGAGCACAATCTAGAAGTATCCCACAATCTGCACGTTCAGCAATTTCAGCAAAATATTCTAAAATATGCATTTCACCTAAGTAGACAACCGAGGGAGGATTTTCTGGCAAACAGCAAAGTGCTGATTGTTCTTGGATTTGTCTAATATTATCTACAGATTCTAAAACTGAGTCCATACATAAAATAGGAGGCATTAGCATTTGATGGCCTCGCTCGCGCCGTCCAAAATGCCAACGACCAGCATCACCACATAACCAAGTAGCATTTATTTCCTTAGCCATTTCTATAGTCTCAACTAACCAATCACTAGTTAGATCGATTCTTTCCTCAATATTTATATCTAGAAAATGGTATGTAGTTGGAAGTCCAGTTGATGCCCATCGTCGGACATGTTCATCTAGTCCTCTATCTAAATCTCCGCCATATTCAAAAAAATGTACCAGTTCAGGATAATTTTCTTGTAAAAGGCAAGCCTCTATTCCTTTATTAGCAGAACCAAACTCTCCAGAAATGCCTACACCTAGGCGAGGAATTTTTGCAATTTTATCAAAAAATTTAGTCATAGATTTATTTAATCACTATCAAAAAACTTATTAAATTACTT
The DNA here is from genome assembly GCA_016213785.1 of Acidobacteriota bacterium. GTDB lineage: Bacteria > Acidobacteriota > Blastocatellia > Chloracidobacteriales > JADJPF01 > JADJPF01. The sequence goes on from JACQZQ010000003.1 coordinate 53,055, forward strand.
ATTAGAATCATCTTCTTTAAGCCCATCACGTAGGTGAAAATGCAGGGTCGCTCGTTTTGATTCAGTCGGTAGCATTAAATATAAATATTTATCTACTGCTTGACAAAACTTAATAACTAGTTCTTTAGCACAACCTGTGCGCTCACAAAGTAACTCTATTTCTTCTCGACTCCAACCATTAATTAGTTTATTTTCCATTTAAATTTTTTCTTATAGGAACTTGGAATATTAAAAAAAGCTTCTATGTTATTGTCAAACTCTTCTTTTAATTTTAACCTTTCAATCTCTTCTTCTAAAGATTTAGAAGTACTATCACGACCACCTAAGGCTAAGAGTTTTTCCTCTTTTAATGTATGTTGAAGTTTTTCTTTATAACTATATATATCATCAATTAAACTTTTACATTCATCTCTATAAACTCTTTTATTAAGGGTTATTTCTTTATTCATTGCTCCTTCATTAGCCCAAATAAGTAAACGTAGTTCTAGATTTGATATCTCCATATACAAATCTGTGATATTACGTAGGTCTATTGCTTCCAAAGCTATTAATCTATTTTTACATTGACTATAATCAATAACTTCATCTTTTGGGTCTAACGCCTTTAGTCGGTTATAGATACGCTTAGCTTTAATATCAAATTTTTTTCTTAGATATTTAACATAGTCTTTATTTCGTTCAATACGTTTTTTATTTAAGTATTGAAAAACCGTATTTATATCTTCTTGAATTTTTCCTTGTTTTAACACAAAGAAAATACTAGCTATTTCACTATCTCGCAAGTCTTCTGATACTGCTATTTTTAATTTACCTTTTTCAAGAATTTTTTGCAGCACTTCTTTCCATTCTTTTGTAATGACTTCAATATTTTGTTTAATTTCTTTTAACTTAATTTTAATTTCTTTTTTTTGTTCTTCATAGCAAACTTCTTCGCTACTTCCTTTAACCCAAAACTTAGTCTTTCTCCAAACACTAGGAGATTTACCACAATTTTGACAACGGTGGTCTTCAATCAATAGCCAAAAGTCTTTACAGTTGGGGCATAACTCACCTTTCATCCACGTTACCTCCTAGAAATTACCTCTACTTGTCATTCTATTTATAAACTTTTTATTCTACTCGACTACCTGCTACTGGTAATTCGATAATAAATTTAGTTCCATAAGGTTTATTATCTTCTACCCAAATTTTACCTAAATGATCGGTAATAATATGGCTTACAATAGCTAAGCCTAAGCCAGTCCCACGTTTACGTGTTGAGAAATAAGGAAGAAAGAGTTTTTCTTTATCTTCTGGCTTAATACCATGGCCTGTATCGCTAATAGTAAGACGTATTAAATCCTGTTGATTTAAGTATTCTGTTGAAATTGAGAGAACTTTATCTTCTGCATTTATCATAGCTTCAGCAGCGTTATCAATTAGATTAACCATTGTGCGTTTAATTTGCTCTTTATCTAAATTTATTGGTAGCAAATCTTCATCAAAAGCTGTATCAAGTTTTATATCATCTAATCTATCTTCATAAAGTTTTAGACTTTCCTGAACAACTTCATTTAATGAGCCTAATTCAAGCTTAGCTTCTGGAAGACGTGCAAAACGTGAAAATTCATCTACCATTCGTTGTAATGTGCCAACTTCTTGTTTAATAGTTGTAGTACATTCTTCAACTATTTGTGTGTATTTTTCTTCTAGTTTACCAGATATTTTTTGAGAATTTTTAGCAATTCTTTCTGCACAAAGCTGTATTGGGGTAAGAGGGTTTTTTATTTCATGTGCCATACGTCTAGCAACTTCGCTCCAAACCGCACTACGTTGAGCAGCAATTAAGCCTGAAATATCTTCTATCATTAATACAGAGCCTTGGAAAATTCCTTTTTTATCTCTTAGTGGTGTTACTGTAACAGATGTATGTAGTAGCAAATCTTGACTCTGTATTTCTACTTCTCTTGTAACCTGACCAACACGTTTAGCTCTGCGTACCAAACGCAAAATCTCTTCTTGGTTTTTAAGGTTAAATAGGTTTGCTACAGGCGTTTTAGCCGCAACTTTTTCACATTGTAAAATATTAAGTGCGGCTTGATTAATAGTAATCATAAGGTGTTCGCTATCTAGAGAAATAATACCTGTAGAAAGACTTTGCAGGATTGTTTCAATATAACGACGACGTTCTTCTAAGGCACTATTTGTTTCTCGTTGTTCTTTAGCAGCTATTTCCAGGTTATGACGATTTTCACTAAGTTGAGCAGCCATTTGATTAAATGATTGTACTAGTGTAGCAAGTTCATCTTCAGCCGGACATAAAACACGAATATCATAGTTACCTCGTCCTAGGGCTTGAGTTGCCTCAGCTAAAGATTGTATAGGAACTGTAATTCCACTAGCTACATAAAGTGCAATCCAAGTTGCTGCAAAAATTATTAGTAAAGTCATTGCTCCTAATAAATATAAGTTAGTGATCTTAAACTGCTTAGCATTTTGCGAGAGTCTATCGCGGTCTTGACTGCGTTTCATTACAGCTACAAAACTATCTGCTAGATTTTGAGGCAATTGTTTAACAAGAAAAATTCCACCTATAGGTTTAGTTGATTGGGTAATAGGCTGGCCTACTATTAAGTAAATAATACGTAAGTCGTCGCCTTTTATCCATTGTGAGTAAGCACTGCCTAATTTAACTTGTTCCTGTGCTTTAAGGAGTTCATTAAGCTGGCTAATTTCTTCTCCTTGTGAAAAAAGTGTATTATCTGAGACATTAACAGATAAAAACCTTAATTGCTGATTATTATATTCTCTTTGAAGAAGGCGTTTTTCGTCTTCATCTAAGGATAAATTCTGTTGTGGCCCACGTAAGTTAGTTAACCTTAGCAAAGTACGACTAATTTTAATCATATCTTCTAGTTCACGTTGTAAAAACAGCTGCTGCATATTACTAGCACTATCGTAAAACTTACTAGTAGGCGAACCAAACCAAATATCTAGACTTGTATTTAAGAGGCCATAGGCAAAGAAAAATTGTAAAATCCCAGGTAGTAAGGAAATTCCTATAGAAAAAACTACCATTTTAGTCTTAAATTTTGATCCTAAACGGTTTTCTGATCGCTCTCGACGTAGCTTAAGTAGGTTTCTAGTTAAAATGGTAAGTAAAACTAAACTAGCTATAAAATTAATAGAAGAAAGAGCATATAAAATTAATGTATCGCTAGATGTTTCTGGGACAGGAATTAAAGGTTTGACAGTGCCTAAAGCAACTAGTAAAGAAATTAAGCCAAAAGTAATAATGGTAAGAAAAATTACTCTATAGCGACGACTGCGTGAAGGTGTGTTTTGCAGTGTCTCAGTATTCATAAAACCCTTTTCTTCAAATTTAATATTTAAACGTAATTTCCTGAAAAATTAGTATATTATCCTGAAAAACTTTAAGTGAGTCTAGTCATTCATTTAAGACAAGCAATAATCTTAACTTATTAACTTATTAACGATAGGAGATAGCTATGTCAAAAATCTTAGTAACTAAAAAAAATCATATAACAACAATTACAATAAACCGACCTGAACAAAAAAATTGTATTGACCAAGAATCAGCAGAATTATTAATGGAGGCTTGGCTAGATTTTCGTGATGATGATGAGCAATTTGTAGCTATTTTAACAGGAGCAGGAGATACTTTTTGCGCAGGAGCAGATTTAAAAAACTATGTTTCTCAAGCAAAAAGAATCCCTTGGTCAAAAAATAAGCTACGTCGCTTTATTTATAATGGAACTGGTTATATGGGTTATACGAGGCAAACAGATATTTTTAAGCCAATTATTGGTGCAATTAATGGAGGAGCTTTTGCTGGTGGACTTGAACTTGCTTGTCTAGCTGATTTTCGTATTGCCTCAGAAACATCTGAATTTGGCGTGCTATGCCGCCGTTGGAATGTTCCACTAGTAGACGGAGGTACACAACGCTTACCCCATATAGTAGGTTTAGGTAATGCAATGGAATTAATTATTAGAGGAAAAAGAATAGAGGCTAAAGAAGCTTATAGAATTGGTCTAGTAAATGAAATTGTTCCAGCAAGTGAGCTTATGACAAGAGTTTATGAAATAGCCGAAGAAATTTGTGCTTTTCCTCAAGCCGCTATTCGTACTGATAAACAGGCTGTATTAAATGGTTTAGGTACTTCATTAGACGAAGGGCTAAGAATTGAAGCTCAACTTGGGCAATATGCTTTAGGTAGTAGCGATATGGAAGAAGGGCTTAGAGCTTTTACAGAAAAACGTAAACCTAGCTTTAAGCAAGAAGATTAATATTTTAATTTCTTTATTTTCAATTTTTAGGGGCTATTAGGGGCAAATTTTATATATTTGTCCCTTTTTTGGAGCGAAAAAATATTAAAGCAATAAAAGCAAGTAATGAAGTAATTGCACCAAAATAAAAAGTTGAACTGCTGCCATATTTTTCCCAAAGTAGACCGCCAAAATAACTAGCAGGGATACGAGTTAAGCCTACTGAAGCAGCAAAAAGTCCTATGGCTGTTGCTCTAACTTCAGGAGTTGTTAAATCCACAGCCATTGCTTTACTTACTCCATCAGTTAAAGCTGGGTAAATTCCATAAAATGCAAATAGAATCCATATCCAAAAAGTACTTTGTGTTTGGGCAAACCCAAAATAAACAAGAGAAAAAATAACAAATCCTACTAGTAAAATATTTTTACGACCTAGCTTATCAGAAACTATTCCAGCAGGGTATGAACCAATGGAATAAACTGCATTATAGAGCATATAACAGCCTAAAGAGGCAGCCACACTCATTTTTAACTCATCAGTTTTAAGTATTAAAAATGCATTTGTTGAATTTCCAATATTAAAGATAGCATTTATAGCTAAAAATACCCAAAACTCTTTACTAAGCCCTTTTAGTGACAAAGTTCGTTTTTTACTTGTTTGGGCATCAGGTTCTTTTACCCATAAAATACAGCCAAAAGCTAGTACTGAAGGGATGACAGTTAAGAGAAAAATAGTTTGTAGAGAGAAAGAAAATTGATAAAAAAGTAGTATTGCAAAGAGAGGCCCAAGAACTGCGCCTGCGCTATCCATCATTCTTTCAAAGCCAAATATTTGCCCTCGGTTTTCTTCTGTTGCTACATTAGCTAAAATCGTATCTTTTGGAGCAGAACGAATTCCTTTACCAAATCTATCTAGAAAACGTCCAGTCATTACCATTGGAATACCTGTAGCTAAAGCAACTATAGGTTTAGATATAGTTGTTAAACCATAACCTAAAATAGCAATAGTTTTACGCTTTTGAAACCAATCAGAAATCCAGCCAGAAAAGCCTGTAATAAGGCTTGCTGTAGCCTCTGCAATTCCTTCAATTAGCCCTAAATAAACAGGCGATGCTCCAGGCAAAGTACTAATAAAAAGTGGTAATAATGGATAAGCCATTTCTGTACTTAAGTCAGAAAATAGGCTTACAATCCCTATAATTATTGCTGTTAAAGGTAGTTTACTTTTATTTTCTAATGATTTTTCCACAGAAACCTTACTTTAAAATTTAAGAAGTTTTAATTTTTTGTAATGCTTTAATAGTTTTTTCTGATTTTGGATCAAGGTCTAAGGCTTTTTCATAATAAGCTATTGCTTGAGCCTTATCACCTTTAAGTTGATAAACTAAACCTAGATTAAAATACCCTTCAGCTTGTAGAAAAGGATAGGGTGCTAGCGTAATCATTTTCTTAAACTCTATTTCTGCTTGGTTAAGGTTTCCTGTCCGACCATAAAGTGCACCTAATTGTAAATATACGTCTGCCGAGTTTGGACAAGCGAGTTTTGCTTGTTCATAATAATCAATTGCTTGAGTGTCCTTTTTTGCAATAATACTAAGTCGGCCTAATTCTTTATTAGCCATACAGGATGTTGGAAACCCTTCTCTAGAAGCCGTCCAAAGTTGCCATTCATCAGCCCAAACATAATTTTGCTTTATTGTTGTAGCTATTAGCACAATAAAATAAATCCCAATAACAACTAGTAAAGATGTGCGTATTATTAAAGGCTCTTTATCATTTTCTTTACCGTCTTTTGCTAAAAACTTATTTAATGCCTCAATCCCTTGTGCTAAAACTATTCCAGCCCCAATTAGTGAAAAATAAAGATAACGGTCATGCATTAAATCTTCTGGCTTAAAGGCACGAATATCAAGTACAGGTAGCAAAGGAATAAATAACCAAATAAACCCTAGACGTAATACTAAACTACGCCAAGATAAAATAATTATCAAAATAGCTATTATGCTAAGTATTACTAGTGGCAAATAAAAATTTACTAGCTCAGCTTCACGTACATAATTTATTGGATAAAGTGGGCTAAGAGAAAAAGGGAAAATCAGAATTTTTAAGTAATTTAAAACTATATTGGGTAGAGTAAGAATCCCTACAGAAGGCGATATAGCGGTAATTTCTGGAAAATCTGGATTTAACACTCCTGGGTTTATTGCCCCAACGATTTTTATTCGTAAAACAAAATAAAAAACTGTTACTAGAAAAAAAGGCAGTCCCATTAGCAAATCATTAATTAAGCGCTTTGACCAAGTTTGATCTCTATCAAAAAATAGCATCTCATAAAAAAAAAGTAATAATGCTAGTACTAGTGCAGTTTCTTTAGTAAGTAAAGCTAGAGAGTAAAACCCTACACTTATTAATAGCCAAAGGATTTTTTGATTTTTTTCGCTATTTCGTGCCTGAAAATAAGCAAGCAAAGAGGAAAAGATTAATATTGCTAGTAGAGCGTTAACATAGGCTGAAACCCAGGCTACAGACTCAGTTTGTACAGGATGTATAGCAAAAATACTTGATGAAATTAATGCTATCCAAGCTAATGATCTTTCGTTCTTAGAAATCTTTAATTGCTTTAATTGTTTTAAGCTAGCTAAAACAACATGGTAGACTAAAATTGTATTTAATATATGTAATAATATAGATGTAAGATGCCACCCTATAGGGTTAACCCCTGCATATAAATAATTAATCATCAAAAATAGATTAAAAAAGGGTCTATAGTAAACAGAATCATTTTTTTCTGTTTCGTTAAAGCTTTGCGTTAAAAATGTCCATACATCGCTTGTAAAAAGGCGCTTTAAGTTATTTATACTCCAATCTTCTAATGTAGGGGCTGCTTTAACAATTATAAATAAATCATCGTAAACAAAATCAAAACCTAAAGTATTAATAAAACAACAAAATGCTAACAAAGCAGGTAGAATCCAAAAAAATTTTTGATAGTTTTTTTCTAGAAACTTTGTTAACAAATCAAACTCCTTAAAATTACGTAAGCTATATAGATTCTAGATTTAAGATGCTATGCAATAATACTAGTTAAACTGAAAAATTTATAAATAGCAAGCTAGATGACTTGCTTAGTTTAGTTTTTTTTTGTATTTATAATCAATTAGCAAGCCTTCAAAACCCATCAGTTTAGGAAATAACAGTGAGTAATTATTCTATAATCAATTTTCAAACTTTATTTCTAAAACTATTTAAATTAAACCTTAAAAACCATCATCATTTCAAACAAAGGGGAAGAAAACCATGCAGTATTTTGTCACAGGAGCATCTGGCTTAATAGGTAAACGATTAGTAAAAAAACTATTGGAACACAAAGGTAGCTCGGTTTATTTTCTTATGAGAAAAGAGAGCCAAAGTAAAATAGATGGACTACTAAACTACTGGAATACTGATAAAGAACGTGTAATACCTGTTTTTGGTGATTTGCTTGCGCCAAATCTAGGTTTATCTAAGGAAGATATTAAATCATTATCAAAGAAAATAGACCATTTTTTTCATTTAGCAGCAGTTTATGACCTAAAAGCAGATGCTGAAGAACAAATAGCTGTAAATGTTGATGGTACTCGCAATACTGTTTCACTAGCTAACACTATGGACTTAAAATGTTTTCACCATGTTAGCTCTATTGCTGTTGCAGGTATGTTTGAAGGTATTTTTCGAGAAGATATGTTTGAAGAAGCTGAAAATTTAGATCATCCTTATTTTGCTAGTAAACATGAATCAGAAAAAATTGTTCGCAAAGAATATAAAGGCAATTTACGTATTTATCGCCCTGGAATGGTTGTAGGGGACTCAAAAACAGGCGAAATGGATAAGATTGACGGGCCTTATTATTTCTTTAAACTAATTCAACGTATTCGCCAACTGTTGCCACCTTGGATGCCAACTATTGGTATTGAGGGCGGGCGTATTAATATTGTCCCAGTAGATTATGTAGTTGATTCAATGGATTATATTGCTCATATTCCAAAATTAAATACTAATTGTTTTCATTTAACAGACCCTGAGCCAATGCGAGTTGGAGATGTGCTAAATACTTTTGCTCGTGCTGCACATGCACCAACTATGAGTTTAAGAATTAATGCTGCTTTACTTGGGATTATCCCAAAATCAATTAAAAAAGGTTTAATGTCATTAGCTCCTGTACGTCGTGTTAGAGATGCAATTATGACAGACCTTGGACTACCTGATGATATGTTGCAGTTTATAAGTTATCCAACCCGTTTTGATAATCGTGATACTGCTAATGCGCTAAAGGGGAGTGGTATTTCTTGCCCACAACTTGATACTTATGCTGATAAGCTTTGGGATTATTGGGAACGTAACCTTGATCCAGATCTTGCTATTGATCATACACTTAAAGGGCAAGTTTCTGGCAAAGTTGTATTAGTTACAGGAGGTTCATCTGGTATTGGACTAGCTGTAGCTCATAAGCTAGCCGAAGCAGGAGCGGTAACAATTGTATGTAGTCGTGATAAAGAAAAATTAGAAGAAGCTAAAAAAGATGTTAATAGCCGTGGTTTTGATATTGTTACTTATGTTGCAGATGTGGCGGATATGGCAGATTGTGATCGTTTAGTAAAAACATTAATAGAAAATCATGGCAGGGTTGATATTTTAATCAATAATGCAGGTCGTTCCATTCGACGTGCTATTGAATCAAGTTATGATAGATTCCATGACTTTGAAAGAACTATGCAACTTAACTATTTTGGTGCATTACGTCTTACAATGGGCTTGCTGCCTAAAATGGTTCAACAAAAACGAGGCCAAGTTATTAACATTTCATCAATAGGTGTTTTAACAAATGCTCCAAGGTTTTCAGCTTATGTAGCTTCAAAATCAGCACTTGATGCTTGGACTCGTTGTGCTGCATCTGAGTTTGTTGATGTAGGAATAAAATTTACTACTATTAATATGCCTTTAGTTAGAACCCCTATGATTGCACCTACTAAACTATATAAAAATGTTCCTGCTCTTTCACCTGAAGAAGCAGCAGCTTTAGTAACAGAAGCTATTGTTTATAAACCTGTTCGTATTGCAACAAGACTTGGGGTTTTTGGAGAGGTATTGCATGCTTTAGTTCCAAAGATTGCACAAATTGTTATGAATACTAGTTTTCGTATGTTCCCTGACTCTGATGCCGCAGCAGCAAAGAAAGATGGTGATAAAAAGCCTTCTCAAATGACTACAGAACAAATTGCACTCCAAGAATTACTACGCGGAATTCACTTCTAGACGTTTTTAACGAATAAAAAATTTAGGAGCTAGATATTTTACCTAGCTCCTAAATTACTTAAAACTTAAATTTTATTTTAACTAATATTTTTATAGTTAGTTAGATTGTTGGGCAGCACCAAGAGCTTCATCAAAAATACGAAGTGCCGTGTCAACATCATATTCATCAATAATTAATGGCGGAGAAAATCTTATAGTACTTTCTCCTGCACCTTGTAAGATTAAACCTCGCTTAAATGCTTCTACTTCAACTCTATCGCGTAATTTAGCATCAGGTTTATTTGTCTCTTTATCTGAAACTAGCTCTACACCTATCATTAAACCTAAACCACGAACATCAAAAACTATGTTTGAGTATTTTTCTGCAATAGGTTTTAAGCCTTCTAATAAACGCTCGCCCATTTTACGGGAATTTTCAAGTATTCCATTTTCTAAAAGCTCAAAGGTTTTTAATGCTGAAGCAATAGCTACAGGATTTCCACCAAAAGTTGAAGCATGTGCACCTGGATGCCAGTTCATAATATCAGCCTTAGCAACTGTAGCAGATAGAGGTAAACCTGATGCAATTCCTTTTGCTAAACAAAGAATATCAGGAACAACACCTGTATGTTCACAAGCATACATTTTGCCTGTACGACCCATTCCAGCTTGGACTTCATCTGCTATTAATAGAATTCCATAGCGATCACATAAAGCACGTAATTCATGTAAGAAATTAGCTGGAGGAACAACATAACCACCTTCACCTTGAACGGGTTCAACAACTATTGCTGCTACTTCATCTGGAGGAACTGTAGTCTTAAATAGTCTATCTTCAATCATTTTAATAGATTCCATCGCGCAATCCTCTGGGCTACCTTTATACCTTTTAGGATGTGGATAAGGAACATGTGTTACGTCTAGAGCTTGACGACCAAAGCCTAAACGTTGAGTACTACGAGAACTTGTTAAAGATAAAGCGCCTAGAGTACGACCATGAAAGCTATTAAAGAAAGCAATAAATTTATGACGACGACGTGAAAACATAGCAAGTTTAAGGGCTGTTTCTATTGCCTCTGCCCCAGAGTTGCCAAAATGTACACGTTTAGGATAATTTCCTGGTGTAGTTTCTTCTAGTTTCTTTGCTAAATCAGTAATAGATTCAAAATAATAATCTGTGCTTGAGATATGAACAAAATCAGATGATTGTTCACTAATAGCTTTAAGAATTTCAGGATGAGCATGTCCTGTAGCAAGAACTGCTACACCTGCATTAAAGTCTAAAAACATATTTCCATCTACGTCTTCAATCACACTACCCCGACCACGTTTGATTACGAGTGGATAAGTGCGTGTATAACTTGGAGAAATATATCGAGCATCTTTTTCTAAAATAGTTTTGGCTTTTGGGCCAGGTAGTTCTGTTTTAATTAATGGAGCACGAAACTCTTTTGCAATACTAGTCATAAAATTCTCCTTTTAGATCTCTTAGATCTTAAAAATAAAAGTAATAAATAGACATATCTCTAGCTTTTTCCAAAAGAAAAATGTCTAAGGCTAAGTTAGTTGAAGTTATTGGATTTACAAGATTTACAAGATTTAGAAGATTTAGGAGAATTTAAGATTAGTCACCAAAGAGGCTAGCACGGATTTCTTGAGGATTAAAAATAGTAAAGAAACTATTTAATTTTTTTTGAAGAAATATTTGTTTATTTGACATAATTTTTATAGGAAAACTTTCAAATTGGTAGAACCATTATGCCTTAAACTTTTTTTGTTGCCAAGTAGGAGAAAGCCTAAAGCTCGTCATAAGTTTTTTAATAAAACAGATTTATCGCTAGGCTAAAAAGGCTTATTTATCTAAATCACAAAATATTTAGTCTTTACCTGGTTTCTTCTGAAGTTAAAAAATATCTCCTTCTTTCAATTAATATTGCTGAGGCTATATTTGCATTAGTATGGTAAGTAGGTGCAAAAGGATAGTTTATATTGCAAAAAATTGCTTGCTTAGAAATGGGAGGTTTACTAGTTTTAGAAGCAGTTTTTTCTTGTGCAGGAGCTATAACCCTAACAATACGAAAACTTACTTGAGCCGTTCGTGTTGATTGGCTAGCAGATTGACGAGAAGTAACTTGACAGCTTTCTAAATCCTCTAACCAACTACCACCACGTATAACACGCTCATCACCTTTTTCAGGCCCATAAGCCTTTTGAGGTGGATTAGGGCTATATTCATAAAAATTAGGATCATACCAGTCATAACACCATTGAGCTACATTGCCCACTAAATCTTGTACACCAAAATTATTAGCTGGTTGATAGCCTACTGCTTTAATAAAAAGTTTAGCTGCTTGTATTGTACTTTCACGATTATTGTTAACATTATAGTTTATTTTCTCTTTATCTATCTTATCCCAAGGAAATAATCCCTCTTTTAACCCTCCACGAGCAGCATATTCCCATTCCGCTTCTGTTGGTAAACGGTAAGGATGAATTTTTTCTACATATACTGGGGCAGATTCTTCACCATCTTCGTCTTCTATTTTTATTTTTTCTTTTATAGGCGCATTTTTAACAACAGAAGAAAGCCAAAAACAATAAGCCTGTGCATCTTCATAGCTAATCCAGATTACAGGGTAATTATCTCTACCTGGGCCTGCAAAGCTTTTCCAAGATATTTTATTTTTATTCTCAAACTCAGTAGGGTTTTCTTCTGCTTTAGTACGATATTTAGTTTCTGTAACAAATTGGGCAAATTGTTTATTAGTAATAGGGTATTTACTTATTTCAAAACTAGGAACTATAGTTAAGTGTGCTGGCCCATTATCGCTTTTACTATCTTTTAACCCCATCTGAAATTCTCCTCCAGTGAGTTGAACCATTTCAGGCATTTCTATTTTCAAAGGAGGTTTTTCTTTTATAACTGCGAGTGGAGGAACTACAGACAAGTTTCTTGCAGCAATTTTTTTAGTAAGATCTACTTTTGGCCTAATAAAAATTTCTGTTGCTGAGGAAGATTTAGAAGCAGAAATACGTGGAGCCGCTTGAGCAAAAGTAATGTAATTACAAGTTAATATTAAAGTTATGCTAAAGGCTAGTGATTTTAATAGCGAGCTAGAGCAACTCTTAAGCGTACTAGTCATAGTAAATCCTCCAAAAGCTATAAAAAATTAATAAAAAGCTATAAAAAATTAATAAAAATTTGATGAAATTTGATAAAACTTGATACTAAATACTCAGTAAACTAAAAAAGCATAGATTCTTAATTTTTAAGCCCCAAGGGAGCGAAATATTTGTAGCCCAGTGCCTAAGCGCTCGGGTTTTGAGTTAGTTAGCTCTTCAAGCCCCAGCGGGGTGACATAATAAGTATTCTAAGCTATTTTTTTATTCTTTCTCCGCTTTGCGGCTTTTTCTTCTAATTCACTACATTCCAAGGGTTTACACCTTTGGTTACAATTATGTCGCCCCTTTGGGGCTTGGGAGATAAGAATTTAGTCTTACTTACTTTACGTTGTACTAAAAATTCACCAATAAATTTTTCTCAAAATAATCTTTTTTTGTCAATAAGGCATTTTAAGAAAGGGGTTTATTTTTTTACTAATAAATAATGAACACTAAACAATTTAGATGGGTCTGTCCATACTTTGGTTGGAACAAAATTTGCTTTTTTTGCTAAATCTTGAAATTCTTTAATTTCATATTTGTAAGAGTTTTCTGTATGTATATTTTCCTTTTCTTCTATTTTAATTTCTATATTATCAATATTTACTACTTGATTTTTAAGACTTAAAATATGCATTTCTATACATCCATCTTTTTCATTATAAAAAGCTTTATGAGAAAAATTTGATAAATCAAAATTAGCATTCAAATTACTATTTATTCGTACTAAAAGATTTAGGTTAAATTCAGCAGTTATACCTTTTTTATCATTATAAGCAGCATTAAGTATTTTTATATCTTTTTTTAAGTCAACTCCAATTAATAACCCATCGCCTTGATTTAACATATTTGAAGTATTAATAAGTAGTTTTTCAGCATCTTTATGATCTAAATTTCCAATAGTTGAGCCAGGAAAAAAAACTACTTTTTTTGCAAAATTAACATCTACTTCAGGTAGTTTTAGAGCTTTAGTGTAATCTGCGCAAACAGCAATAATTTCTAGGTCTGGATAATCTTTAGATAACTCTTTAGCATCAGCAAAAAGATAGTCTTTAGAAATATCTATGGGCATATATGCTAAAGGTTTATCAAGCATATTTAATAAAAGTCTAATTTTTTGACTACCACCACTTCCATATTCAATCACTAAAGCATTTCTACCAACTAACTCACGAATTTCTTCTTTGTATTTTTCAAATATAGATAGTTCTGTACGAGTTGGATAATATTCTTCTAATTCACAAATTTGGCTAAATAATTCTGAACCTCTAGAATCATAGAAAAATTTACAAGGTAATTGTTTAGGCGTTTTGTTTAGCCCAAAAATTACCTCATCTCGAAAATTTTCTAACTTAGGGTGAAAGTCATGTAGTATTAGACCCAAAATATTTCCCTTTCTTTAATATATTTTTCTTAATTTACCTTGTAGCTTGAGAACGCTGCCAAAGAGCAATTAAGTTATTTATAACCTCAGCTTTTGGAGGATCACAAGTTGAACCTGGCTCAATTTTTAACCCATATTTTTCATACATAGTAAATGGACTTTCTGGAAACTTGATAGGAACATTAGGATTAGCAGGGCGAAATCCATGCACTAAAGATTGCTTCTGTATAGGTTCACTAAGTAAAAAATTTAAAAATAACTCTGCTGCTGCTCTATGTTCTTTACTACTCCAAGTAGCATCAATGATATAGTAAGGATTATCACTCCACATATTTTGTCTAGGATAGACTACACGAAGTTCTCCCCACCGACCTTGAGCATTTTTTAATTGATCAATAGCTACATTTTCATAAACAAATACAGCATCAAAGGATGAAGGCCCTTTTAATACCATTTCTTTCATCATTGTTCCTGTGCTATCAGCCAAACCATTAACCCCTTTTTCAAGCCCTAACATCCAATCTTGAAACTTAGAATCTAAAATATCTTTTAAGCCTAGAGCTTTAGTTTTATTAGTATAATCATATCCCATAAGTACTAAAGTCATAAGCCCGCTATTAGATTTACTAGGGTGAGTGTGTCCAACCTTAAAAAGCCCCCATTCAGGTTTATTAGCAAGAGTTGCCCAGCCTCCTTTTTCTTTTAATGCGGCTTCTATAGTGGTAAATGTTAGGTTTTGCTTTTTTGATATAAAAGCTTGATAACGTTCATCCCACATTACAAATACCATAGGAGTAAGCGCTAGACTTTCTTCTTTAAATATTGGGTTATTGCTATATTTAACTTGCCAATCTTGTATAAAGGTTTCCTTATAAAGCGAGCTAGCAGGCGACCAAACATGGATTTTATTATCACCTGCTACTAAAGCTTGTGCCCCTTCTTGAGAACCTTTAGGAATAAGGTTTATTTTAATTTTTTCTCCATCAGGAGTTTTAGCAAATTCTTGTGCTGCCCACTCAAGCCAAGTCTTCTTTTCTGTTCCATAGGCGATGCCTATTTCAATAGTATTACCCTTCCATTGATTAGAACTACTTGAGTTAGAGTTTTTAGGGTCATTTGGGCTATTACCTGGGTCAGATGAATTTGATGGCTTTGCTAAAAAATAATACCCACCAGCAAGACACCCAACAATTACTATTAAAATAACTAGTTTACCAACAAAAGGCATTTTATCTTCTGCCATAAATTATTCTCCTAAGTAAACTTAAAGAGTTAAAAGAAAGTAGAAATTTCCTTAAATACAGCTTGAATATTTTCTGGTGTTCCTTTGTATGACTTGGCCTGTGTCGCATCAGCAATAGACTTTAATATATCTTCTTTTGCATCAGCCCCATAAGCAATAGTAAAAACTCTAATAGTGTTTTTCTCATTATCAAAACGAATGTCTTCCAATAGTTTTTGAAGCTTTATATAACGGCTATCTGTATCTGCACCATCAGTTAAAACAACAATTGCAGAAATTTTACCTTCTTTAGGGTTTTGTAACATATATTGATGGGCTGCACTAATTGAATCATAAAGTGCTGTACCTCCAGCAGGAAAGAAACCTTGCACCGTATTAAGCGCGCTTTGACGGTCTTTTTCCATAAGTAAATCTTTTCCTGACCACCCATATGCAGTATTAAAAGGCAAAATAGATAAATAATCTTTATCTCCTAGTATACTAATTAACTGTTTGGCTCCTTCTTTAGCATTAGACATTCGGTTTTGTTCTTTCATACTGCCAGATGTATCAAAAACTAAAATAATATTAGAGTGTTTTTTATGCTGTTTCCAAAGATTAATAATACTATCCATCACTTCTACAGAAGGCACTTGAAGTATAGTCTTAGGCTCTTTAGAATCTACACCATGTGCTTCATCAATTGGTGAAGTAACTGCAATATTAGGATCTCCAGGGTGAAAACCATATTTTAAGGTCTTTTCTTGTTGCAAGCGATCAAGTAAAAATTTGATATAAGCTTTTGCTGCTTCTTGATGTTCTTGACTTACCCATTCTCTTTCAACAATACCTATAGGATGGTCACTCCAAAAGGTTCCTTCCTTAGGATAAATTGCTACTATTGGAAGCGGCAACTTATATTGAGGTGAATAAGAATCAATTACATTATTTTCATATAAAACAGCAGCACTTAAATATGCAGGGCCATTAGCAAACATTTTTGAACTAAAAAAACCTGTAGAAGTACCATAATGAACTACTGCTTGCTCAATACCTGCTAAATAATTACTAGTTTTAGGGTTATCTATATCAGCTTTAGCTAAATCCGCAGTTTTTCCGGTAGCAGCATAAATTGTAGCAAATAAAGAGATTAACCCACTATTACTATATTCTGGGTGAGTATGCCCAAACTGAAAGCGTCCCCACTCAGGATGACCATAAGCTGCCCATCCTTGAGGATTACGAGCTAAGTCTAGAATTTCTGCCCATCCAATAGGCTTTTTACCCCACCCTATAGCCTCCGCCATTGGTTTCCACATAGCTATTACTACAGGAGAAAGCATTAATGTCTCTGTATTGCCAACAATATTTTTATTTGTTTTAGCTTGAGATTGAGAGTTGCCTATTTTAATAAAAGCCTCAGATGCAGGGCTAACAATATGGGTTTGACGACTATTATTAAGTATTTCAGCTATACAATCTCCTGAACCCATTGCAATAGCATTAACCGTAATTTTTTTACCATTGCTAATTTTTGTATTAGAAGAATTAAATACTTGGGTTACATCTTTAATCCAATCTTCTTTTTCTGATCCATAAGTAAAAGTTAACTCAATAGTGTTTTGATCAACTTTTTTCTGATCATTATTTTTATCACTCTCTTGTGGCTCACATGCCACTAGAGCTAGTGATAATATAAGCAACATACAAAAAATATAAAACAGTTTATGTAACATTACTTACTCCATTGTTTAGGGACATTGTTTTAGCTTTTAATATTAACTTAATGTAAATAGTTAAAGTTAGAAGTAAATTTTAATTACTAGTTTAATAATTATATTTTTTTATATATCATATCTATATCATATCAAAGCTACTATACTACTAGTTGTAACTTAAATGTAACTAATAAGTGAAAGAAATTTTACTTGACTAAAAAATTTAATAAGTCAAATAGCAGGACTAAATAGCATTTCTATATTTAGCAAAAATAAAAAGCTAGACATTAGCAGTAGTTCAACTTATCCTTTCTTGACATTAAAACAGGTTAATGTCACCATATTGACATTTCTAGCCTGTCTTAACTAAAAGGCTCTCTTTTAATTTTTTATTAATCAAACAACATAGGAGGGATAGCACTATTGCCAGAGCTTTTTCTGAGCTTTTGTGCTAAAGGCTTTATGGTATTTTATATAGTTTTAGCGTCTTTAGTGATAATGGTGGTTGTACTTTTAGTAGAGATTTTTTATGCAGTAAAAGCTAAGATCTAGTAAAATCTTAGCTTTAGTTAATTATAAAACCTTGTAAAATACGTAAGTATAAACATTATTCTGGCAAAACATATTTTTTAGTTGCAAAATTAGCGCTTAAGATGCTTGACATAAAAGAGGTGCTTCTGTAGAGTAAGCACTTCGCAATAAAACGTATTAGCAAAACCGGGGAGTGGCGTAGTCTGGTAACGCGCTTGGTTTGGGACCAAGAGACCGGTGGTTCGAATCCACTCTCCCCGATCAAACCTTAGAATTTGCGCCCATAGCTCAGCAGGATAGAGCAACGGCCTTCTAAGCCGTAGGTCTGTGGTTCGAATCCACATGGGCGTATAAAAGAATTATATAACTTACCTAAATTATCTTATCTTAATCAAAATCATCTTATACTAAACACTTTACCTACTCCAATAAATAAACAAAACTTATAACACCAAATAACAAATTCATCCCAGACTAGAAGTTAAACACTGCTTCACTAAAAACTCACATATTGGCACATCAACTTCCAACATGCGCGAGCGTCTATTAATTGAATTTTACAGTCTGGACTAGGAGCATAAGGCTCAATCAAACTTGGAAATCATATGTTGTAAACACAAACGCGAGCCATTTTTTGTAAACGCGATTTGGCATTTTAATATATTTTTTAAGATAATATACTTCAACACACTGTTACATAATCTTCTATATGCTAAAAACCTTATCTGGAAAGGGGTTTTAACCCAATGCCTCAAAATTGGACAGAAATTAGAAATACTTTTTCTCCTCAAGAATCTGTGCCTCCTCATCAATTAGATAAATGGTTTGTTGAACGGTTAAATAGTCCTATAGATACATTTGTTGAGTTACTTTCACCTAATACGAATCCAGAAAGGCATATTTTAGTAGGACAGCCTGCTAGCGGTAAAAGTTCAGAACTAACAAAACTTGCTGCTGAACTCAAAAAACAACATGATTCTTTGGTTGTAAGATTTGATTTGGTTAATAACCTAGATGTTGAAAGAGCTAACCCTATTGAAATAATTTTTTTGATGGGTGCAGCAATTTTTAAGTCAGCTACTCTTGAACTGCCTTCTGCAACTCAGCCTGACAGAAGTTTGTTAGATGAATTACAAAAAGGGCTAGAATCTATTGTTCATACTTACACTGACAATAAAGAATTTAGTTTAGACTTAAATAAGCTATTAGAAGGATTGGTGGTTTTTAGTGGAGCTACTTTTGCTGGAGCAGTTGGGGCAGTTGCAGTAAAAGGTATCTATGATAAGCTTAAAGACAACTTTCGTTTTGTATCAAGTACTAATACTCAAATAGCTCGTAAATTAGAAGTAGAACCAAGTGTTGAAGTTTTAATACAGATTCTAAATAAGATTATTGATGATGTACATTTTAAGTCAAATCGCTCAGTAGTAGTATTAATGGATGGATTAGACAAATTAAGAGATTTAGAGGTAATTGAGACAAATTTTTTAAATAATAAATTCTTAAATGGCCCCAAATGTCATATAGTTTATACAGGCCCACTAGATCTTTACTATTCTCCTGCTTTTGGAGAAGTTCGTTCCCGTTTTAATATAGTTCCTTTTGCTCATATCAAATTACATGATCGGGGTGACTCAAATTTAACCTATCCTGACGGATTTTCTTTTATGAAAAAAGTTGTGGAGCGTAGGTTAAATTCCTTACATTTAGAAATGAATGATATAATAGAGCCTATGGCTCTTAATACTATTATTAAAGGGAGCGGCGGGGTTATGCGTGATTTTATTCGTCTAATTCAAAGTGCTGCCCTACAAGCCCAAGTAGCTAAAAAGGAAAAAATAGAAATACAAGAAGCTGTAAAAGTGCTTAATGAACTTCGTCGCCAATTAAAGGCTCAGCTTACACCTGATTATGAAGAAATCTTAGATGAAGTTCGGCACACCAATCGACGTGTAGCTGATAAAGACGGGCGTGGAGATAAATGCGATCTAATGTTACGTAATGATTTAGTCTTAAACTATGTTAATGATGATATTTGGTTTGATGTTCATTCTGCTTTAACCAATGAACCTTGGAAAATCCCTACTTAATAGAAATTTATGTCCGAAGAACGTGACCTGTTAGAACAAATAACCCTACTAGAAGCTTATTTGCTATCTGGGCCAAATTGTCTACTTATAGTTGCTACATCTGATAATGATATAGAAAAAGGGATTTCTGAGGAAATTAAATTAAGAATAGAAAGAGAAGTTTCTGTAAACACTTTTACTTATAGCTCAAACTCTATTGACGAACTAAGCCTATCACAGCAATTAAGCAACCTCCCAAAACCCTCTAGGCGTTCGGTTTTGTTTGTGTTTGGTCTTGATGATTTGCCTAAAGATTCACGAAATATTGCAATTAACGCTCTAAATTGGGGTAGAGAAACATTAAAGTGGGCTGGTTATTCTGTAGTTCTTTGGGTAAGACTTGGAACACCTCCAGAGTTAGGAAACCGTGCCCCAGATTTTTTTTCTTGGCGTAGCGATGTTTTTGAATTTGATTTAGCTAAGAACGAAAAAGACCATAAGCAAATATTTGCTCAATTAAGGCTATTAGCAACATTAGATTCAGATCTAGATGAGCTACGTAAGAATTATTGTAATTACGTAATCCAACAGCAAGATAAGATTGGGTTTCAAGGCTTTGTAACAGGTATTGACACAAGGTTTTCTTTAGAACAAGTATTTGTCCCGCTTACTTTATCAAACGTCTATAAACCCCATTTTCCTAGCTTATTAGAGAGTTCTCCGTTACCTACAATAGAAAATTTACGAACACTTTATGTTCAAGAACTTAAAGAAGAAATTAATCTTAAAGATGCACTCAAACATAAAAAAATAGTTTTATTGGGGAAATCGGGTTCAGGTAAAACTACTATTTTGAGCTATTTAGCTGTGAGTTTGGCTAAAGATATATTAAATAAACAAAATACACTTGATTTAGAAGTGCCGCTTTTACCTATCATAGTTTGGCTACCTATTTTGAAAGATGAATTGCAAACCTATCAAACAAGTAATGTAGTGGAATTAGAAAACTTGTTAGTTTTATATTTTGTTAAGCAAAATTTGCAAAATCTATCAAAACTATTTGCTAATGTGTTTGAGAAACAAAGAGCAATGATTTTATTAGATGGGTTTGATGAAATAACTTATAAAGAGCAAATAATTTTAACAGGTCTGATTTCTAATTTTATAAAAAAGTATCCTTTAACATACTTAATCGTTACAGGTCATCGATTTGCTTTTAACAAAAAAGTATTTTTAGAAGAGTTTGCTATATTAAAAATCAACCCACTAAATAGTTTTACTATAAAACAGTTTGTTCAAAAATGGTCTTTTGCATATGAATCAATAAACTCAGTACCTAGTAGAATGGAGGAACAAACAAAACTTCGGGCAAATAGCCTTTTAGTTGCGCTAAATCTACCTAAACTTTTGAGTCTTGCTTATAGCCCTATGATGTTGACCCTATTAGTTCTGTTTCGTAGTAGAATAGCTAGGTTACCTATCTATAGCAGTATAAAGCTCTACTATCAAGATTATGTAAGAGTAATTATTAAAGCTTTTATAATAGATAGTGAAAAATCTATTAGTACATTTTCCTTGCAACAAATAAAATACTTAAAAAATGAAACATTTTTGTTTGAAATATTTGCCTATGTTGCTTTTTTAGTGCAAATAGAAAGAAAAAGATTCTTTACTTATAACAAACTAGAAATTAGCATAAAAGATTTTTTAATGGATTATGAAGGTCTTCAAAATAATGAAGCTGAAATATTAGCTCAAGGTCTTGCAAAAATAGTTACAAAGCATATAAAGCTTATAAACCGATCCTTAAATTTATTTTACTTTGTACACACAAACATCCAAAAATATTTAGTATCTTATTATTTAACAACTGTACTTAGTAAGCGTGGTCAAAATTTTATAACTTATTACCAACAACTAAGAGACTCTATTTACTTACCTCAATGGCAGGAAATTATTGTATTTACAGTCACCAGTTTAAGTAAAGAAGAAGCACAGGATCTTATAAAACAAATCCTTAATGCACATAATAATTTTGATAGTTTTTTTGAAAACTTAGCAGAACTAAAACAAAGTGAGTTAGATAGCGAAAAACGAAAAAATATCTGTTACTCTATTGCTAACCTTTTATTAGCTGGATATTGTGTAAAAGAAGAAGAAATTAATGCCTCCTTAGGCTTAGTAGTCTTGAAAAGAAAAATTCAAGAGGCTCTTGTTAAACTATGGTATGAAATACCTAATATCCCATTCTCCCTTCTTGAAACCCCAGAAAGTTATATTACTCACGAGTATATAATAGGGTCACTACATGAACTTTTAATAGAATCAGAGGCTTTTGATTTAATAGAAAACAAAAGCTAGTTAACTAAAATACTCAAAATAACTTGGAAATCTTTTTCTATAAGGGTTTGATAGTGTTTTAAGTTTTACTTATTATCTAAATCATTAGCTGCTTAACCAAGTTTTATAATATATTATTTGTCTATTTGTCTGTCTATGTCAGGGGAAATTATGTCTAGGTTAAATCTGCGTAACTTATTTTCTATAGATAACTTGCGTAAAAAACTAATAATCTCCTCGCTTTTAATAATGGCTTTTGTTGCTTTAATAATAGGTTTATTAGCTGCCTATGTAAGAAGTGAAAAGTTTAATCAATTTGTTATTTCGCAAATAAAAGCTAGTGCTCCTTTATATGGACTACGTGTTGAAATAGAAGGCTTTGGTTTTAGCTTAAATCCCAGCCAAGCAAAATTAAAAAATCTTAAAGTTTTTAATAAAAAAACAGATGAGCTATTACTTGAAACAGAGCAAACAGAGCTAAACCTTGAAATTATTGACCTTTATGCCCTTAAACTTAAACGCAAAGTAATATTAAAAGAATTAAATCTTAAAGGCTTAAAGCTTTTTTTAGAGTTTAGCCCTAATGGTAGAAATAGTCTTATAGGCATAGATGCGCCTAATAAGAATGATTCTAGCAGTTCTAGCACTATTGAAATTGATAGTTCAGTCTTACAAATAACGATTACTGATAGTAGTCTATCCTTAAAAGATAATATAAATAGTATTGACCTTAAGCTAGATAAGCTTGGGATAGATGCTAGATTAAAAACTACTACTCAAGTAGAGGTAAAAGTAAAAGCTGAAGGTGGACTTTCTTATAAAGATTACAACGCTAAAATAGACTCTATTTTAATTGATGGAATATTTAGCGACCAAGGTTTAGAACTCCAGCCAAGTTTTTTTGTAACCAATTTAGGGAAAATAGAACTCAAAGGAGAGCTAAAAGATTGGAAAAAACTAGAGCATAAGCTAGAAATTCAAGGCCAAACAGAAAATTTAGATGTTGCTGACCTAAAAATAAAAGGCCAAAGTGCTTTTCAAGGAAAAATTGTTGGTGATAAAAATTCATCTTGCTTAAGTGGAAACTTAAGTGTAGCTGACCTAAAAGTGGCTGAAAGTCATCTTGTAGGGTTAGAAGTCGTTAATTTAGAACTTATTACAGGGACAAGGTTTGATTTAGCTACGCAAAAAATTAAACTTGAGTCAATTAATGTAAACCCAATAAATGCAAAAAATATAGAGATTCCTACACTAAAGGGAAGTTTTTCAAATAATAGCTTCGAGTTTGTTTTACCAAAACTATCAACTAGTTCAATGACTGCACCTAAGAGCCAAATAAGTGGTATTGAGCTAAAAGATATAAACTTAAAGCTTTTGGATAAAAATTTAGAAACTAGTGTTAAACAAGCTTTAATTGCAAATGTCGTAGTCCCAAACACTAAAGTAAATTCTATAAAACTAGCTCAATTAACTGCTCAAATAACAGGCTCTAATTATAATATAAAAAGTGACTTAGCTATATCACAAGCAATATTTAATAATATTCAAGCAGATGAGATTAATAGTAAGCTCTTTTTAGAAAATAATATCCTTACGCTTTCAAAACTAAGGACAAATTTACTAGGAGGTCAAGCTAGTCTAGATGCTGAAATTGCTTTATCTGGTAAATCAATTTCTCGTTTGCAAACTAATTTTGAACAAATTAATAGTGCTGAGCTTGGTAAATTATTCCAAAAAGAGCCTTTACCAATTACAGGATTAATTAAAGGTAACAGCGAGTTAACATGGCCTGGAATTGATTTTCTTCAAGCAAGCGGAGAGCTAAAAGCCAATATTCAAGGGCAAACAACAGATACTGATAAATTACCGCTTACCGCTCAACTAATTGCACAAGCCCAAACTGGCAAAATAAATATTAAACCCTTAACTGCTAAATTAGGTAGCACTGATATATTTTTACAAGCAATGGTTTTTCCAAAAACTAAGACCATTACAGCAGATTATCAGGTGAAGTCTACTAGTTCTCAGGAGTTATTTTTACTTGCTAAGAACTTAAAATTGCTTGACCAAAAAATTCTAGACTATAAAGCTGAACTATCAGGAAACTTAATTGTTAAAGGACAATTAAATGGTACATTTGACAAACTCTTGATTAATAACGCCTTTCAAGCAAGTAATGTGGGTTTTCAAGGTAATAAATTCCAAAATCTAGTTGGTAAGCTTGAATTAACCCCTGAAGATATTAAGCTTGATATAAGTAATTTATTAGATATTCAAGGTGGTATGCTTAAGGCTACTTATCAGGGAAAAGCTAATGACCTAGTTAATACAGGTAACTTAAAAGCAGATTTCCAAGATTTTTACTTAGAACTTTATCAACAGCCTGAAAATAAAGAACTTTTTGTTGGTAAAATTAATGGTAGCGCAGAAATTACTAATCTAAGCGAAAATGGAGAGGCAAGAGCACAACTTAAATTAAATAATGTGAAGGTTGGTGGGCAACTCGTTGATTCTGCACAAGTTGAACTTTTTCTAATAAATCAACTTGCTGAACTTACTATTAGTTCTCTAGAACTAGCTTCGGCTAAAATTAATGGTAAAGGTACTTTAAGCTTAAAAACAAAAGACTTTAGCTTTCAAGGGCAAGTTAAGGATTTAGAACTTGCTAAATTAACTACGGATTCAGCATTAGCTGGAATAGTAAATTCTAATCTTCAAATAAATGGTAACATCAATGATCTAAATAATTTACAGCTATCTTTACAAGCTGAGTCTAAAAATTTACAAACCCCTACAACTGAATTAGGCCAACTTTCTTTAATTGCTAAGTCTGATAATCAAGGTCGTATTCGTACAGAAATAATTTCCTATTTAATTCCAACAAAACCACAAAAAATCTTAGCTATAATTTCCACAAATAAAACGGGTTATCCTATAGAAATAGAGAGCGAGCTATCAGAGTTGGATATTGCACTCTTAATGGCTGCTTTTAAGGTTGATACTAAAGGAATGGTTAATAGCAAGCTCTCAGCAAAAATTGCTATTAAAGGTAATATTCTTAATAATAAAGATGAGTTTAGCTTGGATAACTTCCAAGGCAATATCCTTCTCACATCTGCTAATGTAAAGCTTTCTGACCAACTACTTAATATTGAAACCCCATGTAATATTACTCTTGAGCAAGGTAAATTATGTTTAGAGCGAATACGAGTTTTTAGTGATAGCTCAGATATAACTCTTAATGGTCAGCTTGCTTTAACTGGAAATAATACTTTAGAGCTTGCCACTAATGGCGCTATTAATTTGGCTCAGTTTTCTAGTTTAATCCCTAATAGTTCACTTACTGGGGTTGTGAAAATTGATAGCAAATTAACGGGGACGGTTAATAAGCCTAATTTATCTGGTAATTTAATGCTTAGCAATTTAGCTTTTTCACGCCAAGATTTACCTATAGAGTTTAGAAATGGTAATGGTTTAATTAAATTAAATAACGATAAGATTTTTCTAGACAATTTTTCTATAAGGGCAAATGATGGAGAAGTTACAAGTTCTGGACAAGTTAATCTAAAAGGTTTTGATATTGCTAATTTACAACTAAAACTTGATGCTAAAGATATAAACTTAATTTATCAATCTGTTGCAATGACTCTAAAAGCAGATGTTTTACTAGAAGGAACTCCAGCAGATGCAGTAGTTAAAGGAAATGTTAAGGTTTTAGAGGCTATTTATTCAAAACCCTTTGATACAAGCTTATTAAATAGTTCTGTTAGTATTGATGATGGAACTAAAAGCCTTTTTTCTCCAAGGCTTGATATTAATATTGATGCTAACGAATCCATTATTGTACGTAATCCACAAATTGATACTGTTGCTTCAGCGTCAATAAGTTTAGGAGGCCAACTTACAAACCCTAATTTAACAGGTCGAATCTCCTTAGAAGGTGGGACTGTTACTCTACGTAAACAACGGTATGATATTACACAGGGATTTCTAGATTTACCTGGAGGGATTTTAGTTCCAACCATAGACCTATTAGCAGAAGGCGAAGTTAGCACTTATAGGGTTTTTATTCGTTTTACAGGGCCAATTGATCAAATAGACTTGGATCTAGAGTCTGAGCCAAACCTGACACGTACAGAAATATTAGCTTTAATTACTACAGGTCGAACCGAGTTAGGTGGAGGAGAAAACCAAGATTTAACAACTACTGGGCTTAACACAGGGGCTAATTTAATAGCCCAAGAGTTTATTTCTAAGCCCTTTGGCCGTAAAGCAGAACAATTTTTAGGGCTAAATCAATTTCAAGTTGATCCAGTAATTCGCCCAAATGAAAACCCTTCTGCTCGTTTAACTTTGGGTAGAGAAATTATCCCTAAGCTTTCCTTTACTTATTCAACCAGCCTTTCTAGCAGTAAAGACCAAACCATTGCACTTGAATATAAACTCTCAAACCGATTTTCTTCATTGTTTACTTTTACTCAAGGGGGTGGGACATCTACTAAAGGTAATACTAAAGATAGTGATTATACTTTTGAAATACGTGGGCGAGAGCGCTTTTCACTCAGTGGAAAAGGCAATCTAGAGAAAAACGCTACACTCTCAACTATGACTAGCTTTAAGCCTTTAAGTTTTCCAAACGCTGAGGTTATTATAGATAAACCAGATGATATAAAGATTAGTAGTGATACTCTAAGAGATTTATTACCTATTAAGCGACAAACCTTTAGTAGTCCGCTTGCTAGACTTGGACAAGAAAACCTAACTAATTATTTACAAGAAAAAGGCTATTTTTTTGCTAAAGTTACCACAAGTTGCGAGCCTTTTGATTGCCAAGGCTCAGACTTAAAAGTCCATTATAAAATTGAACCAGGCACTCGTTATGAGGTTAGACAAATATCTATTACAGGAACAAACTTAATCTCTCCTGTTAGTGTTATTAGCCAATTACAATCAAAACAGAAAAGCTTTGTTGGCAAGTTCCCTATTTTAGGTAGTTTACCATTTGTAGGGGGATTAGCTGATGGTATAACCAGCAATGAACGATTACGCCAAGATAGCGACTTAATTCGCCAACAAGTTATTGACTTAGGCTATCGTCAAGCTACTGTGTCTTATAACTATAATGTTGATAGCGATGGACGAGGGCTAAGAATAAACTTTAGTGTTCAAGAAGGAGCAATTAGCCGAATAAGTCAAATAGACTTACTTGGAGTAAATAGCTTAAGTAAAGAAGAATTAAGACAAGAAATCCCTATTAATTTAGGTGATCCTTTTATCCCTTCTAGACCTCGTGAAGTAGCCCAAAAGTTAGTAGATTATTATGCCCAGCAAGGCTATTTAGATGCAAAAATTGATCTAGAAATAGAACAAATGCCTAATAATAATGTTAAGCTAATTTATCAAATTAATGAAGGATCAATAGCAACTGTTGGTAATATTGCATTTATAGGAACTGCTGGAATTAATGAAAAAGCCTTAAGTCGGTTTATTGAGCTAAAGCTAGGTGATGTAATCACCAATAGAAAGTTACAGCAGTTGCAAAAAGATCTTTATGCTACAGGGAATTTCCGAGAAATCCAAATTCTTACAATCCCTGGAATAGGGCTAAACCCAACAGATAGACAGGTTTTAATTAAACTAACTGAAGCTAAACCCTTACTTTTAGTTTATGGGTTTGGATTTTCTAGCGATGATGGGCCAAGAGGCTCTTTAGAGTTAAGTAATACAGATATTCTAAATAGAATTAATAGCGCATCCTTACGTTTACGCTTAGGTAAACGCGAGCAAACAGTACAATTACAGTTTACCGATCAACGCCCATTTGGTAGCAGATGGTCAACTACTATTTCGACACTTTATAGCCGACTTACAGAATTAAGTGCTAATAATCAGCAAATTAGCAATGTTGATCAGACAAACTTAAATAACACAACTAATATTGGGTTAAATCGGTTCTTAACCTTTGTACAAACAGAGCGCCGCTTAACTAATCAAACTCTAATAAGATTTCGTTATAATTTTGAGATTAATAAACTGACTAATTTAGATGATACTCAATCTAATGCATTTGCTGAGACTTCACGAATTACACGAATTGCTACATTATCTATTGGTGCTGCTTATGATAAGCGTGATAATCCAATTAACCCAACCAAAGGACAGTTTTTAAGCCTTGATTATTCAATAGCTTCTCGTATATTGGGCGGAAATGAATCCTTTAATAAGATTAGTACTAATTACCAGTACTACGCTAAAACAAAAGATTCTTTCCCTATTCCCTTTATAAATCGCTCTACAATAGCATTTTCTTCTAGAATAGGCTTAGCCGCACCTTTTGAAATCCGTTCACGCCGAGGGGATGGAATTATTAGAGATTCTGATAGGCTTTTACCCTTTAGTGAGCGGTTTCGTAGTGGAGGCGCTACCACCTTGCGAGGTTTTGAATTTGAACAAGCAGGGCCACAGGCTATTACCGAAGTAGGAAATAATGCTGCACGCTTAATTCCCTTAGGCGGAGATGCTTTAGTAGTGTTTAATTTAGAACTTCGTTATCCAATTTCTAGACGCTTACAGCTAGTCCCATTCTATGATTTAGGTAATGTTTTTTCTCGTGTTAAGGATATTAGTTTTCGTAAAATGACTAACACTCTAGGCTTAGGTTTAAGGTTTAATACTCCTATTGGCCCAATAGGGGTTGATTATGGTTATTTACTTGACCCACAATCCTTTACTACTCCTAATGGTGGAATTTTAAGGCAACGCCAAGGAGTTATACATATTAAATTTGGGCAGTCTTTCTAAGGCTGAAAATTGTCTTTTAAGCAATATCATTATAAGGAATCTAAGATAATGAGTTATAAAGATTTTACAATCAATAGTTTGAAAGAAAAATTTAAGCTAAATTTTTTTTATGATGTGTGTTTATTCCCAGAAATAGTAGAGTATAAAATCCCAGATTACTTAAAGTTGTTATTGGAGCGATATATTTTTTTAGCTTTAGCTATTGATACAGAAAAGGCTCGGTCAGAATACATTATTGCGCCTGTTTTAGGTGAATTAAAATGGAATTATAAAAATAAGATTAGTTTGTTTTCCGGTAATGTGTTCAATGTGGATGAAAAATTAGGTTTAACAGGAATTTGTGATTATTTAATATCCCGCACACCTGAACAATATACAATTACTGCCCCTATTATTATTTTGGTAGAAGCTAAAAATGACAACATTAAAAGCGGTGTTCCTCAGTGTGTTGCAGAAATGGTTGCAGCTCAAATCTTTAATCAAAACCAAAATAATTCTGTAGAAGATATTTATGGAGTTGTGTCTACTGGTACTAACTGGAAATTTCTTAAACTTTCTGGGAGCAATCTATATGTTGATGTTATTGAGTACTATATAGATACCCCTGAAAAAATCTTGGGCATTTTATCTGCAATAACTAATTAATAGAAAAAATGCCGAACAAGTGTTGTAGCGGACTCGGGAAGTCAGCTTGCCGTTGAACTTGGCGTTATTTGCTTATTCTTTTTTAGAAACAAAATCTATTAGTTTTGCCCAATCAATTTTATGATCAGTAAGAAAGTCTCTCATAAACTCTGCTGTCATTTCATTTAGTTTTTTTACATAAGCCTCTTTAAATTTTTCATCTTTTTTCTTTGCTTCAAAGTCGATTGGTTCAATAAGTTTTCGGTAAAGCTCTAAGTCTCCTGAAATAAACCCCCAAAATTCTTGCCCACAATATTTATAATAAGTTTTGTCTGGGTCAGGGTCTTGTTTAAAACTCTGACGTTCTTTGCCATAAATACAACCGTTAACTGCAATTATTTCCATTTCAATATATTGCTTGCGTAGTTCTAGACGAGCTAGCTTAAAGTTATTTTTCATTTGCGCTAACTGGTCGCTATTTCCCCAATTTGGACCCGATTTAATTCCAACAAGAAAATATTGATTATTTCGCTTAAATTCTAAATCGATACTCTTGAATTTGGATTTAATACCTTGATCAACATTTTTTGATATAAAGATAGCAAGATTCTCTAACAATCCTCCAAACATAGTTTCTTCTTGGGCTGACAAATAAGCATCAAGTATCCCTCTAACTAAATCAGCTGGGATTTCTATATTTTTTGCTTTGAATAGATAAGGGTTTTTTCTTCTTAAGACTTCTAATAAGTTTAGTTCAAGAAGTTTACTTAATCGTTGTTCGTAAAAACGAGATACTACATCATCTGAAAGATACTGATAAATTTTTTGATAATCAAACATATTAAATTGTAGACTCAAATAAACTAAGTTGGGATGATTCTTTTTCTAACAAAGATTTTGCTAACTGAAAATATTGCTCTGAAATTTCAATGCCTAAATAATGTCGGGACAACTGTATTGCTGCTAAAGCAGTTGTTCCTGAGCCTAAAAATGGGTCTAAAATAATATCTCCAGGTTGGCTAAAAAGATTAATAAACCATTTAGGTAGATCTATTGGAAAAGCTGCACTATGGGCTTTATTAGCACATTCTGTTGCTAAGTAAAGTACATTTGTAGGGTAAACTTTGTCTCTTCCAACCCAATTACTAACATTCTTTCCAAACCCACTACCGACTTTAGAATTATCTCTAAGCTTATCTGTTTCACTAAGATTTTTTAGCCTAGCTTTTGCCCAATCTCCTACAGGAACCATCACAGAATCTTGATACATATTAAATTGCTTGCTTTTATTAAATTGTAGTAATCTTTCCCAGGCATCCCTAAAACGATTAGGCCATTTTCCAGGATGACAATTTTTCTTATGCCAGATAAATTCCTCTGTCCATAACCACCCCTGCTTTCTCATAGCCAGAATTAGTTCTAAAACATAAGTATGCCGCTGTGCATTAACTACCTTTTCTTTAATATTAATTATAAAAGTGCCTGTTGGTTTAAGTACTCTAAAAAGCTGTTCAGAAATTGGTAAAAACCATTCTACATAGGCATCAGGAGCAATTCCTCCATAACTATTAGCTCGTTGATCTGCATAAGGTGGAGAGGTAATTATTAGATCTACAAAAGAGTTAGGGCAACTAGACAATATTTCTAAACAATCTCCTTGATAAATAGAATCTTTGAGTAACATTTAATAGCTCCTAACTTAGGTGAATCTAGTTGGTTTAACTTAGCTTTAGCCTATAAACTCATTTTACTACGCTATTGAGACAAATATTTAGAATCATTGCCAATATAATAAATCCAGATTTTTCCATAAGGTGTATCAGGAATTTCTACCATCAAACTAATTTTTCTTTTAGCATTTTCTCCTAGGTCTTCGGCTAGGGCAAAAAGCTTTCTTTTCTGACGCTTATCACAAATAAAAGCATATTGTTCTTGTGGAAATTCTCCAGTTAAAACTTGCTTGGTTAAACGACGAGAAAAAGCTCTATAATCATCACGTCCTTTTATTGCAAATAAATGCCAATAGTTAGGAATACCTATAGGTACTAAATCAGGACTAACATTTTTATATAAATCGCTCACTAGCTGGTTATACTTAGTAGGCTCAAGAGTAAGTAAATATTTTTGATATTTATAAACTAATATTGCTGCTCCACTTAAGTAAATAAAGGCTAACACTCCTATTAAAAGTAAAATAGCACGAGACACTAGAAGCTTTTCATCATAGAGTTCTTCTTTACTTTCTATAGAGAAAAACTTTCTTAGTTCTGGTGTCCAAGAAACTATTTTCCAAAAGAGTGATGCTCCCATAATCCCTATAGCTAAAGCAAACCAGCTTGTTAAATGTGGTAAATAGGAATGAGTCTTATTACTAACTTGTGTAGCAAAAAATACTGCTGTCCATAAAATTGCTGTAAATGAAAAAATATAAGGAGTTGTATTTAAGGGCTGTTTTTGTAAAATTTGTTTTGTAAGGGAAAATAATAGGTAAAGTAATGCTATGATTGTAAAGGCTTTAAAAAATATTACAGCTTGATTAGTAGTCATAAACATTGCACCATCATCCCAAGCTAAATAGCGTTTTGGCTCAGCTAAAATATTTGCCCATATTCCTGAAGAAGTCATCCCCTTAGTTCGTCCCTTAGCAAAGGTATTCCATTGAGCTAAGTAGACTTCTTTATTTATATAGCAATAGATGGCATAGGGTAGGGCAATAATATTTATGCTAACTGCGACTATCCAAGGCTCTAGCTTAATTATCATTCGCCAACCATAGTCAATAAAAAGCCAAATTGCTAAAAGGATGATTATGTATAATCCATTAAGGTGAGAAAGTGCTGAAAGAGGTGCAAGCAAGCCTGAAATAAAGAGCCAAATACGAGCATGATTAACATTTGTTGGTAAAAGATATTTTGCTTTTAAGTAGGAAAACGTAGCTGCTAAAGCAAAGAAAATAGAAGTAAAGTCATTACGCAAAAACCTGCTGCCAGTAAAATAGTTGTTGTCACAAACTAAAAATGTAATTGCAATGATTGCCGCAACTCTACCTCCCCAAAATCGGCCAATTAAATAAACTAAAAGTAGTACCCCTGAACTTAAAGTTAAATTAAAAAGTCTTGCTTGCAGCATCCCAAAACCAAAGCACTTAAACCAAAGTGCTAAGAGATAAGTAAAAACAGGGTCGGTAAAAATTCTTTCTCCTAATTCATTCCCAAAATGCCTAAACATAGGCATAGCCATTTGGCCTGTTTTAAGTATTTCAAATGCTGGTTGCATTAGCCAAGGTTCATCTTTCCAAGGCGCGGGATGAAAAGAGATTTTTTGTGCAGCTAAGAGAAAAAATCCTCCTATAACTAAACTTACTAGTAGGATTTCGATTAGTAAATCTCGATGCAAAAACTTCATAATATAAATTATGTCCGGTAGGTATAAATCGTAAACTCATAAAGCGGATAGTCGTGACGAAGATTAACACGACGGCTTAAATTATGTCGGCAGAAGTTAAAATAAAATGTAGGGTCTGCATAATAAAGCCGATCAACCCGAAAATCTACTTGGTCAGTCATCATATTAAAAGCTAGGCCAAATCTAGCATATTGATAGATCCTAGCTATCATATTTTGACAAAACTCTGACCATTCTTTATCGCTATTATTTGCACGCAAGTGAAATAGACCACAACAAATTACATAATCAAAAAGTGGTTTAGTTGGTGGAGGTTCACTTAAAATATCTAACAGGGCAAATTCAGCTTGAGGAAGTCGTTTGCTAGCAGTTGAGATCATTCCTGGCGTTATGTCTATTCCTTTATAGTGTTTGGGTTTAAGGTCATTTTCCTCTAAGAAATTATAAAAATGACCAACTCCACAAGCTACATCAAGTATACTTTTTTCTTTAAGTGGAGCAATTTGGCTAAGAATTTCAAAGCGTTTATATTGCGATTCTTGCCCGTTATAATCAACACCTTGGGCTGAATCACCGTGTTTAGATAAACAATTTTCAAAATAATCTATGACGTTCTGTTTTAGTTGCTGCATAAGAATCCTGAGTTAAATCTGGTTGACTTGAGTAAATCTCCCCAATTACATAGTAAGGGCGGCCTTTTAATTCTCTATAAATTCTTGCAATATATTCTCCAATAATCCCTAAAAAAAGTAATTGAATACCTGCTAAAAAAGTAATTCCAACAAATAATGATGTATAACCTTCAACGCTAACCCCACCAAGAACACGTAGGATTGCCATATAAGTGGCTAAAATAATACTTGCTAGTGCAAGTAGCGAACCAGCAATGCTAGCAGCACGCAAAGGAAAATCAGAAAAACCAATTAACATATCTAAGGTTAGATATAAGAGCTTCCATATGTTGTATTTAGATTCGCCTGATACTCTGTTGTCATGTCTAACTACAACCCCAGAATGAGAAAACCCAAGCCAGAGCATCATTATAGAAGTATCATATTGCTGTTCTTTAATATTATTAAGGGTTTGGGCTACTTTGCGGTGAATAATACGAAATCCGCTAATCATATCAGAAGGGACTTTAACCCCTAGCATTTTTTCTGTTAGCCAAATAACAAAATTTGAGCCAAACATTCGCCATCCAACGTCTTCACGACCTGCACGAATTCCATAAACAACATCAATACCTTCAAGGAATTTTTCATAAAGTGGAATAATTTCCTCTGGAGGGTTTTGCAGGTCTGCATCAATTAAAACTATTGCTTCGCCTTTCACACGATGAAGTGCTGCAACAATTGCTGGGTGTTGACCAAAATTACGAGCTAGTTTTATTATAGTAACTTGGCTATCTTTTTCTTGAATTTTTTGAAGAGTTTTTAAGCTATTATCTGAACTCCCATCATCAACAAAGAAAATTTCATAAGGCTTACCTATATTTGTTAGAGTTGTTGTTAATCGCTTATGTAGCTCTAACAAATTATCTTCTTCATTAAAAACAGGGACAATTATAGAGATTGCAATTTGACTTTGTAAAAACATTTTATTTTTATTTCTTAAAAATTTTTCTCACAGTTTCTATTATATAATTAACTTCCTCATCTGTGAGTTTAGAATAAAGTGGTAAAGTAATAGTGCTACTACCAATTCTTTCTGCAACAGGAAAACTTCCAGGTAAAAAGCTGTACTCTTCTTTATAAAACTTTAATAAGTGAATTGCTCGGTAATTTACTGCAACATTAATTCCTGCTGATTGGAGTTCAAACATTTTTTCATCTCGTACTTTAGGATCAACCCAAATAGTAAATAGATGACGAGCGCTTTTAGTATTAGGCAGTACTTTAGGGTAGCTTACTCCTGGTAAATCCATAAAAGCTTTTTCATAACGTTGACAAATTTCTTCTCTACGAGATAAATATTCTTCAACCCTTGCAAGTTGTGGAATTAATAATGCTGCTTGAACATTACTTAAATTATATTTCCAGCCTAGTAATTCCATATCCCAATGTTGATAACGACCATGATAGCGATCAGCAGCAGAACGACTCATTCCATGAAGTGAGAGTTTACGAAGTAATTCGTCTAAGTTTTTATCTCTAATACCGATTGCTCCGCCTTCACCACAAGTTATACTTTTAGTTGCATAAAAGCTAAAACAAGCAGCATCGCCAAGTTGACCAGGGCGATAGCCATCACGAACACTTTCTAGGGAGTGTGCCGCGTCTTCTATTATTTTAAGCTCATATTTATCAGCTATTTGCCTTAGTGCTTTCATATCGCACATATGCCCATAAAGATGTACAGGTAAAATAGCTTTAGTTTTATCTGTAATAGCTTTTTCAGCTAAATTAACGTCTAAATTACCTGTTGTTGGTTCTACATCAACAAAAACAGGCTTTGCTCCTGCGTGTAAAATAGTGTTAGCTGTAGCAATAAAAGTAAGAGGAGTTGTTATAACTTCATCGCCTGGGCCAATGTTTAAGGCTAGTAGGGCTAAATGTAGTGCAGCCGTACAACTCATTAACCCAATAGTTGAAGCAATACCTAAGTAACTTGCTAGGTTTTTTTCAAACTCATAAGTTAGTTCTCCAGTTGTAAGAAAAATTGAATCTAGTGCGCTTAACAGTTTTTCTTTTTCAGCCTTGCCAATATTATGACGATAAAACTCTATTTTCATTCTTTTATTGTGACCTCGAAATCAAATAAACTCCTAGGCAAATTGCTAAAATACCTAATATACGAGTTAAGTTTATTTGTTCTTGAAAAATAATTGCTGAGAAAATCATTACAAAAACAAAATTTAGGCTAGTAAAAGGATAAGCAAAACTTAGTTCTAAACGAGATACTGCAAAAATCCAAGAAAGTGATGCAACAAAGGCTAAAAAAAAGCCTCCAATAATATAAAAATTTAGCATTGCTTTTACTAGAAATACTGTACCTTCTTGCAGTGTAGCGGGCATTTCGCCCAATGAGTTAGTAGCGTGTTTAAACATTAGCTGTCCAACAACTGTACATAAAATAGTAATAAAAATTGCTAAATAAGTCATAAATTTATTATTATAGATTTATTGGTTTAACCCTCTTAGAACTTGATTAAGGATTTTTGATAATATCTCAGGGATTTATTGCTGAGCAATTTTAAAGCGCACTTTTAACGCGGGTAAAATCCTGGAGCAAGCATTTCAGTTATTTGAGGAATATTCTTAATTTTTTGACTAGACATCCAATATTCTGCAAGTCTTATAAGCTCTTTACCCTCATCACCATTAATTAATTGGCCTAGTCTATAATTAGTAGCGGCTTGATAAAGTGCCATGTCTATATCTTGAAAATTCTTTTTAGCCAGTTTAAGAAAATCGATTGCTTTATCTTTTTGATTTCTATTAAATGCTATAGCAGCAAGTAAAAGATAAGAAAAAGCATTTCCTGATGTAACTTTTTCTTTAAGTAATTTCCAAGCGTCTTGCTCGGCCATTTTTAATAAATTTTTAGGCTCTTTAGAGTTTTTAATACAAGCTAGAGCGCTTCTAGCACGAAGATGAAGCATTTCAACAACAGAGTTTTGTACTTCTAAAAGCAACCCTTTTTTCATTGGCGACCATTGAGAATTAATTAAATTTAATGCATCTTCTGCTTTATTATCATAGATTTCTACTTGCGCTTGCCCAAGAAGTGCCCAATAATGCTGAAGGTGAAAACCGGTTGCTGTCCATTTTGAAATTGCTATTTTAATTTGATTTCTTGCTTCTGTTGGATTATCTGCAATTAGTGGTGGCACATAGGAAAGAGCCGTTCCTAAGCCAGTAATAGCATATATATCACCTCTTTCTTCAGCTTGTTTAATAAGCCCAGGTAAGCGTTCACATAATCTATTTAATTCTCCTAGGTAAAGTAGAGCACGAGAAGAAAAAAAGTGAGAGCTATCAAGTTCCCAAGGCACTCCCTTACATTGTTGGCTTAAAACAACTACAGCTTGCTCTAGATTTTGATAAGCTCTTAGCCATTTGCCGCTTAAAAAATAAGCTATCCCACTCATCAAATAGAACATGCCATTAGTATGAGGGTTATTAATAGACAATATTATTTTTTTAGCTTTTTCTAAAAGCATTTCAGTGCGTTTTCTTGTTTTTGTTCCTCCTATGGATGAAAAACCCGCTTCTAAAATTATGGCTCTTGCAACTCTATAAGGTTCGCCTGTAGAAAGTGCTAAGAGCATATGTTTACACTGAAAATTTGCTCCTCGGATTGTATCAACTACTGCTAAACCTATGGCTGCCGACCAACAAGTAT
Organism: Acidobacteriota bacterium; assembly: GCA_016213785.1. Classification (GTDB taxonomy): domain Bacteria; phylum Acidobacteriota; class Blastocatellia; order Chloracidobacteriales; family JADJPF01; genus JADJPF01. The sequence goes on from JACQZQ010000003.1 coordinate 90,194, forward strand.
CAATCTTTAATAATTCTAAGCGAGGGATTTCGCTTTCTTTTCTTGGAGTAAATTCTAAACCTCTAAGCCTAATCTGCAAACGTTTTAGTAATAATGGAATTAAGGCACGAAGCGGGCTACTAGCAAGTTTTAGGTTTACTGAACTAAGAACTTTACTTAATACTGATAACCCTTCATCAATTAAGCCACCAAATAAGAATTGTTCTGCTGCACGGCGTTTAAGTTCTAAAGCATCTTCTTTAGAAGAGTATTCTGCGGCTGCTAGAAAAGCTTTGGCTGCTTCTGTGCTACGACCTGCATTTACTAAAGCATTACCAAGCTTTATTTCTACTGAAGCGATTTGATAGGCTTGTTGCTGGCTAGTAAAAAGTCCTAATACTTGTTTATAGAGTTCTATTGCGTGGTCAAAAGCTAGGGCTTGTGCTGCTTGGTCGGCTCCTTTAAGAGCATACTCTGCTACTTTTTCTTTTTCTCCTGCTCCAGAAAAATGCATTGCTAAAGACTCAGGATCGGCTTGACCGCTTTGTTCTAACGCTATTGCAAGGCTGTTATGGAGTTCTTTACGTTGGGCACTTGTAAAATTTTTAAGTAGCGTTTCTCTAACACGATCATGATAGATTTCTAGAAATTCAACTTGTTCTCTCTCTCTACGCCGAATCATATGATTAGAGCGTAAGAAAGCAAGCGCTGTTTGTTCATCGTTTTCTAAACTTGCTGCTTGTTTAGCAATACTACGAATTAAAGGCTGACCTGCTAAGGCAAGAATTTGTAATAACCGCTGAGCGCTCATAGGCAGTTGAGCCACACGGGTTAAAATAACTTCTTCTAAGGTTAGGTCTGTAGAAATATCTGTAATATTACTAGAGTCAATTTGTGAGTACCGTATAAGCTCATCAATAAAAAAAGGGTTTCCTCCAGACTCTCTAACCATTTTTTCCATTTGCTCAGAAGAAATATTTTGTTGTGTCTCAGAAAGTGTAGAAATTAGTTCTGTTGCTTCTTCACTAGAAAGTTGTTCTACATAAATCTTCTTGAGATCAACATTATCAGAGTGTTGCAAGGAGAAAAGCTTTTTGAGTATTAAACTGCTTTCTTCTTCTTCACTACGATAAGTAATAAGTAATGTTATTGCTAGTGGATTGGGTGGGCTAATTAATTCTGCAAGTAAAGCAATACTATCTAAATCACCCCATTGAAGATCGTCTATAAATAAAACCAAGGGTTTTTGCCTTGCTAGTTGATTAAGTAATTCTCTTAGAGCAATAAAAGCTCTACGCCTAAGTTCTTGAAAATCAGGAAAATCCAGTACAGGCCGTTCAATACTAGCAATTGCTGTTACTTGCATTAAAACAGGAAAAAGTCTTGCTATAAGTAAAATATCCTCAGGCAGTAAGCTTTGAATTTCTTTACTAGGTAAAGCTTTTAGGTATTGGCTAAGATTATCAACCACACTATCAAATGCTTTATATGGAACAGATTCTTGCTCATAGCAACGGCCAGATAAAATTATAAGGTTTTTTTCTTTGTGTTTAATATTAGTTAAAAAATGGCGGACTAAAGCTGTTTTTCCCATTCCAGAATGCCCAAGAACATAGCAGATTACAGTCTTTCCTGTTTTAGCAATTTGAAAAGCTTCATAAAGCTGCTTTAAGTGAGAATCGCGCCCTACTAAAGCAGTTGGACTAGAGCCAAGTGTAATAACATTATGGCCTTGGGTTTTAGGCTTTATTCCTAGTGATAAAAGGATTTCTCGGCTATTTGGACGATCTTGGATATTACGTTTTAGTAATTGATGGCATAAATCAACTAAATCTTGTGGAAGGTCTTTAGTTAATCTATTTGGTATTGTAGGGTCATAACGTAGTTTTTCCCTTAGTACATTGCCAAATATGCTATCAAAAGGGAGTTCACCTGTTAAAGCTTCAAAGAGCATTACTCCAACGCTATACCAATCACTAGATTCTGACAAATTTTTACCAAGACATTGCTCAGGAGACATATAATCAGGTGTACCAAAAAACTCTTGCTGATTTTTACTCTCAGAGACTTGTGTTACTAAACCAAAATCTAATATAACTAAACGCTCTTCATTAGTGATTAATACATTAGATGGTTTTAAGTCACAATGTAGCTTTTCATTGTTATGTAAGGCATAAACACCTGAAACAAGTTGTTTTAATGCTGAGCGCAAGCGTTCTATATTAAGTAGTTCATTAGATAAACTAGTGGGTTTAGTTATAAATTTTGGTGGTGAATTATCTTCTTTTTCTAGGGTTTGGCGATTATCGCTTTTATTAGAAAAAGTATTTGTTCCAATTTTTTCTGTACGAGGATTGTCTGAATTAGCATTTAATCCGCGAACATACTCAGAAAAACTTACTCCAGGAACTAATTCCATAGTAAAAAACCACAGGTCTTTTTCTGATAAAAGCTCATAAAGAGTAACTAAATTAGGATGGGTGATATCAGCTAGAGAGCGGAATTCTTGCTTAAATCGGTAAATAGAGCTAGCTTCAGTTTTGTTTAAGAGTTTAAGCGCGACCTCTGAGAGTCGTTCTTGGTCATAAACTTGGTAGACAACACCAAAGCCGCCAACACCTAAACGGCGACGAACTAAAAAACGTTTTGTGCCAGTAAACTCTGTTCCTATGGGTGTGCTTTGCATTTTTGGGATTAAAATTTAAGGTTTATTAAATTACATTGTCGCAGGTTTTAAGATTTATGATAAGAAAAAAATATTAGAAATAAAAAAATTTTGGGTAGTAAATTTTGATTTTTGTTTAATATAGTTTTAGGTGTTATTACTAGTGTTAGGTTTAGTTAAGGTTTAGATTTTAATGTAGTTGAGTAGAAAAAAGCCACTAAACATTAAGTTTAATGGCTTTATTCTTAAACTCCTCAGGTAGGACTCGAACCTACAACCCTTCGGTTAACAGCCGAATGCTCTGCCATTGAGCTACTGAGGAATATATAACTTTTGTGTTTTCCTCAAAAGGAAGCGCAATAATAGCGGGTGTTTAGCCTTCTAGTCAACTTTTTTTCCCGGGTTTTAAACTATTTTTTTCCACCTAGTTTATTCCATATTTGATCACGTTCTAGCTTTTTTACTAACTCTAAGGATTCTAATAAGCGATCTTTGACTACTAACCAATCAGGGTAAGTGTTTGTGTCTAAAGCTATTTCTACTTCTACTAAAATATTATGCATTTTATTATGGAGATTTTCTAAGTCTTTGTTTGACATAAAGGTTTTTCTTATAGAAGGAAAAAGCCACCCTTAAAAGATGGCTTTTAAGTTATTTTATTAGTGTTAAAAACTATTTTTCTTCTGATTTTGTAGCTTGCCAACGTAGAACTGGGTTGCGTGCTGCGGCTACTTCATCAAAACGACCTACTCTAGTTGTATGAGGCGCATGTTTTAGCATTTCTGGATTTTCTTGAGCTTCTTTATCAATAGACTTCATTGCATCAATGAATAAATCCATTTCCTCACGGCCTTCGCTTTCTGTTGGTTCAACCATAAGAGAACCTGGCACAATTAATGGAAATGACATTGTAGGAGGATGAAAACCATAATCTATCAACCTTTTAGCTATATCTCCATTAGTGATACCATATTTTTTCTGACGCTTATCAGAAAAAATAACTTCGTGCATTATTTTTCCTTCATAAGGAATTTCATAAATGTCACGTAAGTGATGAGCTATATAGTTAGCATTTAATACTGCTGTTTCTGTATTCTCTCTTAAGCCCTCTGAGCCAAGAGTGAGCATATAACAGACAGCACGAAGTACTACGCCAAAATTACCATAAAAAGCCCTAATACGGCCAATAGATTGAGGTCGGTTATAATCTAGTACAAATTTACCATCTTGTTTAATAACCATTGGAGAGGGTAGATAAGGAGCAAGTTCTTTAGTAACCGCTACTGGCCCAGCACCAGGCCCACCACCGCCATGAGGGGTAGACATAGTTTTATGAAGATTCATATGCATTACATCTACACCCATATCTCCAGGACGGGCAACAGCGCAAAGAGCATTCATATTTGCCCCATCCATATAGACTAGACCGCCACGCTCGTGCATTAGCTTACAAATTTTCTCTATATTTTCCTCAAATAAGCCTACAGTATTAGGATTAGTAAGCATTAAGGCAGCTACACTATCATCCATTCTTTTTTCTAATTCAGCTAAATCTGTAAGTCCTCGTTCATTGGAGCGGATACCTTCAACTGTATAGCCACAAATAGCAGCTGTAGCTGGGTTTGTACCATGTGCAGAATCAGGAATTAAAACCTTTTTACGTGCATCACCACGACAGGCAAGTAGTGCACGAATCATCATAATCCCAGTCATTTCCCCATGTGCGCCTGCCGCAGGTTGAAGGGTTACAGCAGCCATTCCAGTAATTTCTGCAAGTAGTTGTTCAGCTAAATAAATGACTTCTAAACACCCTTGAGCAGACTCTTCTGGAAGAAGTGGGTGTGCTGTAGCAAAACCTTCTAGCCGAGCAACCAATTCATTTATTTTAGGGTTATATTTCATTGTACAAGACCCTAAAGGAAACATTCCTGTGTCTGTACCATAGTTCCAGGTAGAAAGACGTGTAAAATGTCTAACTACATCTGGTTCAGCAAGTTCTGGCATATTTGCTAAATCATCAGTACGTAAATACTTAGAGTTAACTAGCTCGTTTACTTCTGTTGTTGGAACGTCTATTTTAGGTAGTTTATAGCCTACAGCACCAGACCTTGAGCGTTCAAAAATCAGAGATTCATTTTGGCTAATATGAGTTCGGACTTTCTTTATACGACTGTTATCGTTAGACATTTAATACTCCTGAACATTTATTGCAGTAAAGCAACTAAAGCATCAATTTCTGCTCTGGTGTTTTGTTCTGTTACACAAACTAGTAAGGCATTTGTCATATCAGGATAGTAATTAGATAGTGGCAAGCCTGCTACTATGTTATGAGAGGTTAGGCTTTTAACAATTTCTGCTGCTGGGCGAGGGGTTTTTACTACAAACTCATTAAATCTAGGGGCAGAAAATAAAAGGCTATAGCCTTCTAGAGAAGAAATTGCTTGGGCTGCATAAGCGGCTTTTTGTAGGTTTTGCAGGGCTACTTCTTGGAGTCCTCGTCTACCCATAGTTGATAGGTAGACAGTTGCCATAAGCATAAATAAGCCTTGGTTGGTACAAATATTTGAGCTAGCTTTTTCTCTGCGAATATGTTGTTCACGTGTTGCAAGTGTGATAACAAAACCTCGGTTGCCATAAGTATCTTGGGCTTGACCTATTAATCTACCGGGCATTTGGCGTTGATATTGAGCACGACTAGCAAAAATACCCAAATAAGGCCCACCATAACTAGGAGCTATTCCAAAGGCTTGACCTTCTGCTACAACAATATCAGCACCACAATCTCCAGGGCTACGTAGTAGCCCCCATGAAATAGGTTCAGTAGTTACACTAATAAGTAGTGCTCCAGCCTTATGAGCTTTTTCTGCGGCTAGTTCTAGGTCTTCTATAGAGCCAAAGAAATTAGGTGATTGAATAATGACTGCGGTGGTTTGATCGTTTATATCAAGGCTATCTAAGGCTGTTTGGCCGCTAGTACCAAAAGCAATTGTTTCAAGTGTCATTCCTGTACTTTTTAGATAAGTCTCAAGTACTTGGCGATACTCAGGGTGAAGAGCTTGGGAAATAGCTACTTTTTTACGGCGATTAATACGATTAGCCATTAATACAGCTTCGGCTAAAGCTGTTGAGCCATCGTACATTGAGGCATTTGCTACTTCCATTCCTGTTAAAAAGCAAATCATACTTTGAAATTCAAAGATTGCTTGAAGTGTGCCTTGAGCTATTTCTGGCTGGTAAGGTGTATAGGTTGTATAGAATTCAGAACGAGAAATAAGAGTATCAATTATTACTGGGCGAAAATGGTTATAGACTCCTGCTCCCAAAAATGAAGTAGAAGAATTAGGGTCAATATTGCGTGCTGCTAGATTTTTGAAGAATTTTATCAGTTCAGACTCAGCATAAGCTGGAGGGAGATTAAGAGGTTTATCAAGTCGTAGATGTGCTGGGATACTGGTAAAAAAGTCTTCTATGGATTGCACGCCCATTTCCGCAAGCATTTTAGCTCGTTCCTCAGCGGAGTTTGGGATGTAACGCATGGATAGTACCTTTCTTTATTTTAATGGGAACCAATTATTTATTGGTTCCCAAGCAAAAGATCAATTTCTATTTTCGCTTAGAAAATCTTCATATTCAGCGGCAGACATTAAAGCGTCTATTTCTGAAGGATTTTCTATTTTTAATGTTATCATCCAGCCCTCACCATAAGGGTCGTTATTGACATGTTCTGGAGAGTCATTTAAAGCCTCATTTACTTTTTCTATAGCCCCGGAAATGGGCATGAAAATTTCACTAACAGCTTTTACAGATTCAACAGAACCAAAAGAATCATTTTGTGCTAACTTTTCGCCTACCTTAGGTAATTCAACATATACAATGTCACCTAATTCGGCTTGAGCAAAGTGTGTTATTCCCACTGTTGCTGAAGTTCCATCAACACGCACCCACTCATGGTCTTTTGTATAAAGTAAATTATCTGGATAATCAGCCATTATTTATGCCTCCGCTAGTAGTAATTTTATAATATTATTTCTTACGTTTATAAAAAGGGGTTTCAATTACACGTGCAGCGACATCACGCCCACGTACTTGAACAGAAAACTCTGTACCAATAGCTGTTTTATCTATTGGTAAATAAGCTAGGCCAATATTTTTCTTAAGAAAAGGAGAAGGACTACCAGAAGTCACTTTTCCTACTTCTTGACCATCAATAAAAACTGGATAGCCATCACGAACTGGAACACGATCTAGGACTTCAAAGCCAACTATTTTACGGCTTAAGCCTTTTTCTTTTTGTTCAGCTAAAATATCTCGCCCTAAAAAATCACCTTTAGCAAGCTTTACTATCCATCCTAAATCAGCCTCAAGAACGGTAGTTGTATCATCTACATCATTTCCATAGAGCATCATTTTAGCTTCTAGACGTAAAGTGTTACGTGCTGCAAGTCCGGCAGGTATAATCCCAAGAGGCTCACCTTGTTCTAAGATCTTATTCCAAACTCTTTCAGCTTCATCTGGTAAGCCATAGATTTCAAAGCCATCTTCACCAGTATAACCTGTACGAGTTAGTAAAACAGGAATATTGCTAAAACTGCCTTCCTTAAACCAATAATATTTAATAGTACTAAGGTCAATGTCAACTAGAGGTTGAAGGATTTCTAGGCTACGTGGGCCTTGAATGGCTATTTGAAAATATTTATCACTAGTATTTCTAACATCTACATCTAAACCTTTAGATTGAGAGACTATCCAATCAAAATCTTTATCAACATTAGAAGCATTTACACATAAAAAGAAATACTCTAAATTAAAGCGATGAACTAGCATATCATCGACAAAAGTCCCTTTTGGAGTCATTAGTGCAGTATAGTGGATTTGATTATCTGAGAGTTTGCTAGCATCATTACAGCTAATAAGTTGAACTAGTTTTAATGCATCAGCCCCTTTAATTTCTATTTCTCCCATATGGCTAACATCAAATAGTCCGGCTGCTGTGCGAACAGCTAGGTGTTCAGGGATTGTTCCTGAGTATTGGACTGGCATATCCCAACCAACAAAATCAACCATTTTAGCCCCTAAAGCACGATGAGCTTTGTTAAGCGGAGTTTGTTTGATATTTGTCAAAGGAGTGCCTCCTTAGGCTGTAAAATGTGGATTAGTTTAGCAATTAGTGATAACAAAAACAGAAGCTAACACAATGGTTTTGGCTGCGTCAAGGCAGCCAAGAAGACTATAATTGTCTAAAAAGATAGCAAGAAAGATAGCAAGTTTTCCTTGATTAAATAATCATTTAAAGTTATCACCTAAGTGTTTTGTAAGTTGCAACCTTAGAGAAAACCTTTGGCATCCAAAGACCGATTTTAAGCCGGTAAATACCTAAATTATAAAAATCTCTTTTGGTCTAATAACTATTTTGGAGGAAAAAATGATAAGTCAATTTGTAAAGAAAATAGGTGGAATTTTCTTAGTAGTAGCTTTAATTGCTGGTTGTGTTACTTTAGCTTTTGCTTTAGATCCAAAAGGCCGACCTAAGGGTATGGGGCCAAATGCTGCTAGTGGTTATTATGTTTGGCAAGATGATAAGGGTTGGCACTTACGTGCTATTTCTGGTAATCAAGCTCGTAAATTTGAAGGTGAAATTACTTGCGATGGTGGCTCAATAAATGAATTAAAACAATATCGTGATGAAGCTGCAAATTGGTTTACTCAACAAGGAAACAAAATCAAAATTAACCTAAATACAGATAAAAATATTGATGGACTAGATTTTCAAGTAAATGGTGGAAGCCTTACTTTTGATTTGCGTGTAGATGATCGCTCAGATGCAACATTTGTTCGTGTTGGTTCTGCTAGTGAAAACCCTTCAGGAATACCTTTTACTCTTCAAATAAAATAAGTTTAGAAATAGTTAATAAATTTAGAAATAAATTAAAAATTTATTAAGAAGAAAGTAAAATGCAGGTTAAATGCCTGCATTTTTGCTTTCTTTTATAATAAGCCCTAGCTTGTTAGACAATAAATTTATGTTATAGTTAGAGAAATATTTATCACGCCCTATCAGATTTACCTATTATAAAATACTAGCGTTTATTATGACTATAGGAGATAAACTTTCCAACAAAGCAGAACTTGAGATTCAAGCCAAAAAGCTTGAGTCTAAGAATTTGACAGGTAATCAGTTATTGGTCTTATATGATTCTACTATAGCGCGTCTTTATAACTCTGATAAAATCTCAGAACGTTTTGTAGGCCGAGATGATGAGCTAAGTAAGTTAAATAATTGTGCTAGAATGGCTTTAAGAGGCCAAGGTAAACCAGTTTTTATTATTGGTGATCCTGGAATAGGAAAAACAGAACTTGTTAATCAGTTTTTTAACTCTAAAACATTACCAGAACTACAAGGAAATACTCAAAAAAATATATTAGCAGGACGTTATTTTGATATAGGGAAAAATAACTCCTATAAGGTTTTCTTAGATGGGTTTTACAGAACAATCTCTTTAGTAGAAAAACAGAACCCAACAGATGAAATACTTAAGAAAATAAAAAGGCTTTCTAATTCTTTACAAGAAATAAAAGATCTTTCCTCAAGTTCTTTTTTACAAGAAAGTGATAAAGAAAAGACTAAATATAAGAGTTTTGAATTACTTGCACAAAACTATGAGTTTTTATGCTCAATTTTTCCTGTAGTCCTATTTTTAGACGACCTACAATGGGCTGATGAACTAGGGCTAGAATTTCTTGCTTATTTAATTAGAGCTATGCAAGGAAAGCCTCTTTTTATTGTTTGTACAGTTAGAGAAAGAGAACTATTTGTAGAAAATCATCCACTTAGAACTTGGATGCGTAGTATGAGCCGTTATAATTCCTATGAACAAATTAAACTACGCCCTTTTACTGAAAGCGAAACAGAAGTTTTAATAAATAAAATTTTCTCTGTACATAGTTTTACTGAAGCTATTATTTCTAAATTACATAAAGAAACAGGAGGCAATCCCTATTACCTAATAGAAATTATTAGGCAGTTAATTGAAGATGAGAAAATACGTTGGGAGGCAGGTGTTTGGCAATCAGATACACTAGATGAAGTGCAATTGCCTAACTCATTAGTTGACCTAATAGAACTACAACTTGCTAGGCTTTCTGAAGATGCTTTAGGAATTTTTCAACAAGCTGCCGTAATAGGAGAGGATTTTTCCTTTCAACTACTTCAACTTATAACAGAAATAGATGAGAAAAAATTAACTACAGCTTTAGTTGAAGGGTTAAAACAATTTCTTATTCGAGAAGAACCACCCTCTTTATCAAACAATTCTGAAAGATATGCTTTTAGATATAATACTACTCGTAAAGTTTTATATGAAAAATTATTAGTTAGAGAACGAAAGTCCTACCATAGTAAATTAGCAAAAATCCTAGAAGAGGGAAAAATAGACATAAGTGATTTTGATGAAGGTAATATAGCTTATCATTATTTACAGGGCGCAGATACCTTAAAAGCCTTTAATTGGTCTGTTAGGGCTGCTACTAGCGCTTGTAGCAAATTTACTTTTGATAAGGCTAGAGATTTTTTTGAATGGGCAACCAAAGCCCTAGATTCCTTAGAAAAAGCTAATCGCTTACCTAATGATTTAGACTTAGGACATTATTATTGTACTTATGGTCAATATAAAACCTCTATTGCTGAATATGAAGATGCAATAAAATACTTAAAGCTATCTCAAACTATATTTCAAAAAATTGGAGAAAAAGAAAAAGAGGCTGAAAGTTTAGTTTCTATAGGAAATTGCTTAAGACAAACTTCGTCTCTAGGAGAGGCGTTAGAATCCTATTCTCAGGCTTTAGATATATTGCGTGAGATAGATAATTCTAAATTAATATGGGTAACAGCTTATGGTGCTGCTCAATGTGAGGCAGATTTAGAGCATTTTGATTTAGCAATAAAATTCTTAAAAGAAGCTTTAGAAAATTTAGATAAACTTGTAAAAAGGGGTTTAGAGCGAGAGAAAGAACAGTTAGAAAGCTCCAAAAATGAAATAAAAAACCTACTTGTAAAGCTTCAAGAGAAAACAGCTAAAAAGCCCTCTATTGAACAAAAGAAACTTTCTGAAACAGAAACAACAATTTGCCAGCCTAACACCCCTTTAGAAAAATCTTCTCATTTAGTTGAAGTGATAGCTTCACCTTTAGAAGTGTTTAAGAACTGTGCTTTAGAATTTAAAAACCTACATAATACTAGTAACATACTTAGTAAACTTTCTAGATCTCAATTTGATCCTCCTCGTGTAGTAGGCTTAATTTTTAGCCAACTTAAACAACTTAAAGTTAAGCTACAAACCTTTGATCCCTTAACAGCTAATACTCAACTAGAGATTATTGAAAAACAGCTTAATGAATATCGAATTTGGCTTAAGAGAATAAACGATACTCTCCCCCCTTATACTCTTCGTCAATATCTTGACCAAGGAATTTTGCTTCAAGAAGAAATGCTTCAACTAGCTAGGTTTATTATTACCATAAGATCAGATGCAAATGATGATAAGATCAAGCTAGAAATATTACTTGGCAGAGCGCTAGAAATAGAAGTAGATCGCCATCATATAATTACAGATCTTTTTCCAGTAGGGTTTACTTTTCTACAAATCTCTGAAGATGAGCCAGCACTAGTTACTTTACAGGAAGTTTTTTCTGAGTGGGATAGAGTCCAAAACTATAGCGAAGTGATGGAAACTAACCTTTTAGCCAAAGTTAAACAAGCAAAAGGTGGGCTAGGTAATTTCTTTTGGCATCCTCAAGTACTTACAATTATAGTAGAAATAAATCTTAAGCAAGATTTTAAGATCAAAGAATTAATTGAGATTGAGCAAAAAGAAGTAGGTGTTATTTGTGAAAAATTAATTAAAGCAGGGATAAAAACTCTACCTCGTCAAGGTCAAGTAGGAGCACTTGATCTTGAAGCAGCACGTCGAATGGTTGAACGGGCTAGAGAGCTTGTTAATAATAACCATGAAAATAACCGCTCAGGTTTAATGATGTTGGCTGAAATAGGCAGACTACTTAGGGCTTATCTTAAAGAGCAGAATGCACTTAGAAAAGTAGAGAATCAAACTAAACCTGATAAAGAAAAACCCTATGAACCAGTAGAAGACTTTAAGCCACAACCTACTATTTCAGATACAACAAATATAGCAAAGCCAATTTTTTCCCAACAACCTCAAGTTACTCAAGTCTTTATTGCTTCTCCTGTTCCTAGCAGCCAACTCCCACCACAAGCAAAACCTGCTACACCAAATAATGTAAAAACAGGTAATTTAGCAGAACAATTTAGCCAAATGGCTAATAAACAAATGGAGCAAATAAATCCAATAAATCCAATAAATCCAATAAACCCAATAAACCCAATAAATTCAATAAATCAAGAGTCTTTTGATTTAAGTAAAACATTTGCTGGTAATAATTCACATGAGATAGTTTTACAAAGCCGTTTAGCAGAGATTTGTATTCTTCTTGCAACTAAACTTAGGGATGTTCCTGTAAAAGTTCTTCAACTTAAGCGCTCCCAACTTACCTTAGCCTCTTGGGAAGTAGAGGCGTTACTTTCTGATAATGAATCTTTAAGCCTAGAAGTAAAAAGACAGGATTCTTTAATGCGTCGTGCTATAGCTATGTTAGCAGAAATGCAAGAAGTAGGCGTTTCTTTTAGAGAACTTTCTTCTTCTGGTAAGCAAAAAGAATTGGAAGAAGCTTTTAGTAGAGCAAATTATTTTTTAGAACAAGCTAAAATTACAGCTAATGACCTTGAAATGCAATCACATAGCGAGCGCGATAGAGGGCAATACCCTAAAGCTCAAAACCTAGCTGCTACACGTCAAAAATTAATTAGTACACACCAATTACTTTCTAGCATTATCGCTTGGCTTAAAAAAGAAAAACAAGTATCTTAAACTATTTATTTACTTAGATTTCAGTGAAAATCTTACCTAGTAAGTAGCTTTACATTGAATGAATAATATTCATTTAATATAACTTGTGTATTTTCAATATGTTAAATATTTTATAAAACCATTTGTATACTGATTATACAAGTCTAAGCAATTTAATAGCCAAGAAATAAAAATACAAGGTTATCTTGGCTTGCTAATCTATTAAAAATACATATAGTTAAGCGAAGATGAAAAGCCTTAAAAGTTTTTAATATTTAATGGCACAGATTTTGTTGTAAATAAAAACACATAAAACAAAAATCAATATAGAAATTTAATAAATTTTCAAGGTAGGACTAAATAAAATGCGTAGTTCATTAAGATCTAGGATAAAAGCTTTAACTGCTGCAATGCTATTTTTTAGCGCTAGTTATGCAATTAATGCAGAGTTTCAAAAAGATTCAAATAAGTTTCAATCTCTCCCAATAGAAGGAAACCTTTTAGTAGAAGGTAGTCCAGCTATTGATGTAAATAGCCATTGGCAAAGTTTTACTCGCCGCAGTCAATCAAGAATTGGTGTAAATTGGCATCCTCAAATAGGCACAGCCGAAGCTCTTTTTGGTAAGCTAGCTTCTTTAGATATTGCTTCTGAAAAAAATGCTCGTAAGTTTTTAGCAGAAAATAGAATGCTTTTTAAGATGAGCCAAGATCTTAGTGATTTAACCTTAACACGTGATTTCCAAACACCTTTGGGAAGTCATTTTGTTTTTCAACAAAAATATCAAGACATCCCTGTTTATGGCGCTCAAACCAGTGTCCATTTTAATCAACAAGCTGAAATTGTTGCAGTTAATAATGCCTATCTTCCTAATATTAATCTAGCTTCTGTAACCCCAAATATTAGTAAAGAAGATGCTTTGCAGGTTGCTGGACTTGAACTTAAAGTAGCTAATCTTAGTGAAGCTACCAGTGAATTAGTAGTTTATCCTTATAATGATACAATTGCTTTAGCTTGGCATATTAATATTCCTACTTCACGTCATACTTGGGAACTTTTTATTGATGCCCAAAGAGGTGGATTATTAGGCGAAATAAAAGATATTAACCGCTATGTTAATGGTACAGGGAAAGTATTTAATGTAAATGCTGTTGTTGCTACTCGTAATAATGGCTTAAGAGATAATAATAATGCTGATTCTGCCGTACCAAGCAGTGCTTATAGCACAGTCACTTTACAAGGACTTGTTGGAAATGGCTTTCTAGATGGTCAATATGCTTCAAGTAAAAATACTAAGAAACGTGTTTCTAACTCAAGCAACAGTTTTATTTATACACGTAGCAGCGATGGTTTTAGCGAAGTTATGGTTTATCATTTTATAGACTATACTCAACGCTATATTCAAAGCTTAGGTTTTACTAACATAAACAACCGCCAGATTGCATATACAGTAAATTCATCCCGTGCAGATAATTCTTTTTATTCACCTAGTTCAAAATCCTTAAACTTCGGAACAGGTGGTGTGGATGATGCAGAAGATGCAGAAGTAGTTTTTCATGAGTATGGTCACTCTATCCAAGATAATCAAGTGCCAGGATATGGTTCTAGTAGAGAAGGTGGAGCAATGGGTGAAGGTTTTGGAGATTATTTAGCTGGTAGTGTTGGTGCTCAACTAAGTGGAGGTTTTCAAGATGTTTGTGTTGCTGAATGGGATGCTACTTCTTATAGCAGCGCTAATCCTCCATGTTTACGTCGTTTAGATAGCACTAAACATTATCCTGAAAGCGTTGTAAATGAAGTTCATGCTGATGGAGAAATGTGGTCAGCCGCTTTATGGCAAATTCGTGCTTCCATAGGCGCTTCAAGGGCAGATAAAGTTATTTTACAATCCCACTTTTTACTTACTTCTAGTGCTAACTTTAGCCAAGGTTCAAACGCAATTGTTACTGCTGCTATAAACTTAGGCTATACTTCTACAGAAGTAAATAACATTAGAACAATCTTACGTAATCGCGGTTTTAATGTAACAGCATAAAATTACTTAAATAGCTGTTTAACCAAAATTAACCAAAAGTTACTAATAAAAACCCAGCAGATTTCTGCTGGGTTTTATTTTTATTGGCTTACCACTTCAATAGCTTTTTCTAAAAACTCATCTCGTTTTTCAGCTACACCTTTAAGTGTTCTAGATACTGGAATTGTTGGCTTTATCCCTACTCCATGGTGTTGAGAGCCATCATGTTTAAGAACTTTCATTCCTGTCCAAACTACTGTGTAATCTCCTAGTAATTTTATAGGGTTAATGTTTCCATTAGTACCTGCTGTAGTTGCGCCCACGATTTCAGCTAGTTTATAAGCTTCTACAACACCCATATAAGATTCAGCATAACTAATTGCCCGACCATCTGTAATAAAAGCAGTTTTAGCTTTTAGTCTTGGTGATTTTGGTTCTAATTTCCAACGACCATCAGTATTAAATTCTTTCATATTTTGGTGATCAGGGGTTGAAACTATGGGTATATTCCATCTAGCTGATTCTATAGGTTGATCAGTTAAATGATGAAGAATTACTGCGGAAATTTGATTAGGATAGCCGCGTAGGTCAAAAATTATTCCCTTAGCTTTTTCTAATTTAGGTAAGGCTTGGGTAAAGTCTGCATCTGTAATTCTATCTATATCCAAGTAGAAAATCCCTGGTTTAACTTCAGCAACTTTTTCTGGTCTTTGTTCTTTGATTAAGTAAAAATTATCGGTTCTTTTTAGGGAAATAGTCTTTTTCTCTTTATTAATGGTTTGGACTTCTAAAGTAACTTGGGAAGACTCTTTTCCTGATAAAATACTTCTTAAAGCATTAAAGCGTTTCCATTGAGGAGTAGGGCTAGAAATCATAGCTTCTTTTTCTGCTAAAAGCTCTTTAGATGCTTTACCATCCACAGAAATAATAATATCGCCTGCTTGTAAACCTTGAGTATCTTTATTAGGTTCTAGATCTGTTATAACTAACTTTTCTTCTATCCAATCGCATAGCACTGGCGGAGCAAAAAAGTTTTGTTCTCCAGCATAACCAACACCTCCATGACCATCTTGAAGATCTGCAATCATTAGGCTTAGAGTTTTTGCAAAAGCTGAAGCATCTTTGTCATTAGCTGCTGAGACTAAAGTTTTTTCTAAAGTTTTAGCCCAGTCTACTTTAACTACATCAAAATATGGGTAAAAATGCTGCATTATATTCCAACTTACAATTACATCTGCTAGCCTAGTTGAACGATCATTTCCAGAATATTTTATTAAAGAATCTGTATCGCTTTTGCTATTAGAGTTTATATGGGGTAGAGTGCCTTTTTCATCAATAAATAAAGCTGTTGGAACTATACAAGATAATCCCGCTCCTAAATCACCAATAAAAGGTTTACTTGGATCTGGAGTTTTATCTGAAATGGGTTCTTGTTTTCTAAAACTCCTATAGGGAGAAAAATTATTTTGTTTAGTACTTCCAAAACCCGTGTGTTGCCAATAAGTTATTTTTGCATTAGAGGTTTGGGTTTTTAATTCAGCAGATAATTCAGGCTTGTTTGAGGTTGGAAAAACTTTTACAGTTGGGGCAATTGGAGCAAAAATAGAATTTAGTCTTTCTGCTAATTCTGTATTATTTTTGGCTTCTTCAACCACCTTAATATTTTTAACTGCAAAGCCGTCCCAATTAATATTGGCAGCTTCGTCACTAGGGTGAAAATGACGTACATAGCCAAATAGCTTAGTAAATGCCATTACATTTGTTAACCCTTGTTCAGTTAATGGCCTAGCAGGTTCTTTTAAGTAAGTAAGCTGGCCTATTTCCTCAAAAGAAACTTCATCTAACCAAGCTTTACCTTTACCTAAAAGGAGCATCCCAAAATTTATGCTTTGAGCATTTTGATCAATATCAGCAACTATTTCATAAGGCTTCCATTCAGAGGAGTAAATTGGCCTATCACCCATATTATCAAAGAAACCTATGGTATTTTCGTTAAGATTTACACGAAACCAAAGTTGAGCACGTCCTCCACTATCACTATTAATTTTTACTGAACCACGAAATTTAACACGTTTTCCACGAAAGGCCGTTGCATCAATACTCTGCATTACATTTCCAAAATTTTCTGGAGAAACTTCTCCATCATTAAATACCACAGCACATCGTTTTCCTGATTTTGGGGTTTCTTCAACTAATTTAACTAAATATCCTTTGCCAGGTGATCGCCAATCCTTAGGTATTTCTCCGACTTGGCCTTCTTCCAAATCTAGATTTAGCGGTTTTTCATTAAGAGAAGGGGTTTGTTTTTTATCTTGAAAGGCTTTTGTTTTATATCCTAAAGATATGAGCAGCATTAAAGAGAGAGTTATTAAAATTAAAGTGTTTTTTTTCATTTTATTACCACCTTAAAAGTGTAGAAAAATTTCTTTAATATAAAGGCGAGGATCTAAGAAATTTTATGTCAAGTTTTTCCGGTTTGATGGGCAGAAGCTAAAACTCAAACTATTTTTGTATATTATTTATTGCTCGTTGTGCTGCTGCACGTACTGTATCAGCACGATCGCTTTTTACAAGCTGCTCTAAAATACCAACTACAGAATTATCACCTAATACGGCTAAAGCTTCAGCCGCATTAGCTCTAACTGTATCTTCCTTATCAGAAAGCGCTGCTACTAAAGCAGGGGCTGATTCCCTTAGTCCAAGGGCTTTTAAGGCTAGGGCAGCTGCAGCACGTTTTTTAGGAGATGTCTTTGATTGAAGTGAATCTAGGACTTGTGGTAGGGCTGCTTGGCCTAGTCTTCCTAAAGCATTGGCTGCACTTGCTCTAACAATAAAGCGTTCATCATCTAAAGCTAAAACCATTGGTTCAACAGCTCTTTGATCGCCTATTTCAGCCAAAACTGTTACAGCTAAAACCCTTATAGATTCATCTGGATCCGCTAAAAGACGACATAGTGTTTCTACAGAGTCTTTACCAATAATAGCTAAAGCTCTAGCAACTCCATAGCGATTAGCTCCACGCATATCTTTCTTTAGCGCTTCAGCCATAGGATTAACTGCGGCTACACCCATTTTACTTAATGCTTGACAAGAATAATAACGAACAGGAGCAGCAGGGTCTCCTAAAAGAGGAATTAAAGCTGTAATAGCACTCTCTGGTTGTAGATGCCCTAAGACTCTAGAGGCTTGTGCTCTAGCACGCCAATTTCGTGAAGATAGAGTTTTAATTAAAGCTGGAGTAGCTTTATTAGAAGAGAGTTTAATTAAAGAATCTGCTGCTAATGCTCCTAAGGCTACATCATAACTGGTTAGCATTTTTACTAGAGACTCTGTTGCTTTTTCATCACCTAAGTCTCCTAATGCTAATGCAGCCGTTGCCCTAATAGGTGCATTTTCATCATCTAAAGCAGCAATTAGGCTATCTGTTGCACGACTATCTTTTAGTTTTGCTAATGCTTTAATACTTTCTAATCGGGTTAGAATTTCTTTATCATTTACAGCAGTAATTAAAAGAGGTACAAGCTCTTTTATCCCCATTCGGCCAGCTAAACTAGCCGCATCAGCACGAGTACGCCAGTCAGAGGATTGGAGTTTGGTTGAAAGAGTATCTATATTAATACCTAAGACTCTTAAAGAGTCGATTGCAGCAACTCTTACATTAGGATTTGGATCTTCAAGTAGTATAATTAAAGGCTCAATTGCTGCACGATCGCCAAAGCCTCCTAACGCCTGTGCTGCTTCGCTTCTTACTTGTGGATCACGATGACCTAAAGCGGCTACTAATGGTTCTAAGCTAGAAGGAATACCTAATTGAGCTAACCAGCGAGTAGCAGCCTTAGGAGTTTGCCAACTAGGGCTTTTTCCATTTCTAATTGTCTGAGATAAATTATCAATAGTTACTCCCATCTTATTTAATGCTAGGTCTATTATAGGTCGTGTTTGACCTTGGGGGTCTTTACGAGCGCGAAATAATAGGTCAATAGTCTCTACTTGCTCAAAAGTTGAGATTGCTTTGGTTAAAGCTTCTGCTATTTCTCGGTCACGAGTTAAAAGTAAATGTTCAATTAAAATAGAAGGGATTTTTAAGTTACGCGTCCTAGCAAGTGATTCAATCGCAACTAGTTGGATTCTAAGGTCTTCATCTTTAAGTAAAGTTTTAAGAGTCTCTATTACTTTTTCATTCGGTAAATTGCCTAAAGTAGGGATAATTTGAAAAATAAGCTTTTCATCTCTAGGGCTTTCTGATTTAGCTGTCTCTAAGAGCTTAATTAATCTATCTACTGCCCTTAAGTCATTTGCTTGGCATAAAATATCAATAAGTTGGCGTTTAGTAGATAAATTTACTTGGTCTAAATCTAAACTAGATAAAATACTATTAAGAGATTCTTTTTCCCCAAAATGGTAAAGTGCACTAGAAAAAATATCTTTAGTATCTGGTTTTAAGTCTCTTGCAGCAATTAGACGATTAATGGCTTTGGGATCATTTAGTTTTACTAATAAAAGCGCTACTTCCCATCGCACATTTAGATCCTCATCTGTTAGAAGTGGAGCAAGATAGTCTATTGTTTTAGAATCAGGGATTAAACTAATTGCTTTGGCTGTTTGTTCACGTACAAAAGCATTTTTATCTAAGCGCATTTCATAGAGTAAGTTAAGAGAATCTTTAACAAAAGCTTGCTCCAAAGGGTATTTTTGGCTAGAAATATCAGCAATTGCTAAGACTGCATTACCACGAACAAAAAAATAGCTATCTTGAGTTGCTTTAACGATTTCGGGTAGTAAGCTAGAACGTTTTTCTTGTGAAAGAGTAGAGATTAGTTGCAAAGCACGAGAGCGAATTAGCCAGTCAGCATCTTTTAATGCACGAGCTATAAAATTATTTAATTCAGGATGCTTTGCTTCGCTTAGCTTATTTAGAGCGTCAAAACGCTCTTCATAAGTTGGAGCATCAAATTGTTTTATTGGATCAGAAAATATATTTAATAAGTTTAGATTCAACTCTGGTTTAGCTTCGGGTTTAGGTTCAACTTTAGATTCAGTCTTGGACTGAAGTTTATTAGCCTTACTATTTTTTTTAGCTTTATTTTGAGATAAAACAGGATTAGTAGCTAGAAATAGAATAGCTAGAATAAGTAAAGAAAAATATTTAATTGTTGATTTGTTTCCAATTTCCATAAACTTGCCCAACTTGTACTGCGGTGTTATTAACAGGGTTAGTACGCACTACGCCTGTTTCATCCATAAAAAACGAACGCTCGCCGCTTTCGCCATATTTAATTGGAGTAGCAATTATAAAGAATCGTGCAGGACGTTTAGCGGTTGCTTGGCTAATATAAAGCGTTATTTCATAGCCATTACTTTCACCCTTTGCTAAATCTTCTTCTAATTTTGACTCTGAAACTAGTGTTTGTAGGTCAACATAGCTACCATTTTTACTTGAAAAGAGGTTTTGCTCTTTTAGTATTTTTGCTAGTAAATTAACAATTGCTGCTTCGTTTTTAGCTACAAAATTAGGTTTAGTTAAAGGGGGTGTAGGTTTTACAATCTCTGTTTCTTCAACTTTAGCTACTTCATTATCTGGTAAAGGATTGTTCTTAGGGGCTTTAGTTATAGGACTAGTGGTTTTAACTTCAGGCTTTGGTTCTAAACTCTCATTTTTAGCAATTTCTGGTTTTACTACAGGTTTTTCATTACTAGCATTATTAACTATACTTGGTGAAATAGTTGTAGGTAAAGAGTTTGTAGAAGAGTTTGTAGAAGAGTTTGTAGAAGAGTTTGTAGAAGAGTTTGATGGCTTAGAAGGGTTATTACTAGCTGTTAAGTCTACGCTACTAGGATTTTCTACTGTAGCTTGAGGTGGACTAGGCATATTGCTTAATGTGTTAGCAGATGTAAGAGGAACATCATTAACACGGTTAGTAGTTGTAAGAGAATTATTAGATGTAGCTGGTGAAGGTGGTAGAGGAGTTTGTGTTGGATTGGTTTTTATTGTTGATAAATTAGAATTGCGAGTCTCAACACTAGCAATAGTATTATTATCAGATAAAACCTTAGGTGGTTCATACTTAGGCACACCAATTAAAGCTAAAGCTTCTCCAGCTTTTAAGCGTACCTGTTCATTTTGATCTGCAAGAGCTTGGCGAAGAGCTGGAACTGCTTTAAGATCGCGGCTACGGCCTATTAATAAAGCTGCTAAAACCCTCATTTCGCTACTAGAGTCTTTTAATGCTGCAATTAGACTATCTGCTGAGGCTGCATCAGCTAGAATTGATATAAGTAGCAGAGCTTGTTGGCGAGTAGCTAAATCATTGTCTGTTAAAGAGTTTGTTAATTGATTTCTAGCCTCAAGACCAGCTTCCTTAAAAAATAATGATAAACTTGGGCGTAAATCAGGGATACTTGCTAAGTCCACTTGAGCCATTAGCTTAAGAATAGCTCTTAGTGATTCAGGTTGATGTATTTGGCCTAGAGCAATAGCAGCTAAATTTCTTAATTCTAATGATTTACCTTGAAATACTTCTATAAGAGGATCAATTGATTTTGTTGCACCAAGTTTAGCAAGAGAATTAATTGCCGCACCTTTTACACGTTGGTCGCTATCAGTTTTTACTAAATTAGCAATAGGGTCAAAGGCTCTTTCATCACCAATACGGCTTAATGCATCTATGGTGGCTTTTCTTGTGTTGCTATCAGGGTCAGAAAGGGTTTGAATTAATGGATCCACAGCGCGTTTATCCCCAATTTTTCCTAAGGCTATAACACTATTGGTTCTAGCAACACGGTCTTTATCTTGAAGCGTATCAATTAAGATTGGTAAAGCGCGTTTATCCCCAATTGTTCCTAAAGAATCAATAGCACGGTTTTTTACACGGCTATCATCTAAATGTACTGCATCCATTAAAGGTTCAACCGCTTGACGATCTCCTAGACGACCAAGTGAATAGGCTGCATTTGTTCTAACAAATTGGTCAGGATCTCCTAAGGCTTCAATTAAAGGGCGAACGGCACGAATATCATTATTACGGCCTAAGGATTCTGCGGCAGCAGAACGTACTAAGCGATCGCTATCTTTTAGGGCTTCAATTAAAGCTAGAGTTGCAGTTTCTCCGCCTGTTTGGCCTAGAGCTACAGCCGAAGCAGTACGAACATAGTTATTAGGGTCTTTTAGGGCTTTAACTAAGGCTTCAGATGCTTGACGATCTCCAATACGACCTAAAGCTTCTGCTGCGGCTGTACGTACTTGAGATTCTGCATCTTTAAGTAAAAGGGTAGTTAAACTAGTAATTGCACTAGTATCTCCAATACGACCTAGAGCACCAGCAGCAGCTGAGCGAGGATAGACATCTGTGTCATTTAATGTAGAGAATAGAGCTTGAATTGCTTTTGCATCGGCAATACGTCCAAGTGCTACAGCCGCACCACCTCGGACTTCAGAGCTTGGGTTACGCAGCATTTCTATTAAAGCATCAACAGCCAATTTAGCTTTTAATTCACCTAAAGCTATAGCAGAGGCAGCGCTAACAAATTGATCGGAATCTCTAAGAGCACCAATTAATCCAGCAATAGCTTGTTCATCGCCAAGACGACCAAGGTCTTCGGCTGCTTTACGACGAACACGGCGATCCTCAGAACGCAAGTCTTTTAATAATTGGACTCGACGAGTTTCTGTATTTTGTTGGCAAAAAGAATAAATAGGAGTTGCTAACAGGAGGGTTAACAAAATAAACACACATAAAATAGCTTTTTGTGTTTTCATAACCAGCCTCTTTATTTAAATTTAGGTATAATCAATAAATCGTAATAATTAATTTGTTGGTTTAATCGGGGCTTCTTCTTTTTCTCGTTTTTCCAAATAGTCATGCATATCAGTTATTTGTGCAGGACGGTCTAGATTTCCTACTAGTAGATTACGGACTTTTTTAGGTAGAAAAAAGCTTGCTAAATTGGAAATAGTTGTTACTAAAGACTTAATATTAGTCTCACCCTCCCAATGCTCTTGAACAACATCATCTGAAGCACGATTGATTAACCTAAGCAAAGCAATTGCAACTAGGTAAGTATCATCTACTTGACCAATAAAAGGAAATATATCAGGAATAAAATCTAGAGGAGTAATTACATACACAATTACAGCTAATAAAACAGCTTTATCTGCCTTAGACACCCTTGAATCAGCAATTAGGCGGTACATTAATTTAACAAGGTTAGGTAAGAATGTAATTAGTGAACGCATCCAGGATCGGGCTTGTTTACGGTCTTTAGGATCGTAGGGAATTACGTTCGACATTTTGTTAACTCCTTAAAGTAAATTTTTTTTATTGTAAATTAGTTAAAACGCTTTACCAATAGGTTCAGATAATTCACTAATTAGAATAAAATCAATATTAGCAAGTTTTCGCTTAGGAGTTAAAGGGACTTGGCTTGGTAGATCAAAAAAAGAAGGCTCAGGATAAATAGGTAGCGGCTCTCCTTTAAGAATAAACTGTATTACAGTATTAGTTTGAGGCGAACCTTTATCTATTACTAAATCTCCTTTTGCTTCGGCTAAATATAGCTCTTCACCAGATTCTGATGTAAAAACAGTAAAATTAGTAGAGATTTTCTTTACGCTATGCTCAATAGTTCTATCTGTAGCATAAAACTTGGTTTGTTTTACTAGTGTATGAACAGTCAATGGTTTTAGTGGATTAAAGTTATTTATAAATCCGCAATCTTGGCAAAGATTACGATTTAATACTACGTGCGAACCCACTGCATTTTTATACATAAACTCTTCTGTGTAATTAAAATAGCATGGCCGTTCAAGATAAAAACTTAGCCCATTGGAAAATAAATTAAAGAAAAAGAACTTTTCTGGTATGGAAAAGTAAAAATTAAATGGCGCAATAGTGTAATAACTCCCAACCCAAAAAACAGGTTCATTTGGTGAAAGCCTTGGTTTAAGAATT
Organism: Acidobacteriota bacterium; assembly: GCA_016213785.1. Classification (GTDB taxonomy): domain Bacteria; phylum Acidobacteriota; class Blastocatellia; order Chloracidobacteriales; family JADJPF01; genus JADJPF01. The sequence goes on from JACQZQ010000003.1 coordinate 113,718, forward strand.
TTTGCTAGAGTATGCCCTACAGGACGAGTATAGCTTTTATCCCAAAGCCTATTAAGTTCTTTATGTGTAGTTAATAAAGGTGCAGTTAATAAAGAAAGTGAAAATACTACAAGTAGCCCTTTACGTAAGGCAAAATGATGTTCTCTTAAAAGCTGGTCTAAATATTGCCAAACCACCATTAAACCTAATGAAAAGAAGTAATAAATGGGAGGGAAAATAACAAGCAAATATCTAGCTTCTTTCCAAGCTACTTGCACAACTAAAGAATATGCTAGGAAGACTCCCCAAAACCAAAGTAGAAATAGCCAATCTAATTTTCCTTTTCTATGAAAAGCCTTAAACATTCCAACTAGTGAGACTAAAAGCACAGGAGCCGTAATAAAATGAAATAGATAATTAAACTCTCTACCAAATAAAGCTAAAATAGAGTCACTCGGTCTTTTTTCTTTAACACCCCAAAATTGTTCAATTAACCGCGCTGAAACTTCGTTGTAAGCCTCTATTAAATTAATATTTGCTCCAATAGTTACAGAAACATAGTGAAAAAGCACTAATACAAAAGCAGAGGCTATAGCTACAATCGCCCAATTTTTAATTAACTTTGCCCAATTACCTCTCTGTGTGATAACTGCATAAAGAATACCTACTATACTTAATGGGGCTAGTTGATAGCGTAAGCTTAGGAGTGCTCCTAATGTAACACCTACGAGTAAATAATTTTCTCTAAGCACAAAACGCCAAAAAAGGAAGATTAGTAGACAAGCAAAGACTTCGGGCATTAAAAAAATCCAGTAGTGCAAAAATAATGCATTAAAAGCAAGCCCTAAAGTAGCAAGCATTGCATAATGAGGAGGAAGGCTAGTGCGAATCATCCACCAAAACATTAGTACAACAGAAAAACCAGAAATAATCATTAAAAAATATGGAAATTTTTCAAAGAAAATAGGTAAGTCTAAAAACTTACTTAAAAATGCTATAGGAATAAGTAATATAGGGAAAAATGGAGGACGATTTATATCATAACGAGTATGAATCCCAACCCACTCTTTAGCATTATTAAGATATTCAAAACTATCATAAAAGTGTACATTACACCTAATAGCAAGCATAATTAAGTAAATTAAAAGTATAGCTAAAATACCTAAGCCAAATTTTTCTACTCTATATAAAGGAAGAGGTGTTTCTATATTAGGATCTACACTTATATCTGGATTTATAGTTGACATGGGTTTTAATTTTTCAGTCTTTCTTTAAGGCTAGCTAGGTTTTTACTAGCATTAATGTAGTTTTGGTCTACTTCTAAAGCTTTTTCAAACTCTTGGAGTGCTTCATTGTAGCGTTGTAACTGACTATAAGCTACACCTAAATTATTATATAGCTCAGCTAATAAGATATTTTTTGGCTCAGAAGTCTTTGCTAGATTTATTGCTTTAAGAAATTCATTAGCCGCCTCTTGAAATTGTCCTTCATTAAGTAAAGCTTTTCCATAAAAATTATAAGTAATAATATTATTTGGTTCTGATAAAGTAGCAAGATAAAAATACTTTAAAGCTTCTTGAGGTTTATTTAAGCTAGTTAGTATTATTGCTAGATTATATTGTGCCTCAGCAAAATTAGGTTTTAGCTCTATGGCTTTTTCTAATTGAGTTTTAGCCTCATTAAGATTACCAGATTCAGCTAAAATAACAGCTAGTTCTTGATTAAGTAATGCATCAGGTAACGATAGCTCGATTGCACGCCTAAATGACTTTATTGATTGGGGATAATCTTTACGCTTATGATAAATTCTTGCCAAATTTAGATAAATATAACTTTGTGCTGGGTCTTCTTTAGGAAAAATTTTAATAGCCTGATTAAATAAGTCTAGTGCTTCATCGTATCGACCTTGAAGATAGTAAACATTACCTAACATCCCTTTAGGTGTAGCTTGACTAGGGGCTATGTCTATAGCGCGTTTAAGCTCTTTTTCTGCAAGTAAAAAATTTCCTTCACCTGCGTAAATAAGTGCTCTTGCCCCTATTGCTTTAGTATTACTAGGAGCAACTCTTACTAGTGATTCTATGTAGTTTCTACTATTTAACCAATCAATATTACGCTTGTAACATATTGCTATAGAGCTTATTACAAATATTAAACAAAGTATAATTGATAAATATTTATTATAGTTACTAATTGAGTAAAGTGCTAAAGCTATTAATAAGCAGATACTTATAGAAGGAAAATATAATAAGCGTTCTGCCATTAAAATGCCTGTAGGAATAAAAATATTAGATACTAAACTCATAGTCACAAAGAAAAATAAAATAGCAAAAGCACTAAATCTTTCTCTTTTAATTAACCAGCAACCTAGGCAAAAAATAGAAGCTATTAGGCTTAAAGAAAAAACTACTGATAGATTAAGGCTAGATGTTTTGGGGATTTGGCTAAAATCATAATCTCCTGCTAAATTAATAGGTAAGATTAATAGCTGAAAATACTTAGTAAAAGCTAAAGACATTGTAAAAAATCGGGTGGTAAAATCAATATTTCGCCAGTAAAGCCAAGTCTCAGGTACTCCTAAATTATTTAGTACCAAAAAGCGAATTAATAAATAAATTAAAGCTAAAGCTAAATAACCACTATAGGCTTTTAATAAACTCTTAATTTGTAATATCCAATTTTTCCAATCTTTACAGAGGTCTGATAAAATTAAAACTCCTATTAACGTAATTCCACTTTCTTTAGCTATTAGAGAAAGAAAATAGAAAGCTAATGAAAAAGGGTAATAGCGAGAGTTTTCTTTACTAAGTAAATAGCTAATCCAAGAAAGAAGAGCAAAATTAGCAGTAAGAAGTTCAGCACGACCAGAAATATTACTTACAGCCTCGGTATGAATTGGGTGGACAGTAAATATTATTGCAGTAAATAAAGCTAACTTATTAATTTGACTATAGTGATTTACTAACCAGTAGATCATTAGGCTATTAGCTATATGTAGTAATATATTAACTAAATGATAGCCCCAAGGGTTAAGACCATTTAGAAAGTAATTAAAGGCATAGGTTAGAGAAGTAAGAGGTCTATATAGGCCATTAGGGTAATGATCTCCCCAATAATTGCTGATAAAGAGTTTAGGCAGAGTAGAAAAACTTTTAATTAGTTCATGTTCAACAATAGTAAAGCGATCATCAACAACAAAATCTCCTCCTAAAACATTCCAAAAACATAAAAATGCCAATACAAAAATTAGTAAAGTTACAAAACGATTATTAATAGACATATTTTTATATTATTAGTCTAGAAAAATGCTAGAAAGATAATAGACGAAAATACTATAAGTTTATTAGAACTTAAGATTTTCTTTAGCACGTTTTGCCAATATGTGATTAGGTACTATTTCTAGAGCTTTCTCAAACATTTGATAAGCTTGTTTAAACATATTCATTCTTTGGTAAAGTAGCCCTAATTCAACATGATAATCAGGGTTTCTTGGTTCAAGCTCAATTGCTCTAGCAAATAGGTCTCTTGCTTTAGAGTAGTCATTTAAGTGGAGTAAGGTTCTAGCTAAAAACATTTTATATTCAGCATTTTGTGGTGCTACTTCTGTTGCAGCCTGAAAAGCATAATAAGCTTGCTTATAATCATAAGCTTGATAATACTTTACTCCTTTTTCAAACATACTTTGAGCGGCATTTGTTTGTATGTTAGGTCTATCCTTAAAAGCGTTTAGATTACGTGTTTCAACTATAGGTGTAGTTACTTTTCTATAACTATCATTAGTAGATGAAGGAGCATAACTAATAGCAGGTCTAGAATCATTTTTAGTTTGTTGAAAAGCTCTATCTTTAGGCAATTCATTTGTTTGTGGTAATTTAACAGATCTAAAACGATCATAATTTTGTCTAGTAATAGGGTTAATCAGTACACGATAAGCTTCTGAGATACGAGTAAAGATTTTTTCTAAATCATTACGAAGACTTAAATTATATTTGGCTAATTGACTATGATGGTCTGGATGAAATTTTTGGGATTGAATTGTATAAGCTTGTTTAATTTCCTCATCTGTAGCATTACGTGTTAAGTTTAGCAAAGCATAGTAGTTAGTATTTTCTAAGTTAGTTAAAACATTTTCTACTTCATAACAAAAAGTAGCAGCGCTCTGCATATCAAAAGCAGGTGTTTGAGGCTTACGGTTAACAATTATTTGAGAAATAGACACTGCTTCTTCATCTTCATTTACTATTTCTTCTTTAACCCACTCAAGCAACCCTACGGCAAGTAGTCCACAAAGTGTTCTAATAGTTTCATCTTCTGGTAATCCTCCCATTGAGAGAATTTCCTCTATTGAACGGGCATTCTCAATACGTGAAACTATAAAAGCTTCTTTAGGGTTAAGATTAATAGACTGGTAAAGTAGAATAGGGTCTTTAGTAACACATACTTTCCAGCGAAAATCACCTAGCCACTTTTTTATTAAGTCAATATTTTTAATTCTACGTAACCCTTCAAAAATAATATCTGCTGTAGAGATGGAAAGTTTAATAGAGCTTTTTCTAGGGGTTTCTCTACGAATTTCATATTTTCCGCTTTCCCAAGAAAATAGCGAGTAAGTAATTTCACAAAATTGTTCAGAAATTAAGGTTTTTAAGTCTTCAGGAGAAATCCAACCACCTTTAATTAAAGCCGTTCCAAAACGTAAACTCTTCTCTTTCATTACCTTAGAAACACTATCAAAGGTTTGTTTATTTATACGGCCAACCTTAAGCATTACTTCGCCAAAACCATCTTCTTCTAAAGAGCTTTTAGCATAAATAATTGCACCTTGTTCAAAATAAAGTGTTTTAGTAGCTATAATACTTAGACAAGAAAGTCTACCGCTTAGGCGTTCTCTATGGATACGTCTAAGCAGAAAAGGAAATGGCATATCCTGAAATTGTCCTACTTCATCTGCTGGTTGGTCTACTACATCAAAACCTTGGGATTCGCTTAAACTACCAAAAGCAAAACTACCAGAATTTTCTGCTATGCTATTAATAGGAGAAGTCCAATTTTCTATTGGAGGAACATCTTTAGGTAAAAAGGCTTTAGGCTGTTCTAAAACAGCTTGAACAACAGGTTTTGGTGCTTGTTGAACAACCTTTTCTGGCGGTCTATTTTCTCTAAAATTATTATTGGTTTCGGGTAGGATTTTTGTAGAAGTAGGATCAATTGGAAAAGCTCCAGATTTTCTAGAAAATTGTGCTACTAATTTTTGTACTCTACGTTTAAGCTCAGCCGCACTTTTTAGTCGCCTAGTTAAATCTACTAGTAAAAGATGTGTAAGTAATTCAGCAAATCCCCAACTTACTTCTACTTGTGCCTCCCATTCCATATGTTTAGTAGTATGGTTAAACATTTTACTTGGGTGTATTCCTGTTAGTAAGTAAAGTATTGTTGCTCCAACAGCATAAAGATCGCTTTGTGTTACTGGAGAACCTATTATTTGTTCTGGAGGAGCATAGCCTGGAGAACCTATTAGGGTTTGATAACTAGTCTTTGCGCTTGCAGCCTGATAAACAGCGCCAAAATCAATTAATTGAATTTTTCCATTTTCATGACGCATTAAATTTTGAGGCTTAATATCTCGGTGAATTATTGAAGGGTTTTGATTATGTAAATACTCAAGTATATCTGAGAGTTCTAATAATACTTCACAGGCTTCTTGTTCGCTAAAAGTTTTTTTACGGCTTTTTAGTTCATCATAAAGAGTTTGTCCAGGAATCCAATCTTGGACTAAGTAAGAATAGCCCCCTTCTGCAAAATAGGCATAAAGTTTAGGGATGCCAGGATGTTGCAGGTTTAATAATACTTTAGCTTCTCTTTGAAAAAGGCGTTCTGCTGTTACAGCAGGATCTTCTTCAGATTCATCAGGAGTTTCTGTAATATGAGGAAAAAGTTCTTTTAGTACACGGTATTCTCCAAAGCAATCTGTATCCTTAACTAAATAAGTTATGCCAAATCCCCCTTTACCAATCATTCTTTCTATTTCATAACGATTACGTAAAACTAGATTTGCATATAATCCACGACAATTTGAACAGCGCCCAGTAGCATTTGGTCTAATATCAGCACAGCGGGGATTAGAGCATTTTGTCATTTCGAAAAACTCCTAAACTTTTAACTACTTTATTAATTAATTAATTGTTTGTTTTGTTAGGTAAAAGAAGACCTATTTTACAGCAAAATTATAAATTTTAATAATTTACTAATAGTTTTGTGATTATTGTAAATATTAAGTATACTTCAAAATTTTTCTAATAGCTCAAATTTTATATTTTTATTTAGGTTAATTATTTGCTTACACTATAAAAATCGCAAATTTATACCTAAACCCTTAAAATATTTCCTACAAAATATCACCTATCTTTAACTAAATATTTTTCGTATTTCGGTTAAGTCAAAAATTATTTGCTACTCGCTATTTTTTCGTTATTAAAACTTATTGTAGTAAAAACGATGTTTTTTTACGATAAATATTTAGGGTTTGATAAATAAAGGAGTTAACATTTTATTATGAAAATCTCTAAATTAGAGTTTAGGCTACTTAGGCTATATCAATAAATCGGGCGCGAATTTCTGGAGAGGGAATCATACAGCTATCATATTTCCCAAAGACTTTGTAACGGTTACGAGCAAATAAATCATAAAGAAAATCACGAATAGGTTTAGGTATAATTTGAGCTATTTGAAAAATTTTCCAAATCCCTCCTAAATGCTTAGTAATTTGTAATATAGCATCAGAACGGACAAAAATTTGTTCCCTTCCATTAGAGTTTGCCTCTAAGATCACTACAGAATCAATATTTTCAAGCTCTTTATGGCGAAGTTTGGCGCTATTGCCAAACTCGCCTTGTAGAGGAGCAAATTTTATTACTCCCTTTTTATCTAATTTAATTATTATTTGTACCGATTGAGAACAAAAACCACAGACTCCATCATAAAGCATTATAGGGGAATGGTTATTCATAAGTAAGCTTAAGTTAACTTTCCAGTGCTTGTTCAAAATCTAAAATTAAATCTTCTGTTGCCTCAATTCCAACAGATAAACGAATTAGAGAATCACTAATTCCTATTTTTTCTCTATCTTCTTTTGATAATCCAGCATGAGAGGTTTTTGAGGGTAGGGTAACTAGAGTCTCTACTCCTCCTAAACTAGGTGCTTTTACTGGAATTGTTAGGTTTTTAATAAATTTGGTTGTTACTTCAACCCCACCTTTTAACTCAAAACTCATCATCCCACTAAAACCATTAAAAAGCTCTTTGGCTCTTTGATAATTAGGGTGGGTTTCAAGTCCAGGATAATTAACTTTTGCTACTTTTGGATGAGAGGCTAGGAATTGAGCTATTTTTAACGCACTCTCATTTTGATGTTTAACTCTTAGTGCTAGAGTTTTAACACCTCTATGAAGTAGAAAAACAGCATGTGGATCTAATGAGCCTCCAAGATGGTTAAGTTTATGAGTAATTTTTTCAACTAAGGCTTTAGATCCTATAATTGCTCCTGCTACTAAGTCTGAATGTCCATTTAAGTACTTAGTACAACTATGAAGTGTAATATCAAAACCAAATTCTGAAGCTCTAAAATTGATTGGACTAGCAAATGTATTATCTATCATAGAAACTAAATTATGCTTACGAGCAAACTCTACAGTAGCTTTTAGGTCTGCTACCTCAAGTAAAGGGTTACTCATAGCTTCAACATAAATTGCTTTAGTATTTGGCTTTAGCTTACTTAACCAGCTACTAGGATCATTTCCATCAATAAAATCATAGCTAATTCCAAAGCCTTCTAGGTCTTTGGTAACAAAGTCATGAGTGCCGCCATAAAGACAATTTTGTGCTAGTAAATGATCGCCTGTTTTTAAGAGTGTTAGAAAAGCCGTTGTAATTGCAGCCATCCCGCTAGAAGCTATTTGGGCAGATTCACCACCTTCTAAGGCTGCTAGTTTTTTGCTTAGTACAATATGATTAGGTGTATTATTTAGTCTTATATATCTGACATCGTGATAACTGGTTTCTCCTGCATATTCAAACATTGCAGTTTGAAAGATTGGCATACTTACAGCACCATCAATTCTTGGCTCAGGTTCGCCAGAATGGATAATTTTTGTTTCTAGTTTTAGAGAATCTTTTTTCATTAGAGAAAATCCTTAATCTTATTTTGAAAGTATTTCTATTTCTTTAGTAATATTTTGTCGCGCTATCTTGTCTAATTTTGCCATTTCACCTGAGAAAAATATATGTTCACGTGCTAAGAAGTTACCAAGCACTGTTTTACGGCTACGCCTATAAAGAAAATATGGAACCCAAGAATATTCTTTTCTAATTGCTTGATAATAAGCCTGATAGATTTCAGGACTTGCCCCTAAAATGCCTAAATCTAGGTCTAAAAATAGTTTTCCATCACTTGTTAAAGCATTTGCATTATGGGTTTTTGTAGCAATTATCATTTTCTCAACTGTTTCAATAATAGCATTAGGAACTTGCATCTCTCCTAATGCTTTAATAGCAAGCTCAGCACTTTTTTCTTCATTATTGCTACGCTTAGTATTATAAATTATGTCATGAAACCAAATAGCAAAACATACTGTACCATACTCTTGAAAGGAACTTTTTAGTTTTTCTGCATTTTCAAGTAAAGAATAAATATGTGTTAAATTATGATAAAATCGCTTTTTTTCAGAGTACTTTTCTACTATTATCTGAAAGTATTTTTCAGATATTTCTTTAGAAATTTTATACTCTGTAGTTAAACTATTCCATTTTTCTTTAAGAGATTCTATTTTTACTTTATCAAATGCAAAAAAATTATCATTAATACTCATAAAGTTAATAAATTAAATTTTAGTTATTGTTTATAAACTACTTCGCCTCCAATAACAGTCATAACACATTTAGTTTTAGGAATTTCACTAACTGGTATTTTCATAATATCGGCTGAAAGTACTGTTAAATCTGCTAATTTGCCTACTTCAATTGAACCTTTAATATTTTCTTCAAAAGCTGCATAAGCTGCCCAAAGAGTAAACATCTTTAATGCTTCTTCTCTAGAAACAGCTTCTTCTTCGTGCCAACCTTCACCAGAAAACCCTTTTAAGTCTTTTCTAGCTACTGCTGCATAAAATTCAATCATTGGCTCACCTCGTTCTACTGGAGCATCTGAACCAGCAGGGATAATAGCCCCTGTTTTAATTAGGCTTTTCCAAGCATAAGCACCTTTTAAGCGGTCAACCCCTACTCGTCTAGGTGCAAAATGTAAATCACTAATAGCATGTGATGGTTGCATTGATGGAATAATACCTAATTTAGCAAACCTAGGAATATCATTAGGATTAACAATCTGAGCATGTTCTATTCTCCAACGAGGTTCAGATAATTTTCTTTCTTTAATTGGGATACTTTGAAACAGCCTCTCATAAATATTAAGAATTTCCCTATTAGCGCGATCTCCTATAGCATGTGTTTGTATTTGAATGCCTTTTTTTAGTGCATCAGTAAACATAGGGATAAGGTCGCTTTCTTTTTTGGTTAAAAAGCCTGAAGTTTCTTTTGCATCAGCATAAGGTTCTAGGAGTGCAGCCCCTCTTGAACCAAGCGCACCATCAAAAGAAACTTTTATTGTCCTAACAGTTAATTTATTACCAAACTCCCCGATAATTGGGCCTTCTTCTATTAAACGGTTTGAATCGGTGGTTGGCCCATAAACAGCAGTATAGATACGTAGCTTGATTTTATTTTCTTGATATAGTTTTTTTAGTCTTGCTATTTCTTCATAACTACCACCAGCATTTTGAATTTGACACCAACCTAGTTCAACACTACGTTTAGAGCCTATCATAAGCGAGTTTAGCTTTTCTTCTTCTGTTTGTTCAGGAATATGTTTAGTAACTAAAAGCTGTGCCGAGTCTAGTAACATTCCTGTCGCACTACCACTTTTTTTATCTCTAAGTATTTCTCCACCAAAAGGATTAATTGTATTTTTATCAATCCCTGCAATTTTTAATGCTTGAGAGTTAACCACTGCACCATGTCCATCAGCACGATCTAAAAAAACAGGGTTATTAGGTGAGACTCTATCTAAGTCCTCATTTGTCGGAAAAACAGGAGGTTGCCAAAAAGTTTCAATCCACCCACGTCCAACAATCCATTTACCCTTAGGCGTGCGGTCAACTTCTGCTTTAAGCTTTGCTAACATTTCTGAAAGGCTTGAAACCCCTTCTAAATTAAGCATTACTTCTCTATCACCTACGCCTGATAAATGATAATGACCATCTGTCATACCTGGAACAACTGTACTACCTTTTAGATCCAGTACTTGAGTACCAGAATTTACATAAGTTTTAGCTTGGTCATTCGTACCAACAAAAATAATTTTACTATCCTTTACAGCTATGGCTTCAGCCTTAGGTTGTTTATCTGAAACCGTGTAGATATTGCCATTATAAAAAACTATATCAGCAACATTAGTTTTGTCAGTTTTGTCAGTTTTGTCAGTTTTGTCAGTTTTGTCAGTTTGTGCATTAGAACCATTAGTTCCAAAGTAGACAAAAGTTATAGAGAAAAAGCTAGCAAGTATTAATAAAGTAAATAAACGGGTCATTTTCTATTTTTCCTTGTTTGTTACATTATAGACCAAGAAATTTGGTATTGTTTAAGTCCCATCAGAGGCAATTGATAAGAGCTTAGAAGATGTTCCCGAGTTATGTTCCCGAGTTATGTTAAAGATATTTTATCTTTTATGTTACAGTGTAGAGAAATAATTCTCAAGGCTTAAGCTTAGTTTATAGGGTAATAGTGATGTCAAAAGAAACTGCTAATAAATCTCGCCGAAACTTTACTAAACGTCTAGCCCTTGTAGCTAGTGCTCCAATACTTACAACCTATTGTGCTAATTCAATACCTACAGATAACCAAAATGTAGAAAAGACTCTTGCTAAATCAGCAAAAGGGCTTATAGACGTAATCCAAGCTAGTTATGGACAAAATATTAATAAAGATGATTTGCCAAAAATTCAATCAGTTATTGAGCGAAATCTAACAATGGCTGAAAAAATAAGGCAGTTTAAGCTAAAAAATAGCGATGAACCTGCAACAATTTTTTATGCGTAATTAGTTGTCTTTAATTGGGTTGGAGAAAAATTTATGCAAATCACAAATGAGACTTTATTTTCTTCTTTAAGAGAGCTAGCTGAGCTAATTCGTAGCCAGAAACTTACCTCTACTGCTTTAACCGAAGCCTATTTAGCAAGACTAGAAAAGTTTGGTGAGCAATTAGGTGCAGTAGTTACTATTACAAAGGATTTAGCACTTAAACAGGCTCAAAGGGCTGATGAAGAGATAAAAGCTGGTAAATATAAAGGGTTACTTCATGGTATTCCTTATGGAGTGAAGGATTTGCTTGCAACAAAAGGAATTCCTACTTCTTGGGGTGCAACTCCTTATAAAGACCAGGTTTTTGACTATGATGCGACTCTAGTAAAAAAGCTTACTGAAGCAGGAGCAGTTTTAATTGCTAAACTTGCAATGGTAGAACTAGCAGGAGGTTTTGGCTACAACAATGCAGATGCGTCATTTACTGGAGCAGGGCGAACCCCTTGGAATAAAGATTTTTGGTCTGGAGGTTCCTCTTCTGGTTCTGGTGCTGCTGTATCTGCTGGACTAGTAGCTTTTGCTATAGGCTCAGAAACTTCTGGCTCAATAATTTGTCCTGCCTCATTTTGTGGTGTAGCAGGTTTACGGCCTACTTATGGGCGTGTAAGCCGCTATGGCGCTATGGCTTTATGTTGGACATTAGATAAACTAGGCCCAATTTGTCGAACTGCTGATGATTGTGGAATTGTTTTATCTGCTATCTCTGGTATTGATCCAATGGATGCTAGTAGTATAGATAAACCTTTTATTTATAATAATGTAGAGAACAACAAACGCTTTAAGCTAGGAATAATTAAAGATTCTTATAAAGATGCTCAAGCATCAGTTAAAGAAAATTTTACTAATGCTATAGCTGAACTAAGAAAATTTGCTGATGTTGATGCTTCAGTAGTTTTACCTGATATGCCTTTTTCTGAAGTAGTAAGCCTAATTGTTGAAGCAGAAGGAGCAAGTGCTTTTCGTGATTTAATAGAGAGTGGTCGAGGTAAAGAGCTTAGAGATCCTAATGATCGTTGGGGAGGTTTTTCTGGTACAGCAATTCTAGCTGTTGATTATATACAGGCTCTAAGATTAAGAGAACCTATGAAGCGAGCAATGGATGGACTTTATTCTAAGTATGATGCCTTAGTCTCTCCTTCATTTCCCTGTGTTTCTTACCCAGCAGATAAGCCATTTGATCAAGTTTATAAAGATATAGGTTTTGGCGCTCCAGTTATTGAAGCAGGAAATGCAGTAGGTCAACCAGCTATTTCTGTTCCAAATGGTTTTGGAGAAAATAATTTACCTACAGGAATTCAATTTACAGGCAAGGCTTGGAGTGAATTAACATTAATAGAAATTGCTAGTCAATATCAGAAAATAACAGATTGGCATAAAAAACACCCTAATTTATAGCTAATATTTTTCTATAGGGTTTTGTTATTTATCGCTTAACATAGTTTCTTTATCCGCTCAAATTCGCTACGAGTAATATTAGCGCCACCTACTAGAGCATTGGCTGTTCCTGCTGCTATTGCTGAACGGATAATCTCAACCCCACTCTGACCTGAAAGAATTGCTGATGCACAACCTGCTAAAAAAGCATCTCCACAAGCAACAGAATTAATAGCTTCAATTTTTGGGGCAGGAAGAAATATTTCTCCGCTATCCCAAACCCCTACAGCCCCAGAGTCCCCTAAGGAAATTAACCCAAGCTTTACTCCAGAGTTATAGATTTCTCTAGCAGCATCTAGGGCTTCTAAAGGGCTAAATTTTTTGTCTAATAATTGTTCTGCTTCTGGGTGATTAGGTTTAATCAAGTAGGGTTTAGCCTGTAATGCTAGTTTAAGTGTTTCTCCTGTAGCGTCAACTATGGCAGGGATAGAATTTTTATTAGCTAATTCAACAAACTGTTGGTAGCTATTAAAGGGTACTCCTTTAGGCAGACTACCGCTACAAATTAACATTTCTGCTGAGGCTAAAGATCTAGAAAGTTCTTGGGTGAATTTTTCAAACTCTTGGGGGGTTATTTCTGGCCCAGGTTCATTAACTACTGTTTCTTGTTTAAGTGCTTGATCCACAAAAATATAGCAGTTACGAGAACGGCCAGAAATTGAAATAAGCGAGCAAGGAATATGACTATTAACTAAATCCTCACGAATTTGTTGGCCTGTAAGACCTCCAGCAAAACCTATGACTAAAACCTTATGACCAAGAGCAACTAGCGCTCTAGCCACATTAATGGCCTTACCTCCAGCTTGTTCGACTACTTTATTTGCACGAGAAATAGTTGCTACTTGAAAATTAGGCAAATAAATAATTCGGTCAATTGCTGTATTTAAGCTAACAATAAGGATATATTTTTCTCTTAACACAATACTTAAAAGAACTAAATAAAGAAATTTAAGAAAGAAAAATCTAAGTAAAAATTAAAGTGCTGCTGCACCACTCACGACTTCAATAATTTCTCTAGTAATTGCTGCTTGACGTACTCGGTTCATTCCTAGAGTTAACTTATTGATTACCTCTGTAGCATTCTTACTAGCTGAATCCATAGCACTCATTCTAGCACCATGTTCGGCTGCAACAGAGTCTAATAAGGCTGTAAATATTTGTGTTTCAACATAATGTGGTAGCAAGCGGCTAAGAATATCTGCTGGTGGTTGCTCATAAATATAATCTGTTGCCGAAGCTGCCAATTTATAGTCTACCTCGCCTTGATTTAGCGAGGCTAAAGGCAAGATTTGATTAAAAACTTGATTCTGCTGTATTGCAGACTTAAATTCATTATATAGAATAAATACTTTATCTGGACGTGAATTTCCTTCAACCTCTTCAGTAAAAAGCTTTATTATTTCTTCGCCTATTTTTGAGCCTTCAGTATAGTTAATAGTTTTAGATACTAGCCCTACATATTCATTAACTATAGAAATATTACGGCGACGAACAAAATCGCGGGCTTTACGGCCAATACAAAGGAACTCTATTTTTTTATTAGGGTTATCTTTAACAAATTGTAGTGCTGTTTTTAATAAATATGTATTAAATGCTCCACATAGTCCTTTATCAGAGGTAATTAAAACTACTAGGTAATGTTCATCTCCTCTAACTTCCATAAGAGGATGTTGGTATTCACCTGCGCGAGAGGCTAAATTGCTTAACATCTCTCTTAATTTTACTGAGTAAGGTCTAGCCGCAGTTATGCGGCTTTGAGCACGAGCTAGTTTAGAGGCAGATACTAATTTCATGGCCTTAGTAATTTGGCGCATGTTTTTAACTGAACGAATACGACGTCTAATTCCTTGTAGATTAGGCATAGTGTTCCTAAGATTAAGTGATAGGTCTTAATATTTGATTAAGACTATTATCAATCGCTCTTAACTTAGAGCGAAAAAGGTTAAAGTTATATAGTTTTATTAGAGGTTTTTCTAGCCTAGAACAAACTAGGCTAGAATTTTTTAAGCATTAGCTTTTGCTAATTTGCCACCTTCAGAGGCAAATTTTTGCTTAAATTCTTTGATAGTGTCAGCCATTTCGCTCTTGATCTCGTCTGTTAAATCTTTCTTTTCGCGGATCTTTTGCAATAAACTGCCTTTTGAATTATCTAAGAATGAAAGCAAGGCTTGTTCAAACTTACGAATTTCCGCTACTGGAATATCATCTAAGTAGCCTTCTTTAGCTGTACCAGCCCAGATAAGGAAAACTTGTTTTTCTACTTCTAAAGGTTGGTATTGGCTTTGTTTTAATAATTCTGTTAATCGTTGACCTCGGGCTAGTTGTTGTTGAGTTGCTTTATCTAAATCCGAGCCAAATTGAGCAAATGCAGCTAATTCGCGGTATTGAGCAAGGTCAAGTCTTAGAGTTCCTGCAACTTGTTTCATAGCTTTAATTTGTGCTGAACCGCCTACGCGAGATACTGATAATCCTACGTTAATTGCAGGGCGTACACCAGCGTTAAAGAGGTCTGTTTCTAAGAAGATTTGACCATCAGTAATTGAAATTACATTCGTTGGAATGTATGCAGAAATATCACCTGCTTGAGTTTCAATAATTGGAAGCGCTGTTAAAGAGCCTCCACCTTTAGCATCAGAAAGTTTTGCTGCACGCTCAAGTAAACGAGAGTGAAGATAGAAAACGTCTCCAGGGAATGCCTCGCGGCCAGGTGGACGACGAAGAAGTAATGAAATTTCACGATAGGCAGCAGCGTGTTTTGAAAGATCATCATAAATACAAAGCACATGACGTTTGCTATCACGGAAATACTCACCAATTGAACATCCAGCATAAGGTGCTAAATATTGCATAGCTGCTGGTTCAGAAGCAGAAGCAGAAACAACAATTGTATAATCCATTGCTCCATATTGTTTAAGCTTTTCTACTACTTGAGTTACTGTTGATTTTTTCTGACCAACTGCAACATAGATACAAATTAAGTCTTTACCTTTAGAATTGATAATAGTATCAATAGCTACAGCAGTTTTACCAGTTTGACGATCGCCAATAATCAATTCACGTTGACCACGACCAATAGGCACCATAGCATCAATAGACTTTAAGCCTGTTTGCATAGGCTCTTTTACTGGTTTACGGTCAACAATACCAGGAGCAATGCGTTCAATAGGGTTAAAGTCAGTTGTTGCAATTGGGCCTCGTCCATCTTCAGGTTGCCCAAGTGCGTTTACAACACGTCCTAGCATTGCTTCACCAACAGGAACAGACATAATACGCTTGGTTCTTTTAACCGTGTCGCCTTCTTTTACTTTATAATAATCACCAAAAAGCACCGCACCTACTTTGTCTTCTTCTAAGTTAAGCGCAATACCAGCAACGTTATGAGGGAGGTCTAAGAGTTCGCCAGCCATGACTTTTTCAAGTCCATGAATTTCTGCGATACCATCACCAATTTTAACAATTGTCCCTACTTCACTTACAGTTACCCCAGGTTGATAACCTTCTATTTGTTGGCGAATAATTTTACTAATCTCATCTGCCTTGATCGATTCCATAATCTACCTTTCGTTTATTTGACCAGCCTAATGTATAAAAAGTAGGCAAGGCAATTAAGTAAATGATTTTAATCTTTACTAAGTTTTGCTCGTAATTGCTCTAAGTGGTTGCGAATCGAGCCATCATAAATCTGACTACCAATTTGAGTTACTACACCACCAATAATTGTTGGATCAATAGAAAAATTTAATCTAACTTCTTTACCTGTAAGTTTATGTAATTGATCTTTAAGTAGTTGTTTTTGGTCTTCACTAACAGAGGTGGCAGTAGTAATATTAGCAGTAATAATATTTAAGCGTTCATCTAGAATACGAGAAAACGCTTTGCTGATTTCTGGTAAATATTGTAAACGATAGTTTTGTAGTAATAATTGCAAGAAGTTAGCAGTTATTGCATTAGGTTTAGTACGTTCAATTAAACTATCTAAGAGTTTCTTTTGTTGCTGTTGAGAGACTGTTGGGTTAGAAAAAACTTCTTTTAGGTCTTTACATTCATCAAACATACTAGCAAAAGTACTAACTTCGCTTTTTATTTCCGCTTGAGTGCCTTTACTAAGGACTACATCAACAAGAGCGCGTCCATAACGATTTGAAACAGTAGTAACGCTCATTTATCGAACTCCTTCTAGCTCTTTAGCAAAATCACTAACTAGACGAGCATTATCTTCAGGTTTTAACTCTTTACGAATAAGACTTTCTGCCATTTCAACGGCTTTTTCTGCTGCAAATTTCTTAAGTTCCATTTGTGCAGCTTTAGTTGCGCCTTCAATTTCTCTACTTGCTACTAAACGTAAGCGCTCAGTCTCTTCTTGGGTTTGTTTAGTTAATCTAACATATTCAGCTTGAGATTCTTTTTCTGCTTTATCGCGAATCTCAATAATTTCTTCTTCAAGACGACTAAGCCGACCTTGAATTTCTCTAAGCTTAGCTTCGGCAACTTCTTTTTCTGCCTTTGCTCTGTTTAACTCAGATTTAATAGAGTCACGACGATCATTCATTGCTTGAGTAAAAGGTTTTCTAACTAGGAAAACAATTGCTATTAAAAATACTGCTAGGTTAACTATTTTCCAATGTATAGGAACGCCGTGAGCGCCTTCTTCAGCTAGCAGAAAAAAAGCTGTAAACTGGGTTTGCCAATAAAGAATAGCTGTAAACATTGGTTAAAAGGATCCTCCTAGAGGTCGTTTAAGCAAATTGCTGGCAATGGATTGAGCCATTTGTAGGGAATCAGATTCTAGACGGGATTTGGTTTGATTAGTAGATTCTAGTAAGCTTTTTTTACTGGAATCAATCTTTTCTGAAATTTCTTGTTTAGTTTCTAAAAGCTTTTTACTTCTTTCATCTAAAGCTGCTTTACGTCTAGCTTCTAGCATTTGATAACTTTCTAAACGAGCAGAACGAATTCTTTCTTCATATTGAGAGAGTTCTTTATCATAATCTTGTGCTAGTTTTTGTGCATCGCCTACAGAACCAGTAGTAAGACGTTCTCTTTCATCAAGAACTTTTGTTACAGGTTGGAAAATAAGAGCGTCAAGCACATAAATTAAAACAATAAATATTGCTATAACTATAATTAACGAGAAGTCTACGCTAAGTAAACCACCTGCTAAAACTATTAACAACGAGTTAAGCATTATGCTTTAGCATCCTTTATGCTTGAGATTATTACACTAAAAAAAGGGGTTTAATCAAGCAAGCGAAAGTATCATATGATCTTTTCCAGTGTCAAGACTTTAGCCCAGAAATGGCGCTAGGTCTAGGGCTAGGCTAAGCCTATTAGCAGTAGCATTATTTACTAGTAATAGAGACATTTTTGAGGCTAAAATATCTATACTTTATTGATCAGTTTTTGTAACTTTTTTCTAAACAAATAAAAATATGCTAGTAAAAAAAACTAAGTCCAATCGAATCTTAAAGAATTCTCAAGAAAAATTAAAAGAGAAAGTCAGAGCACGACTACCTGAGCGCTTAGTAGCTTTACTAGGAGATCTAGATTTTGCCATTGAACATCGCCGCTATAGTGAAGTTGAACGTATAGCCAATGACTTATTAGAACTCTCTCCTTCAGAAGAAGCAGATCAGTTTATCCATGACATTATTAGTAGTGCTGTAACCATTATTGATGCTGAAGATGAAATACGCTATCAATTTAGCGATCTTCAAAGTGCTTTAGATAATACTAGTGAAGAAGATTTAGCTGCAATTGAAGAAAAAGAACAAGATGGTTTATAAACTTCTAGTGCTTTATCTTACTAAAAAATAAAGCACAACTATTACCTAATTACCTAATTCCCTGAGTACCTAATTTCCTAAGCTATAACATTTATAATAACTTAACCTACTTAATCTAATGGTGGGGGAGACATTTGTAAAAATATATGCTGAGAATCTATTGTTGCTCCACTAGGGCTAGGTTGTAAACGTTGATAGCTTCCATCTGATAATAAAAGACGTGCTCCAACATTATCTGCTAAGGAAATTTCTAAGACTTCGTTTTTTAATCGTTGTTTAAGTTTATCGTCTTGGACAGGGAAAAGTAACTCTATTCTGCGATCCATATTTCTTTGCATAAGGTCTGCGCTACCAAGATAAATTTCATCTTGTCCACCATTAGCAAAATAGTAAACCCTACTATGTTCTAAAAACCTACCAATAATGCTTATAACACGGATATTTTCTGAAAGACCTGGAATTCCTGGCCGTAGACAACAAACACCTCGAACAATTAGGCTTATAGAAATTCCAGCTTGAGAAGCCTCATAAAGAGTTCGGATAATCCTAGTATCTGTTAAGCTATTTAATTTAGCAATAATACGGCTTTGTCGGCCAGCACGATTATGTTCTATCTCCCTTTCAATTAGCCCAATTATTCTTTCTCTCAACTGAATAGGCGCTACCATTAGCTTACGGTAATTTCTCTGACGTGAATAGCCTGTTAGAAAGTTAAAAAGCTCTGAGACATCAGCCCCTATTTCTGGATTACAGGTAAGTAGCCCAAGGTCTGTATAAATCTTAGCTGTAGTGGGGTTATAATTTCCTGTACCTAAATGGACATAACGGCGTATAGTTCCTTCTTCTTGGCGTACAACTAAAGCTACTTTGCAATGTGTTTTTACTCCTAGTAGGCCATATACAACATGTACGCCTGAACGCTCCATTTTTCGGGCCCAAATGATATTATTTTCTTCGTCAAAGCGTGCTTTAAGCTCAACAATTACAGCAACTTGCTTACCTGCTTCACTTGCAGCAATAAGAGCAGACACTATTGGTGAATCTCCGCTAGTACGATAAAGTGTTTGCTTAATAGCAAGTACTTTAGGATCAGCAGCAGCAACTTGAATAAAATCAACTACAGGAGAAAATGAATCATAAGGGTGATGTAGCAAAATGTCTTGACGACGAACTACTTCAAAAATATTTTCATCATTTGCAAGGGCTGAAGGAATAGCTGGGGTAAAGCCTCTTTCCTTTAGGCTAGGATAGTCGAGTTTATAAAGTGCCATTAAATCAGGTACATGCAATGGCCCATCAAGTGTAAAAACATCGGTTTCCTCTAAATCAACTTCTCTACGTAAATAGTTAACCATAACTGGAGGCATTGAAGTATCAACTTCTAGGCGAACACATGAGCCAAATCTACGTTGGCGAAGTTGTTGCTCTACGGTTTTAAGTAAGTCATCAGCTTCGTCTTCTTCTATTTCTATTTCTGCATTTCTAGTTGTGCGAAATGGATGACATGCAATTACATTCATTTCAGGGAAAAGAGAGCTTATATTTGCTGCTATAACTTGTTCTAATAAAACAAACTTATGTCCAGAACTACTGGTAATACTTAGCAATCTAGGGACAACAGGAGGGACTTTAATTCTAGCAAATCTTGGTGGTAATTCTTCATCATCTGGCCCTACAACAAAAACTGCTAGGTTTAGGCTTAAGTTAGAAATATAGGGGAAGGGATGAGAGGGATCTACAGCAAGAGGGGTTAGTACAGGAAAAATATTTTCATGAAAATAAGAGTCTATTTCTGTTCTTTCTGTAGAATTAAGCTGTTCATATGGACTAATACGAATACCAGCTTGTTCTAGCTCTGGAAAGATTTGTTTTTGTATACAAGACATTTGGAGTTCAGTAAGAGGGCGCAATTTTTTAGAAATTTCTACTAGTTGTTCAGCAGGGCTTAAACCATCAGGTGAAACAATTGGGACTTCTGTTTCCATTTGTTGTTTAAGACCAGAAACCCTTATCATAAAAAACTCGTCTAAGTTGGTAGAAAAAATAGCTAAGAATTTAAGTCGTTCAAGCAGTGGACGACGGCGATCAAGGGCTTCTTCTAAAACTCTACGGTTAAATTCAATCCAACTAAGTTCACGGTTAAATAAAAGATTTCCCTCTAAGAGCAGGGAATTAGTTTTTATTTTTGGGTTTATAGTTTGTACAGGCAATGCTGAAGTGGAAATTTCTTGTGTTGCCATAAAAAATGCTCCTTAACCTTTTCTAACCAAATGCTCTATTATTTTTGTCTAGGTACTTCTAATAGTATTTGTCTATCTGTCCATTCGCCTTCTACGATATCAACTTCACCTAGCCAACGAGGGCGGGAATCTGACTTAGAGTGAAAGGAAAGCTTAATTTGGCCTGTTGTTAGATCTAAAATAGCCTCTTTAATAGCAGACCAAGGTACAATAACATCAACGCTTTCTGGAATAGCTAAAACTAAACCATCTGTTGTACGAAAACGGAAAATACACATTACTCTTCCTTGAGGGTTTTTTAGTGCAACTCCTTCAAGATCAATACGCATTCTTTGCATATGCTAAAAATCCTTTATTTTAGTAGCGTAACAATAGGTAGCCTAATAATCTACTGTAGGGCTAGGTTATTAGTTAAAAGTCATCAGGGCGAGTATGTAGTTTATGGCGTTGGATAGCTCGCCAGAAAGTACGTTCGCTCATTCCCAAGGCGTTAGCGGCTATTTTTTTACTCCATTGACAGGCAGCTAAGGCACGGGTTAAGAGATGCTTTTCAAAACTCATCATAGCTTCTTCATAATTTGGAATATCTTCCATAACAACAATTTTATAAAGTTCATCAGAACGCATTGAGTTAGGTTGAGTTTTATTTTGTTCAACTAAATTAGTAAATTTTTCTACGTCAAAATCCTCACAAATCATTGCTGCATTAATTAATGTTGTATTTGCTGCACGGGCATTACCTATGCTACGACGAATATCATTTTCTAATACCCTGATATTACCTGGATAGTCTTTTTCTAATAAAAACTGCTTAGCGCTACTATCAAAAGTATAGCTAACACCCTCTCCATAGCGCTTAAGGAATTCTTCTGCTAGAGGAAGAATTTCTTCTCTACGGCGATTTAGTGGAGGGATACGTAAACGCCATACAGAAAGGCGATCTAGTAAGTCATCGCGAAAGTTTCCTACCTGAGTCATCTCATCTAAATCACGGTTAGTTGCTGCAATAATACGAGCATTAGTAGAAAGTTCTACCGTTGCTCCTACTCGTCTAAACTGGCGTGTTTGAAGTACACGAAGCAGTTTAGTTTGAGCAGGTAAAGTAAGTTCGCCTATTTCATCTAAAAATAATGTTCCATTATGAGCAAGCTCAAATAGACCTCGTTTTTGTGCATTAGCACCTGTAAAAGCCCCTTTTTCATAGCCAAAAAGCTCGCTTTCAACAAGCTGATCAGGAAGTGCACCACAATTAATTGCTAGCATAGGGCCATCACGTCTAGGGCTTAGAGTATGAATGGATTGGGCTAGCATTTCTTTACCTGACCCTCTAGGGCCTAGAATTAGCACAGGGTCTTTATCCGCAGCCGAGATAGCATCTAGTTTAAGCCTAATTGCCTTCATTGAGGCAGAGATAAATAAACAAGTTCCTACACGCTCATTACTAGTGGTTGTTTGGTGAATTGGTGTAGGTGTTGGAATAAGTTTATTAAGCTTTTCCTCTATTTCATTAGCGCGAGTTTGTGCTGCTCCGCTTTCACGCTTGCGTCCAAGGGATTTTAAAAGCTCAGCGGCTTCTTTAGCTAGTTGAAGGGCTTCTTTAATGTCAATATCACATTGGGAAAGCTCAAGTTTTGTTAATGCTAAAAAGTAATGGTTAAGTTCAAGATTTTGAAATATTTCAGTGGCTTCTTTTAGTTTTTCTATACGATTTTCTGCTGCTTTTTCTGAAAAACGCCCTAAACAGGCTAGTAAATAGCAGGCAAACCCATATAAAAAATTATCAGAGCATTCTGATATAGTATTATTAATAGTACGTAATGCTCTTTGATGGGCACCACGTTCAATATCAACGCGTGCATCTAAGAGTTCTACTAAAACTGATAAACATTGACGGTCTTGGCGGTCTTCATAGGCATAGCGCCTAGCACGAGAGATAGAATAATCTACTGAATCATCATCACCTAAGTCTAAAAAAAGGTTAGCTAAAGAAATATGTGCCCAGCATTTATTTATTCCTATAAGCTGAGTAGCGGATTGATTAAGTAGTTGTTTAGCTAGAGAGGATTCTTCTTGCCAAGCGGCCTTCATTCCTGCAAGCAGTTTTTTTTCTGAGTCTGTTAAAGCTGATTGACGAATAACATTATCTGCAAAGTCTTGATAGCCGTTATATAGTGCTTCTAAAAGCATCCAAGGAGCAGATCGCTCACGAGTTTTTCCTGTAGTATTTTTTGATGATTCTATTTGTGGGTTGGAGGGTTGTTTAGTGTTAGTAGGTTCATCAGATGGTTCTCGTTTTAGTCTCTTAGCTATATCTTGCATTCTCATATAAATTTTATTTCCCACAAACTGTTGTTATTTAACCTTTTATAGTCAAGACTAGTACCATAAGAGAGTCTTAATGTCAATGCCCAATATAGCAAGATTAAGAATGCTTGAACCTAAGGTTTGAAACACTAATTTTGTACTTATGTTTAGAGTTTATAGTACTACAGTTAGTATTTTACTAAAAATTTTAAGCAAAAGATCTAGACTTGTCTTAAAAAGCCTTAAAAAGCCTTAAAAAAACTAGAGATCAGTTTAGCATAAGAAAAAAAACTTATTGACAATAAAAATAAAGCTTTTGCCAAAGATTTACTATCTTAGAATGGCTAAATACTTCCAGAACTTTGACTTTTATGCTAAAGTAACTGCATTTATTAGTTAACAACAACAATACTTTAAACTTTAATTAGCTATCAAAAATTATCTTACGTAAGATCTTGTATTAATGAAAATTTGCTGTGGGTAGCAAGATTATTGCCCAAAACTTCACTAGGAGGCTTTATGCATCGATACTTGATCGCCCTGTTGTTTTTGCTAGTTTTTTCACACCCGGTTTTTGCACAAAAAGATTTTTCTTTAAGTTTGTCACCACAAAATCAAACCTTAAATGCGGGAAGACAAACAACTTTTACTGTTACTGCTCAACCTATTAATGGGTTTCGTAAACCTGTTAATTTAACAGTAACCACTTCACCATCTTCGCCAGATGTAACAGCAACTTTAAGTAACACAACAATTAATCCTGGTTCTAGTGCAACAATTACTGTAACTACTTCAGCCTTAGCTAATGCTCAAAATGTTTCAATTCTTGTGACTGGTGTAGGAAAAAACAAAACTAGAACAGCAAGCGGCAGTTTAGCTATTAATGTTCCACAATTTAATTTAACCGTTACACCACCCAATATAATTGTACTTCAAGGTGATCCAATTAATTTTACTATCACAACTCAAGGTGAACAGGATTTTGCTAGACCTGTATCCTTAAGCGTACTTACTACGCCAAACATTCCAACTCAGCTTTCTAAACAAACCCTTTCAGCTCCTTCTGATAGCGCTACTTTACAATTTCCTGCTACTACAACTCCTATAGGTGCTTACAATGTGCTGGTTATTGCAACTGCTGGTCAAATACAGCGAACAGCCTCAGTTGCTTTATCTGTAATGCCTAGACCTGGTGGTGGAAATACGCCTCAAGCTTTAGTACAACTTGTTCCAGGCTCAGTAGTTTCTCGTGCTAATAATCAAGGTAAGTTACAAGTAACAGGGCTTGTTAGAAATAATGGTACAGCCGATGCTGCTTTTGTTAGAGTTACGCTAAGGGTTTTTGATAAGACAAATAATAACCTAGAAACAGATAGTACATTTATTAATGGATTTTCTGCGATTACTTCTACAGGAGTATTTACTCAAACTACTCTTGCACAAGGTCGCTCGGCTAGTTTTAATAGGACTTTTGATTTACCCTTTCTTTCAGAAGCACTTAGAGTTGAAATAGGTATAGACTTTATGACAGACTCGCTTACCAATGCTAGAGCAAACCTAGTTATAGATAGGCTAACAAGGTCGCTTAATAGTTTAAGAGGCTCAGATTTTAGCGTAGTGGTGCGTAATAGTGGTACTGTAGCTGCTCGTGCTCCACAAATAATAGTAGAAAGTTTTAATCGTGCTGATCAGGTTTTTGATGTAACTATTGCTGGAGTTGGAGATTTATCTGATACTGTTGCAGCAGGTCAAACTAGGACTTTTAATTTTACTAATAACGAAACAGATTTTGATATAACTAGAGTAAATACCCAACATGCAGTTTGGGTTGATGGAACTACTGCAACCACTATTGTTTCCCAACCCATAGAAGGGCTTTTTGGCAAGGATTTAGAAGATAAGCGTAATGAAACTTTTGAAATGCAACGCCTAACCCATCTTTTAAGACTTGAATTAAATAAGTAATTATGGTAATGGTAGCTAAGTAAGCTTAGCTACCATTGCTTATGCTTTCGTTAAGAGACTTAACTTAAACTTGACTTTAGGGGAAGTTAATATAATGGGAAGCCGTATAGCCTTATTTTTATTAATAATTTTTCTTTTCGCTTTAACAAACTTTGCCCAAACCATTACCTCAGTAATTAATGGCACGGTTAAGGATGATTTTGGCCGACCAATAATGGATGCTACTGTTACAGTAAAAGATGAAGAAGGCCAAGTAATTTCTACTGTAAAAACAGATAAAGAAGGCAAATATCAAGTTGCTGATTTAGCTACAGGTAGCTATAAACTACTAGTTGAAAGTGAGGGGTTAAAATCAGAAGAAATAACTGATATTAGGCTTACTGTTGCTGCTGAACAAAGTTTTGACTTAAAGCTAAAAACCAGCCTAGAAGGTAAAGCTATAAAAAAAGTACCAGCCGTTTATCCAGAAGTTGCTCGTGTAACTCAACAACAGGGAAGAGTTGTAGTTGGTATTTTAGTAAAACCGGATGGTTCAGTTGATAAAGTTCTATTTTTAAGTGGAAATGCAGTATTTAAATCAGCCGCTTTAGAAGCCGCACAAAAATGGACTTTTCAAAAAAGCCCTAATGGTCTTTCTGGTCGTATTGCTTTTAATTTTAAGAACTAAATCTAAATAGCTTATTGTTCTATTGTTCAATAATAACAGTATCAGTCTTTTCTAAAGAATTGTAATAAAATGGGTTATTTACCCAATTAAGTTTAATCTTAAAGCAACTACCTTTTCCTCTACCTTCTGATTCTACCCAAATTTGACCTCCATGAGCTTCTACATAGCTTTTAACAATTGCTAAACCAAGCCCTGCACCACGAGCACCAAATTCATATTTACCAGATTTATGATGCATTGCGTCATGACATGTGAAAAATTTATCAAAAATATGTTCTTTATCTATTTTATCTATTCCTATTCCATCATCGCTAACTTTTATCAAAATACTATCTCCTTCTTTAGTTGCCTCTATTTGTATTTGGCCTCCATCATGGGTAAATTTAATAGCATTTTGTAAAAGGTTAAGTATTACAAGGCGAAGTTTTTCTTGGTCAGCTAAAACTACTAGATTTTGGTTGGGGATTTGTAAAGTAATTTTTAATTTTCTTTTTTCAATAAATGGGGTTACTTCAGCTAAAATATCATCTATCAATGTTTTTAGATCAAATTTAGTGAGTTTTAATATAATTCGTCGCTCTTCAATCCTAAGCATTTCTAAAATATCATTAACAATATTAATTAATCGGTCAATAGTCCTTTGACAAACTTGTAGAGAGCGTTTTTGTGAGGCTGATAATTGTTCTGATTGAACTTCTAATAAAATCTCATGATAGCCTTTTAGTACAGTTAAAGGGGTACGCATTTCATGAGAAGTTACTACCATAAAGTTAGTTTTTAACTCATTGACTTCTTTAAGCTTATCATTTAATTCTTGTAATCTGCGATTAACTTCTTGTTCGTTACTATAAAGCTTTTCTATTTCTTTAAGCGATTCTACAATCATTAGATTTTTTTCCTCTAATGACCCATAAAGCTCAGCATTCTCAATAGCAATAGCTGCTTGTTCAGCAAGAGATTCTAACAAGCGAGAATCTGCTTCAGTATATGAAACCCGATTAGCTGGTAGGCGGATATCTAAAACACCTATTACCTTTCTATCACGATTAAGAATAGGAACATCCATAAGACCACGTAAGCCATATTTTTTTGCTAAATCTGGGTAAATTACTCTGGTATCCATATTTATATCATTAACAATAATTGGCGTACCTGTGGCTGCTACTATTCCTGCTATTCCTTGATTAATAGGAAAAGATACAGATGTTTTTTCCCAAACATTTTTATTCCATAAATATTCAAAAACAACTTTATTTTCTTTAATTAATGCTATTCCGCCAGGTTCACCATCAATTAAAGTTGCACTTTCGGCTACAATGCTTTGCAGTACTGTTTGTAGGTCTAGTTTTGAGTTAATAACCCGAATACTTTCTAGTAATTGAGTTAAACTTTCTAAACGTTGATTATGGTGATATTTAAGGCTAGCAACACGCCAAGAATAAATGCCTATGATAAAAGCTAATGTAAAAAGTAGTCCAGAGAGTCTAAACCACCAAGTTTGCCAGTAGGGTAAGCGAATTTCTAATAGTAGAATTTGAGGCTCGCTCCAAAGCCCTGAGCTAGAACGGGCTTTTACCAAAAAACGATAATCTCCAGCAGGTAAATTTGTAAAACGTATAACACGATCTTGTGTAAGGTTTGACCAATCTTTTTCAAATCCTTCTAGAAAATATTTATAACGAACTTGATTCTCATCTGTAAAAGATAGTCCTACATATTCAAATGAAACGGTATTTTGATTATAAGCTAAAGAAATTTTACTAGTAGGGTGTATTAGGTTATCTTCTAGTCTTACACCATTAATATAAACTTTAGGAGGTAGGGAAAAAACAGATTCTTTAACTTTTAAGTAACGTGATGCACCTTCAGTTGTACCAAACCAAATACTTTTATCTTTTCGTCTTAGAAAAGTTCCTAGTGAAACATCATCGCTAATTAGGCCATCTTTAACTGTGTAGTTTCTAAATGATTTGCCATTAAAAGTTGATAAACCTCCTGATGTTCCAACCCAAAGTAGACCATCGTTACTAGTAATAGTACGAATAAAATTACTTATTAATCCTTCGCTAGTTGTGTAGGTTTGAAAAGACTTTCCATCAAATTTAGCTAAACCTCTAGCAGTTCCTACCCATAAATTTTTTTCTTCATCTTCATAAGCACAGGTAACTAAATTATCAGGAAGACCATTTTGGCGAGTGTAATTAGTAAAATTCCTACCGTCAAAACGAGTTAACCCTCGATAAGTACAAATCCATAAATTCCCGTCTTTATCTGAGGCAAAGGAGTTTATTTGATTATAAGCTAGCCCATTTTCCTCAGAATAACGAGTAAATTTATTTCCATCATAAGAAAAAATACCATTGCTTCCAGACCAATTTGAGCCAAACCAGATTTTCCCATCCTTGTTCTCAATAATGGCTGTAATACGGTTTTGCTCTCCTATTTCTGATAATGGAAATTGCTTAAAGCTATTACCAGCATAATAGCTAGCACCTTGATGTCCAACTGTCCAGACTCTATCTTTACTATCAACTAAGAGTGCCCAAATTTCATTATCCTGTAGACCTACTTGAGTAGTAAAATGTTTAACTTTCCCATTTTTATCTAAGCTAAAGAGTCCATTGCTAATAGAAGAGAACCATAATGTTTCATCTGAAGATTCTTGGACTCCTGTTATTAAACCATCTAAGCCTAGAGTTTTAGTGTAATTAGCAAACAACTCATTACCAAACCTAAAAGCACCATTCCACATAGTGCCGCCCCAAATATTACCTTCGTAATCTTCAAAAAGGGTGATTAGGTAATTATCAGGTAAACCAGTATTACGATTAAAAACCGTTATTTTGTCTTCTTCTATTCTGCTGATTCCGCCACCATAAGTAGCAAACCATATACGGTTATGATGATCTACTAAAACTCCGCTTCCTCTTTCACTTGCTAAACCTTCATTTGTTTTATAACAACGAAAGGTTTTTCCATTAAAACTACAAACTCCTTTACCTGTAGCAATCCAAACATTATTGTTAGCATCAAGCGCTAAACCAAAAATATTTAGGTCTGATAAACCTTCATTAATTCCAAAGACTGTAAACTTATTATTTTCAAATTTAACTAAACCATTTCCGCGAATACCAATCCAGATTGTGCCAGCTTTATCTTCTAGCAAAGCCCCAACAAGTCCAGGAGGAAGCCCT
The DNA here is from genome assembly GCA_016213785.1 of Acidobacteriota bacterium. Lineage (GTDB taxonomy): Bacteria > Acidobacteriota > Blastocatellia > Chloracidobacteriales > JADJPF01 > JADJPF01. The sequence goes on from JACQZQ010000003.1 coordinate 142,474, forward strand.
TGCTCTTTACCATAATTAGTAAAAGTTTTGCCATCATATTTACTTAATCCTTTAGCAGTACCAAACCAAAGTAAGCCGTCACGGGTTTGTAGTCCAGAGCGAGTTTCATTATCTGCAAGGCCATTAGCAATAGTGAAATTAGTAAAAGATTTTCCATCAAAACGGCTAAGACCTCCTCTGGTCATTAGCCAAAGGTTTTTTTGATTATCTTGAATTATTCCTCGGACAATTGGGTTAACTAGACCCTGTTGAGTATCAAAAGTTTTGTAACTAACTCCATCATAACGGCATAGACCGCCTTCTGTACCAAACCAAATATAGCCAAGATGATCTTGAAAAACGCTATAAACTTGGTTATTTGGTAGCCCACTAGTTGAATTGTATATCTTAAATCTATATGTTTGAGCATTTGCTATAAGGCTAAGTAATAAACATAAGAGGGCAGCTAAGATATATCGCATAATTTTATTTTGTGAGTTATTTATTATTTATAAATCGTTTTATTTTTCTTCAAGTTTGGAAACTCTAATATGTACTCCAGTAACAATATTAGCTAAATTGTTTATAGTATTCTTTATCACTTCACGATCAGCTTCGGCTTTTGCTTCTAAGCGACCGATATTATCACGCGTTTCTTGTCGGTCTTTTTCAGCTTGAGCACGCCATTCTTGTCGGTCTTTTTCGGCTTGAGCACGCCATTCTTGTCGGTCTTTTTCGGCTTGAGCACGTATTTCTTGCCGGTCTTTTTCAGCTTGAAACTCAAACTTAGCTAATGAATTTTTTGTTGTTTGATGGTCTGCTTCCATTTGTACTATTAAATTAGTAGCAATACTTGTTAGTGTTTGTATTTCTATTTCATGTTTAGCTTGTTGTTCTAAGAGAGTTTCAAATCTATTTTTTATTCTAATATCTTGTTCGGCTTGTTGCTTTTGGAGTTCGGCAACTTCAAGCGCAATTTTGGTATGTTGTTTTTGGAGTTCAGCGACTTCTGTTGCAGCTTTAGCTTGTTGTTCTAAGATAAATTGGATTGTTTTTTCTATTTGTTCATCTGTCATATATTTCCTTTAATTTTAGAACTTATACTAGTATAACTTTAGTCTTTTATTTACTTGGCTTTATCTTAAAAACTCCTGAAAGTCCTTCACCTGCGTTTCCTGCTGCATCTCTAGCTATAATTTTAATTAATGCTTGATTAATTTTCATGTTAGGAACAGGGATTGTTAAGGATTGAATATTACCAGGAACATTCTGAGCAAAAGTAACAAAATTATTTCCATTATCTGGAGAAAACTGAAACTCATGAGAAAATACACCTCGATTATCTGTTGAAGTAAAGGTAATAGTAAGCATTGTATTGCCTTTTAACTTATCTTTATTTTTAGGTGAAATAACTATCACAGTAGGGTTAATATTATCAGTTTCTATTGTAAATGGGCTAGATGTAGCTACTCCAATATTTCCACCTGCGTCAAGTGCTTGAATACGAATTACTGCTGTAGTTGTAGCTATATTAGGAATAGTAAACTGAAATGATGTTGCAGTGCCTTGTAGCCCTAAAACTAATGGGTTAAAAGTTTCTCCATTGATAGCTAGTAAAATATTTATAGAAACTATGCCAACATCATCGGTAGCATTAAAACTTAGTATAAATGGAGAGTTACTATTTAGTTTTTGCCCTGGAGAAAGATTATTAATTTTAACAGTAGGAACAACCTTGTCATTATTACCTGGCACTCCAACAACAAAACTTATATTACTTATAGTCTGGTCTGTTTTTGGAGGCGAAAAGACCTTTTTTACCTGACTAGGTAAACCTGTTCCATTGTCTTTTAATAGCGCAACCCCAGAATCAATAACTTTATTTCCACTACTATCAAAGCTATTAAAAGCAAAAAGTGCTTGACCCTCAGAAAAATCTAAGCGGCTAATTGTTAATGCCGAACTACCTTTACCAAATGAGCCTATAACTCCTTGAAATTGAGGGGAACTTTCATAAAAAACTGTTGGAAGGGAATCAGCTTTTAAGTCTTTATCTTTGTCTGAATAAATAACTATTTGAGAAAGTTTAAGAAATACATCATTAATCCCATAAACAAAAAACTGAGTATCTCCCATTGAATTTGTTACTGGGATAATAGAACTTGCAGTTGTAGGATTAAAATCATTTGCTGTTGGTAGTACAAAGATAGAAGGTTTATCAGGTACACTATCATTATTAGTATCAGTAAATACCATTATTGCCCCCATAAGTTGGGTAACACCAGCAAACTTAAATTTACTAGCTAAATTAGCATAAAGATTGCCATTATTATCTATGGCTAGTGCGCCAAACCCAAAATTTATTGTTTGGTTATTAAGTGTTGAATTTGCTGCTAATATGGTTACTTTATTTTTTCCATCAGGCACACCTGTTTCATTAGGAAGATAAGCTGTAATTGTATAGCTATCTTCTGGTGTAATATCAAATAAATCTTCGGAAAAGAATAAGCTAGCAACAATTAAAATATCACCTTTAGGAGAATTAACTATAGTAAGACCTATAGGTGTTCCTTTACCTGTGGAAAAGCTATTTTGTTTAGTTGCCTTAAAATCCTGTTTAGCATTGTCAGTAATTATAATTTGACCATTTTGCTTATTTACACCATCAGCAGCAACAATACCAAGATATATTTTACCGCTCTTTTTGCTTATAGTCATTGCGCTAGTAGTTTCATTAGCAGGATCATCAGAAGCAATAAAAGTATCGCTAATATCAGGAACCCTATCTCCATTAGTATCAGCAGCAACTATTACACTACTACTAGTATCAAGACCAAAAAAAGACACATTACTTAGAGGTGTTCCGACAGGAATAGCTAAGGGTGAAATTAAATCCTTGTCTAAATTATTTTTTAAGGAAAGCTCAATAGCTCGCTCTTTATTTACAGGAAAAGCTGGTAATGCTTTTTGAGTAGTGATTTTGGTAGGTCTTTTTGCTTCTTTAGCTAAAATTTGTGGCTGATTAAATAAATTAACTAGAAAAAATACTGATAAACAAAAGAAAAGTTTAATAAATAGTTTATTACAAAACATGTTACTTAGCATATTAATTGACATAAAAAATCTCTATATTTAATTTAGAATTAAGGCTTAGAAAAAGTAGATTTTTTATCATAGCAAAGCTAAAAGCAAAAGACTTCTAAAATATAAGATATAAGCTAAAAGTTTTACTTAAGTGAATAGAAATTTATGACTTCAAAACTTTGGTATATGAATGCTGATTTTGAAATGGAATTAGCAAATCCTCCAACTTATAAATATTTATGTAGCCCTATTGTAGAAAAAATAAACAAACAACTTGCACCAAATCTACTTTGGTTAGCCGCCAAAGATGATAGCTTACTCTTGGAAAAACCTTGGTCAAAAGACATTGTAGAGCTAGCTAAAGAAAAAAAAGTAGACTTAATTTCTTTAGATTCTAAAGATAAATACCCTAATAAAGTTTTTACTCCCTGGGGATGGACACCAAGCGCTATTACATTAGGTAGTAAGCTAGAGACAATAATAAGCGCTCCAAATCTAGAATTAATTGCAAAAATCAATTCTAAGTTATTTAGTTTTCAGCTAGAGCAAGAATGGGGAATTGCTATGTCTAAGGCGGCTATAGCTAATAATTTTGAAGAGTTAAAAGAGATAGTGGCGAAAAGTTGTCCAAATCCAGAAGATAAGTGGGTAATTAAAAGCCCTATGGGAGTAGCAGCCAGAGAAAGAGTGTTAGGCCGAGGTGCTGAGTTAATAGGTGCTTCAGCCACTTGGTCAAAACGAAAATTTGAACTAGGGGAAAAATTGATTTTTCAGCCCTGGTTAGAAGTAATTCGAGAGTATGGCGTAACTTTTTATGTTTTGCCTAATGGAAAAATTGAAATATTTGGTATTAGCGACTTACAAACTAATGGTGCTGGTACGGGTACAGGCTATTTACTTGGTCGTAAAATAAGTAAAAATCGCCTACTTGAACTAGAAAAAATAGCAATCCAGGTTGGAGAAAGGTTATTTAATGAAGGTTATTGTGGGCCAGTTGGAGTTGATGCCCTAGAACATAGCAAAGGGCTACATCCATTACTTGAAATAAATGCTCGCTATACAATGGGTTTTGTTGCTGTAGCAGTTGAAAGAGCTTTAAAAATAACAGTCCCTACTTTATGGAAACCTAAAGGCTAATATAAGTTGAATTAAGTATAGTTTTTATATACTAAAATTTATTTTTTCAGAAACTTAGCAATTCCTTGTTGGCAATCTTCAGTAACACGACAAATAGTATTAGCATCCATACCAGACTTTAAGGCTGTTTCAAAACTCATTCCATCCATTTGATAAAGCAAGCGCTTAGTTAAGAAAACGGCTGATGCACTCTTACGGCTTAGATTAGATAAATACTCTGCTACTTTACTATTAAAATCGCTATCAGGATAAACCTGATTAATTAAACCAATTCTTTCAGCTTCATTTGCTGAAATAGGCTCACCAGATGTAACTAGCTCAAAAGCTCTTTTTTCACTAACAGATCGTCGCAAAATAGCCATTACCATAGCAGGAATAAACCCTATTTTTACTTCAGGATAACCAAACTGGGCACTTTCATTAGCTAAAATAAGATCGCAAGCTGTTGCTAGTCCGCAACCTCCAGCTAGTGCTCGCCCTTTTACAACCGCTACTACAGGTTTATTTAGATTACGTATTTGAATAAATAGCTCCATTAGTAAACCAGTGTCTTCTAGATTTTCTATAATGGAACTTCTAGCAATTTTTTGCAGTACTGAAAGATCTGCTCCAGAACAAAAGTCACTTCCTGCTCCTTCAATTGCTACAACTCTAATTTCTCCATTTTCATTAGCAACTTTAAGCGCCTGTTTTATCTCTGCAACAATCGTATCATCCAATGCATTACGCTTTTCAGGTCGGTCTAGAATAATATGGGCTATTGCCCCATCAATTTCATAGCGTATTTTTATGTAATCTGACATATGTTTTCCTGTATGTAAAGCTTTAAGATTAAATCTATTGTAAAAGTTTTTTATTTATATTTGCAAGACAAAGAGCTTAATTTATAACCTGTTAAGCTTAAAACTAAGTCTAAAAATTTTCAGTTTAAAAATAAAAAGTACTTTATTATACAAAGTACTTGACATATTTTGGTTAGATCTTTTATCATCCGCTTATGTCATCCCTACGTTCGGTAAGATCAGAAAGATCAGAGCCAGAAAAATTAGATGAACCACCTGCGTTGCATTTGCACGCAATGGATAATTTAAGATTTATTCGTGAGACAATGGAATCAGCAGCATCATTTACTGCTGTACCGGGATGGGGGCAAGTTATTATTGGAGTTTTAGCAATAGTAACTGCGGTAATTGCTAGTAATCAAACTAAAGCAAGTAATTGGGTAATAACATGGATTGTTTTAGCTTGTATTTCTTTAGTGATAGCGGTTATTTCAATGAATAGAAAAGCAAAGCGATCAAAAACTACTTTGCTTTCTCGTCCAGGAAAAAATTTTGCTGTAAGCTGTTCGCCTCCAATGATAGCTGCTGCACTACTAACATTAAATTTATGTCAAAGCGGAAATTTTAGGGTTTTGCCAGGAATGTGGCTACTGCTTTATGGTACTGGAGTAATAACTGGAGGGGCTTTTTCAGTTAAAATAGTTCCTGTTATGGGGCTTTGCTTTATGATACTTGGAGCAATAGCAATATTTTTTCCGCCTGGTTTTGGAAATATCTTTATGGCAACAGGCTTTGGGCTTCTTCATATAATTTTTGGTTTTATTATTGCTAGGAGGTATGGTGGCTAGAAATAGAGCTTTATCACAAACTATTTCTGATTCTAGCTCAGAATTAAACAGTCAAAAATCTGGACATCAACTCCGAAGTGTCCCAGGCATTGCCCAAAATGATGAGAGCGGGCCAATGGAACTAGACCGCTTAATTCATGAAAGATTACGCTTAGGTATTGTTAGTGCTTTAGCAGTAAATAAATCACTCTCTTTTAACGAACTTAAAACTTTACTTAAAACTTCTGACGGTAATTTAAGCGTACATGCCCGCAAATTAGAAGAAGCAGAATATATTACTTGCGAAAAATTTTTTGAAGGACGTGTTCCTAAAACAGAATATCGATTAACTCCTTCTGGTAAACAAGCCTTAGAGCGCTACTTAGACCATATGGAAGCCTTAATCCAAGCTATGCGAGAACGTTAGGTTTTCTTTTAACAAATAACAAATTTGACTTTGGCCTACTTTATTAAATTTTTTTCTGGAGCGACTTTATGATACAAAGTTCTTTATCAATAATTAAACCTGAAACAAAACTACATGTTGGAATAATTATGGATGGCAACGGTCGTTGGGCAGTTTCTAGAGGGCTGCCTAGAATAGCAGGTCATCGTGCTGGTGCTGATGCTGTTCGCCGAACTGTTGAAGCTTGTCCAAGTCTAGGCATTGGAACTTTAACACTTTATGCTTTTTCTTCAGATAATTGGAGAAGACCGCAGACTGAAGTAAATGCCCTAATGAGGCTATTACGTATCTTTATGCGAAAAGAATTAGAACGCTCTCTTAGAAATGGGGTGCGTATTAGTGTTATAGGTCGTCGCGATAGGCTTTCTAGCCCTGTATTAAACGCTATTGAAACAGCAGAGAAAACTACTATTAATGGTCAAACCCTACACTTAAGAATAGCAATAGATTACTCTAGTCGTTATGCTATTTTGCGAGCTGCCGAGCGCTTAAGAAGCCAAGAATATATTAACCGTTCTATTACTGAAGAAGATTTTTCACGTCTAATTGCTGATTCAGATAGAACCAATGCCCCAGAAGTAGACCTAGTAATTCGTACTAGCGGAGAACAACGGCTAAGTGATTTTCTTTTATGGGAAAATGCTTATGCAGAGTTTTTCTTTACTAAACGGATGTGGCCGGATTTTGATGCTAATGAGCTTGCCTTAGCTGTAAATGATTTTCTATCTCGCGATCGTCGTTTTGGTGCTTTAGCTCAAGCTGTAGCGGGCTAAATAAAAATATAAATTGACTTAGGTTTAATTATCTTAAATTAAAGGAGATGTTATGATCGCTACACTTTTAGACCAAGAAGTTTCTATAATGAAAGCCTATCACCAAACATTAGTAATTAATACTGAAGGGTGTTTTCATTTTGTTGATATAACAGACAAAATTTTAGACATAGTAAAAGCCTCTAATATTAAAGATGGAATTATAAATATTCATACTAAACATACCACCACAGGAATAATTATTAATGAGCATGAGCCTTTACTTTTAGAGGATATTAAATGCACATTAGAGCGACTTGTTCCACAAGAAATAAATTATAACCATAATAATTTTAAGATCCGTACAGTAAACCTTACCCCTTATGAGCGTCCTAATGGGCATTCTCATTGTAAAGCAGTTTTTTTAAGAACCTCTGAAACCCTAAATATAATTAATGGGGAATTGCAACTAGGTACTTGGCAAAGAATATTTTTCCTAGAGCTAGATTGTTCCTTAACTAGAAATATCTCTTTGATGGTAATGGGTTTAAGCTATTAAATATTTTTAGTAACTAAAAAAACTCAAACACTTACCTAAATATTTTTTACAGAGGCTTATAACTATGTATTACCCAAATGCTACACTAAAAATAAAAAGAGCATCTTTTGCTAAACGTTGTGAGATTTGTCATCAAGTAGATTGCTTTGATAGAGAGAAAAATTATTGTTCAAGATGCCAGCAAATATTTTTTGACAGAGTTAATCCGCAGATTAAACAGAATAATAAAATTACTATCTCTAGAGTTTCTTATTTAGTTTATTTGCTATTAAACCTTTTTATTACAACTGTAAGCTATTGGTTGTTACAAACTTTTCATCCTTTTTTAGCTCGTGAAAGTAGCTCTTTATTTTTTTTTCCAATGACGCTTATTACAGCTTGTTTATTTCCTCTGAACTATAGGTATTTAATTAGTAAAGCTAGAGTTGGAAGAAAAATATTTGTTTTTTATTCTACATTTTTAATAGCTTTATTTTTATATGGTATATATTTATGTTTTTATATACAATTTCCTAATATAAACCTACGCCAAACATTAGAGGGATTTCTTTTTATAGAGTTTTTATCATTAGCCACAGGGCATATTTTTGGACTACCTACATTAATATTTATGATATTTATAAATTATATTTTAAGAAATTTTCTATTTAGAGAAAATCAAAAAAAATAACTTAAATTTATCTCTTGCTAAGCAAAATATTTAATAGAAATTTAATAGAAAAATTGGAACAATAAGAAAGTTTTAGCGTCTAACCCATAAAATCTTATCTATAATCTAGAAAAAAGGCTAAAGTAAAAATATGCTACAAACAGACGACTACCAACAAGCTCAGTATTTAGATAGATTTAATCAAGAAAATGCTAATCTTGTTTCTTCCTATTTTAATAAAAATAATGAAGGTACTATTAAAGAAAATAGATCTAAATTTAAGACTGTAATTTTTAATTTAACTTTAACTGATTGTTTAAAGAACTATTTAAGTGTCTACACAAAAGTAATTCTTATAACCCTATCTATAATTTTAGCAGGATTTGTACTACTTGAACTCCTAACAGGTTTTTTTAGTATTTTTATGCTTCTAAGAGGAGCTTTCTTTATAAGTACTAGTGTGTTAACGATCTTTTCCTTCTGTTTTTTTATAGATTTAGTAATTCTTTTTTTACTTAGGAAAACGGTTGTTACCCAACATCATATTATGTTTTATGAAAAATGCTTTATAGAAGAGACTTCAAAAACTGATTCTAATAAACATGAATGGGAATCAATTTTTAGGGTTACTGAAACTAAAGAGTTTATTAAAATCTATATGTCATTGACAAGACTGCATTTAATTCCTAAAAGAATATTTAAAGATGAATTTGAGTGTCAAGAATTTGTCCAATTTATAAAAAGTAAGAAAAGCTAAGAGAAAGCAAAAAAATAAAAAGTCCCCTAAAACTTATGCTCCATGTAAAATTTCATTAAACTAAAACTTTAGTTTGCATATAAGACCTACCCAAAATTAAAATTCTTCTGCTAAAATAATCTGGCTAATTTTTTATTCTTTTCGTTGTTCTTAAAATTTGTAATCGAATGCCTGTATTAGTAATAAAATTAAAAGAAACATTTGCTAACTTAATTTCTGTTTTAGCAAAAGGCTGGTATAGCTTTACTCCTCTTATAAGAGTAATGCTTGCTGGTATTATGACCTTTTTAGTAATAATTATTGGGTTTATTGGATTATTACAATATCAACTTAAACAACAACCTGTTCCTATAATTGAAGTTAAGCCAGTTGATACTCAAATAACATCACCTAAAGAAGTTTTGCCCATCAAGGGAGAAAAGCAAGAAATTGTTATTGATTCTACTGAGCAAGCAATAGCAGCAGATGCTTTTGATGATGATTCAGCCGTAATAGTAACAAAACGTGAAATTACCCAACAAGAAATGTTTAGAGTTAGTAATAACTGGCTGCTTCCACAAGTAGATGAGTTAAAAAAACGTGTCAAAGAATTAAAAATATCTGTTGAAAAAGATCAAAGATATTTGGATGAAAACGCACCTTCTATTGATCCGCTTAAAAGCGAAATAGCCAAGCTTGAAAAAGATTATCAACGTAATAGTGCTGCTTTAGATTTGCCTAGACTAGGTAGTAGTAGCTCTTTTCATGATGAAATAGAGCGTCGTAATGATGATATTAGATTTCGCTTAAATGAAGCACGAAAAAAATTAAAAGTTTTAGAACAAGTCGTTGCCAGTACTGATAGACGTAAAACAGCTAATGAAAAAGCTATTCCTGAGTTAGAAATAGAGCTTACAAATCTTAATGAACGCTTGCAAAAACTTTACGCTTTTGATGCAAAAATTTTAGCAACTACTTACCAATATGCTACTTCAGGGATAAAAACCTTGCCGCTACTTAGATTTGTTGGTAATGGCTATTGGAATTTAGGAATGTTACAAGAGCTTAGAATTTCTTATAAAACCCGTTTTCAACGAGATTTACCTGTAACCGCTTTAGGACAAAGCAATACACATACTAGAATGGGCTGGGATCATAGTAATGCTGCTGATGTTGGTCTGCACCCAGGAACCCTTGAAGGTCAATGGCTTGTAAATTACTTAAAAGATCAAGGCATTCCATTTATTGCTTTTAGGTCGGCTGTTCCAGGTCATTCTACAGGCCCACACGTCCATGTAGGGCTAGCTAGTCGTCGCCTCCGCCGCTAAACTATACATTAATTAGACGTTATCTAAATTTTCACCTTAAACTTAAATTTGTAAGCTCTAATAGATTTCTACTCTAATAAGTGAAATTCTATAAGCTAAATTAATCAAGGTAATTACTCTTATCAATATATTTTATACAGTAATTTTTGTTAATTTAAGCAATATTTGTCTTTTATATGAGAGAGACTTGTTATAGAGTAATGTTTATAAAGCAAAATAAATGTCTGTAATACGTCTTACGAAATTAAATAAATAATAAAAAGTTTTAATACTGGGGATTTTATAATGAAAGTATTCTCTAATACTTTAATAATACTACTAATATTAAGTTATTTTTCTATTAAACTACAAGCTCAAGACCTTGAAACTAATAAAAACCCTACTCTTTCGCCAGAAAAACAAAACCCTTTAGTGATCAAGAAATTTACTCAAAAGCCTGTTATTGATGGAAGGTTAGACGAAGAAGAATGGAAAAGTGCCCCTATAGCTAAGGATTTTTATCAAGTACAACCAGGTGATAATCTTCCACCTTCACAACCAACAGAAGTTAAATTTGGTTATGATGAAAAAACACTCTATATTGCATTTCAAGCTTTTGATGAACCTGACAAAATACGTTCTAGTGTAGCAAAACGCGATGAAATATTTAATGATGACTATATTGGCATTTATTTAGACACCTTTAATGATAGAAGAAAAGCTTATATATTTTTCTTTAACCCTTTAGGTATTCAAGGGGATGGAATTTTTAGCGAAGGCAGTGGTGAAGATTATACTGTAGATGTTGTAATGGAATCTAAAGGTACTATTACTGAAACAGGCTATATTGTTGAGGCTGCGATTCCTTTTAAGTCCTTACGCTATCAAGCAGGTAAAGATAAACTTTGGGGTTTACACGTTTTTCGTAGGATTAGACGCGGAAATAATGAACTAAGTTCTTGGATGCCTCTATCAAAAGAAGTTACAGGTTCACTTAATCAAGCAGGGCAAATTATGGGGTTTGATGAGATTACTCAAGAACGTACAATAGAATTTATACCTAACCTAACCTTATTTGAAACAGGTAGAAGAGTTCCAAGCGACTCTATAAGCTCTTCAGGTAGGTTTATTAATCAGCCAATCCAAAAAGATATAGGGTTTAACGTAAAACTAACACTAAGTTCAAATATAACTCTAGATTTTGCTGTTAACCCAGATTTTGCTCAGGTTGAAGCAGATGCTCCTGTATTAACTGCTAACCAACGCTTCCCAATTTTCTTTGAAGAAAAACGCCCCTTTTTCCTCGAAGGCATAGACATATTTCGTACCCCTCTAAGAATTATTAATACTCGAACCATTGTTGACCCTGATTTAGCTGTTAAATTAACTGTAAAAAAAGGTAAAAATACATTTGGGCTATTTCTTTCATCTGATAATGCTCCAGGTAATTTTAGTTTAGAAGAAAGAAACGACCCTGATTTACGGCCTTCTATTGAAAAATTTCTAGACAAAAATTCTTATGTCGGAGTTTTACGCTTAAAGCGAGATATCGGAAAAGATTCTAGTTTAGGCTTTATTGCAAGCAACTATAGTTTTATTGAGAAACATAATCAAGTATTAGGCTTTGATGGTCGTTTTCGTCTTGACCCAAAGACTATTTTTACTTTTCAGTTAGTCGGAACTCATTCTAGACGCTCCTTTTTTGATCCTGATATAGGCCAAAGCCAGTATCGCACTGGTAATGGATTTGGTTATAACTGGAATTATGATTTTACAGGGCGACATTTTGGTTATTTTGTTTCTGGTGAAGGCCGCTCAACAAATTATCGTGCAGATGTAGGTTTTACTCGTCGAACAAATATTCATACTAATAATGCTTTTATTCGTCTAAGTACTGAGCCTAGACCTAATGCTAAACTTATTTCTATTAGATATATAAATCTAAGTAGCATTAATTATAATGGACAAGGAAAAAGCCAAGGTTGGAATAATAATTCAGAGCTAAGTTTTAATTTTGCTAAGCAAACTGCTATTGTTTTGGGGTTTAATCGTAGTTTTGAGCGAATCTTTGAAGAGGAGTTTGGCCCAAAACGTAAACTTGGCCGTAGCGGTACTTTTTTTGGGGATTCAGAACGTTCTGCAAATAGAACAGGTTGGTTTATAGTTGGAGAATCTACTCCTACAAAACAATATTCATTTCGTACTTTTATTTCTGCAACGACTAATGTCTTTGATTTTGATTTTGGTGCAGGCCCTCGTTTTCCTCGTGTTAGCCCTCAAGCCTTACTTAATCCAAATGCAGCACAAGATCCAGGCGTAGGCGATATTTTAGAAATAGGGGCTAGTTTTGAACTTCGCCCAATAGAGAAAATCAAAATCTCTTTTGACTATAATAAAAGCAAGCTAACTCGTAATGATACTAAACGAGTAGCCTTTGATGATAATATTTTTTCTCTTAACTCTACTTATCAATTTACTCGCTCTACTTTTCTACGTACTCGTATAGATTACGATACCCTAGCTACTAGAGCTTTTGGACAGCTTTTAGTTGGTTGGACTCCAAACCCAGGTACATCTCTTTTTGTAGGCTATAATGATGACTTAAATGTAAGGGGTTTTAGTCCTTTTACTGGCTTAGCTGAACCAGGGTTGCGCCGCAATAGTCGAACATTCTTTATTAAAATGTCCTATTTGATTAGAAAAAGCTTTTAATTAAAGAGTTTTTACAAATATTTCTATTTTACAGAAACTTGTGTTTGGTGTTTTTTCTTATAAAAATAGTAAGCTAAAAAAGCAATAATAGCTCCTCCTATAATTATCACTTTTGCCTTAGCAACTATTTCTATGACAAAATCAAGATTGCTAGCTAATTGATAACCTAGCTGGGTCATAATAAAGACCCAAACTAATGCACCTGTTGCATTAAAAAACAAAAATCGTAGAAAAGGCATTTTAGCCGCACCGCTTAAAGGGCCAGCAGCCCAACGCAATCCTGCCACAAAACGTGCTATAAAAACTGTTTTATCTCCATAACGATCAAAAAAACCTTCTAAACGAGCTAACTTTTCTTCGTTTAATCCTACGTATCGACCATAGCGTAACAGTAGAGGTCTGCCACCTTTACGGCCAATCATATAGCCAATATTATCGCCTACTATGGCGCTAGTAAGACAAACTAAAAAAGCGATTTTATAATCTAGCCACCCTTTTTGTGATGCATAACCAGCCAAAATCACAGGAGATTCTTCTGGTACTGGTACACCCATATTACCTAGCATTACTAAAGAAAAAATAACGACATAGCCATATTTTTCTATAAGTCTTGCTATTTCTTGTAAACTAAGATGTTTATGGGCTTCTATTGCTGCAAAAACAAGGAATGATAATATTAGTAGCAAAATAGAAATTATAATTGCAGCACGTATTTTATTAGCTTTAGCTAGCTCCCAAAGATTTTTAATAGTTTCTTTCATTAATTTGTAACCCCGTAATTATCCGCGTCTAATTCCTGCACGAAGGATTTTTTGCTTATCAATTTCCCCTGGATCCTGTGGTAGTAACTTGCATAGCTCTATAACATTTTCTTTTAATTTATCCCATTGCTCTTTTTCTAAAGCCTTGTGACCTTGAGAGAGATATTTTTCTGCTAATTCTCTATTTGTAAAAACAAAATGAGGTTGTTGAAGAAGTTCAAATGTATCTTGCCAAAAACCATTTTGCTTAAAACGAATATGCCAGTTAAGCGCCTCAACTTCTGAACGAGTTTTTTCTAATGCTGTTTCATCTTCTCGGCTAATATGGCGCTCTGCTTCTCTACAAAGTAGCTCAAACTCTTTTTTCTCAAATTTATCGCCCCATTTATCGACTATTTTTCTAGCCTCTTCTTTTTCCCATTCAAACTTACGTAAAGCAAAAAGCATTTTCCCTTCAGATTTTAGTTTTTTTTCTATTTGACCAATGTTTCCGCGTACTTCTCTAAATTCCTCAAAAACCCGTTTTGCATCCCCTGGATCGCGTGTCTCAGGGTTAGCAAGATGTCTATGGCCTTCTAAGTAAATTTCCTCTAATCTAGCACTAAGCTCTTGGATTTCTCTTTTTAATGAAGGAATGTCTATTTCATCTGCCATACTTTCTAGATTTCTAATTCGATAAAAATAGCGGTCTAGTTCAAATTGAATTTTTTTAACTTTTTCTATAATTTGCTCTTTGCTTTCATCTGGTATATAAACGCCTTCTCTAAAATGCTGATTAAGTATTGGAACAAATGCTTCAACTTCCATTAATCTAGATGCACTAATGGCAATACTTAATTCAATGTCAGCGCCCTCTGGTAGGGGGCGCTGAATATGAGCAGCATTAATTTTTAATGCTCCTACCCAAATATTAGCTTCTGGGTCAGGAAATTCACCTTCCCAAATCTTAATTGCAATATAATCATCAGGTTTGCTAGGTCTAAGGGTTTTATCCGCTTTACAATGGACAATTGTTTGTGCTGGAAGTGGTGTAGAGCGTGGAAAAATAATCTCTATTGTTGTAGTTCCATCAGGGCGAACAAACTCCGCTCCAATTGAGTGTGGAAGCGGCGGCTCAGATAATGCTAAGCCATGTCTTATAGAAAAGGATTCAATGTTAGTAACTAAATTATTACCAATCCTATCTCTAATAAAAATATTAAAGTTTGTAGTTTTTCCTTCTAGTAATTGAACATAAACCTCAAAATAATTATCAGTAATAGGCATCCATCCGCTTGTCCAATGTTTACTATCTGATTCAATTAAAATTTCTAAAGCTGTATCATTTTCCCCTTCAATTCGTCCTGCCACTAGACAACTAGTATCAGACCAGACGCTTTCATGAGCCAAAGTTATATTTAATGTGTCTGTTGCTTTGTTTAGATTAACTTTAGACCTTTGTTTACCGATAGTTGAAGCATAAATGGCTGCTCCTCTTGCTACTACAGTCATTGGATCAATACTAAAATCTAGTGGAAGGTTTAACTCTGTACTAAGCATATCTCGAATTATTGGCATATGTGTTGGGCCGCCAACTAAAACCACTTTTGCTATATCTTCTCTACTTATATGAGCATCATTAATGGCTTGTTTACATAATAAAATCGTTTTATTAATAAGCCCTTCTACTAGAATATTTAACTCACTACGAGAAATCTCCATTTCTATTTCAATAGGTTTTTGATCATCATCATCACCTACATTAAAAAGACTAATAGTAACTTTTTCTGAAAAACTTAGGTCTATTTTTGCTTGTTCTGCTTCGCGATGTAGAATTTGAATTAACCGACGATATGAAGAAACAGCCTTACCTGCTTCAGGAAGATTAAAAGACTCTTGCAATTTAGGCCAAAGTAGTTTTCTAACTACAAGGCGATCAAAATCTAAACCGCCTAACATATTATTACCACGATGTTCTAACACACGTAGTTGACCATCCTTAGTAGAAACAACTGCAATATCAAAAGTTCCTCCACCTAAATCATAAACAAGCCAACGTGAGTTAATCGCATCAGACTTCATTCCATAAGCAATTGCAGCCGCTAAAGGCTCTTGAAGTAGTGGAAACTCTATTAAACCAGCTAAACTAGCCGCTCGTGCTGTTGCCTCACATTGCAACTGCCCAAAAGCAGCAGGGACAGTTATTACTGCGGAAGAAAAGGTTTCTCCAGTAACTTGGCGAGCATCTTCTAAAACAGACTTTAAGACCTCAGCCGAAAGCTCTTCAGCTGTAAGAGACTTATTAGCTGCCTTAAAATATCTAGGATCGCTTTGTCCCATCCAACGCTTAAACCCGCTATCAACATTTTCAAAATCTTCATAAAGAAGTTGATAGGCTCGTTTGCCTACAATAATACGACCAGTTTTTTCTATTCTTACAACAGAGGGAGTAACATCCATTTGATCGCGATTCTTAAAAACTCGCACCTCACCATTTTCATATTTAGCAATTGCTGAATTAGTTGTCCCTAAATCAATTCCATAGTCTATAGTGTTACTCATAGTTTTCCTCAAATTACCTAAAATAAAATCTTGGGTAAAAATATTAGCTTTATTTTTCTTTAGTTAAAATTACTTGCCCTGATACTAAAAGCTTATTTTCAAATAAAATAATTGGCACAATGGTTTCTTTAATAAAAAGCTGTGTTTGGTCATTTTCTTTTTGAGTTTTTCTATCTTGATCTTCTATGTCAATTACTTCTAAAGCTAAGCCTGCATCATAGATTTTTCCGCTAAGATCTAGAAAAACACAACCTTGATCTTCTAGAGTTTGCCTAAGCTTTTTAGCAGAATATTTTAATACTACTAGGTTTGGTTGGTCTGGGAGTTTTGCTAGATTTTGCCCTAAACGCCATACTTCTATAGCTAATGTAGCTAGGGCTTCTTGAGAGAGTTGAGCGCTTTTACTCATAACTAAAACTTTAATTTCTTTCCATTTGACTAAGCAATTCTGCTGCTAAATCAGGAGCAAGTGTTTTTAATAAGTTATATTCTTCTAATGCTAAATGATAGTCATCCATCAACATATAAGTTAGACCTAAACCATAATGGGCTTTTTGATGCTCTGGTCTAAGTCTAATAAGCTCTTTATAAGCCTCTACTGCTTCTTTATAACGTTTTGATTGCCGATAAATTGTTGCTAAATTGAAATAACTATTAACATCTTTAGGGTTATTGTGAATTACTATTTTATAAGCTCCAATAGCTTCTTGATAAAGCTGTAGTTTGGAATAAGCTACTCCTAAAGCAAAATAAGCAGGTAAAAGATCCATTTTTAATGAAACAGCTTCTTTATAAGATTTAATCGCTTCACCATAGCTTCCTGCTTTACTAAAAGCAACCCCTAAATTGTAATGTGCCATAGCATCATCAGGTTTATTAAGAACTTGCTCTTGATAAAAAGTTAAATTTTTATCTGCCTCTGTTGCTACTTGTTTTGTTTCTATCTCTACGTCTGTTTCTGTTTTAGAACTAGAACTTGAAGCTAAATCATTTGGAGAAAATATGTTTATTGCTGGAAAATTTAACTCAAATGCTTGTTGGGAAAATGAGAGAGTTTTTTCTATCTCCTCAAGACTTGTTTTTGCTTGCTTATGGTTTGAATCAAACCTTAGAGCTTCTTTATATTCCTGTTTAGCATTTTGAAGTCGGTTTAATTTTTCATAAACTAACCCTAAATTATAATGTACATCTGCTGTAGGTTTATAGCGTAGGGCTTGTTTAAAGTTATCTAAAGCCTCTAAATAGCGTGATAAATTACGGTAAATAACCCCTAAATTGTAATAAGCGCTAAAATGCTGAGAATCTAGATTAAGTACTTGTTTATAGGTATCTACAGCTTCTTTATATTTTTTTAGCTTAGAATAGGCAACACCTAAAGCAAAATGGGCTTCAACATAGTTGTTTTCTAGTCTGATGGCTTGATGATAAGCTATTACGGCTTCTGATGTTTGAGCAGATTTATTATAAGCAACTCCTAGATTATAAAAGGCTTTAGCATCATTTGGAGTAAGCTGGGTTAATTGTTGATAAATTTCTATAGTCTCTTGGTGTCTTCCTAATTTGTTTAAGGTCGAAGCAAGGTTGTAATAAGCTTTAGTGTTATTTGGTTGCTGAAAAATAATTTGTCTATAAATTACTACAACCTCTTTATATTCCTCTACTTGACTATGAAGATGCGCTTTTTGAAAAAGCGCATCTATCTCAGACTGTTTATTAGTAAAACTATAGGGTTGTTGATTTTCTGGTAGACTTAAGCTTGTCTGTAAGCTCCTATTTGCTCTAGATAAAGACTCTTCTGCTGCCAAGTAATTAGGATTTAACTTAAGTGCTAGACGGTAATTTTCAGTAGCTTCTAAAAAACGCTCTTGACGCTCATAAATTAACCCAATTTGATAGTAGCTTTGCTCGTCATCTGCTTTATTGGCTAGTACTTGACGATAGTAATTTAATGCTAATGAATAATTTTCTTGATAAAAATAACACATTGCTAGTTGAAAATATGCTTGCCAATAACTTGAATTAAGTAAAATAACTTGTTTATAAGTATTAATTGCCTCACTATAGCTAGAAAGCATAAAGTAGAGTTCTGCTAGGCGAAAATGAAGCTTATTATCGCTAGGCTTAGAATAAATAGCCTGTTGATAGGCTGCTATAGCATCTTGGTATTTTTGTAGTTTTTCATAAGAAAAAGCTAAATATTGATATGCCTCAGTGTAGTTAGATTTATTGCGAATCGCTTGTTGAAAAGCTGTAATTGCTTCTTGAAACTGATGGTGCTCATAGTAAATTAAACCTAAGTGAAAACCTGCACGGCTATGTTCTGGGCAAAGCTCTAGAGTTTGCTGAAAAGCTAGCATAGCTTCAGGATATTTTCTTTGTTTATTATACGCTATAGCTAACTGATAATAAGCCTCAAAATAAGCTGGAATAAAACTAATGGCTTGGTGGTAGGCTAAAATGGCTTCTTCAAGGTTTTCAAGCTCTTCATAAGTAATTCCTAAGTAAAAATAAGCTTCTGCCATATCAGGTTTTAATTTAAGTGCTTCTTGAATAAAGGGAAGTGCTTCATTAAAGCGATTTAGCTTAGTATGTAGAAATCCAATATTAAAATGAGCTTCAGCTAATTCTGAATCAAACTTAATTGCATTCTTAAATGACTCGATTGCTTCAGGAAAACGGGCTAATTTTCTGTAACTTAACCCTAGGTAAAAGTGGGCTTCAGCTAAATCAGTTTTTATAAGCGTTGCTTCTCTATAGGCTTCGGTCGCTTCTTGATAACGTTCTGCATCATAATGATTTCGCCCTATTTCTAAATAATGATTTGCTCGACGCTCAGTTACTAAAGATAAATTTTGTTCTATACGCTCAGCTAAAAGGCTTTCTGGAACTAGGCTTAAAGCCTCTTTAATAAGTTTTTCATAGGTAGTAAAATTTTCACCATCAGTAAGGTAATAATCAGCAATTTTTTTTAAACACTTAGCAAGTTCTTCTTCAATACGACAGAGTATCTCTGAGTTAGAGTTTGATATTTCTTTTAGGAAGTTTAATTTAGCTAGTAGATATGCTTTGTAAGTCTGGTAGGCTTGATCGCATGCCTTACGTTTTGTTTCTAGGAACTGTTTTTCTTTTCCTAAAACTTTCTCTAATTGACTAAAAATATTATCTACTGATCTTTTTATGTCATTTTCAAAATTCTCAAATGCATTTGCTTCTATCTGTTTGAGTAATTTTTCAGGAAAATTACTTTGTTTTAATATTTCTAAATAAGTTTTAGCTAGTTTAGAATTTTTTGATAGCAAAGCTTCAGAAAACAAATTTACTAAGGGTATTAAGACTAGAGCAGGGGCTTGTTCTTGAAGTTCTTTAAAGTCTGCTTTGGTAGCTAGTGGCTCAAACCCCGATTCTAATTCCAAATTCGTAAAACATGCCCAAAAAGCATGACTACTTAATAAATCTTGCCAGATTTGTAAAGTTTTTTTCCAGAAAGAAGCATCATTAGTAAAGCGTTTTTCACAAAGAAATAAATATAACCGAGCTAAATTAGCCTTTGAGCTTATTTGAGCATCTGAATCCCAATTAGCAATAGCGGAATCTAAATCTCTGTTCTTAAGTAAAGTCAAAACAGAAGCGTCTAATAAATTTGTGTTAGTAAACCAAAATAACCGTTCTTTTAATCTACTCAAAGGGTTTTCTAACTCATTAACGGCGTCTCGAATGGTATTTTCATTGTAAGAGAGTGATGATAAAAAGGTTATAGGATCAACCCCTTTAGCAACACCGCCTGCTCTAAGCCTAGTGCGTAAGGATTGTTGAGCATCTCTAACAGATTTTTTAGTTGCATTTGCACAAAGCCCTAAAATTCTAAATGCATTTTTTGTATGACTTTTCATAGCGTAACTTAATGCAAAAAATAGTTTTAAGATTATTTGGTTTTGAAAATAAGTTTTTTAATTGTTTTATGCTTATTCTAGATTGCTGATAATAGCCCAAGTATTGTTTGTTTGATAATTAAATTTGGTTGGATATAGATTTAATAAAACATATTATAATAGCCCTGTTATTTTAGGTCTGGTTTAGGTCTGGGCTTTTTTGCCTAAAACAGCTTAGCTCTCTTGAATAATAATCTAGCTGTTTTTCCATCTCATCTTTTCTAACTTCTTGTCTTTTGGCTTCAAGTGATATTGCT
The DNA here is from genome assembly GCA_016213785.1 of Acidobacteriota bacterium. Lineage (GTDB taxonomy): Bacteria > Acidobacteriota > Blastocatellia > Chloracidobacteriales > JADJPF01 > JADJPF01. Next base: position 162,952 of record JACQZQ010000003.1, read on the forward strand.
TTCCAGTGTTTTGCATACTCTAGAGGTAACTTCACCTTTGTTGTTGCCCATTTCTTACCATAAATTTTTATTATTAGATAACCTATAAAAGCTAAATCAAAAGGTAGCAGTAACCCCCAAACATTGTTAGATAGAAACCAACATGGTGTAGCAAGTAAAAAAAGTGCTGATGGGAGAGTTAAACGCCATATTCGTTCTAAATTTGTAGCTTTTTTGTAAAGTTCTTCTAAGCGATAAAATTCTTTTAAGTCAAAATCCAACTTAGCTACTTCTTTTGAATAGTACTCAACTCCTATTAGCCTAAAATCACAGTCACATTTCATACAGTTTGAAAAAAGTAGTGAATTATTAGTTTGACAAGAAATACAAAGAACTGTTAACTGCCTGTTACATTTTTGACAATGAGTGCGCTTGCCCATCTGATCAATTGCATGTGAACAATTGGGACAACGCGCCATTTCTAGCGCTGTAATTTTTTTTACATCAACACGTAACATGGCTGATTATTTTTTAACTATACTGGTTAAGTTTTTTAAGAGTAAATCTTTAGAGTAAATCTAAGATGATTTTTAACTCTATGTTTTTAAGTAAATTATGGGAACAAGAGACTTTATTAAATTTATTATAGTTAAGCTCTATTAATTAATTTATTTACTAAATAAACTCTTTAACCAACCACCACCTTTAGTCTGAGGTTGATTATTAGCTTGTTCTGTTTGTGTTTCAGCCGTTGGTAGAGGGGCTGTTGCAGCTAGGTTTTGTTTAGCACTAACACTGGCAATACTATTGCTTGCAGCAGATGCAGGTGCCATTTTAGCTGCTACTGATGAACTAGCGACAATACTACGTCTCATATCTGAAGTAATTGCTAATCCACAGGTAAGACAGAATTTAGTAAAAACAGGGTTATTACTTTGGCATCGAGTACAAATAGCAATTTCCATAATTACCGTTTACCTTTTGGTAGAGATTTGATTCAGTTATTGATCCTAGCATAAATCGCTATTTAGTGTTTAAGCTTTCTTTAAGCTTTTTCCAAAATTTATTTCTAAAGAAGATCAAAAAAATTGTTACACACTATCCCCCATCACTACCCGGTCAACTCAAGAATTAAAACACCCTGAAGCTTTTGAACCCATTACATCTGATCTAACTACCGATCTGGAAAAATAACAAGTTTTAAAGAACCTATTGCAAAAATAAAATATCTTAAAATCCATTGATTTAGTGTGGTCTATTAACTCATTTGCTATCAATAAGTTTAATATATATTTTTTAATTCAAGAAAATTTTCTTTTCCATTGATTTTCCTGATTATATTCCCGTAAGAATATCTTTTATTCTGGATTTTTTTACACAAGATCTGTTGACAGCTTAAATCTTGATCTGTATATTCAGCTTTCGTTTTGAGATTGGTTTTTGAATCTGCTTCAGCAAAATGTTCGGAAAAAACGATTGCAAGAAACAAAAAGCAATAGTAGTCTAACAAACGCCGCAAGTAAGAAAGAAGTAACCTCAAAAGCTATTTGCAAAAAAAAATCCTAAAAGTCAAAAACTCGTAAACCATAGTGAGAACTAGGTTTAGGTGGTTGTTTTCTTTAATCCAAAAACGTTGAAAAACGGAGTCGGAAAAAAGATAAAAAAAGCGGAAAAAAGTGGTTGACTAAAAAAGGAAAATGAGTAGAATAGAAATTTCCGGCAGTAAAAGAAATCAAGATTTACTACGGCAAAGATATTTCTTAAGAAGAAGTAACTACAAAGTCGATGTTTGAAAACTGAATAGGTAAGGTAAAAGAAGTAAGAAATTACGTCAATCTTTTGAAGAGCACAACAGTAAGAT
>JACQZQ010000027.1 GCA_016213785.1 Acidobacteriota bacterium
TGTAAGTTTATCACTGCTACCATTTTTCTTACACCCTCTTTGTTAATTTTCTTTAGGTAAACAGTTATCCTTCTTTCTTGCAATCTTTACTTCCGTTAAACTTGGCTTATAAATTAGTCATAAACGGGTATTGCTCCCGTGGTAATGGGTCAGGAAATCTCATTTCATAAAGCTGGCGAACAACTTTTAGTCGTTGAATAGGGTCAGAGAAAAGTCTTGCTTGTTGAAGTAGAGATTGAGATGAACGAGTTTCTCCCATTCCTTGAGCGTAAAAACGTACACTAGCTTCACCCACCCAAATAATTAGGCACCCATTATCAGCTAAGGTTTTTACTGCTGCGTGAGTAATATTTGTTCCTGGCCCTAGTAGTAATGTATTAAGTGAAGCACAAGGAACTAAGGTTTTGCCATGTGCATCATGAAAAGCTATGGCTAAAGATTCTTGGTCAATACGTTGGTGTTCAACATATAAAAAGCTCATACTATCACGTAGTTTAGGTAAAATATGAAGGTCTTTCATAAATATCTCCAAGTTAATGAATAGGATAGAGACAATATTTAGTTGTCAAAGAACAGAGAAGTTAAGAGGAGCATTAAATACTCCTCATTTTTAAGTTTGGTTAATTAGCGACGTTTGCAGAAGCGATAGAAAGTAGCCCAAACCCATAGCTTTTGCCTGAGCCAATACCGTTGCACAAAGTTTGTTGAAAAACTTCTGTGTTTGTAATTTCTAAGACTCCTTGGAATAATACAGCGCCAAAAGTAAGTTTTTGGAGTTCGTTATTATTTCCACGCCAGCCAATGTCTTTAGCTATAGGTTGTGAATCTAGGTTAAATAAATTGGTTTCTGATTTAAGAGAGAGTAGGCGAAAGCCGCCTATTTTAGCTTTGCGTTTTAACCAATCGATTTGCTCAGATTCTTTTTGTAACTCTATTCGCTTACCATTACTTTTTTGACCACTTGCTTTGGATTTTGTTTCAATCTTACGTGTAGGATTAGCACGTAGTCTAAAAACTAAGCGCATACCTGTTTTTAGTTGCTTAAAGACTTCTGCTACAGGTTTACAAGCTGGATTTTGGGCTTCTAGGTTTTCTGCTAAATAGCCTTTTGGTAGAGCTTCCCAGTTTGGAATTGTATGGGATTGAACTAGTATAACTACTTCTCCTGTATGGTTATTTATTTCCAGTCGGTAAAGTAGGCCAAATTGAGCACGTGCACCTAGATTAGGGGTTTTGTCTATTTGTGGAAAAGCTCGCAGTATAGTGCAATGTAAATACTGACAATCAGACAAATCTTTTTGTACTTGGCGGCTACGGGGATTTAAGATTAATCGGGATAAATACATTTAATTACCTCCAACAATTATTGGCACAACTTCTAAAAATTTTACACGGCGAATAGTAAAATGCCTTTCTAGAAAGGAGATAGGGACATCTTGACGTATTTGAGCATGTTGATTTTCGGCATCTTCAATTACATCAATAATCACTTGTAATTTATCTGGGAGTTTTTCACGAGAGTATAGATTTAATTCTTTCTCCCAAGGATATTTTTCTATAGTTTCTTGTAAAGGAGTATCTTTTAAGCCATCAGGAATATAAACAGGTAGAGCAGGAACAAAGGCTTTACGACCTAGACAAAGTTGCCATTTAGGATGGGCGAGAGCATAACTTAAGCGTTCCAATAGTTCTTGGTTGCTGCTTTCTAACCCAACCAAAAAATTAGCATCACTTAAGTAGAAACGCTCAGACACTACAGTTCCTCTACTTTTAGCATCAGCTTTAATAACTCCATAGTCATCTGTTTTACGGTGTGTACCGCCTGCTGTGTGAAAATCACGTTTCACTTTTCCAGGGCGGTCAACCCTTACAGCCATTTTTAGGCTAGTTAGTTCAAGCAATGTTGGAAAACCGTCTCCCTCTTTTTCTTGGCGAGGTTTGCCTAAAGCAGCACATAAAAGCCCAACAACACCGCTTTTAGAAGGCTCTAAGCCTGTATCACGAATAGAGAAGCGGCTTTGTGTTCCCCAAGATTGCATTGGGCCAGCTAATCGTATTAGTAATGTACCCATTTTATAACCTCCAGTTAGTTGCAAATGATTTATCCATTTCCTGTTATTTGCCCCATTATTTGATCAATTAATGTGTTAAGGCTGCTAGATTGTGCATTGGATAAAGTTGGGTTTAGATTTTCAGGTAAATCTAGAGAAATAAACCACTTACCAATAATCTCATCATCACCATAGATGTTTACTAACTTAGCCCAATAATCCGTTAACTTTTTAACTGATTCTGTAGCTAAATCATTAGAATTTTGTTTGACATAAACAGGTTTTAGAAATGCATTTGCTAAAGACCAAAGTCCAGACTTACGTAGTACAACTAAAACAAAAGAAGGGGGGTTTTGTGCAGCCATGCTATTTTGTTTACCCGTAGGAATAGCTTTAACCGAAGCTTTAACAAAGGCTTGAATGGCTTTTAAGGTTAAATCTTCATCGTCACTTAAATTATGTTTTAGCTGATTTAAGTCTATGTTTGCATAGCGATAGAAGCAAGCAGAGTTAAATTCTACAGTGCCAAGCATTCCTGCACCTTGGTCGTCTGAATTTGTGACTATATCGTCTACAGCAGTAAAAAAATCAAACTCTGTATTAACTTTATGTGTAGAAATAGCGTGAGCAACTTGGCAAGCAGCATCAATATTTTTATCTGGTAGGCTTGCTAGCATGCGTCCAAATAAAGCTAAGTCTACAGCTTTGCCGCCATCCATTAAGTTGAGCATCCCATTAGTAATTTCTTTTGGAATAGGATCTTTAGCTTCGGAAGAGTCTTTGTCTTTTTTGCCCTTTTTGCTTGCTGCTTCTGGTTTTGCTGGGGTTTCATTGGAAGCGAGTTTTTCTAAAGTTTCCCAATTTTCTAAGCAAAGCGACACCATACGATTAATTTCGTCATTTCCTAAAAAAAGCAAAACATCGGTTAAATTTTTTTCTTTTAGTTTAGCAATCGTTTTAACAACAGTTTCAGCCACTAGTGAAGCTTGATCAGTTGGTTTTCCAGTTTTTTCCAGTTTTGTGGATAGTTCTTGAACTAACCTTTTAGTGCGAACAGCTAAATTGTTAGCAGGAATTATATTTGTTAATGTCTTTCTAAAAGCCTCTCTAACAGCGCGTTTTAGGCATTGGCTAGAGATACGAGCACGGCGAAATCCGCCAAAGTCACAATCTTTAGGTGCATTAGTGTCATCACGGTTTAAGTTAGATGGGGCAAAATTTTGAATTAAATGCATTTCTATAAACATAAAAGTTTCCTCCTAGGATTAACTGTTAGATTCAAGTTGATTTTCAGGTTGATTTTCAGAGTCGTTGCTTTGGTTACTTTGACTACTCCAAAAAGCCTTTGCCCAATAGCGTTGAACAAAGCGTTCATCACTATCCCAGTTATTTAAGTCCCTAAGTAGTTGTAGCCAATCTATGGCTATATCTTTAGATTTAAGTAAACTGACTATATGGCGAAGATGATTTGGTAGATCTTCTTTGCGGCAATTTAAGAGAGCTACAAAACGTTTTTCTATGCTGCCGCTATCATCTTTTAGCTTTGCAAAAGAAGCGCCTAAATTGTTTTTTAGAGGAGATTTATCACCATCAAGCCAGCTAATTTGGTGTAGTGCAAAAAGAGATGCTACTAAATAATAATCATCTGCAAGACGGTCACTTTCTGAGCTAGTAAAAGGAACAATATAAGGATGCACTTCTGTTGCTTCACTAGGGTTTTTGCCCAAGCCACGTCTTAATCTTGCTAGTGCTGCACGGTCAGGTTTTTTACCATTTTTGTCATCAGCTAGTTTTTGTAAAAAGCTAATAAATTCTTCTTTTTTTTGCGAAGTAGATTTATTTGGTTCTGTCATTTGACCTCCTAAATTTTATAAATTTTGGTCTGATAACTAAAAACTTTCAGTTGTTTATGCTGATTGGTCTTTGGTCTTTTTCAAGTAAGGGCTTAGGGCAATATTAATATCTTTAGAAAAAGCATCTTCCACTTTGGCAACAGCTTTTAAGTTGTGGCTAGAAGTGTCTAAGCTTTTAGTAATGGATAAAAATGTGTTGGTAGCAGCTTTTTTAAGTACTCCTGCCCATTGTTTTAATTCATTCTGTCCATAAATAATGTCTTGGTTGTCGTCAAGCTCTTGATCTTCAGGGAGATTAACAAGTAAGGTCTTAAAAGGTGGTTCAAGCTGTGCCCAATATTGGGTTGCTCCTCCAAAATGAGTTACTAGGTTTTTAACGTCTTTAGAATCAGGTTTTCGGCCTTCTTTTTGATCAGAGGTAGATGCAATCAGGAGTTCAGCTAATTTATTAAGGTGAGAGTTGATTTTCCAGGCTACATTTTCAGCTAATTTAATAGCTTGTTCTAATTTGTCTAAAAGTTCTTTGTTCTTTTCGTCTAAGTAATCTACTGGAACAGGTAATCGCTCTTGCCGCCAAAATTTTATTACTGTGGAAGGTGGTTTTAGAAATTGACCTATTACTTGTATTTGGTAAAGTCGCCTTTTTTCTAAAACGTCATTGTATGTAAGGGTCGCGATGTGATTTAGTGCTAGAGGGAGCTTATTAGAGGTTTTAGAAGATAAGCTAAATAAAGTTTGGCTGTCGCGCCAGACAGCTTTATCTTCTTGTAATTTCCAAAGTAACCAACCTTCTTGTTTATCTGGATAATACACACACATTGGATCAATAAAGTCTTCTTTTAGCGATAAGCCTTGAGCAAAAAAGCAGGTTTTTGCAAACTCTCCAGGAAATACATATAAGGAACGGCTCTGCAAAGTTAAGTAGTCTAATGCTCCCAATGGCGAGATTCCTTCTTTTGGTTCCCACAGCTTTTCTTGTTCCCAAATAGGCTTGTCTTCAAGAGTTTGGAATGGTAGTTGGTAGAAATTTAGCAAATTTAGAAGTAAAGTTTGGAAAAGATTGTCTCCTTGAACTAACACTATTGCTCCTACTGTCCAGGGTGCATTTTTGGTATGCAAAGTTTCACTTTTACCTGCCGAAACTGCAAATGCTTGGCTAGTTAGTAACCATTGTGTTGCTAGGGAAAGAGAAATAGGGTTTTCTTCGTCATCCCAACTATGTTCAAACCACCTAGCTGCATTACCTGCTGTAAATCCCCAGCCTAGTTTTTTGGTGGAAAAAGAGTTTTTTCTAGGTTGGCTGGATTGGTAAAAAGGCCATTCTGAGTGGAACAAATCAAAACGGTCGTGCCACTTGTCAAAATAATCTTTTATGGTTTCTTGGCAAAAATTTTGTTTTTTCCAATGCTTTTCCCACTCGTCTAGGCTTTTGAAAGGAAAATTGCGGTAAACAACGGCCAAAAGCAAGCGGTATAAAGCCACTGTGACTATAGGCGATTGAGCAAAAATTTCTTGAATTTCATGTGCTTTAGTCAGAGTTTCTTTTAAGTTGAGTTCTTGCTGACTGCCATCGGCCATAATACAAGGAATCCAAGGCTTGTCAATTAAGTTAAATGAATACATAAAGTTAAGCTCCTAAACTTAGCATTTTTTTAGACTGTTAATTACAATTCCAAGTTCTTCATCTAAAACGATTTCATAATTTGCCGTTGGACTTTCCCAACGACTAGAATTATTTAGTTTTATTAATCGGTGATTACGTAAGAGTGCTGATTTTTGCCAACCTTCAAGCACAGATTGTTTTAGTAATTCGTGAACTAAGCCTTTGTGCTGTAAGTTTAAGGAATGTGCAAGAAAAAGCTTTGTTTCTTCCAAATTGGGTATGTGCTTTTCATCAATAAATTTACATTGGTCAGGCGTTAAAAGCACAATGGGGATAGAAGGCTCAGTTAAACGGGTTAGGGCTTGAAACTTTGGGTTAAGTTCTGGTTGGTCTTCTTTAAGGTCTTTGTAGCATTTTTCCAAAATATCATCTTTATCTTTTGGAGATGGAATTATCACGTCTTTAGCTAAAGTTTGATGGTTATGTAACTCTTTGATTTGCTCTTCTTTAGTAGACTTCCAGACTCCTTGTAATTGGGCGCTTAAGGTAGTAGGGCAGGGTAAATCTTGGTCATAAGCCGATTCTATTAAGTTTTCTATATCATTAGGAATTTGTATTTGAGAACAGTTAATCAAGCTTAACCAAGTTCGTAACAAAATATGTAGGTCATAAATTTTTTCTGTTGCATAGTCAAATTTAGGAACATTTTCAGATATTTCTGGCCGACAAATCCATAGAGTTGGAGTTGCTAAACTACTTAAACGGGAGCGTTTATGGCGATGTAATCGGCCTGAACGCTGTAAAACTAAATCAATAGGGGCAATGTCTGTTACCATCAAATCAAAATCTAAGTCTAAACTTTGCTCTATAACTTGAGTGGCAACTATCACTGCACGGTTAGGACGATTGGGATTTATAACTTCATTATTTTCAGGATTTTTACCAAACAGTGCTAAAGCTTTCGTTTCTCTAACATCCCGATCTTTAAAGAAATAACGTGCATGGAAGAGATGTAACTCACTATTAGCAAAAAAATTTTTTAGCTCTTTATAAACCTCTTGAGCGCGGGCTACGGTGTTACAAATAACTGCTGCACAACCTCCATCAGCTAAAGCTTTTGATAGTTTTTCTCCTAATTCAAATTTTTCTTCAGGATGTTTTGGTAGTAGACCATTAACCCAATCAATTGTTAAAGTCCGTCTAATTTGTTCTGAAACCGCTATGGTTTGGCTATTAAGCTCTGTTTTTGTTGCCCAACTAATACAAGGATAGCTTTGATTTAATTTACTAGTATCAGCAGCAGTATCTGTTAAGTTTAATCCTCGATAATATGCTGCAAGTAAAGCATTACGGCGTGACTTTGGTAATGTGGCAGAAAGTAAAATAACAGGAGAACCTAAAACAGCTAGCCATTCTAACAATCGTTCTAGAAGCTGTGACATATAAACATCATAGGCATGAACTTCATCAATGATTACAACTTTGTGTGACAGCCCAAAAAGCCTTACAAAAACATGACGTGTTTGTAGTATGGCTAAAAGAGCTTGATCAACTGTGCCTACACCAAAAGGAGCGAGTAAGCCACGTTTACGATGAGTAAACCATTCTGCCGCTATAACGTTCATTTCATGAGCACAACAATTTTTATCATCATCACTATAAACGCCATCTAGATGAAAAATTTTTTCTGCTCTTTCTTTCATTAAGCGAAATTCAGCAGATAAGGATGAATGCCCATGAAGTAGTTGTAAATGAACAGGCTGAGCAGGATAACGAGCTTCTAAAAATAGTTTGGTTCTATAAAACATTTGATTGCTGGTGGCTTGGGTAGGAAGTGCAATGTAAAAGCCTCTTGGCCCTGGCATAACACCAAATTTATCAGCAAGATATAATGCTGCTTCGGTTTTACCTTCTCCCATAGGTGCTTCAACAATCACTATCGAAGGGGAGTCAAGTTTTTCTGCAAGGTTTATTGTTGCATTTTGGAGTGGGCGAAGGTTCTCTATTTTTGGAAAGAGATCAGAAAAACCTGATGGCTCACTTGCTTGTGACCAACCTAGCCAACCTAGTTTATTTAGCGCCTCACAGGCTTGTTTTTCAGCTTTTTGTAGGTAGGCTTGAATATCAAAACTAGGAAGTTGATTAAACTGTGTATAGTCTTGGATTTGATAGTGGAAGAAATCGCTATTTGATCCTATCCAATCTGCTACAGAAACCAGTCCAGCAACAATCATTGAAATAGCATTGTCTGTTTTTTCAAGTTCTTGAGATATTGGTAACTCGTTTAGCTTAAAAAGAGCAATTAACAATTTAACAAACTCGTTTCTTACCTTTATCCAAGGGGTTTTTCCTGCTCCATCTGACCGGTAATTTTGCTGTAGTTCTAAACTAGTTGGGAAAGTTCCATGATGGCCTCCAATAACTTTTGCGATCTGGCACGCTAATTTTTTATTTATGTTAAGCTCCTGTTTTAATATATTGGGTAGCTCACCTGCTGTAACTCGACCATGAGGAATATCACTAGGTTTGATTCCAATTGGAGGTTGCCCCATATTTATCAAGTCAAATAAATGTTTAGCCTCGGGTCTTAATTGAAAAGCAGGGGAGGCTTTCCCAAGGTCATGTAAGGCTGCAAGAAACATTATCCATTGTTCTGTTTGTTCTAAAGTTAAGCCAAAAGCTTTAGTAATACGTTCTCTAGCAATAATGGAAAATGTTAGTCTCCAAAGCTCTCTAGTTGCTGCTGCAACATCAAGCATATGGCAAATAAGCGGATGAAATTGATTTAAGTTAGTGTTGTCTTTATCGTGGGGAAGTTTTGCCCAAAAACGAAAAATATTATCTGTATTAAGATTAAGTTCAGCCATAAATAAAACTCCTAGAATGTGTTGAGAGAGTTTATTGATAAAACTCCAGCATTTTTTTTATTTCTGTGTAAGGGTCAAATAGGTTGTTGTACAGATTTTGTTGACCGCCTAGGTTTTTTGATTTTTCTTGTGCTAAAACCTATTGTAAAAACAATAAGATAGCCTTGGCCCCTAAAAAATTTTCTTACCAAGGTGCCACCCATGTAAATGACCACTACAGTTATTAGTAAAACTGACATAATTTCTCCTTATTATTATTTAGAAATAAAGAATGGGTTTAGGATAACAACTTCGGAATAAAAAGGTTGAATTTAGACAAGGTTTAATTTATTTTAGGTTTATACATTTTTTTATTCATGCTTGTCTTTTCAACTTTTTGTTCTGATAAGCTATGTAATTAAAATTTAAGTTGCCTTCTTATAAAAAACATAAGCATATTTTGTAAGAAGGCTTTTATTTTGTAAAGCTTACCTACAAAAGTGCGAACAATTCACCCCCACAAAACGTGGGGATATTCAATCAAATTTGAGAATTTGAGAAACGAGAAACCGGTTCACCCCTAAAAAATAGGGAACGCATAATGTTTTTGCTTAACCAAACTATAACAGTTATCATTTAGCTGTCAAGAGTTTTCGGCAGGTGAGAATTTGAGAAACGCGAAACCTTAAAATTTATTTAATGCCAAGTAACCCACTTACAATGGTTGGACATATTGACCGTTGCTGGCTTTTTACTTATCAAACGCCAGTTGATGATGTAAAAGATTTGCTGCCTAAAAATCTGTCTTTAGTTACTTACCAAAATTATGCTTTTTGGAATGTGGTGATTTCTCATATCCAAGCTATGAGGCCAAAATATACACCTAAGATTTTTGGACTAGATTATTGGCATATAGCTTATCGACTATATGTTAAATTCCAGCCTCTTAATGGAGAGACAATCGAAGGGCTTTATTTTTTACATAGTGATTCTAATAGCAGTTTAATTAACCTAGCTGGTAACTTATTGACAAACTTTAATTTACACCCTGCTAGCATAGAAATTAAAGAGCAAAATCAAACCCTAGAAATTGAAATTAAATCATCCTCTACGCCTGCAAAAATAGTTTTAGAACCAAATATAGAGGCTAGATTGCCCGCTCACTCTGCTTTTTCTTCTCTAGAAATGGCAGGCAATTTTCTAAAATATAAACCTAATGGAATAGCAATTAATTCTGATGGCAGTGCTAATGTAATTCATATAACACGATGTGAAGAAAATTGGTGCTATCAATTAATAGAAGTAAAATCAGCTGAATGGACTTTTTTTAAGGACAAAAATATTAAACCTGAGGTTTGTTATCAAGTTGAGCCTATTGATTATCAATGGAACCAAGGAAAAAATTATAAAATAGTTTTGTAGAAATTATCCAAAAAATCTATATTAAGTCATATCCTACTTTTTTTAATAATTTTCTAAGTAAGGGTACTGGTAAACCTACGACATTAAGATAATTTCCTTCAATTTCTTCAACAAATAAACTGCCATAACCTTGTATTGCATAAGCACCTGCTTTATCAAAAGGCTCATTAGTTTCAAGATACCAATCAATTTCATTTTTTGTTAATAGGCTAAATTTTACTTGTGTTTGACAGATATCCACTTCTATTTTACTGCTAAAAGTATTAATAACAGCAACACCTGTTAATACTTCGTGCCAGTTGCCAGAAAGGAGTTCAAGCATTTTTCTTGCATCGTCTTTACTAGAAGGTTTACCTAAAACCCTATTTTTATAAAGCACAATGGTGTCTGCCCCAACCACAATGCTATTAGGCAAGTTTTTTGCAACATCCTGAGCTTTATCTTTTGCTAGGCGGAAAACATAATCTTTGGGCGACTCACTAGCAAGCTGTAATTCGCTGATTTGGCTGGGGATAATATTAAGCTCTTTATAAAATAGGCTTAGAATCTCTTGACGACGAGGAGAAGTTGAAGCTAATACAAGCCTTAAATTTTTTTCCATATTTTGCTTAAAAATTAATTAATAGTTTCTCTAAAAATATTAGAATAACTATGCTTAAAAATAATAAAAAATAATAAAAACACATCTAAAAACTAGTTTTTTCTTGGCTCTATTTCAACTACTGTTACCTCACGGCCATTTATAATTTTTTTATGTCCAGTTAAATCTACTGGGCCTGCACTTGGTCTAGGGTTTGCTGGTTCAATAGACGCATTATCAAAAGTAGTTGTTTTTCTCTTAGATGATCGGGAGGATTTAGTTTTAGATGATGATGTTTTAGCCTTTTCTGCTTTAGCTATAGACTCTTCACGTTTTTTAGCTACTGCTATGGCTTTCTTTTCAGCCCTTTTTTCAGCCGCACGCTCACGTTTTTCAGCCGCTTTATTTCGTTGCTCTATTTTCTTTAACTCTTTCATTCCAGGAATAGTTTTACTTGATGAGCTTTTGCTAGTAGTAATAGGGCTATTTGCCCCTTCTACTTGTGCTTGTGTGTAATTAGCTGATAATAAAATCGTTAAACATAAAACTACTATAAATGTTTTTTTCATGCTAGTTACCTTATGATTTATAGATTTTTGATGGTGTAACTCTAAGAATAACACATAGATAATAAGATTTTAATCTTTTATATTTAATCCCTATCAAAATAAAGTAGTTCAAACAACCTAGATTTCTACTAATTAACTAGTTGACCAAATAAAAATAACCTAGTAGAGTTAATGTTTTTCTTAAGTAATATAAAAATTTTTCTATGCCCCATAGGGATACTTGATAGTAACTTAGGATAATAAAGGGTTTATCCTGAAATTAAAAGCTTACTTTTATGCAAAGAGATCTTAGTTTAGATAGTTTTCGTGGCCTATGTCTAGCTGTTATGACAATAGATCACTTAGTACTTCCTTTAAGTAGTTATACTCTTAATACTCTAGGTTTTATCAGCGCAGCAGAGTTTTTTGTTTTTCTCTCAGGCTATATTGCAGGCATTGTATATACAAAAATTAAAATAAATTACGGTAGTAGTGGACTTTGGCAAGCTGCAATAAACCGTGCAAAAAGCATCTATTTAGCACATATCATAGTCTTTTTGTTGATTTTTATAACTGGGCTTAAAAGCAATGTTTTCCTAACAGCTTGGAAATCAAATATTTTTAATTTTTCAGATCCTTTAATGTTTAATGACCCTAAACTTGGCTTATTTCTAGGGTTATTGCTTCTTTACCAACCAACATTTTTAGATATTCTTCCTCTTTATTTTGTCTTTTTACTTTTAACCCCAATAATTCTAGAACAATTGCTTAAAAATCGTCATTTAAGGGTTTTATTTATTAGCCTAGGTTTTTGGCTAACTGCTCAATTTGGTGTTTTAGGGCTATTTAGTGGAGCTATATCTAAATTCCTACCTATTTTCTTAGGTGGTTTTGATATACTAGCTTGGCAAATAATTTTTGTTTTAGGTCTTTATATTGGCTTCTTAAAATATCAAGGCTTAGATCTAAACTCTTTATTAAACAAGAAATTACTAGCTTTATCTTTTAGTTTAGTAGTGGCCTTTTTTTTAGTTCGTCATGATATAGTAAATCTAACTCTTACAACAAATAGCGATATTTTTTCTAAAGAAAAATTAGGATTATTAAGGCTAATTAACTTTGCAGCTATTGTCTACTTACTTGGTGCAGTAAAATCATACTTTGGTAAATTCTTAGAATTACAATGGTTAAGTCAATTAGGCCAACACTCTCTACACGTCTATGCTTTTCATGTAGGGATGATTTTTCTACTTGCACCATTAACTCTTGAAATTAACTCTTTACCTAATTTCTTAGGGCTTTTTGTTACCTTTCTTATAGTGCTAAGTCTAAGTATCCCTGCTAAAATTCATCAACTTTATCGCAATTATAGTCAAGAGAATCTTGATTCTATTAAAGATGATGCATATAGTATTAAAGCTTAAGTCTGATAATAAAAATGGTGAGTTATTAAACTATGAGTTTTAAGTTATTGTTGAAGCTAGTTTTACCTATTTTAGTTATTTTTCTTACAACTAATTTAACGCTTGCCCAAAAAGTAGAGACAGGTTTTCTTAATCGCACTTTAACGCTTGATAAAAAAACTTATCGCTACCAAGTCTATGTTCCACAAAACTATACCAAAGCTAAGAAATGGTCTGTAATACTTTTTCTTCATGGTAGAGATGAGCGTGGACAAGATGGTCTACTACAAACAGATGTAGGTCTTGCTAGCTCTATTCGTCGCTATGTAGAGCGTTTTCCTGTTATAGTAGTTTTTCCTCAATGCCCAATTGATTCACATTGGACACAACCCGAGGCAGGCAAACAAGCCTTAAAAGCACTAGATAAAACTATTGGAGAATTTAATATAGATCTAAATAAAGTTTACTTAACAGGAATTTCTATGGGAGGGGCTGGAACCTGGTATTTAGCGGCTGATAATCCAAATAAGTTTGCTGCTATTGCTCCAGTTTGTGCTTGGGTTATTCCACCTGCAAATATAAGCTCACTGCCTAAATTACCCGAAATGGTGACTAAAATTAAACAAGAAAAAGATCCCTACTTAGCAATGGCTAAACTTATAGGAAAGACCCCTGTTTGGCTATTTCATGGAGAAGAAGACCAAGTAGTTTCTGTTAGCGAATCTCAAAAAATGGTTGAAGCCTTTAAGACATTAGAGCTTGAAGTAAAATATACAGAATATCCCAATATAGGCCATAATTCTTGGGATCAAGCCTATAGCGAAAGTGATTTTCTTAGCTGGCTACTATCATATAGTCTAAATAAGTAACAATATTATCAACAAGTTTCAAAAACCTTCCATATTTCAGCTAAATTTCAGCCAAAAAAGTTAAAAAATTTGTATGTATTTTTTATGTTTTTTCGTCAATAGAACATAATAATAAATAGACAATAATCAGGCTTTTATGGTAAATACATCAAATCATTTAATTGAAAGTAATTACATTTTTTTCATTCCAATCTTTTATACTCGTATTTTTTAAGTAGCTATAATCTTACGCATATTTTTACTGTGTTTCTAATAGTATTTTCGTCAGTAGAAGTGGGAGAAAATGAAAAATTTTTCAGTTAAGTATTTACTACTAGCTAGTAGCTTACTGTTATTAGCTTTTCTGGCTTTATTTACTATTAAAATTTGGTATCCAAAAACTCAAGGAAATGCAGATCTTGCTGAACTAATAAAATTAGTAGGTAATTCTAGAATCACTGAAGCACGTCTTTCAGGAGGCTTTGCCTATGCACCTTATAAGCCGCTACCAAAAACCGAAAAGAGAAAATACTCTGATTTTGAATTAACTAAAGGTTCTGGAAAAAGGCTAATTTCAGAGAGCATTGTTTTATCAAACGATGAAATTAAAAAAGATGAAATGGTTGAAGATTTAGAGGTGGGGAAGGCCACTGTAAAATCAAGTAAACGAGGTATTGAGAGTATAGATTATCAAAACCTGATAAACATAGATTTATCATCACAATTTCCTAATTTGATAGAAGGAACATTTTTTAGAGGAGAACCTAAACAGGAATATAGTTTTTCTAATAAAGGGCTAAAAATAACACAAATAAAGGATTTCGAGCTTGTCCGAGCAAAAATCGTTATTGCAGATAGAAAGAATACTTTAGAAACTACCCATGCTCTAGCCTTAGTTTATGCGATAGAGGGTAATTTTAAAGAAGCAATAGCAAAGCTAGAAAAAGCTAATGCTGAAGAGTGTTCTAATCCATATATATTAAATGATTTAGCCGTAGCTTATTTCAATTATGCGCACGAAAAAGAAGATCTTTTACATATGATAAAAGCTTTGTCTGTAATTGACAAAGCCTTAGCCAAAAATAAGAAAATAGAAGAAGTGCTTTTTAATCGAGCATTAATTTTAGGAAGCTTACAACTAACCGAAGCTGAAAAGGCTTGGAATGATTATCTTAAGCTAGAAAAAGATGTTAATTGGCGTAAAGAGGCACAAAATCACCTTGTAATAATAAAAGCTCCAACGCTTCCTGAGTTATGGGTAAAAGAGCGTAAGACATTAGAGAAGGCAGTAATAGATAAAAACACAGAATTAGCCAAAAAAATAATCAATAAATTTCCTCATTTTGCACGAATGCAGGCAATAAATGAATTAATTCCTGCTTGGGGAGAAGCTTATCTTCAAGAGAGCTATATTGAGAGTATGCAATCTGTTGAAATAGCAAAGTTTATAGGAGAAAGTCTCCAAATTATTCATAATGACAATTTAGTTTATGACATAGTTTACACTATAAATACTTCACTAGAGCAAAGTAACACCGAGCAAACAAAGAAATTAGCTAATGCATACATAGCCCACAAACAAGGAGAGCATTTAACTGAAACGGGCCAAGTTGACCAAGCAGAAGCATCACTTCTCAAAGCAAAAAAGCTATTTGTTGAATGCAGAGATTTAGCTGGAAAGACATTAACTGATATTCAATTAGCACGCATTTATGTTTTTAGAGCTAATTTTCCTATTGCCTTGGACGTTATTACCAAGTTTCGCAAGGTTGCAGAAGACAAACAATACCTATATGTTTTGGGTCGTTCTTGGCTTACATATGGTCGGATTCAGCATAAATTATTTGAGCCACAAAAAGCATTAGAGGCATTAAAAGTAGCTGAGAAATATTTTAAGGAGATAGGGGATTATAATGAAATTTTAAATACTTATTCTCTTTTGGCTATTGTACATGAGCAGATAGGGTTATTAGAAGGATTTTGGGAAAGTTGTTACAAAGCTTTTAAGTTAATGAGAGAAGTAAATAATGCTACCTATAAAATTACTATAAATAATTTTATTACAGAGCGCTTATTTGAGCGAAATACACTAAATATCTCTTTATATTTTCTTGATCAGTCTTTTTATCTTTGCCAAAAATCTAAAGCTATCACAGATTTATTTTCTGTTCTGTGTTTTCGTGCTCAAGCTAACTACAAACTAGGTAATAAAAATACTGCATATGATGATATAAACCGCGCTAAAGCTTGTGTCAATCTGTCTTCTGAAGAGTCCGTGAAAATTGGATTTGAACAATATATTGCAGTTCTTGAAGGGGCTTTTAGTCTTTTTGAAGAACCAAAAAAAGCCATAAGTTTGTACAATGTTGCTTTAGCTAGCAGTTATGGAGAATTTGAAAAATATGAGCTTGTAAGCATTTATTTATCAAGAGCAAAAGCTTACATTTTGATTGGTGAATATGATAAAGCTGAAAAAGATTTGGAAAGTAGTATCAAAGAATATGAGCGAGTGCGTAATTCTTTTCCATTTGAAAAGGAACGAGTAAGTTTTTTAGAGCAAGTTCTGTCGTCATATGATGAAATGATTTTGTTTCAAATGGAAAAACGCAAAAGAGCAGATTTAGCTTTTTATTATAATGAGGCCAAAAGAACTCGTGCTCTTTTAGATCTAATAGCAATTAACCAAAAAATTAATCATTCTACTAGCTTAGAATTAACAGTAAGCAAGCTAGCACCTTATAGCTTAAGGGATATTCAGAGCAAAATACCTGAGAATACTGTAGTAGTTGAATATGCTTTTTTGGAAAGAAAATTACTTATTTGGCTAGTTGAACGAAACGATTCTAAATTTTTTCAAGTTGAAGTAGACCAAAATTTACTAGAAAAAGACATTAAAAACTTTCGTGATGCAATAGACAGAAACTTGTTAAAAAATGAGCTAACTTCTTTCTCTGCACCATTATTTGAGAAGCTAATAAAGCCCATTTTAATGCTAATACCTAAAGAAACTAGAGTAGTAATAGTGCCAGATAAAATTTTATATGAAGTACCTTTTACTGCACTAATTAATTCGTCAACTAATAATTTTTTGATAGAGGATTTTGTAATAACAATAGTTCCAAGCTCAACAATATTTATTACTTCCCTACAACAAAATAAGCAATTAAGTAAAATTAAAACACCAAAAATCTTATTAGTGGGTAATCCGGCCTTTGATCGCAAAAGGTTTCCTAGACTAGGTAATTTGCTGCATTCTGAAAAAGAAGTTGATAGTATTGCAAAATTATACCCAAAAGATGCGATAGTTTTTAAAAATAAGACAGCTACTAAAAAAGTTTTTTTAGATTTCGCTCCAAAATCCAACATAATCCATTTTGCCGGTCATGCCATTGCAAATCTAGAAACACCTCTTTCTTCAGAGCTTATTTTTGCTAAAAATGAGTTTGAAGAGTTCAATGATAGTTCTTTAAGAGCTTATGAGTTGTATGATTTGCATTTAACACAAACACAACTAGTAGTGCTTGCAGGCTGTAATACTGCAAAAGGACAGCGTTTGCAAAGTGAAGGCGTTATAAGTATTACCAGACCATTTCTGGCTAGCAATGTTCCTGCTGTAATAGCAAGTTTATGGGAGGCAGATGATTGGGCTTCAGAAGTACTATTTTCCAGCTTTTATAAAAATATAGTTTCTGGCAAAGATGCTGGCGCTGCTTTACGAAATGCTCAGTTAGATTTGATTAATAGTAGTGATTCTAAGCAACAACAACCTAAAAAATGGGCAGTTTTCACCTTATTTGGAGGTGTTAATCAAAAAGAGAAATAGTCTATAACATAGCCTTAATTATCCCTAATTATCCCTAATTATCCCTAAATTTTAGAATACCTAAGGAGGAAGAGAAAATGGTATACAAAATGAATATATCTTTTGAGGGGCTTTTTGCCTTTGTTTCTAACGAAGAAACTAAAGTTATGGTTGTGCTTGTTATTGATGCCCGTAAGCCAGAGCCTTCTAAGAAGGGGAAGCGTTTCTTAGTTCATGTGCCTTCAGTACAAGTTAATGTAGATGATTTAGTGCCAAAACAAGGAGTGAATCCATTAGATTCAGATTATATCTTAAGCCTTAAAGAACAGTCGAATTTTGAGTTTTTTAGGCGATACATTGATAAACAGGATAATACTGTTAGAGAGGCTGTTTGGCCTTTAGATAAAGATCTGATCTATATTAATCCCACTACTTCGCCAAAAGGGGTAACTTTAGCTGTAGCACCTGATCTTGAAGAACGCATTCCTACAATGAAATATATCTATCGAGAAACTCCTAATCCTGAAGTTATAGTCGATTCTAACTGTCTTAATCCGCCTCTTGATCCACGGCTTGTTGCTAAAATGCGATTTAATTCAGGGATAGTTAAGGCTGTAGAACCTTTAGATCATAAATTTGAGTTTTACCCCGGCGACCCAGATATAAGCAAAGAATATCATCGAAAAGTAGTAGTGGAATTGGAATTTGAGCAGGATACTGTTGAATTAGGGCACTTAAGTGACCCAAATGACGATCTAAAAAACCCTAAATCAGAATTTACAAAGGTGTTTACAATTAAGTTAAGCCAAGAAAAAACAGTGGAAATTAAGGTTCAAAATCTACCTCCTAATTTGCAAGATGTATTTGACTATAATCCTGTAGAAGATTTTTTACCAGAATATGACTTTGAGTTAGTTTATGAAGTTGTTAATAGTATTCCTGAGGAAGGGATAAAAGTTCCTAGAAAAATTCCTAACGCTGGGGAAAATTTACTTAGTAGTGATAGACAGATGTGTGGGCATGCACTCTTTTTTACTACTGAAAACATTTAACTCGCACTTTGCTAAAACGGTAACAATGGTTTATTCCCTTTAACTTTCAAGACAAATTGGAACAGTAAAGCACATAGAAAGGTTGGTTTGTCAATGGCTACAGATAGTACTAATCAATGTCATTTTTATGATAAACAAAGAGAGCCGCTATCTCATAAGGAAAATTCTGTGGTGATAAGGTGCTGCTCTAAAGCGAAAGAAGAAGGCATCTCACAAACAAGAAACTTTATAAAAAATAAATGTAGCTCCTTAAACCCATCAACAGAATTTTCATCTTTCCCTGATGATAAGTTTCATTTTTATAATAGAGCAGAAAAAAAACCTTTGGAAAAAGACAAAAATAAGGAGACAGAACAATCTTTGGAAAAAGACTTTTCCTCAATCAAAAATGAAAATAAGGAGACAGTAAAAGAAATATTAGAGAAGGTTTATCGTAGTAAAAACGGTGACTGGATGATTCTTGCTAATCGGATAGTGTGTAAATATAAATCAGACACATCCCAAGAAAGTATAGAAAAAATAAATAAAAGGTTTTCCTTAAAGAAGGTAAAAGAATTAAAGTTTTTGGAAAAAACCTTTTTACTGGAGATTTCAGAAACCCGTAGCACCAGTAGCTCAAATGCTGTTGAGATATGTGATAAGCTTTCAAAAGAAGAATGTGTTAGTTATGCACACCCTGATTGGATAGAACGTATTAATCTGCATAGTGCTGCACCTAGCCCCCAAAGCGATTTGCCCACAAATGAGCCTTGGTATTTAAAGAAAATAAAAGCTCAAGAAGCTTGGAAAGAACTTGAAGGTGTCAGTTTAAGCAATGTAAAAATTGCTATTATTGATGAAGGTTTTTATATTGGGCATGAAGACTTAAAAGAAAAAGTAATTGATTCAATAGATCTTGATAACGGTGATAATGACCCTTCAGGTAGTTTTTCACATGGTACTTCTTGTGCTGGTGTAGCTGTTAGAACAGACGGTGGGTTGGGTAGCTTAGGCATTGCCCCTAATTGTCAAATTATTCCTATAAAAGCTTCTCTAGATTGGTTTACAGGACAATATCAACTTGCAGAAGCACTACTCTATGCTTTTGAAAAAGGGGCAGATATAATTAGTTGTAGCTTTGGTAAAGATGAGTGGGAATTACTACCTGTTTTGAAAGATGCCATTGATAAAGTGACTAATGATGGGCGTGGCGGTCGAGGCTGTCTAGTTTTTTGGGCAGGTGGTGAACAAGGAGGAACCATAGACAAAAATGAAATTGCCACTTGTGAAAATGTTATTGCTGTAGGATCTACAAGGCCAAGAGGTGGCGATTTGGAAGATGGTAGAACTATAACTAGCCCACAGGGTAAGGGTTTAGATCTTGTTGCACCTGGGACAGGAATTATTACTCTTGCTAAGAGAGAAGATGGAGACTCTAATTTACATAAGTCAGGACTATATAGATATTTTAATGGCACTTCTGCTGCAACTCCCTTGGTTGCAGGGGTAGCAGCTTTAATTCTAGGAGTGAACCCTAAGCTTACAAGAGAAGAAGTTCAAGATATATTGTTTGAGACTGCGGACAAGATTGGAAAAGACATTACTCGTTATAAGCCGGTTGACGGAGACCGCAGAAGATTGCGCAATGATAAATACGGATATGGACGAGTTAATGCTTTAAAAGCTGTGAAAAAAGCCATAAACACTACAGCAACCAAAAAAATTATAATTACTAAAAAACTGTGACAACCAAAAAATTGTTTGCTAAAAGCTCAAGATAACAAGGAGCTTATTTTAATTTTATAAGCTCTTTACTTATTGCACCGCTTCAACCTCAGTGCCTTCGCTTGGCAAGCTTTCGTTGTTACTTAAGTCTAGGGCTGTAATAAAGTAAACGTAAGTCTTGCCTATTTGGGCACGTTCATCTCTAAAGGTTGTTGCTGCAATTGCTGATGGGGTTAGCTTTGTCCATTCGCTACGAGGGGCATCTTTCTTTTCTGCTCGGTAAATAAAATAGCCTCGTAGGTCTTTTTCTGTGTTTGCAGGCCAAAATAGGCTAACTAGTCCTGCTGCTGCGGCTCCTGTTACATTTGAAGGTGCAATGGGTGCAAATGTGTCTTTGGCTTTAACTAAAATCTCTTTAGAGTCAGGGCTTTCTATAGATGCATTTTTGCCTGAGGATACAGAACGGATTATGTAAAAATAATTATTGCCAAACTTAAATTGTTTGTCTTCAAAGCTAGTTGATGTAATTAATCCACTATTGATTGGTTGGTCGGAAAAAGCACCATCTTTGGAACGGCGATAAATATTATAACCTAAGATATTTGCTGGCTGAGTTTCATCTAGGTTTGCTGCTGGTGCTGACCAAGTAAGTTTAATTGCCTCTTGAGTTAGCTCTGTAGCGGGGTTTTCTGGTGCTTTAGCTATAGCAGTTGTGGGTTCAACTAAGACATAGTTGGAAAGAGGCAGCGATGCACCTGAGAAATTAGTGTAGCGAATGGCATAACGATAGCGCAGTGTGCTATTTAAGTTACCTGCTGGTAGGGTATCAGTAAAAAACAGTGTATTCGCTTCTGCATCACTAATATCTTTACTAGGAATTGTAGCTATTACACGTGCTTCTTCTAAAAATTTTTCTTCGGGCAGTCTTAGGGGAGTGTCTGTTGTTTCATCACGCCTTAAAATCTCTGCGCGAGAGACTTTAGAGTTTTGCATTGCAATAACACCAGGCTTAGGCCAGGTAAGTATCAGATTTGTTCCTCGTTGACGGGCTTGGAGCATTTCTGGCACTAAGGCTTTATACTTTATTGGTGGTAAGGGTGGGCCTACACGTCCACAACCAGCAATAATGATAGCTGAAAAAGCAATTACAAATATCCAGCATAAGCGCTGGAAAAAGGATTTTTTAGAGTATATAACGGCTAAGGTCTTCATTTTCTACAATACTTGATAGCATTTTCCTAACGTAGTCTTGGTTAATAACTTGTTTTTTTTCTGGTAAATCTGAGCCTTCAAAGGAAATCTCATCTAAGAGTTTTTCCATTACGGTATGTAGTCGTCTAGCTCCTATGTTTTCAGTAGATTTATTTACAGAGTATGCAAAATCAGCAATTGTTTCAATAGCATCTTCTGTAAATTCTAGACAAATACCTTCGGTTTGTAGAAGCGCAGTATACTGCCTAATTAAAGAGTTTTTAGGCTCAGTTAAAATTCTCTTAAAATCGTCTTTAGTAAGTGGATCTAAGTTAACACGGATGGGGAAACGCCCTTGAAGTTCAGGAATTAAGTCTGAGGGTTTAGCTACATGAAAAGCTCCTGCGGCGATGAATAAAACATGGTCAGTTCGTACCATTCCATATTTTGTATTAACTGTAGTTCCTTCAATAATTGGGAGTAAGTCGCGTTGTACGCCTTCGCGAGAGACTTCTGGCCCGTGTGCGCCTTCGCGGCCAGCGATTTTGTCTATTTCATCAAGAAAAACAATTCCTGAATTTTCTACACGTTCTAGAGCGACTCGTGAAACTGAGTCCATGTCGATTAAATTTTGTTCTTCTTCAGAGATTAGATACTCTAAAGCTTCTTCTACAGGCATTTTACGCTTAGTTGAGCGTCCACCAGAAAAAAGCCCTGGAATCATATCTTTTATGTTTATATCCATTTCCTCGATGCCTTGAGGGGTAATAATTTCAATCCCACTAGGTAAACCCCGTTCTTTGACTTCTAGTTCAATTAGGCGGCTATTAAGTTTTCCATCTCTAAGTTGTTGACGAAGTTTTTCTCTAGTACGTTGAAATTGATCATTATTATTTTCTGAAGCTGAAGAGTCATCAGGTTTTGGAGGAAGTAGTATATCTAATATTCTTTCTTCAGCGTTAAATTCGGCTTTATCGGCAACTTCATCAATTTTTTCTTCTCTAACAAGGTCAATAGCAATTTCTACTAGGTCGCGGACAATTGATTCAACATCACGACCGACATAGCCGACTTCTGTAAATTTTGAGGCTTCTACTTTTAGGAAAGGTGAGCCTGAGAGACGAGCAAGGCGGCGGGCAATTTCTGTTTTACCTACGCCGGTTGAGCCTATCATAATGATATTTTTAGGAATAACATCTTGGGCTAAATCAAGAGGTAGTTTTTGGCGACGAACTCTATTTCTAAGGGCAATAGCTACGGCTCTTTTGGCAGCGCGTTGACCAACTACATGTTTATCAAGTTCTGCAACAATTTGTTTAGGGGTTAAATCGTCTAAGTTAGGTGGAGGAGCTACTTCCCCTGAAAGATAAATTACCATGTTTCCTCATTAATTAGTTCTCAGAATTATAGTTCTTCAACTACCAAGCTATCATTAGTATAAATACAAATACTTGCTGCAATTTTCATTGCTTCAGTTGCAATTTCCCGGGCAGAAAGTTGCGAATGTGTTGCTAAGGCTCTAGCAGCAGCTAAAGCAAATGCTCCTCCAGAACCTATAGCCATAATACCATCTTCAGGTTCAATTAAATCACCTGTTCCTGAAATCACTAAAGATGTTTTTTCATCGGCTACTAAAAGTAGTGCTTCTAGGTTACGTAGGTATTTATCTGTGCGCCAATCCTTAGCCATTTCTACTGCGGCGCGGCTAAGTTGACCATGATATTGTTCTAGTTTTGATTCAAAACGGCCAAAAAGCGCAAATGCGTCTGCTGTTGAGCCTGCAAAACCTACTAAAACTTTGTCATTATAAAGTCTACGTACTTTACGAGCATTTGATTTCATCACAGTATTACCTAAGGTAACTTGTCCATCAGCAGCCATTACAATGTTATGGCCTTGGCGTACTGATAATACCGTAGTTGAGCGGATCTTATTAGTATCATTTTTTTTAGTTTTAGCAAGTTTATTATTCACAAAATAGCCTTAAAATAATGGATTTTAATCTTTATCTTTTGAACCATCTGAGCTATCAGCATCGATAGTTAATAGTTCATCTAATTCATTGCAAGGTGTAGAGCTTAAGATTTCGTAAAGCGTTGGAGCTATTGCTTTAGAAACATTTCCTGTGGGCAGTAATACTATACGAACGTGTAATTTTTGACCACGTTTTTTTAATGTTAGAGTATCGCCTATTTTAACTTCGCGGCCTGCTTTAGCTGGAATATCATTGATTAAAACAGCACCAGCGCGGCAAATTTCTGCTGCAACAGTACGACGAAGTACCAGACGACTTAGTTTTAAGAAAAGATCAAGTCTCATAAATTATATAAAATAGCCCAAGATTTTTGGCAATTAACCCAGTCATTTGCTGGGCATTTGTGGCTGGTTGCTTGTGGCTGAGTTTAGTTTGCTTCACTAGTTTTCCTATAATTTTCAGCTACTTTAATATAAGACTTTTCTTTTAGCTTCTTAAAGTATTCAGGTAGTTGATTTTGTCCTTTTTCAAAAGCTACTTGTTCAGCTATTTGTGCTTCTACTTGGGTAAAATCAACAAGCCCTGCTGGTTTATGTTCGTTAAGACGAATGATTTGAAACCCTTTATCAATTTTAATTGGGTCAGAAACATCCCCAGCTTTCATTGTTTCTACTAGCTTACGTAAATACTCTATTAAATCGCTATCCTTAAAAGCAGGGAGTTCCCCAGCCTTTTCTGTAGATTTACGTTTTGGATCAGAATAGAGCTTATTTAAGTCACCAAAGGCTTTGCCTGCACGAGCATCGGCCACTATTTGTTTAGCTAAAGCTGAGGCTTCGGCTTCAGAGCGATTTTCTAAAGAAACAAAAATTTCGCTTAATTTATATTCTCCAGGAACCTTAAAGAGTTCAGCATGGGATTCATACCAAGCTTTTTTTTCATCGACGGTTACTTTTTCATAGATTGGGCTAAAAATTTCACGAAAAAGAATTGCACGGCGCTGAGCATCATTACGGAAGGATTTACGGAGGTCTTCTATATCAATACCTTGGGTTTTTAAGATTTCTGGTAATTCGCTTAAAGGTATAGGAGGGTTAAATTGTTGGCAAAGCCTAACAAATGATTGATTAACTTCGGCTTCTACATCAATGGCTAGCTCTGTAGCGCGTTGACTAATTAATTTATCTTCAATTAAAATATCTAAGAGTTTGTCCACACCTTTTTTATATTCTTCATCAGCTTTTGCTTGGTCATTATTATTTTTTTCTAAAAGCTCTTTTCTGTAAGCTTCTTGAGCTTTAAGAAGGCTGGAACGAGTAATAATATCAGTATTAACACGAGCTACAGTTTCATCAACTAACTGTGGTTCTTGGGCAAAAACTGGAAAAGTAAATAGGGCAAAAAGTATTACAATAAAAAAAATCCGATTAAATTTCATAATTTGTAAACTCCATAAACTGCTAATCAGATGTAGAAAATCAACTGCCTTATGATTTAAAGGTTAATTGGAATAAGGCCAATAAGGCATTGATTAATTTAAGTTAAGTTAGATGCTTATTTTTAATAAGCTGTTAGTTTATGTTGGCTTGGCAAATTTGCGCAAGAGATTTTCGATTGTTAAAAACAAAGCTTCATCACTAATTTCACTTATAAGTTTAATCTTTAGTACGCCTGATGGTGAAAAACTTGCGTCTTTATTGGTTCCAACAAACTCTATAAGCTTATTAGGCTCTATTTTGGCATTTTCTTTCCATTTGATATTTAAGTACTTTTGCTCACGATCAATAGAAACTATTCCTAAATTATTTGCAAAAGCTCTTAGTTTAGAATAGTGAAATAAATTTTCTACTGAATCAGGTCGTCTACCATAACGATCGACTAATTCTTCAGCAATACTAGAACGTTCCTGCTCATTATTAGCTGAAGAAATACGCTTATAAGTACGTAGTCTTTGCCCAGTATCAGAAATATAATCTTCTGGAATACGGATGTCTACACCAAGGTTAATTGCTACATTGGTATCGTCTTCAATTGGTTGGCCTCTTAGCTCCTGAACAGTGCGTTCAAGCATTTGACAATAGAGATCAAAACCTATTGAATCAATATGTCCAGATTGTTGACCTCCAAGTAAATTTCCGGCCCCTCTAAGTTCTAAATCTAGAGCAGCAATACGAAATCCTGAACCTAGATCAGAGAACTCACGAATTGCAGCAAGGCGTCTTCTAGCAATGGGCGTTAATGTTTGTTCTGAAGGTACTAGCAAATAAGCGTAAGCACGACGATTAGAACGTCCTACACGTCCACGCAGTTGATAAAGCTGAGAAAGCCCATAGTGATCAGCGTGATCAATAATAATAGTATTTGCTAAGGGTATATCAATACCGTTTTCAATAATAGTAGTAGCAACTAATATATCTGTCTCATGTTGGATAAACTTCATCATAACGTCTTCTAAAGCGGTTTCATTTAACTGTCCATGTCCAACACCAACTCTAGCTTTAGGGACAAGCTTTTTAATTAAATCAGCAATTGAGTAAATAGTTTCTACTCGGTTATGAACAAAGAAAATTTGCCCATTTCGTTGAAGTTCCATTTCTATAGCGCTACGAATTACACCTTCATTAAATTGTACTACGTGAGTTTGCACAGCTAAGCGGTCTGATGGTGGGGTTTCAATTACAGACATATCTCTAAGCCCTGCTAAAGACATATTTAGAGTACGAGGAATAGGTGTAGCTGACATAGTTAAAACATCTACGCGACGGCGCATTTGTTTAAGCTTTTCCTTATGACCAACCCCAAAGCGTTGCTCTTCGTCAACTATAACTAACCCTAAGGATTTAAACTGAATGTCTTTTGAAAGAAGGCGATGAGTTCCTACTACAATATCAACCTTACCTTCTGCAAGTCGTGAAACAGTTTCTTTTTGCTCTTTAGCTGAACGAAATCGAGAGAGCAGTTCAATTGTTATAGGAAAAGAAGCAAAACGCTGTTGGAAAGTTTTATAATGCTGATAGGCTAAAACTGTAGTAGGGGCTAAGACAGCAATTTGCTTTCCATCTGAAACTACCTTAAATGCTGCTCTCATTGCTACTTCGGTCTTACCAAAACCTACATCACCGCAAAGTAGTCTATCCATAGGTGTTTCAGAGTGCAGATCTGTTTTTATATCTTCTACTGCTGCATCTTGATCTGGCGTAAGTTGATACTCAAATGCATCTTCAAATTCTTGTTGCCAGGGGCTATCGTCGCTAAATGGTGAACGCTTAACAAGCTTACGCTCTGCATAAAGCTTAAGTAACTCTTCAGCCATATCTCGCATTGCTTTTTTAACACGAGATTTAGTTTTTTGCCAATTAAGCCCACCTAACTTGTCTAGTGAGGGTCTAGAGACGTTTTCAGCACTAGCAAATTTTTGTACTAAGTCAAGTCGCTCTACAGGAACATAAAGTTTTGTTCCTTCTGCATAGGTAAGCAACATAAATTCACGTTTAGTTGTTGGGCTAACTTGCATCTGTTGTAAACCTTGAAATTGTCCTATTCCATGATCTACGTGGACTACATAATCACCAGGTTTTAAGTCTCGAAAGTCTGATAAAAATGCGCTAAGTTGAGTTCTTTTGCGTCGTGTTTGTGATTGGCGGAAATCTGAACTAGCCGCTTCGTCAAAAATATCTGTTTCTATTAAAAGTCTTAGCTTAGTATCTGGTAGCTCACATCCATTAGAAAGCTTACCTAAGGTTACAATAATTTCTTGAGAACTTGATGAAATAGAATGGGTTAACTCAGGTCTTAATTCTGCACGGACAGAATAATCCCTTAAGATTTCTACTACACGTTCAGCTACACCTAAACTAGGCATAACTAAAACGCTAGACTCACCTGCTTGTTGCCATTTAGTTAGATTATGGGTTAAATCTGGGATTCGACCGTGATAGCGTTGAGTAGATTGAGAGCGAATCCTATGTTCTGCTGCACAAGCTTCAACAGGGAAAAGGAAAAGAGTCCTTATATTTTGTTGTTCTGTTTCAAACTGAGTATCTATTTGAGCCGCTTCTAAGCCTAATAAACGTAGTTCTAGTCTTTGGCGATGATCTAGGCGAGAACGCAAGCCTTCAACTGTCATAAAAAGTTTTTCTGGTGTTAAAGCTAAACTTCCAGCTTCATCAACTAAATGATAAGTTTCATTAAATTTTGCATAAAGTTTGTTTAACTCTAAATCTATTTCGGCTGGTTCATCGACTATTACTAAAGGGTTTCGCAAATAGTCAAAAAGAGATGATTCTAAAGGGTTTAATAAAGGAAATAAATATTCCCAGCTTTCAAAAGTTGTTCCACTTTCGGCGGAAAGCAAGAGGTCTGAAAGCTCTTTTTGATATTGAGGTGCTTTCCAAAAGTCTTTAGCAGCACGAGCAAAACGGCGTAACCCTTCAGCACTAGCTGATTGGGTACGCATAGGAACTAGTCGCACCCCTTCAAGTCTTTCTTTAGAACGTTGAGTATCTGGGTCAAAAGTACGGATTGATTCCAGAGTATCTCCAAAAAACTCCATTCTAAGCGGGTCGCTATAATTAGGAGAAAAAACATCCAAAATACCACCACGTAAACTATATGAACCTATTGAGTTAATAGGGTCTTCTCTTAAGTAACCATTAGCAGATAGCATATCAACTATTAAATCAGGAGGGCAATCTTCGCCGGATTTTAGCTGAATACTTAGATTTAACATTTGTTTAGGCGAAGGAGTTCGCTCTATAAGAGTACGTGCTGGAGTTATAAGCAATTCTCCTCCACCACGAGCTAGGGTATCTAGGGCAAAGGCTCGCTTTTGTTCTACTTCAGGGTGGGGAGAAAGTCCTTGATAAGGGTTAACTTCTGCTACAGGTAAGGTTATTATTGTTTCAGGTTTTAAGCGTTTTGCTGATGAGCTTTCCTCCTTAGAGCCTTGGCGTAGGGCCTGATAAAAAAACTTAAGGTCACGCTCTAGGGTTTCTAATTCGTTATTGCTTCGCACAATAGTTAGTATGGGACGAGCAAGTTCTTTATTTAAGGCAGCAATAAGGAATGCTTTAGCTGAGCCTGTTAAACCGCTTACAGCAAGAGGTTTTTGGCTGGTTTTTAGGTCATTTAATAACCTACGAAAACTTGTACTTGTAATAAAATTAGTTAGAGGTGTTATTACTGCTAGTTTGGTGTTCATTACTATTATGATACCTAGATAAAATTCTCGTAATAATATCTGTAGTAGAAGCACCGTCTACATAAGGTAAAGAGTAAACTTTTCCTCCATTTGCTTCTACTTCTTGGCGGCCAACAATTTTATCAATTGACCAATCACCGCCTTTTACTAATACATCTGGCAAGAGTGTAGAAATTATTTTATGTGGAGTTTCCTCATCAAAAATAGTCACATAACTAACCATTTCTAGTGCTGCTAAAACTGTTGCTCGTTCTGTTTCAAATAAAATAGGACGCAAAGGGCCTTTAATACGTTGGATTGAAGCATCGCTATTAATTGCTATTACTAATAGATCTCCTAGGGCACGAGCTTGTTTTAAGTAGCTAATGTGTCCTGGATGAATTAAATCAAAACAGCCATTAGTAAAGACTATACGTTGATTATTAGCTTTAGCTTTTTGACAATTATTTGAGAGTTGTTTAAGTGAAAGAATTTTTTCCATAAAAACAAATCAATCTACAACTTTCCTTATTTATCGGCAAGTATCTTGTGCATTTTGCGTCTATCCTAAATGTTTAAAGATTTTTTATAAAATAATTTTAGATAAAGGATAAAAACTATGTTTAAGTTACTTACGCTGATATTTTTGCTATGTTTTGTTAGTCTTCCTACTTACGCAGCAGCGCCTTGGAATCAAGAAGGCCAATTTCAAACTGCTATTGTAGTCGATACAGGGCTTTCGGTTCTTAGAAAGTCTCCAGACATTACTTCTACGGCCTTACGTCGTTTGAGAATAGGAAGAAAGATTTTTATTATTTCTACAACCAAAAATCAAGGGCTTAAGTACTATTTTGTAGCAGTAACCCGAAGAACAAGAGGTTATATAGATGCATCTGCTTTAATTAATCCTTCTTGGCAAGGCGAAGATGTTAGATTAATGCGTTTAATTGAAAATGCAGAGGGTGTAGACAAAATTATTTTATCTCAAACCTTAGTTAAATATTTTCCAAAATCTCGCTTTTGTCCTGATGCACTTTTAGCAGAAGGTGAAACTGCTGAACAAATAGCTAAAGAGCTTTCAAAACGCACTTCTAGGGCTTCTTTTCATCAACTTGATCCAGAGCTTGAACCAGAAAAATACTTGCTTAATTACTCTGGGCTAGATAAATATAGTCGTTTAGGAGTGAATTTTTTTATAGACTCGATAGAAAAATCCTATCGCTATAATGGAACAGCTTATAAAAAAATACTTAGCCGCTACCCTAAAAGCCAAGCCGCTTTACTTGCTAAAGAAAAACTAGAAATTGTGTTAGTAAATAATAAAATTTCCAATTAATTTAAAAATAAAGAGTTAGTCTAGAGACATATTTCTAGACTAAAATAATTTCCACCATTTTTTGTTAGTTTTATTTTCTGTTGTCTTTTGAGTTTCAACTTTATTTTCTGTTGATGTAACAGGTAAAGTTGATAGAGTTGATACATTTGGCTGAACTTCTGATGGAGACGACAGTTTTCTTTTCCACTCAGGCA
The DNA here is from genome assembly GCA_016213785.1 of Acidobacteriota bacterium. Taxonomy (GTDB): domain Bacteria; phylum Acidobacteriota; class Blastocatellia; order Chloracidobacteriales; family JADJPF01; genus JADJPF01. The sequence goes on from JACQZQ010000027.1 coordinate 29,588, forward strand.
CCCAATTGTATTTTTGAATAATAGATTTTACTTTGGATTTTAGTAGTCGTCCTTTTTCAGGATTTACCATAAAAACAAAATTAGCAAACCCTTGTATTGCAGCAATTACATCAGGAGTATGTCCCCAACGTTTGCCTTCTGGCCCATCTTTTTCAATTTGATAAAGTGTAGCTCTAAATTTCTTAAGTGTTTTTTTAGAAATATTTAGTTTTTTATTAACTACAACTCCTGTAACTTCCTGCTGTCGGCCTTTACGAAGAACTCTAGTTTTTTCTGAATTAACAGTCAAACCTTCGTGTTTAACTATATCGTGTGCTTTATTTAAGATATTACAAATATTGCGAGAGAACTCACCCTTAGTTGAAAAAGTTAAGTCATCTGCATAGCGGGTATAAGTAAAACCCAATTCTTTAGCAGCTTCTGTTAAGCGTTTATCCAATCGTCTACAAAGTATGTTGGTTAGTGCAGGGCTAGTTGGAGCACCTTGGGGAAGGTGTCTAGCGCTAGTTGCTACATAGTAAGTTTGATTATCTAGGGAAACTTCTTCTACTGTAGGTTCTGTACAAATTAGAGCAAAAATTGTTGCTGCTAGTTCAGAATAACCTAGAGACTTAAATAAACCTTTAATTCTTTTATATGAAATAGAAGGAAAGAAGTCTTTTAGGTCAATATTAACAAGCACTTCAGCCCCAATGTGAGGTTTAGCATTACTAACAATTGAATGCTGAGTACAAAACCCATGTGCTGCATCATGGAGTTTTACTTTCTCTAAAATATTATGCAAAATCCAGTTTTGAGCAGACTTTAATCGTGGCATAGGTGCAGAAATAGTTCTTTCACCACCTGTTTTTTTAGGGATCTTAAAACGAACATAGTGAGTTTTAGTACTGGTTTTACGGGAAAAAGCTAGAAAACGCAGTGCGCCAATGGAGATACTCATTGCAGTTGCAATTTCTGAAGCATTTGAATATTTAGGCAAATTATAGCTTTTAAGCCTTTCCTCATTAGATTCTTTATTATTAAGCCCAGAAGAAACACCTTGACCTAGATAAATAATGTCTTGTTTTTTCTTTTCTTTCCAAGCTTCTGCTCTTTCTTTACGTTCACGCTCATGGCGTTCTTTAGTTTCTTGTCGTTTACGTTTAGACTCCTCCATTCGTTTTTTACGTAGCTCTTTAAGCATTTTTTCTTCATTACCCAAATGACGGTTTTGGGTGTGAAGTTCATTAAGTTGTCTACTTATTTCACCACGACGGCGGATTTCATCAGCAGGATCTTGTGGAATTTGTCCTTCAGCAGGCCAAAATCCAAATCTAATCATTTCTTCTAAAATAAATTCCTCTTTAGAAGTCTTACGGATTCTTTCGTAGAGTTCTTGGCGAGTTCTAGGACGTTCTGACATTTTATTTATCTCCAAAGGTTACAAATTAAAGAAAACCCTTTTACTAGCGCATTTAATTATTTAGAACTAACTAAAAGAGTTAAGTTGTTAAGAGTAGAGACTCCTTCGAAAAGTTCTAAGGACTAGGCTTGCTCAACTCGACGACCGAGCAACGACGGTGCTCGTTTTGGATTTACAGAATATTCACAGCAAAATGAGCACCGTCGTTAGCTCGGTCAAAATGAAGAGCAGACTAGTGAAGCGTGATGAAACTACCGACAAGGAAAGCGATCCACTTTCCAGATTGCAAGGAAAAGTCGTCTCTACTCCTGTAACAAACTTAAAGTATTATAACGAGTTTGGCTAAAATGAGTGACCTTCGAAAAGTTCTAAGGACTAGGCTTGCTCAACTCGATGCCCGAGCAAGGCCAGGCGCGGATTTAGATTTATAAAATCCTCACCGAAATCCGCGCCTGGCCTTAGCTCGGGCAATAGTGAAGAGCAGACTAGTGAAGCATGACAGAACTACCGACAAGGAAAGCGATCCACCTTCCAGATTGCAAGGAAAAGCCTTCATTTTAGCCAAAGCTATTATAAAACCTTTGTTTCTTAAGCTAATTATCCTAAAGTATCCTTCGAAAAGCTCTAAGGACTAGGCTTGCTCAACTCGACGCACTAGCAATACTAGTATCGTCTTTTGATTTATAGAATCTACACAGAAAAGGCGATACTAGTATTAGCTAGTGCAAAATGAAGAGCAGACTAGTGAAGCATGATGAAACTACCGACAAGAAAGGCGATACACCTTTCAGATTGCAAGGAAAAGCCTACTCTAAGATACTTAAAGAAACAAATATAAACTTAATAATTTGAGCAAATTGCAAGAATATCTTCGAAAAACTCTAAGGACTAGACTTGCTCAACTCGACGCACTAGCAACGAAAGCCTTTTCTTTAGATTTATAAAATCCACACTGAAAGAAAAGGCTTTCGTTAGCTAGTGCAAAATGAAGAGCAGACTAGTGAAGCATGATGAAACTACCGACAAGGAAAGCGATCCACTTTCCAGATTGCAAGGTTCTTTTGCCTGCTGAAATGCCCAAATAATTAAGGTAAAACTTAAATTGACAAAGAACATTTAAGGTTAACAAAAATTTTCTTAAGAGATTTACACCCTACTTCTTTGGCGACTATGTTGCATACGTAGTGCTAAGATATGTTCACAAGGGCCGCGAAAGAGCTTGTTTTGTTGATGCCAATAACAATCACACATTGCACGAACAATTCGTTCATCTTTATCTATTGATACCATATTGTTATAGGTCTTACTTTTATCTTTTACAGTACCTAAAACATTTAATGCACCTAATAAGTCTTGTTCAAGGTTAGTTATTTTTACTGCATTTTGACTTAAAAAACTAGTAGCGCTTTCTTCGCGAGGATTAGCAAATCTAAGTTTATCCATTGGCAAAGGCTCGCGGCTAAGTTCGCGTACTCGATAGACATCTTTATTTAAGTCATAAATTGCACGTCCTGCTTGAGTATAAGCCCCTAAAGCCCCTAATATAACACTTCGATCCATTCCTAAACGACGGGCTAAAGAGTCAGTTTTTTCAACCCAATTTTCTTTTAATGCGTCAAATACTCGGCGTTTGGTAAAATCATCCACATCAGCACGAGGTGCCATTAAATCAAAATTACCTGCTGTAGACCAGTCATTAGCTGTCCAACCAGATAAACCTAGTGTAAAGGACATATTACCTAAATCAGCTACATAAAATGAAGGTAAGCCTGTACCAAGTAAATGAACTGTAAATTTTTTTGCTACGGGGATTAATCTTTCTAAAATAAGTATTCTGCGTCTGCCCCAAACCCTAATTGTAGATGCATTATTTCCTTGATAAATAGAGCGAGGACAAACTACTTCTATTTCCCAAGGTTCAAAAACTACTTTAATAGGTTCATTTGGTTTTAGGATATAGCGAAGACTTCTTGGGCCTAGGATCTCTTTATGTCTACGTAAAACAAAACACAGGTTATAAACATCCATTGGGTGTAGTGTAAAAGATGTTGTAGGTAAAGACATTGCTGAGCTTACTTGTAAAAATCCTCTAACCCAAGTATCAGGTAAGTCAATTTTAACCTCTTTGTAATCATCTTCACCTTGAGTTTTAACTTCAAACCCTGATGGATCGACTTCAAAACGGGTAGTTTTATAGCTACGAATCTTTTGAAACTCGTTATAGAGTGCGGCAGAGTAATCAATATTGGTAGTACCACAAGAAAACTCGTTAATATTTTTAAAAACTTCGTAGCTTGTTCCTAAACGGCCATAAGAAGCTTCATCTTGGCTAAAGCATTCAAAAAAAACCTCATCAGGATGTACCGTAATTACAGGATCAAGCACAAACCAAACATCTCGTTCTTTTTCATAAATATAGTTAAAGTATTTTTGCCGAGCATTATAAAAAGGCGCAAATCGGTCACTTTGTTGTTTATGTAAAGTATTAAGTTCTGCTTGTAGGACTTTGATTTGTTCAATAACGTCTTTACGTTGAGCAGCAAGGAGTTGTATATCAATTTTATCTCGCTCAGCAGCCCATTCTTTATAAACGCTTTTATCTTTAGGTTTAAATCTTAGGTCAGAAACTACTACATTATGTAAAGCGCTAATAGCTTCACGAAACTCAACATTTTTTGCAAGTTCTCCTCTAAAATAAGTTGGTTCGCGTTTTGTATCAGGAGAAAAAGACATTCTAGTTTGGTTAGCTTGGCTATTTACCTGAGAATTGTTTTTATATGAATAATTAAATTCCACGACGAACCTCCAAAGACTTAACTTTAATAGGTAATATGACTTGTGGGTAAGTTTGGTGAATTTTAAGCATTGCTTCAATGCTACGTGCTCTGTCTGTGATAGCAATAGTTACAGATTGTCTAGTTAGGATTTCTGCTACTACTTCTGCTGAATTAATATCTTTTTGTGCCTCTTGTTCTAGGAAATTTAAGACTCTTTCTTTAGCAAAATGTGCTTTATTAATTGCTGCAAGTACTCTAATAAAATAAGGTGCTAACTCTTTGAGTCGCTGAGCATTATTAGAAGCATATTCTTCTAAATAGTTAGTAACAAAAAGCTGCATATTATGCGAAGGATGTTCGCTTAATTTCATTAAATAGTCAGGCCCAGATTCACTAGAGAAGTATTTTAAGATCATATCCCGACCAAATTTTTGTACATCTAAACGAGTGCTATCACAAATACTTACTAAAATTACAGGGGTAAAATGCTCTGATGTAAAATGTAAGTCAAAGATCTTAAACCAATTTTGTCTTTCTTCATCCCATTTACAGTCAAGAAAACGAATAGACATAGCCATTTCTTCGGCACTATTTTGAAAACGAGAAATAGCATTTTTGAAAAGCTCTTGAGATGCAATTCTTACAGCTTGGAGTTCATTATTAGAAAGTGCTATAAGCTCTTCCGTTTTATAGTGATTAGCCCATTGAGGATTGGCTTGTAAGATTATTCCAGCCATTTCTTGTGCTACGGCTGAAGGAGATTTTGTTAGTTTTAATACTAAATCCCACTCTAGGGTTTTTAATACAATATTAAGTTCACTTCTTAGTAAATTAACTATATAAGAATGAAGTTTAGGTATAGCTTCAATGGCTAGTAGTTTATCTATTAAAGTTAAGCCCAATTTTTGACCAAACTCATTGCTAATATGTGCTAGACGACCAACTATAGGACGAACAGAATTTCTAATATCTGCTAAGGTGTGAAGACATAGAGAAAGTAGTAAAGATTCTTTTGAAAGTAAAGACTCGTCTGATAATTGACCTAACAATCTAACCCCAATACCACGCATAGGTTCATAAGGAGAATTCATTAGAGAAAATATAAGGCTTTCTGGTAGTGAGTTAGCTTTAACTTGGTGATTTAATAAGATATTACCACCTAATTCTTGAACTTCTAGAATTGGGTTAGCTAAAAGTTTAAGTATAATATCTAGGTCTAAAGATACTAAGAGATAAGCAAAGTTCTTAAATATAGTATCAGCAATATCTTTAGCTTCTTCTGCTACATTTTGATTTGTATGATCGGCTTTAAGAGTAAGTAAATAGTTGATTAAGCGTGTACTTAAGTCTTGGGCTAGAGTATCGCTAAAGACACAAGAACGCAAGAAGTTACTAGCAAAGATACGAGTTTCTCTTTGAGGGCTAGTTATAAGGGAAACTATAAAGTCTTTATTTTTTGAAAAGTTATGGCGGTTTTCATCAATCCAGCTATAAGCTTGAGCACGTGCTGGTTGAAATGAGCTATTGGCTAAGGCTAGGACTAGTTGATAATCAGGGTTAGCAGGGTTATATCTAGCTTTTGATAGATCAAAACCTAATTCTGCTGTTATAGAATAAGGTCTAGATAGAAGCATTAGTAAGACTTCTATATCAAGTTCTGAACAAAATTCTTTACAAGAGCGAAGTGCTTTAACAGCAAAATGATGGACAACTTGACAATTACTTTCTGAGAGTAAATGAAGTAGCCCAGTAGGGACGCTTTCCCAGAGTTTTGGAAAAGATTCCTCGCGAACATTTGGTTCTGCTTCACCAGGTTTATAGTTTGGACGACAACGCCATCTATCACGTGCAGGTGATGGCATATAACGAGTACTATTACCATAAAGAATATGATTAAAAGCTAAATAATTAGCATATTTATCATAACGAGTATATTTATAGCTTCTGGTTTGCCAATCATAAAAACTATTTTCACGTGCAGGTTGAGCATCTTTATCAGAAAATGCTAATAATATTCCTACAGCCATTTTTACATAATCAGTATTTCCTAAGTCCGCTAGTCGTTTTAGTGTTCTCCATATACGTTTACGAAAATACATTCGGGTGCTATTACTATAGGCAATACGCGAATCTTTATTACGTAAAGAGCTTTTATTAATATTTTCATACGTACCATTTACGATTATATAAACGGTTTTTGAATATTTGCTAGAGGTAAACATTTCTTGTTCTTTTTCAAAGCGATAAGCAAGTATTCCAAAAACTTCTGCATCGTGGCGATATTCTGCTGCCTTAAATATATGTCTTAGACGTTGAAAGTAATTAGGTTTTAATGGGCAAGTACGCAGAATTTCTAGTAAAGCAGGTCTAACATATTCATTATCAATTAAATAAATCATTTCTAAAACTTCAAATTTAGAGTAATGATCTGTTTTAAGGTAACTTCTAAGTTGATGAGAAAACTTTTCTGATGAGCCGCTACGAGCAGAATCACGCAGTTCAGCAGGGAGACGTTCAATCATATCGTTGCGAAATTCTTTTTGTGTTTCTTCATCAGAGAGTTTTAGTAATGCCTCAGCAGCAATACGACGAACTGAGTCGCTACTTCCAATATCTCCATAAAGACGACCTAATGATGAAACAGCAGTTTCATCCCCACACCAGCCAAGTGACCAAGCAATACAATAATCTCTTAAACTAGTACCATTACCAATTAAATTTATTAAAAATGGGGTAGCTTCGCGAATTTTAAGTTCTCCAGCACGCCATATTACACGCTCTATAGGCCATTTAGGTTTTTTACCAGTAGCTCTAAAACTAGCTAAATGGTTTAGTACAGCCTGACTACGTGGATCTGCTAGGGTTGGTATAGGAACATTACTTCTTACAGGTGCAACTAATGGGTTTTGTTTAGGGCTAACAGGTGCTTGAGGGATAGTTTCGCTATAGCCTTTTTTAACTTTTTCATTAACTAGTTCTGAAAATAGGCGTTGAGCTTGGGTTAATGGTACTGCACTCGTAGTTTTAGTTCCTTCCTTAAGGGTTGAGCCACGACGACCATAACGGAAATTGACTAAATAGCGGCCTGGACTAACTTCACAAAGGTCAACTTCATAAACTTTGTCAGAACTACCTTCGCGGTAATAAAGGGTTGTTTGTCTAATTAGTTTCATGATGATTAGTTGCTCAACTTTCTAATATTACCAAAAGCTCTATAAAAACTACCATTTTTTGATTGGCGAATTTCATCAACTAAGTAGCGTGCACCTTCTTGACGAATACCTTTAGGGAATTGACAGTTCCAATTATGGTTATAACCTGCGGAAATAACGCGCATTCTTAGGTCTTTACCTTGGCGGAAACATTCAACCATTATTCCTCTACTTTGATCAGATGTTGTTTCTAGGCTTGTTGCAGAAATTTCAGTTACAGCAGGGGCTGTAAAGGTAGTAGTTTTTGGTAAAGAACCTTTTTGAGCTAAAGCAATGGCACTTTCACTTACATCTACACAAGCTAGAAAACCATGATGAGTAACAATATAAAGACGGTCTTGATAAAACTGCATTGATTGGGGTGCACCGCATTCAGTAGCTAGTTTCCAGAGTCTTGTGCCATCTTCGCTAAAACAGTAAATAGAGTTTAAGTCTCCAGCAAAAACATATTTTCCATTTTCTGCTGTAGCACAAGAATAAATTGTACGATCACAAACATAAGTATGGAGAAGTTCGCCTTTTTTGCTAAAAGCATGGATTTTACCTTTATCTGTACAAGCATAAACAGCAGACTCTTCTTGCCAACCAAAATTTACCATTCCATCACTTGATTTTTCCCAAATAAACTTGCCATCTTCCCAGTCATACATTGTTACGCCTTTACTATGACCGTGATAGATACCTATTTCATCACAGCGAACCATCCAACCTCTATAACCACTGCTTTTTTTAGTCCATTGTGATTCATCTTCATGATTAAATGTTGTGACATTACCATTAGCATCTGCAACTGTTAGAATTGCATCCCAAATGTCTATCCAATAAATGTCTACATTTTCGGCGATTTCATAAGCAATTCTAGGAGTTTTGCCACTAAGATCATAAACATTACCATCATCACAACCAGCATAAAGCCAATCAGTATCTGCAACTATACATTTTACGCCTTCAGGGAGCTTAAATTTAGCGTGAATTTCGCCATTATGATTGAGGGCAAAAATTTTTCCTGCTTCATTTCCTACCCAACAAAGATTATTACTAACAAAAATACCTAAAGCACTTGCTCTTGTGTCAAATTTCCATAAAAGAGGAGCAGGGTTGTTTTTAACTACCACATCTGGGGCAGGGATAGTATTTACTGTGTTAGATGAACTACGTTTTTTGCTACTAGTTATAGTGTTAGTTGTTGAGTCTTCTTCTATTATACGACGGGTAACAGGGCGTTTTTTTCTTACTCCTTCAATAGCCTGAGTATAGCCTTTTTTAAGTTTTTCATTTATTTTTTTTTGTGCTTCTTGTCTAGCTTTTTCTGTTGTAGGAAAACTTGATGTTTGATTTTGGCCTGGGTCTCCAATTCGTCCATAGCGAACAAAAAGTTGTGTCCCATTAAGGGTTATTTCATAAAACTTATGTGATGTTTTTTCAGAAAGCTCTAAATAAGTTTTTTCTTCGGCCATGGTGTTTCCTAGAGTAAGATTATTTATAGCAAATAAGATATTTAATTTAGGTGAAACACTTTTATATCATCAAGGCGAAACAAAGTATAGCGAAATATGAACGAAGCGTCAAGAGTTTTTATCGAATTTTAGGTGAAATAACTAAAGAGGGCAAAAATATGAGCAAGTGCTAGATTTATTTAAAAGGGTAGAAGTGAAACTTCTACCCTTTTACTACTTATTATTTTCTCCATTCGTCAATTAGAGAGGCAATTAAACCTGTCCAACCTGTTTGGTGGGCAGCACCTAAGCCTTCTCCAGTATCGCCATGGAAATATTCATAGAAATGTAAATAATCTCGCCAATGAGGATCGTTTTGGAATTTCTCTATCCTTCCATAAATTTGACGAGTACCTTTCTCATTGCGAGTAAACATCTTTATCATTCGATTAGCAATTTCTTCTGACATTTTATCTAAAGTAAGTTCTCTTCCGTCAGGGCCTTTTACAGTAAAATTCTCTCCATAAGCTTTTCCAAGTTTACGTAAGGATTCAATGAGTAAGAAAGAAGTTGGGAACCAAATTGGGCCACGCCAGTTAGAGTTACCGCCTTTGATCTTACAATCTGCTTCGGCAGGTTCATAACGGACTTCACTTCTACCAAAAACAAAGGGGTGTTCTTCGTGGAATTTAGAAAGACTACGGATACCCCAATCAGATAAAAATTCATTAGGGTCTAGAATACGTTGTAGTAAGCCCCGTAATTGATCTTCATTAACAATTGCTAGGATATGAACATCTTTACCATCGCGATTAACTGTATAGCAACAGCGTTGGACTACATCTTGACGGTTTTCTAAGAACCAGTTTAAGTTAGTGGTAAATTCCTTAAATGGTTCAATCCAATCAACTTCTATACGTTCAATAGCATAGATAGGAATTACACCTACAAGTGAACGAACGCGGAATTTATGAAATGAGCCATCGGGATAGCGAAGTACATCATAGAAAAATCCATCTTTTTCATCCCAAAGTGAGTAGGAGCGACCGCCCATTTTTTTCATTGCAGCGCCTACATAAATATAATGCTGGAAGAATTTAGTTGCTAAGCTTTCATAGACTTGATTTTCTTTTGCTAGCTCTAAAGCAATTCGCATAAGGTTTAGACAATACATTCCCATCCAACCAGTAGCATCAGATTGTTCTAGCACTACGCCACCAGGAAGTTTTTCACTACGATCAATTACAGTAATATTATCTAAGCCAAGAAATCCGCCTTCAAAAACATTATTGCCTTCAGAGTCAACTTTATTAATCCACCAAGCAAAATTAATTAGTAATTTATGGAAACATTTTTCTAGAAAAGCACGATCCTCTTTTCCAGTTCTAACTCTTTCCATATTGTAAACACGCCAACATGCCCAAGCCATTACAGGAGGGTTTAAGTCAGAAAATTCCCATTCATAGGCAGGGATTTGACCATTGGGGTGTTGGAATTGTTCAAAAAGCATAAACCAAAGTTGCTCTTTAGCAAAATCAGGGTCTACAAGGGCTAGCGCTACACAATGAAAGGCTAAGTCCCAAGCTGCAAACCAAGGATATTCCCATTTATCAGGCATTGAAAGGATACGCATAGAATTTAAGTGTAACCAATGCTGATTGCGTATTTTCCATCGAGAATCAGGAGGCGGATATTTTGCATTATCGCCTTCTAACCAACGTCTAATATCAATTAAATAGATTTGCTTAGTCCAAAGCATACCGGCTAGGGCTTGTCGTTGCACTCGTTTTTCGTCTTCAGTAGCACTTTTAGGATGGACGGTTGAATAGAATTCATCACATTCATTTTTACGTTGATTAACAATAGAATCAAACTTTTCTAAAGGGTTATCCAATTTTTCTGGACTTAAGCGAAGACGGATGACTATGGAAGATTTAGCAGGAACAGTTTTTTTATAGTGGAGACAGCTTTTAGTACCAGTTTTATTAGGGTTAATAGCTTTTTCATTCCCATAAACAATATATTCGTGGAAAGCGTCTTTAAAATATTTTCTTTCTGTATAAGAGTTTGGGCCATAAACCTTTTTCATATTGGTTTCATTATCAGTAAAAATTGGCTCAATATCAGCATCAGCATAAAGATAACGAGGGCCAAGATTATAGGTAAATGGTAGGTTTTTAACCATTTGTGCTTGAGAATCATCTGCAACAATTGAGCTAAAGCCTTTACCAGAATGGCCTACTTTAATAGTAGGTTCACTACTGTAATTTTCACCCCAAGCCCAAGTATTGCGAAACCATAAATGAGGTAAAATATGAAGGGGAGCATCTTCTGAAGCACGATTAAAGACTTCAATACGGATATAAATATCTTCTTTATCAGCTTTAGCATATTCAACAAAAACATCAAAATATTTATCTTCATCAAAAATGCCTGTATCTAAAAGTTCGTATTCTGGGCCACTACCCTGACGGCGTTGATTCTCCTCTATTAATTCCCAGTAAGGATAAGTAGCTTGAGGGTATTTATAAAGATACTTCATATAGGAATGAGTAGGGGTACTATCTAAATAGAAATAGTATTCTTTTACATCTTCGCCATGGTTGCCTTCACTAGGCACAACGCCATAGGCGCGTTCTTTTAAGATAGGATCATGTCCATTCCAAAGGGCAAGAGCAAAAACAAGTAACTGATAACGATCACAAATACCTGCAAGTCCATCTTCACCCCATCGATAAGCTTTACTACGTGCTTTATCATGAGGAAGATATTCCCAAGCGTTGCCATCAGGGCTGTAGTCTTCTCTGACTGTGCCCCAAGCTCGTTCGCTCACATATGGCCCCCAACGTCGCCAAGATGATTGGCCTTCGGGTTTTGCTTTTAATCTATTATGTTCAGCAGTTGTTGACATAGTGGTTTGGCCTCATTTGTGTGAAGTTCCCTGGATTTGGGTGAGCGCTAGATATGCGCACAATGGGCTAATATAAGGTAGGCTAAGTTTTATCGCAAGTGTGTAAGGCAATGTTCTGAAAAAAGTTTTTAATTTTTTGAAAATAGAGGGTTTATGAAGAGCTTAAATAGAGAAATAATAATAAAAATAGGTTCTTAATATTCTAGGAAAGAAAAATGTTTTTTTCTTTCCTAAGAGGAACTTCTTTAGCAATATTTAGCTATAAGCAAGTGCTGCCAGTCCAGCAGCAGCAGCAACTTGATTAAATTGAAAGCTACTATCACTAACACTTAATCCAAGTTCTGTTGGTTTGATAACATTGAATTTTGTATCTGCTAAAGCATCAGCAAATGTTCTAGTAGTAAGTTCTATTTGGTTTTGATCTCCAATAACTAATAAGTTTAGTGGGGTTAAATTAGTGGCAAGCGAGATTTTTTCTTGATAGTAAGTAGCAAGACGGTAAATTTCACTTTCAAGATCTTCTGGGCCACACTCTCTAAGACGAATCATTAAAGGGTCATCTCCACGAAAAGCAACAGAAGAAAATCCCCAAACATTATGACTTACTAAAAGCTTATCACCTAGGTTTTTATTGCGCATTAACCAAGAAGCTTCACAAATATGTCTTGGTAAAATTAATCCAGCTTGCCAACCTAATTGTTCAAACACTCTTTCATATTCTTTCATAACACTATCTTCTACAACAGTTACTAAACATCTTGGAAGCCCTGAGGATGCATTAGAGAGTTGTTGATGAGAAATTCTTAAACGTGACATAGGAAGGCTAACAAGTCTTTCTACTTTCCAAGCTATCATTTGATTTAATTCTTCTTGAGTTTGGGGTTTGGTGTCTAGATTAATTACTACTGTACGAGCTACTTCTTCTGGTAGGGCTATTGACCAACGCTTTTGACCTGCAAGCCCAGCCCTTGCTATAGTTTGTTTAAGCACATCTACTAGGGAGCGAATTTCAGCAATATTTGAGGTGCTAAAATCGGGTCTAAATAATGCTTTAGGTAGAAAGGCGCTAGCAACTTGTTCAGCAGAAAACTGTCCGCGCCTTTTTTTTAGCTTAAGTAAAACTCCTTGACCATCAATAAAAGCTAAAGCTACTTTAGGTAGACTTGGAGAAGTTAAAAATTGCCAAATAGAAGATAATAGAAACATAATAAACCTTTCAAAAGTAGGTTATTTATACCTGAGAATCTATAAATAGGTTGATTACTGGGTGGATTTAATCAGAAGTCCTTATAAGCAACTCCATTGCTTGATATTCCTTCTGCATTGGAAAAAACATTTTTTATACCTTTTTTTCCACTTCGGCTAACGGGCTGGTCTTCTATTTCTACCTGCCAATCCTTCTGACCTGTTATAGGATCTGTAGGGATTTCACGAATATATTGAGCTTTAACTAAATCATCTAGTGATTGAGGTGCTTCTTCTTTGTCAAGTGTATATTTATCAACAGAATCGCGTAACTTAAATAGAGTATCTTTAAGAGTCACTTCTTTAGCATTGCGCATAGTAGTTTGGAAAACAGGAACAACTAAAGTAGCTAGAACAAGTATTATAGAAATTACTACTACTAATTCTATTAATGTAAAACCTTTATTTTTTGAGTTTTGATTAAGCTTACTTATTAATAATTGCCACATAAATTTACCATTCTCTATATTTAGTCCCATTAAGACCGACTTCATTACTTTTAGAATAAACATCAAAAACATCTTCATCATTAGTAGACTGAGAATCAGGGTCATCTGTAGAAGAGCGAGTACCCCATTCAGCTAAGCCTGTATTAGGGTCAACGGGAATACGTCTTAAAAAGCGGAGTTTTTTATCATCAACTCTATTAGAGGGTGTAAATCCTTTAGCAAGGATTTCTAGGTTCCTTGGATATCCTGAAGGGGTGCGTTCCTGTATTGGAACTAATTGTCCTGGAGGAAGAGTTGAGTCACTATAACGTTTATAAGCATCTATTGCTGTTCGCAGTTCGCGCAAAGCTCGTCGTAACTCAATTTCGCGGTTGCGCTTAACGGTGTTATAAGCTAAAGGTAGCGTACTAGAAACAAGTATAGCCAAAATAGCTAATGTAATAATTAGCTCTAATAGGCTTAAACCTTTGCTTTTAGCAGATTGTTTGCTTGAGAGGAACTTAAGTAGTTTTATAGTCATAAATTTAAATTGCGTGTTATGAAAATTACCTAAAAAGTAGGTTTTGCTAAGAATTTATTTTTGACGTTTATTCATCGTCTTCATCATCACCCTCATCATCACCCTCATCGCCATTACCATTATTATTGCCATTGCCATTATTATTGCCATTAGCTTGAACTTTTTGTACATCAATATTTTGGTTTACTAAGCTAATGGGAAGGATTTGAGCATTATTTCCAAGTAATTGAGCTTCGCTAATAACTAAATCGGCAGAACCAGGAGCAATTGCTTCAAAATATATTAGAGCAAGTTGACCAGAAGCATCTACAGGAGGAGCGTTTGAAGGTCGCCTAATACTTAGATTTACTACATCTCCAAGTTCATTAAAATTAAACTCAGACCTTGCTCCATTAAAACTCATTAAGCCACCATCTTGAGCTACTTTAAGTTTTAGTACAGAAGGATTAAATCGTAGCGATAAATTAGCTTCAGAGAGTTTAATATTATTTGAACTAAGAACAATGCCAACAAGCCCAACTTGACCAGGTTTAATTTGTGGGTTAACTACTCTTGCCATTACAGTAATAGGAGAAAAGGACGCTTGATTATTTTCTTCTACTGGAATATCAGGTTCAATATTGCTTCCAGAACTGCTCTCTATAGGGGGTGCTGGAGGTGGATTAGAAACTGGATTACTTGGTGTAGGTGGTTGATTTGGTTTAACAGTATTATTTGGTAGAGATTGATTAATAGACTGATTTCTTGTTGGTGTTAAAAGTGGGTTTCCTGCTGGATTAGGAGGGGCAGAAGATTGTTGATTTACTTGAGGCGTTGTTAAGTTATTATTTGGTTCTTCAAGCAGGTCTTCATAGGCTGCTTTAGCCACAATTTCTTCTAAAGTAAGAGTTGCACCAAAAGAAGTAGAGTTACCATTTGGGCCAACAACTTTAAGGTCTGAGTCGCTAACATATGGAGCGCGTAAAACATGAGGGGTTATTGTAATAACAATGTTTGTTGCCATAGAATCATTCTTAGGTGTAGCAAAAAATCTACCTGCAATAGGAATAAAGCTAAGAAGGGGAATTCCTGCCGCACTCTCACTTTTATCTATACGCATTACACTAGCAACAATACCTGTTTCACCTTCTTTAATACGTGCTACTCCTTTTACTTTTCGTTGATTAAAGGTTGGGTTATCTTGTTGACCTCTTCTAGTTGTTCCTTGTGTTGCTTGAACTACGCTACTAGATTCAATGGATAATTTCATTTGAACATATTCATTAAGAACTTGAGGCGTTAACTCTATATTAAGACCTACGTTTTCATACTGGATCTGTTCTACACCACCAATACCACCTAGAACGGATTGGGATGTTTGAGTTCCTTGACCACCTGTTGTTACAACATTACCTGTAGGAATGGTTGCTGTACGGATAGGAACACGTGAGCCAATATTTACAGATCCTGCTTCATTTTCAAATGCTCGTATTTGTGTAGAAGCTACTAATTTTCCAACACTTTTACTTTGTAAAAAGCTAAATGTGCTTGAAGGTGTGACAATACCAGTATTTAAGCCAGTAAATACTCCAGGTAAAGTGCTTCTACGTAAAGCCCCATCTCCTGCAAAATTACCAAGACCAGCTAAAACACCTGCATCAAATTGATTACCTATTTGCAACATATTTCTATCATTTACTTCATATAGATTTACATCTAAAACAACCTCTGATTGGGCTTTATCTACTTTTTCTAACAAAGTTTCTATTAAGGCAAGATTATCTTTAGTATCGCGGACAACTAAGGCATTTAAGTTTTTAATAGGGATAATTTGTTTGCTGCCTACAGCCTGTTGAAGTACTTTAGCCGCATCATCTAAGACGGAATTTCTAATATAGAAAGTCTTAACATAAAGGTCTTCATATCTTTGGCGATTAGCTAATGCATCAGCAAAAACTAAAATAGTTCGTCTGTCTAACTGAGCATAGCTTAAGCGCTGAGTATTAAAGAAAATATCTAATGCTTTTGGAGCACTAACATCTTTTAGTAGAAATCTAGCTTTTTTGGCTTCTAGGAGTTTTACTATATTTTCTTCATAAACCACATTAAGCCCTTTTGGGCCACATTGTGATGCTATTGTGTTGATAATAGATGTTACTGAAGCTTCGGTAGAAAACTCAAAATCTTGTTTGCGAAACTTAGTATTTGCAAGCGCAATCTCTTTAGTAGATAAGCTACTGCTTATACTAGTCTTTTTTAGGTCATTTGGATTAGAATCTTGATCCCTGTTAATACCTAATTTATCTAACATAAGCTTCATACGGCTAAGAGCCATTTCATTAGTATTATCATAGCTATAGGCTTGGCGAAATGCTTGATAAGCGCCTTCATGATCGCCTTGTTCTGCTAAAACTTTACCTCTTTCCATAAAGCTTAGAGATGCATTAGATAATGCACGTAAAAAGTGGAGTTTATATTCAGGGTTACTAGGATCTTCACTTAATGCAAGTGCATATTGCTCTGCTGCTAAATCCCATTGCTGGGCGGCTTCAAATTTACGGCCTTTTCTAAATTGTTTTCCTCCTCCTCCGGCTAATGCAATGGGTGCAAAAAGTGCCATAATAAGTACAACTGCCATAATGCGTTGAATGATACAGTATTTTTTCATACACTAAAACTCCACTTGAATAGTTAGATATTTGGGCTAATAAATTAGTATTTGTTATAAATTTACAAGTTTTCACGTCATAGGGAAAGCTAAGTTCCAAAAACTAAGGATTATTCTACGAAAGTTACCCGGTTAATTTCGCGTAAAGTTGAAATACCACGAAAAACTTTCTTTACAGCAGACTCGCGTAAACTAGTTAAACCTTCTTCTCTAGCCGCACGACGCACTTCTGAGCCAGGACGACGGGCTAAAATAAGTTCTCTTATATTATCTGTTACATCTAATAGCTCATGAATAGAAGTTCTACCACGATAACCAGTAAAATGACACTCTTCACAACCAACATGCTCATAAAAAACTTGATTACGGTATTTATCAGGGTTTAAGGCGGATTCAATTAACTCCTGATCGGTTGGTTTATGAGTACGCTTACATTTACTACATAGTATTCTTACTAAACGTTGTGCTAGTACGCAGTTAAGAGAGCTAATAAAATTGTATGGTTCAACTCCCATGTTAAGGAACCGACCAATTACGTCAATAACATTATTTGCGTGTACAGTAGTAAAAACTAAGTGACCAGTAAGTGCTGATTGAATGGCTATTTGAGCCGTTTCTGAGTCACGAATTTCGCCCACCATTATCTTATCAGGGTCATGGCGCAAAATAGAACGTAGTCCACGAGCAAAAGTTAAACCTTTCTTTTCATTTACTGGGATTTGAGTAATACCGCGTAATTGATATTCTACAGGGTCTTCAATAGTAATAATTTTATCTTCTTCGTTACGAATTTCATTTAGAGCACCATAAAGTGTTGTGGTTTTACCTGAACCTGTAGGGCCTGTAACCAAGACCATTCCATAAGGTTCAGTAATAAAGCGACGAAAACGACGCAAATCTTCTGGCTCAAAACCAACTACTTCTAGATTTAACTCCTTAAAAGATTCATTTATTTGTTCTTTATCCAAAATACGGATAACTGCATCTTCTCCGTGTATTGCTGGAATGATTGAGACACGAAAGTCAATTAATCGTCCTCTTAGACGTACACGAAAGCGACCATCTTGAGGAACACGGCGTTCGGCTATGTCTAATTCAGACATTACTTTAATACGAGAAATAATTGTTTGATGGTGTTGTATATCAATAGGGTCTACTGCTTTATAAAGTGCTCCATCAATACGATATTTAACATTTACTGAAGTATCTCCTGTTTCAATATGAATATCTGAAACTCGGCGCTCTAAAGCATTAAGAACAATAGTGTTAACTAATTTGATAATAGGAGATGTTTCTTCTGTTAGTCTTGCAAGGTCTAGTTCTGTTTCGCCTTGTTCTGTTTCCTTTATAAGCATCATTTCTAGGGATTGTGTAGCATCTTGTAAGACTCTTTGAGCAGCATTTTCCCCACGTTTTAATGTATGTTCTATTGCTGCGCGAGTAGCTACCACAGTTCTAATCTTAGTTTTTAATTTTGAGGCTAGCTCATCAATCAGATCTAAGTTAGTTGGATCAGATATAGCAATTACTAGAGCATCAATTTCGCGTTTAATTGGAACAAAAGCATTATTTATCATTAAATTAACAGGCATACTGTTAAGCAAATCATGGTCTAGCTGATGGCTTGTAAGATCAATATATGGAAGTCTATAACGTCTTGCTAACTCTCTAGCTTCTTGTTGCTCTACATTCATCCTATTATCTTCAGGACGAAGTGGGACTGTTTCCTTACTTGGGCTACTTGTTTGTTCTGCAACTTTTGACATAAAACTCCTAAAAATTTTAACTAATTAACCAACTAATTAATGGGATTGGCCTTTCATTAATTCCAAAATAGGTAAATACATTGCTAGTAGTATTGTCATTACTACAGTTCCCATAACTACTAAAATAACTGGTTCGATTAAAGCTGTTAAACTAGTGATTCTTACATCAAGCTCTGCATCAAAAAAATTAGCCACTTCATCTAACATTTCTCTTAAAGAACCTGATTTTTCGCCTACCCCAATCATATCTATTGCAAGCGGTGGTAGCCAACCACTTTCATTTAAGCATTCTGTAAAAGCTTGTCCAGAACGCAGTTTAACAATAATAGCTAAAGTTGTATTTCTTAAGTAACGGTTTGTTACAGACTCACTAGCAATTTCAAATGACTCAAGTAAAGTTATACCTCCAGCAAGCAAAGTTGCAAGGCTACGGCATAATTGTGCTGTAGTGTGTTGGCGAATTAGATCACCTAGAATAGGTAATTTAAGTATCCATTCATCTAGCTTATTGCGTCCTTGTTCGGTACGCCGCCAAATCAAAATTGCTACTAGCCCAATTAACAAAGGAGGGGCGATAATAAATAGGTTTTCTCTAATAGTAGTAGCTGTTCCTACTACTACTTCAGTTATCCAAGGTAGCTTGTTATTACTACTTTCATAAAGGGTAGCAAATTTAGGGATAACATAGGTTGTCATCAAAATAATTAAACCAATTGATGCTGTAATTAAGATTACTGGATAAATTAAGGTTTTCTTTAATTTTCTACGAAGTTCTGTAATAGTTTTTGTATATGCAACATAGCGAAGTAATACATTATCTAGATCACCAGATCTTTCGCCTGCTAGAATTGATGCAGTATAAAGACGGGGGAATATATCGCTATGCGCTGCAAAGGCTTCTGAAAGGACTGTTCCGCCTCGAATACGTCTTTCAACGTCTTCTAAGACACCCTTAAAATAGCTCGCCTTTTGTCTATTAAGTAAAATACCTATAGCTTGTAATATTGGCAATCCTGCTCGCAACATAGCTGAAAGTTGTTGGTTAAAGATTAAAAATTCATCAATACTAAATTTTGTTAAGGTAATATTTTTGGAGAGTATTCCTTGATCACTAGGTTTTGCAATGGAAAAAATTTTATAACCTTCGCGTTCTAATCTAGTACGTAATTCAGCCATTGCTTCAGCTTCATAATTACGTGTTACTACTTCTCCATTAGGAGTTCCAAGACGACATACAAATTCTGGCATATTATTTATTCAATTTATGAGAGTTAATAGAAATAAAGATTATTCTATTTTAGTTTAATAAACCTTCTATTTATAACATAAATAGGCATATTTGGCTATCAGCACAAATAGAAGAAGTTTTAATAACTTGCTATCAGTTATTTTGATCATTTGACACGCAAGACTTAAAAAAAGGTTCCAAAAAGAAGCAAAGCCCAAAGACTTATCTTTGAGCTTTAGTTAATTTATCAATTGTCTAAAAATAAACCAAAAGAGTTAAAAAAGTTAAGTAAACTTTATAAACCAAGCTCAATAAAGACCTTACCATTTTTTACTGTAACAGATTTTAGAAATGGGGAAACAGCCTTTTCTAACTCAGTTTTGTTTTCTAGTGGAATAGGTTGTTGTGCAAATTTTTCAGTTAAAGCCTCTCTGGCTATATCTGTAAGTGGTTGGTTAAAAGCATCTGGCAATTGTGCTACGTCTAGTTTGGTAACTTTAGGATTACTTAAACGAATGCTTTTAGTTGCAGGATCGTAAATGATAGTGGCAAAAACGGTTACAGTGCCAGTAAATCGCAGCTTTGGAGCAGGTGGAGGCGAAGGTGCTTTTGTAGGTGGCAGTTTGGCCGCAGGTTTAGCTATAGGCAGTGCTTTTGGCCCTGGGCCAGGTAGGGCAGGTTTTTTTATCTCAGGTTTTCTTTCAGGTGCTTCAATAGGAAGATTTGCTGGTAAAGCAGGTTTTCCTTCAGGTGCAGTAGGTTCTGCTACTACATTAACTTGAACTCCTATTTGATCTTTTCCCTCTTCAAGAATTACTGTAGGGTTACTTAATGTCATCTCTAGCGGTGCTTTATCTTTAGGAGGGGTCATAGGAAATTTTTCCCCTAACTTCTTTTGTATCTCTTCTTTAGGCATTTCAATAGTTATAGAAAGGTTTTTTGAACATGCTGCTAATGTAAAAAGAACAAAAATTAACAAAATTTTGGTGTAGTGTCGTGCCATAAATTATTTTCTCCAAATAAATTTAAATTGTCTTAAGTAAAATGACTGATAATATGATTTTCTTGTGATTTAAGTAAGACTAAGCTTAAGTATAAGCATTAGCAATGCTTATTTTTGCGTTTGATAAGTAAGGCGGAAGAGTTATAAAAACAAGACAAAATATTTCCGGGTTTTTCTATTTAAATTTTTAACTTACAATTTTTTACTAAAATGAATATTTTCCTTTTCATCCCCAAAATAAACCTTTGTTTCTAAACAAGGGGTTTGGGCTACTATTTTACCGTTTTTGATTACCCAAAGGGCTTGGGGCATTAAACGTAAAACATCAAACTCATCATAAGCATCAAGCACTACTAGATCGGCTATATTTCCTTGAGCTATTCCATAATTATTGATATTTAACGCTTTAGCATTATTATAGGTAATCATATCTAAGACAGAAGTTTGCTCACTACGTCCACTCATTTGGCACATATGGAGTAAAACAAAAGCCGCTTGAAGCATTTGCCCTCGTCCCAGCGGATACCAAGGATCCATAATGGAATCATGTCCTATTCCTACATTAACTCCAGCACTTAAAAGCTCTTTAACTCTTGTTAGTCCTCTACGTTTAGGGTAAGTGTCAAACCGACCTTGTAGAATGGCATTATCTAAAGGATTTGCAATTACAGAGATTCCTGAATGTGCTACTAAACGAATTAGCTTAAATGCATAAGCATTGTTATAGGAATGCATTGCAGTTGTGTGTCCTGCTAGAGTTTTTTCTCCAAAATTATAGCGAATTGCTAAAGCGCAAACATGTTCTAAAAACCTAGACTCTTCATCATCTGTTTCATCACAATGAATATCAATTTTACGGTCATATTTAGCTGCTAACTCAAAAACTATTTCTAACTGACGAATACCATCTTCTCTTGTCCATTCAAAATGAGGAATCCCACCAACACAGTCTGCTCCAAGCTTAAGCGATTCTTCTAGCAATTCTACACCGCGAGGAAAACATAAAACACCTTCTTGTGGAAATGCAACAATTTGTATGTTAGCAAAATTTTTAAAATCTTCTTTAATTTTAAGTAGTGCTCTAAGTGCAACAAAGCTTTCATCGCAAGTATCAACGTGTGTACGAATATTAATAGTGCCTTGAGCAACTGACCATTTTATTGCTTGGGCTGCTCTTTGATAAACATCTTCAAACGTTAGCTCTTTTTTTCTTTCACTCCAAATTTGAATGCCTTCTAATAGAGTTCCTGACTCATTATGTCGTGGATGACCTGCTGTAAGAACAGCATCAAGATGTACATGAGGATCTGAAAAGGCAGGTAGAACTATTGCACCAGCTAAATCTAATTCTTTATCATTTTTTTCTTTTATTTTAGGTTCAATTAATTCAATAACTCCATTTTTTATTGCAATATCAACAAAACTTTTAGTATTACGTAGTAAACAATTACGTAAAATCAAATCCATATGTATTTCCTATATTTAATATTTATATAACTCCAAATTTTTTTGCTATTACAAAAGCTACAAAAGCTAAAGCTATAATAGTTGCTAACCAAGGATGTTTCCCCATTGGACATTTTGGTGTATTTTCTTGAGTATCAATAGATGGCATAACATTTTCTCCTAAATTATTTGAAAAAATATTTATTTTAACGATTCCAATTATGTTCAACTTCAATTAACCCATCTATTCCTTTATAAATATGGTAACGATTAGCAAATTCCCAACAAACATCTTCTTGATGAGATACGATAATGATTCTGCCACCATGTAAAATTTCTTCACTTAAGCGTCGTAGCTCATTTACAAGTAATGCTCGGTTAATTTCGTCTAATGCACCAAACCCTTCATCAATTACAAGGGTATCTACAGCACGACCACCAGATATTGATTGACCAATTGCGATTGCTAAGCTAATTGCAACACGGAATTTTTCTCCACCACTTAAATATTCAAAAGGTCTTAATGGTGATTTAGGTTGACTTAAATCACGTGCTAAAATTTCTAATTCTGTTCCCTGATTATTTTCTTGTAAATCAATTTGCCAAATCCCATTACTTAATCTTCTCAAAGTCGTATTAGCATGTTTTTTGATTTTTTCTTGTGCTGCTTGAATAATCTTTGCTTGCAATCCACGTTTACCAAATGTTGTAGAGAGTTTTGAGTAATAAATTACTTCTTTTTCTGCTTTATCACGTAAAATTTTTAAATCTAAGTAATTTTTTCTTTGATTCTCTAGTTCAATAAGTTTACGTTTAGCTTGATCTAGTTCATTTTGAATATTTAATTCATAATCACTAGCTTTATAATATTCCTTTTCTACTTCTGACACTAAGCAGCGATATTCAAGAGGGATTTTATCTAATTGTTCTTCTAATAATTTGATTGCACCTACTGATTGGTGAATACGTGTTTGTGCAATAGTTAATTCTTTAAATTTATGTTCGATTTCAGATAATAAAATAACTTCATTCTTTAATTCTATAAATATATTTTCATCTAAAATTGCTTTATGAGAAAGAAAGTTATTAGGTAAATTTTTTTCTTGTTTATTTATATCATTATTTAGTTGCTGCTTACGGCGTTCAATTTCAGATAACTTATACTCTATAATTGTTAATTGATTTTGTAAATTATTATATTGATTTTCATATTCTAGGATATTTGATTTTAATTGTAAGTTATTTTTTTCTATAGTTAATTTATTATTATTTAATAATATAATATTATTTTTAATCTCTTGTTCTTCTCTTAAGAATTCTTGACGCATTTGAGA
This sequence comes from Acidobacteriota bacterium, assembly GCA_016213785.1. Lineage (GTDB taxonomy): Bacteria > Acidobacteriota > Blastocatellia > Chloracidobacteriales > JADJPF01 > JADJPF01. Next base: position 52,964 of record JACQZQ010000027.1, read on the forward strand.
TGATAAAATAGGTAATAAAGCAAGTTGAGCTTCAAATGCTAATATTGTTGTGAAAATATTAGCAGTAATTCGTTTTGCTTCGTTTAATTCTTGCCATTCTATCAATATTGGTTCTAAATTTTTTAATTGTTTAGAAGAAGTATTAATATCAACCCCATTAAGCTGTAGTTTTAATTGTGTTAATAGCTTTTCTTGTTCAGCTAAAATATTATGATAAGTATTGTTAATGGTTGTAGTTTCAACTATTGAATTTTCAAGGTGTATTTTATTGTCTAATAAAATATTTATTTGTGTTTCAGTCGTATTTTTCTCACTTATTAGAAATTTTATTTTATCTTCTAAATTTTTCTGTTGATCTAATAAAAAATTCAGTTCTTGCTGCCAATATTGAGTTTTATGAGCTAAACGTTCTTGAATATCAGAAATTATTAAAGAATTGCCACAAATTGGACAATCTGTATTATGCTCTAAAAAGTTGTCATCTATGATTTTGCTGTTTGTAACATTTACTTTAATAATATAGTCTTGTAGGTTTATTTGGTATTTACTTATTTCTTCTATAAAGTTTTTACATTGTGTTTGTAATATTTCATAATCAGAAAGTAATTGAATTTTTTCATTTTGTAAGTTTAACAATTGATTTTCTGCGTTTATTATTATTTCTTTACTATTATTAATAATAAGTTCTAGTTGTTTTATTTGTTCTAATATTGGTAATAATTGTTTTAACTTATTATAGAGATCAAATTTTTCTGTAATTTCAATTTCACGGCTAAGAATAGTTTGATAGGGAACAAGCTTTTCTTCTTCTAAGTGAAGAATTTTTTCAAGTTTAATAATTTGTTGTAAATCTTTTAACTTATTTGTGATATGTTGCTCATATAAAATATTCTTGTTTAATTCTATTTCAGTATTTGAAAGTTTTTCTTGGCTATTATTTAGTAAAACTTTAGCACTATTTAGTTTTTCAGTTATATTAGAGAATTGATTTTTGATAGTTTCTAAATCTAGGTTAATGGAAGAATATTCTTTTTCTTCTATGTTAAGTTGGTGGCGAGTTTGCCAAAGGTTTTCTAGTTGTAACAAAAATATTTTTAACTGATGGTAGTGTTCAGTCTCATTTTGAATGTTTACAGCATCTAAAATTATTTGGCTATCAAGTTGATGTTGGGCTTTTTTCTCAGCAATTTGAGTTTCTAAATCAAATGCGCGTTTACTTTCAGTTAGAGCAAATTTTTTTTGATCTACAAGTTCTCTAGCCTTAAAAACTTTATCTTCTAATTGAATAATTAACTCATTTTGAGTTTTTATTTCTATTTCTGTTACTTCTGGGATTTTATCTAAAGTTTTTTGATGATTATCTTGGTTTTTGCTCCAAATATTTTTTTGTGTATTGGCTGATTCTCCTAGTCGGCGATAAAACTCTAGATCTAATAATTCTATCAAACAATCTTTACGCTCAGTTGGTTTAGATTTTAAGAATGCATCTGACTCACCTTGACGTAACACTACAGCAGAAATAAAAGTTTGATAACTCATACGAAGATTTTTTGTTACCCAATCTTCTATGGCATTTGTAGTTTCTGGCTCAGCTTTCCACTCTTGACCATCCCATTGACGAACCATTCCCCAAACTTTTGTACGAGACTGCCTGCTAATTGTGCGTTGGATTAAGTATTGTTTTCCTGCAAGTTCAATTTCTAAGTTTATTTCGGCCTTTTCAGCTTTATCATTAATTAGTCGCTCAAAATTGGTTTTCCCTCCTCGATGTTCCTTAAAGAGTGCAAAGGTAATAGCATCAAAAATAGCGCTTTTTCCTGCTCCATTTGGCCCATAAATTAGCCAAAGAGGAGATTTTCTAAAGTCAATTTCTATGGGAATAATGTCTGAGCCTTTTTTTTGCCCATAATGGCTTAAGAACCCTTTAAGTTCAATTCTTTGCAAGAGCATTGTTTACCTCCTGCATAAGTAATTTTGCTCTATCTTCTAATGCTAAAAGGTCAGGATCTTCAAAATGTTTTTCATAAAGATAGTCTAAGACGGTTTTAGCATAGTCTTGAGGGGTTTTAGTTACCTCTCTTGTGCTTAAAATGGGCTGATTGCTAATACAAATTACATCTAAACAACGTAAGGAAAACTTATCTACTAACTCTTTTACTCTTCTTTGAACCGCAATAGGTTCGTCATCTATCTCACAATCGATATTTAGGCGAAAAAAAGATTCTCTTAAGTCTGGATAAAGTGCTAGTAAGCTATCTAATTCTAAAGCATTTATGGAAATATCATAGAAAGGAGTTACAGGCAAAGGAAGTTTAGTAATATTAGCTATTCTGGTAGATGGGATTTCGACTAGTAATACAAATTTATCATCATCTCGCTCGCCCATATCCATTCTTTCCATACTTCCGCTATAGTAGCAAGGGATTTTATGAGGGATTTTTTGACACTGATGAATATGCCCTAGGCCGATATAGGTTAAATTAGGGGCAAAAGGGAGAGAATTTCTTTCCATTAAAATACCTTCATCATAATTTACTTCTTTTTCACTATGACTAATTACCCCAGAAATACTTAAGTGAGCAAAAAGGGTTGCAGGTAAATTAGGGTCTAAACTTGCAAGTAAAGTGTCTACTAGTTCAGCATAAGCTTTACTTAAAACAGCATTACGGTTTTTTGCTCCGCTAGCCTCTATTTTATAAGGTTCAAGTAGTTCTGGGATGTTTGGATAAGGAACAATAACAAATTGTATATTATTAATCGTGATAACTTCGCTTTTATCAATAATATAAATTTGATCGCGTTGCTTTTCTTCTACGCTTAAAAGCGCTCGCATCATATAAAAATGTTCTTTATCATCGTGATTACCTGGAAAGATCAGCACTTTTAAGCCACGTTTAATATAAGGTGAGAGGATTTTAGCTAGAGTTTTAGTAGATTCAAGCATATTTCTACGTACAAAAACATCACCAGCTACAACTAATAAATCTACTTTATGCTCTTGTGCTAGCTCACAAATTCGTTCAACTTGAGTAAAAAGCTCTTTTGCCCTGTCATGTTGACCACGAAGTGCTGCCCCTAAATGCCAATCAGAAGTGTGAAGGATACGCATATTAAGTATAGATGCTTATTCAGAAACAGATTCATTTGTTCCTGCTAATGTGTGAGCAATATTTATAGTTTGAGAAAGGTCAACTATTTGCCTTGCTTGGTCAAGCCGAGTTTTTAAGATTTTTGTTACTTGATGATGGGGTGCAAGACTATCTAATACTTGGCAAGTTTGTGCAACATCATCCCATTTATTTACAGCACAATAATAAAGCCCAATTACACCCCAAAAACTAATTACTTCTGCAATATGATATTTCTTTCTTTTTGGATAAAGAGAAAATAGATCAAACTTATTTTCAAACACTTGCTCAAATTCTACTACTTTATCTTGCTTAAGTAAATACTGTCCATAAGTTAATTTAGCAAATAAATAGTCAGGATGTCTTTGATAATTTTCTAACATCATTGCATCAGATTTTTCTTCATCTCCAAGAAGTGTATAGGCGACATATAAATAATTACCTAATACAGGTACGGCAGGGTATTTTTCTTTTAAGGCTGATAATTCTTCTACAACTTGTTGAGGATTTTTTTGAATTAAAGCATAAAGCTGATTAACACGCTCTCTATCGTTTTGAGGGAGGGTTTTAAGGCTTTCATCTTCAACAGGTTCATGGCTAATTTCATAATTAGGAAGGGGTTTTGGTTTTAATTTGTTTTTTAAGTCAAACGGACTAGGTTTTTTACGAAATTTCTTATTGCTCATAGATTGATGTCACCTATCAATATTTTTATAAATATTAAAGTTCACCTATTTTACACAAAGCTTAAGATGACATCACCCTATGTTAGAAAAATTAGTTTTACGTTTTTAAGTAATATAAATAAAAACACTAGCATAAATGGCAGTGTTTATAGGATCTTTTTGCAAATATTTTATTTTGCAAAAACTAGCAGTAATACCATTAATTTGTTATACAATTTTTTAGGTATTGAATATTTTTCCATTTACAAAAGGTAAAACTGCTGATTTAGTTCCTAACGCTAGAGTCTTAAATAACTCAGCCGTTTCTTGACTAATATTAGTGCGTAAGAATAAAATAGTAACTAGAAGATCTCCCCCGGGTAATAGACTACCAAAACCTACTACAGATTTAATTTTATAAGGGGTTACAAATTCTTTTTGAGCCGGTATATAAGGGCTTCCTAGAGCATCAGCTATGTAAAAAACATTGTATAGCTTTTCGCTAGTGTCTACTATAAGTGATGAGTCTGATTTTATTATAGAATTAATTTCTATTCCAAGTTGTTTGATTAGTTGAGAGATCATAGGTAGTCTACTGATAACAAGTTCACTAGGCAAAGGAATGGTTTTATGCCCAAGAGAAAGTTTTCTTGAATTCCAATTAGTTTGTTCACCCGCAGTTGCTAGTAGCGTTAGACAACGAGTACTAGACTCTTTAGGGAAATTAGTTAATAGCGAATCAGCAAATGTGCGTAAGTCTATATCTAGATCAGTATATGGAATGGTTTTGTAAATACGAACTAAAGCACAAGCTTTTTTATTTGTTTGGCTATCAATAAATTGGCTATAAAAATACCTTACCATTTTATCTGCTACATCTTCCATACTGCTAGCATTTTTATTTATATCTCTTAAGCCGTTACGACAACTGATAATATCGCTAATAGTAAGTCTATTTATATCGTGCATACTTAACTCCTTATTACAGAAAAATTAAAAAAAGTGTCATTATTATAAGAGTAGTTCCTCTAGTAATCTAGATAGGCGAAAATTTTTTAGCATGAGTTTATTATTATAGGTATATTGTTGATAGTTGTAGCGCTAAATAATCTAAAAAGAAGTGAGTTATAAAAAAACTATATCATAGAATATCATTACTTATCTATTCTAATAATAAAAAATTAATGAAAAGTTAATGAAAAATATAGGTATTTTAGTAGCGTTATGTATTTAACTAAGGAAGTATTCTAGTTGTAGTTTAGCAACTTACTGCTTACTGCTTTATAAGTTCCAAAGAGCCAATCAATAAAGGGTGAAGTTACACCAAAACGTAAATTTGATGATTGATGATGATGTAGCATATGATACTTCTTTAAGTACTTTAGGATAGCAATTTTTGGTGTGTGGTGATGTGCTTGATAGTGTAGTAACTCGTAGCAAAAATAACCAATAATTAAGCCTAGAAAAAGATAGCTCATTATTTGCCAACTGCCAGTTATTGCCCAAGTTAATAAGCAATAAAGCAAAGCAATAGGTGCACTAGTATAAAGACTAGAAAATAGTGAATCTAATGCTTTAGGGTTTTCATGATGAGCTAAATGCATTCTATAAACTAATTGTTTAGTAGTAGGGGTTTTTGCTTTATAATGAAAGAAAAATCTATGCAATCCATATTCTAAAAACATCCAGCTAACTATCCCAACTATAGCTAACAAAGCTATTTGAAAGAGTGAGTAATTTTTATATAGGCTTGCTTTTATTGCTAGGCTAGCAGCAATAATACTATAAAAATAGAACGGAAAAAATTCTTTCCAGTAATTCATATAAAACTCCTAACTTACAAAAGATAAACATAAAAGTCTACCTAAGAAAACTCCTAAATTTTAAGGTGAGAAGGGTGTTATTAATATTTGCCTACTAGTAGGTAAATAAAAGATTCAAAAAAAATACTTTAGGTTGCAAAAAAAGTTATAGCTTAAAAATAGCTTAAAAAAGGCGAAATGGCCCAGACATCATTTTTATAAATCCAGGAATTGCAGATAGGGAAATAACCATTATTATATTAGAAAGTGCACCTAGTAATATACCTTTAGCTATATCTTTGTTATTTGTAGATTTAATATATCTAGTTATTAAGGCTATTATAAGTTCCATAAGTGTTATAATAGCTGCACCTATCAGAAAAGCGAAGTAACCAAGAAATTGATTTTTTAGTATAAGAACCATTAAACCTAGTAAACATGAATTAGTGATTATTACAGGGATTGCAGTATTTTTTATGGCATTTTCTTCTAACAAACTTTTTTTCATGGCTAGCCTACTTTCTTTTTAGCTGAAGCTTTAATACCGGTTAGTAAAATCTCTGTTAGTGCTTTTGCTCTATCAAGAGAAAGAAATTCAGGGGTTTTGTGCATTTTCAAGTAAGACATGATGTTGATTATAATGGTTCCTTGAAGTGCAAGTGCCACTTCGCCTGCATCAATTTGTTTTAATTCTTTAGAAGCAATTCCTCTTTCAATAATTGAGCGGAAAAATTCATAATCTCTTGTATGTAAAGCCTTTAAGTCTAATGGTTTATCTTCTGGTAGAGCAAAAGTTAAAGCTATTACAAAGCGTACAAGATCTGGTTCTTCTAAGCAAAAAGAGAAATCAGCCGCAATTACTTGATATATTTGCTCTTCTATTGAGGCTTTAGGCTCTACTGCACAGAAGCGTTCTTGATAACAGCGTTCATACGCATCTTCAACTAAAGCTGCAAATAAACCCTCTTTATTCTTAAAATGATAATAGACTGTAGGTTTAGTTACTGTAGTTGCACCAACTATGTCATTAATTGATGATGCTGCATAACCTTTTCTCATAAACTGCTGACGAGCTATAGCAAGAATATGTGCTTTAGTTTCTTTTGGGTCTTGACCTTTAATTTTTGGCATATACCAGTAAGTATATAAATTATTTTTTATATTGCAACCTAAGTTAGAGTAAAAGTTAGGATAAAAACTAGAGATTTGTTTCGGGAAAATTGGATAACAAAAACTTTTTCTCAAGAGTAAAATCGCTTTGCAAAAAACAATTAATTAACTGAAAAAAATATTAAGGAATAACACAGATGCATTTTATTCAGGGATTGACTTTTGATGATGTTTTACTGATTCCTAATTATAACGGTATTCGTTCACGCCAAGATGTTACTACTGCTGTAGATATGGCAAATAAAAAGCTAGAGATACCTGTTATTAGCTCTAATATGGATACTATTACAGGGCTAGCAATGGCTAATTGTATGGCTTCTTTAGGGGGACTAGGTATTTTACATAGATTTATGACAATAGAGCAAAATATTGAAGAGTTCCGCCAAGTAGAAAATAAATCTATGGTAGGGGTATCAATTGGAGTTGGGGAGGCTGCCTTAGAACGTGCTGAGGCTCTTATTGCTGTTGGGGCCGAAATTATTTGCGTAGATGTAGCTCATGGTCATGCTAAGTTAGTAAATCAAACCATCAAAAACTTACGTAGAAAATATAAAGGCAACATTGTTATAATTGCTGGAAATGTAGCAACTTATGCGGGTGCTGACTATTTAGCTGCTGCTGGGGCAGATGTTATTAAAGTTGGTATTGGTGGTGGGTCTGTTTGTACTACTCGTATTAAAACAGGATTTGGAGTGCCTCAACTCTCGGCTATTATGATGTGTCGTCAAGTTGATCGTTCGTTAATTGCTGATGGTGGAATTCGTACTCCTGGCGATGCAGTAAAAGCACTAGCCGCAGGTGCAGATTTTGTAATGTTAGGTGGAATGCTTGCAGGTACAGAAGAAACTCCTGGAGAGGTCAAAACCCTTATGAATAGTGGTAAAGAGACGAGAGTGAAAATCTTTCGTGGCATGGCTTCACGAGAAGCCCAAGAAGATTTTATGGGTTCTATGGGTGAATGGAAAACTGCTGAAGGTATTGCTATAGAAGTTCCTATACGAGGTTCTGCTGTAGATGTAATTCGTGATTTAATGGGCGGAATCCGTTCAGGAATGACTTATTGTGGTGCTGCAACAATTAAAGATTTACAGCGTAAAGCTCAGTTTATGACCATCACTCCAGCAGGTGCTCGTGAAAGTTCCCCTCATGCTATGGAAAGACTTGCTGTTTCAGGTGATGGAAAGAAAGACTAAACTTAAATTTTAGGAAAAATTTAATGAAAGAAATTCTAGGGGTTTTACTAGCTACTATATTTGCAATACTTGGACTTATGCATACTTATTGGGCTTTAGGAGGAATGCAAGTTTCTGAGACTTTTATTCCAAGTGTTAATGGAAAACAGGTTTTTACCCCATCTCCTTTTCTTACTATACTAGTTGCTCTAGCTTTATTTATGGCTATGTTGGTGATTTTAGGGCAAGTTGGTTTTTTAGGTTCATTTATCTCTAAAAAACTTTTCTATTTTGGAACAGCTACTATTTCACTAGTGTTTTTTCTTAGAAGCATAGGAGAATTTCGCCTAGTAGGATTTTTTAAAAAAATTACTGATACAAAGTTTGCTTATTGGGATACTTGGGTATTTTCTCCTTTATGTCTTTTAATTTCTATTATGTCTTTTCTACTTTTATTAGAACTAACAAAAAAATCTGCAATATAAACTAGAAATAAGTTACATTTCTTAAGTGATTACTTATAAATTTTCTTCTGTAGGTAATGGAAATTTATCTGTAGCCATTACCTGATTATCTTTAATGTCATAGAACTGAATAAACTTTTCTTGAAAGTTTGCAATTAGAAAACAGGGAAATTGTGTGTTTATAAGGGTTCCAGCATTAATAATTGTAAGTGGGTCAAATCGCCTAACCATTCTATAATGTGTATGTCCATTAATTATAAATTTATAGCGTCTTTCCATTATTAAACGTAGTAATGCTAGATTAGAATCTAGTGCTACACCATAATCTCTGGGCCAAACTCCTACCATATCATTTTCACCTAATCCATGACAGAGCAAGAGTTTACCTGCAACCGTATCAAATTCTCTAATTTTAGGTAGTTGGTTAATAAACAGCCTAGATTTTTTACTTAAGTCATTTTGATTTGTAGCATTAGGTAGCCCAAGATTTTGACCTTTTAAGATCCATCTTTCATGATTGCCTGCAATGGTTAAGACTCTATAATTTTGTAAAAGCTCCAAACATTCTTCTACTTCCTCAAGTGTTTTGCCATCAACAATATCTCCAACAGACATTATGTAATCTAGCTTAGCTTGAGTAAGAAAGTCTAAAGCGAGTTTTAAGTTTTGAGACTCGCCATGAATATCACCTATTGCTCCAACCTGCTCCAAGATTTGCTTATTTGCCATAGTCATTTATAATAGTCTTCCCTATTAGAAATTTATCCTTAAAATTTATTTATAAAATGTAGATTTAAGAAAAGTAGAGGCCATATGCTATCTAAAAAAACTAATAAAAATAATATAAGTGTTGCAGATTATAGCAAAGCACTTTATCAACTTGCCCTTGGTGCAGCGGCTAAAGCTCAAGAAGAACTCCAAAAACCGGCAAGTTTAGCTGAATATAAACAAAATATTGCTGACTCAACCTTAGGGCTACTTGCATCAGGCTTATGGTTAACAATTCATGTTGGGCAAAAAAGCATCTTTCGTGTAGAGGTTCGGGAACGCTGTAGACAAGCTTTAATAGAAGAATTTCTTAAGCATATTGAAGAGGTTTCTTCTGGACAATGCAATAAAGAAGAATTAAAACAATACTTAAAAGACTTATTTGCTATTTATGACGATGCTTGGAAAAATAAGCAAGAACCAGGTAATATTTGGTGGTTAGCTGAAGCGATGGCTAGAGAAATACTTAATGCTCAAGATGTTCCAGAAATAGCTACTGTAATTATGCTAGGCGAAGTTGAATCAACCCTGGCTCTAGGCGCACGTTTAGCTCAGCAATATATTGTCTATTAATTCTAGCTTTACATAACATTATGTTTTTGATTTTCTAAATTTTCTAAATTTCTCTAAATTTATTTTCTTGGAGGTAATATTCTTAGTTATGAGCACTGTACCAAATAAAGTAATTTATTCAATGGTCGGATTAAGTAAGTATTATGATAAAAAAGCTGTGCTTAAGGATATCTATTTATCATATTTTTATGGGGCAAAAATAGGTGTAATAGGCTTAAATGGTTCAGGAAAAAGCTCTTTGCTAAGAATTATGGCGGGTGTTGATACTAATTTTCTTGGTGAAGTTGTACTTTCAGCAGGCTACACTGTAGGCTTTCTAGAACAAGAACCTAAACTTGATGATAGTAAAACAGTTAGAGAAATTGTTGAAGAAGCTGTTAAGGAAACAGTAGACCTACTAAAAGAATATGATGAAATTAATGAAAAATTTGGCGAATCAATGACTGATGATGAAATGGACAAGCTTTTAGAACGTCAGGGTAAAGTCCAAGAACGTCTTGAAGCACTAGATGCTTGGGAACTAGATAGTCGTTTAGAAATGGCTATGGATGCTTTACGTTGTCCTTCAGGGGATACACTTGTAAAAGTGCTTTCAGGTGGTGAGTGTCGCCGTGTAGCGCTTTGTCGCTTGCTACTACAAAAGCCTGATATACTACTTTTAGATGAACCTACAAACCATCTTGATGCTGAATCAGTCGCTTGGCTAGAACAACATTTACAAAAATATGCAGGGACAGTAATTGCTGTAACTCACGATCGGTATTTTCTAGATAATGTTGCAGGGTGGATTCTTGAACTAGATAGAGGCCAAGGTATTCCTTGGAAAGGCAATTATTCCTCTTGGCTTGAGCAAAAACAAAATCGCTTAAAACAAGAAGAAAAGACTGAATCCCAACGTCAAAAGACTTTAGAACGCGAACTTGAATGGATCAGAATGGCTCCCAAAGCACGTCAAGCTAAGAGTAAAGCACGTATTAAAGCCTATGAAAATCTATTAAGCCAAGAGACAGAAAAACACGCTCAAGAGCTAGAAATCTATATTCCCCCCGGCCCAAGATTAGGTAAAGTTGTTATTGAAGCTGAAAATATTAGTAAAGGTTATGGAGAAAAACTGTTAATTGATAACCTATCTTTTGCCTTACCTCCTGGTGGAATTGTTGGAGTTATTGGAGGAAATGGAGCTGGTAAAACTACTTTGTTTCGTATGATTACAAACCAAGAAACTCCTGATAAAGGCACGATTCGAATTGGTGAGACTGTAAAGCTAGGCTATGTAGATCAAAGTCGAGATTCCTTAAATGCAGAAAAAAGTATTTGGGAAGAAATTTCTGGAGAAATGGATTCAATTAACTTAGGTAATCGTTTGGTAAACTCTCGTGCCTATGTTGCTAGATTTAATTTTTCTGGCACTGACCAACAGAAAAAAGTCGGCACTCTCTCAGGTGGAGAAAGAAATAGAGTCCATTTAGCTAAAATGTTAATTGAGTCTGCTAATGTTCTACTTTTAGACGAACCAACAAATGACTTAGATGTAAATACTATGAGAGCATTAGAGGAAGCATTAGAAAATTTTGCAGGTTGTGCAGTAGTAATTAGCCATGATCGATGGTTTTTAGATCGTATTGCAACACATATTTTAGCTTTTGAGGGTGATAGCAAAGTAGTTTGGTTTGAGGGTAATTACTCTGATTATGAAACAGATCGCAAGGCTAGACTAGGTGCAGCCGCCGAACAACCACATAGAATTAAATATCGCCAATTAACTAGAGATTAGTACTTAATTTTTGGTATTGAGGAAAAAATGACACAATCTAGAATTGAAGTTTTTTGTGAGCTACTTAAATCTCAGCCAGATGATGTAATGATTTGGTATGGGCTAGCTAGTGAATATACTAAATTAGCTGATTGGGCTTTAGCCATTGAAGCTTTAAATAATGTAATACGTATTAATCCTAGTTATACAGCTGCTTATCAAATGCTTGGATCTGCTTTAATGAGCCAAGGGCAGGTAAAAGAGGCTTGTGATATTTGGCGACAAGGAATTGAGGTTGCAAACCAAACAGGGGCTTGGAAAGCTAAACAGCATATGGAAGGCTTACTGGCTGCAAATAGTTCTACTAATTCAGGATTTTGTTCTCACTAAATGAATACACTTAATAATAAGAGCAGGTAGATATGGCTAAACATAAAAGTTTATTACTCTTTTTTATTTCTTTATGGATAGTTTTGTCTATTGTTTTTGCTAATGAAGTTTTAGCTCAAAATGGTTCAGCTACAACAGGAGCAATAGTTGGAAATATTAAAGATCCAGTAGGCCAAGTAATTGTTAGTGCAACAGTTACTATCCGCAATCTTTCTAATAATTTAACAAGAACTCTAGAAACAGATGAAAAAGGTTTCTATTTTCTGTCTCAATTAGCTCCAGGAAACTATGAGATTAATATTATCGCAGATGGTTTTTTACCTAGCACAGAAAAATTAAACCTTAATCTAGGTACAACGGCTGTAATTGATAGTATGCTGATGGTTTCAGGTCAAAATGATGTTATTGAGATAATTGATTCTACTTTGGTTAATAAAAATAAAACAGAAAGTAGCACAAATATTGATAGAAATTTAATCAATAGCTTGCCAATAAATCAAAGAAATTTTATGAATTTCTCTTTAACTGCACCACGTGTTACTAGAGATCCAGTGCCTTCTCAAGGAATTCTTGATTCTTCAGGGCTTTCAATTAATGGTCAAAGTGCTAGGTCTAATAACCTAACAATAGATGGCTTAAGTAATAATGAGCTTAGTAGTGGCGGGACACTTTCAACTTTTAGCCAAGAGGCTGTAGAAGAATTTCAGGTGATAACCGATAACTTTTCTGCTGAAATAGGACGCGCTTTAGCAGGGACTATTAATATTGTTACAAAAAGCGGTGGTAGTGAGTTAAATGGAAATGTGTTTTTAGGTTTTCGTAATAATGAACTTAGCGCTAGAAATGCTTTTTCTACTATTAATCCTGAGTTTAAACAATATCAATTTGGGGCTACTTTAAGTGGTCAAATAAAAAAAGAAAAAGCCTTCTTTTTTAGCTCTTTTGAACGACTTTCTACTAAGCAAAATAATATTGTTACAATTAGCGACCAAACTTTAGCTGCATTAAATCGTCAGGGTTTTTCTCAACGTAATGGAGCAATTCCTTTTGCTATAGCTAATACAAGTTTTTTACTAAAAACAGATTTAATAATATCTAATAAAGATCTTTTTTCACTACGCTATAACAATGGAAATGTTTATAACGGAGCACAAGAACAATTTGGAGGTTTAGTAGGAGATACAAGTGGAGGACAATTAAAGGCAAATGATAATTCTATAGCTTTTAATAACACCTATTTTGATAGTAATTTAACAAATGAAACTCGTTTTATTTTTACTCGACGCAACCGCAAGGTTTTATTTGTAGGAACACAGCCACAGGTACAAATAGTAGTTCCAGAAGGAGCTGTTCGTATAGGGCAAAGAGTAACTCTACCTCAAGACTTAAGACAAAATATTTTTCAATTTATAAATAATACTACTCTTAATTATTCTAAACATAGTCTAAAATTTGGTATAGATTTTCTTTCTGTATCTACCTTACCTTCTAATAGTTTAAGGCTTTTTGAAGGAGGTGCTTATACTTTTGATGCAATAAATTTTAGTCAGTTTACAGGCATTGAGGGTTTACCTTCTTTTACAAGTTTAGAGGCTCTTGATCCAAGCCTAAGAACTCCAGAGCAAAAAGCTTTTCTTTCATTTTTAGCAACTAATCCTAATAACTTATTCCCTGGATTACCTCAAAATTTACCTCTTGCTAACTCACCCTTGCCATCACTTTTTATGCAAGGTTTTGGTAATAATGAAATAAATATAGATGTTAAATTTTTTTCTGGCTTTATTCAGGATGAAATAAGACTAAAACCAAACCTACTTTTAAGGGCTGGGCTACGTTATGATATTAATAAAATCTCTGATGTTCCTGATAATAAAGGTAATTTTAGCCCTAGAATATCTTTTTCTTATAGCCCTAGAAATATTTCAGCTTTACAAATAAAAGGAGCTTATGGAATATTTTTTGGTACAGTGATTGGAGGGGTTAGCGCCTTTGCTCAAGCCTTTGATAGAGGGTTAAAAGTCCTTACCCTACCACTACCTTATTCTGCTATACCTTTGCAATTTGCAGATAAACGTTTTCCTAATTCTAATAATCTTCCTCAAGATGTAATTTTTATTCCTCAGCTAAGTATTTTTGGTCAAGTTGATAAGAAATTTCGCTATCCTTATAGCCATCAAGCTACTTTGGGATTAAGCTTTTTGGCTTCAAAAAATACTCTTTTATCAGCAGATTATGTTTATATTAGAGGATTAAAAATTTTTACTATTAGAGATATTAACCCTATAGTAAGGCAGGTAGGTATTAACCCTTTACAAAGTTTTATTGAAGGAAGAGTAGATCCTTCTAGAGGGCTTGTTTTTAATGTAGAATCTGCCTACGATAGCTACTACCACGCCCTAACGCTTAACTTAAACCAAAAGCTAAGAAATAGATTAGAGTTACTTGTAAACTATACTTACTCAAAAGCTATAGATAATGTTACAGACTTTAATGTTCTTTTATCAGAAAGAGGAGATGAGTTAAGACCAGGACTAGATAGAGGTTTAGCTCTACAAGATGTTCGCAGTCGCTTTGTTTTTTCTAATGTTTTAGATATCGGCTATTCTAAAAGTAGACTATTAAAAGATTTTCAGATCTCTAGTATTATTACTTTAGAAACAGGTAAGGCTTATAATTTATTAGCAGGAGCAGACTTAAACCTAAGCGGTGATAACCCTCCTGGAGATAGACCTTTGCAATTAGGAAGAAATGTAGGCATTTTACCAGGTTTTGCTACAGTAGATTTAAGATTAACCCGTAAAATAAAATTTAAAGAAACCTTTTCCTTACAAACCACATTAGAAGTTTTTAATCTTTTTAACAAAGTAAATATCAGTGAAATTGATAGAACTTTTACTCCTGATATGAATGGTAATTTCCAGTTACCTAAAAAAGATGGGGGTCGTTTTATTGCGCCTAGGGAGCGATTTCGAGGTGCTTTTGCTCCTCGCCAATTCCAAGTAGGCATAAAAGTCTTTTTTTAAGAGAAATATGTATCTTAAATCTTAAGACTTTCATTTTTTTAATGTGTTAAGGGACTAACTTTATTTTCCTAGTAAAAAGTCCTAGCCATTAAAAAAATTTTGTACTATTATCAACTTTGCCCCAAATGCTTAATTAAATTGCAAATTAGTTTGACTTAATCCATAAAAAATTGGAGCTAAGGTTAAAATAGACTGGTTGCTAGAGGTTTGGGCAGACAAGTTGCCGGAAGAACTAAGTAAAAATTTTAGTACTTTCTATTAAAAGGCAATTTTTGGGGCGCTCTTAATTAATTAAAATTTAATTGTCTTGCTCACCTCAACGCTTGTTTTGCAATTGGAAACGAGGAGGTGTTATGTTAGTTTTAGATACAAGTGTAGATTATTTAGCTAGTTACGCGGAAAAAGCCCGTCAACTAGAAAATCAACTTCATCAATTCAATACCCCAATCCAACTTAATGAACTTGCCGAAGAAGTTGCTACATATCATAGAGTCCTATCAGCCTACTTAATGTCTAAAGATCAAGCAAATAAAGCAGAACTAGCAGAACTTTTGCAAAAATTTAGTCAACTTGAAACCGAAGTATTAATGAAATTTTATCGTAATTATAGAAATACCCGTAGAAGTTCCGTGTTATAGTAGCTTAAGCTAAGATTTTTATCCATTATCCTCCCAAAACCGTTTTGTGTAGCTATACAAAGCGGTTTTTGTTTTTATTGCGGCAGATTTGTTAGCATTCTCTTTAAGCAAATAATAAAATTTGCCAAATTTATAAGCTGTGAGGAAAATATTGTGGATTTGCATTTAAGAATTTTAGAACTTGGTCTAGATGCTAAAACTTGGGTTGATTACATAATCCAACAAACTCATCAATCAATGCAAAATGATGGAAGTGCTGAAATGACAGATGTTGCTAGTGGACTTCAACGTTTAAGTGAAAAAGTTGAGGAAATGAAAAAACTACTTAATGAATATATGCCACAACCTACAGCAACAGGTTCTAGACAATATAAAAATTTAGCCTTAGCACAAGAAGATTTTCGTAATGATGATGGTTATCCTAGCCAAACTCTCTTAGGAAAATATTATGCAGTAGGTGATGAAAAAACAGGCTATGATATTCAGTTTTTTACTAGTGATCTTTATCAACGCACTTTAAGAGATCACCCTGAACTACAAATAGTAGAACTAATTAAGTAGTGAGGGTTTTAAGATCTATTGTTTTATCCTAGAGTATTGCTCTAGGATAAAGCAAAAACTAAGCATTAAAGTCCCAAGAAAAACCTTTAGGCATTTCTGGCATAGGTTCTTCTTCTAGGGTTGGGTAGGGGAGTATTTTGTTAGATTTATTAGACTTATCAACTACAAACTTTAAGACTGTTCTAAGCACTCCAACATGCTGAGTTTCTACAGATAAAATATTAATGATTAAATTACGCCCTTCAGGAGTCTTAAGCTTATCCTTAAAAGCATCAAAATAAACTTTTGATGCAATTAATTCTAATGCCATTCCATAGCGTACTGCTTCAGATTCTTTCTTTAAGATGGTTGCAGGTATTGGAAATGTTCCAAGCCCTTTATAATTTGCAGGCTCACCACCTAAAGCTTTAACAGCCTTTACAAGAGCGTCACGGTGAGCTACATGGTCATCAGAAAATTGTTGTGTAACATCTAGAAGATTTTTATTAACAAGAATTTTTTCTTTCTTTAACCCTAAATAAGTATTAATGGCTCTTTGCTCTAGCTGAATTGCCATATTAGCAATACCTACATCATTAAGTGCAGGAGTAAGTTTAGCTTCGGGTTCTTTAGCAGGTGTTGGGGCACCTTTTTTCTTTTGTGGCAGACTAGCAACAGCAGCTAAGGTGGGGTTTAAGGATTCTCCTAAAGCCGTAATTATTCCAACAGTTCCAGTCATTGCAGCCATTTTAAGCAGATCTCTTCGAGCAATATCAACCAAATTAATTTTGTTACGCATTTGTTAAACTCCACTAAGTTAAAGTGCGAAAGTTTGATTTTGAAAGGGTAGTTTGCAATATAATCATATATTATTCTTGCTTGTGCAAGCGGATTTTTGCTTTATTTGCCATATTCTAGTCCAAGTTGCGACCTAAGCAAAAAAGTTAAAAGAAAGAGCTAAGACAAAAAGAGCGCACTTAAGCTCAAAGCCTTTAGAAGTGACAGCATGAATGCTTTTGGGCAACATGCGTTCAATCAAAGAAAAAGAAGATTCAA
>JACQZQ010000028.1 GCA_016213785.1 Acidobacteriota bacterium
AAATTTATTATATTTTTGTAGGTCATTTTTTCTCCTCAACCTACTTTCTCATTTTTTCCTCTTTTTCTCAACCTTTTTCTTTATTATTATTATTTCTCCCGTATTATATTGTAAGTATTTATTTTTGCAAGAGGTCTAATGTTTTTCTACAAAAAGAAATATATCTTCCTCATAAACAGAAAGTTTTTCTAAAACATTTATACTCATAAAAATTATAATTGCATAGTTTGATTGGACGTTGGGCAACTAGTAAGATGTCTCTAGCAGGGCAAAAGAATAGAAAATAAAGGGGTTATTTTACAGGTTATTTCTAAGTGCTATCACATCTATAGCTAAACGATTAATTATAAAAACTTATTTAATTCTTCTGCAAGCTCTAAAGCGCTTGGTCTAAATTCTGGTTTTTTGCTTAAAGTACGTAAAACAATATCATCAATAGGTTGAGGAATATTGGGGTTAAATACCCTCAAAGATACTGGTATAGCATTTAAGTGTATATCAACCCAAGAAAAAAAGTCCTCTCCCAATGGTTCAAAAGGCAATCTACCAGTTAACATCGTGTAAATTACTATACCTAAACTATAAATATCTGTTTTAGTATCATAAGGTAAGCTTAATAGGCGTTCTGGGGAGATATAAGCAGGAGTACCAACTAGATTACCTGTAAGCGTTGTTTGTTGTAGCTCTGCCATTGGCTCATTACTAGTTATTTTAGCAATCCCAAAATCTAAGACCTTAACTATCTCTTTTTCTTCTTCTTGGTGAAGAAAGATATTTTCTGGCTTTATATCTCTATGAAGTATACCTATACTATGCATCTTGTCTAAAACTTGGCAAATAGGTAAAACAATTTCAATAGAACGTGGTAGAGACAGCATAACCTGTTTATCTATCTCATCTTTAAGAGTATGCCCTTTAAGTAATTCCATTACTATATAAGGTAAGCAGTTTTCTGCAACTCCAAAATCTAGAACAGATGCAACATTTGGATGGTTAAGACGAATAGCTGAAAGCCCTTCTAATTCTAAACGACGTATTACCTCAGGAGATACATTGTTGGAGTTTGGGCGAAATATTTTTATAGCTACTAAGCTATTTTCCTTTAGTTCTAAAGCTCTATAGACTACTGCATTTCCACCTTTGCCAATTTGCCCTATTAATTGATATTTTCCATCTAAGTTATGCCCACCTAAAGTCTCTGAAAAAGCAGAAAAAAGTAAATTAGCCTTTTTATAAAGCTGTATTAGTTCAATATTTCTTTTTGCTAAATCTTCATTACTTTTTGCTAAATCTCTATTAACTGTTTCTAGTAGTTGGGTTTTCTTTTCTAGCTGAGTAGCTTTATTTTCAAGCTCTTTTTGTAGATGAGCAATTTTAAGTTGTGACTCAATACGTGCTAGAACTTCTTCAAATTGAAAAGGCTTAGTAATATAGTCTATACCACCTACATTAAAAGCTTTTACCTTATCAAAAACTTCATCTGAAGCACTAATAAATATTATTGGAATATGTCGAGTAGCGGGATCTGCTTTAAGTTCCTCACAAACTTGATAGCCATTTAGAAAAGGCATATTTATATCTAATAAAATTAAATCTGGTGCTGAAAGGCGTATTGCTCTTGTAACTAAAGAACCTCTAGTAGTCACCCTTACCTTATATTGCTTTTCATTAAGCAAGTTTAATAGTAATTCTAAGCTAGCAGGATTATCATCAACAACTAAGATATCTCCTCCAACTGTTTTTGCAATATTATTTTCTAATTGCTTCTTTGTGGCTTCTTTTTCCATAAATATCACATCTTTATCAACTAATTACATAAATTCTCTGTTATAAACATTCAGACTTTTATCTTAAGTTTATCAGAATTATTTAATTTACTGTATATTTAGAATTAATTTGTTGTGCTAAGTCAAGTACTTCTAGTAATTCTGGTAATAAGTAGCCTTTTATCATACTTCTTAGCTGTTCGCCCAATAGCTGATTTTCTTTCATAATGAGATCAACTACTTTATTAGCCTTAGTTATATCTCCCATACCAATAGCAATGCTTAGCTCTTCTATTAAATTCTCAGCTAATTTTGCTATTTGTTCTGGAGAAATCGCTTCTAAACGAACATCGCTATAAGAAGTATTAATAGCTTCTTCTGAGCCTTCTTGATAGATATATTTTACTTTAAGATAAGAAGCTATTTTTTCTAAAAGCAATGTTTCAGAAAAGGGTTTAGGTAAAAACGCATCACAACCAGCAGAGATAATATTGCTACGTTCTTTTTCATAAACACTAGCTGAGAGTCCAATAATAGTTACATGTTTTGGCTCTAAATCTTTAGCTAAATTTTCTTTTTCACGAATTAGCCTCGTAGCCTCAATCCCGTCCATTACGGGCATACGCATATCCATAAAAATTAAATCTGGATACCAGTTTTCCCATACTTCTACGGCTTCTTTACCATTTTTTGCTTCATTTACTGAAAAGCCCACTAAGTTAAGTAGTTCCAAAAGAAAAGCTCTATTTTCCCATCTATCATCAACTATTAAAATTCTATATTCTTCTTGGCCTTCTTCTAGCCTTAAGATCTTTCTTTCATTAATGCTAATAACCTTTTGACTACTTAAAGGTAAGTCTATTTGACAAGTAAAACAGCTTCCTTTACCTAGCTGGCTACTAACAGTAATATTACCTCCCATAAGTTGAGCAAAATTTTGAGAAATTGCCAGCCCCAACCCTGTTCCCTGTTTAAGTTTACGCCCACTTTCAGTCTGGGTTAAAGGAGTAAACAATTTATCTAGCTCATCTTTTCCTATACCATAACCTGTGTCTTGGACTTCAAAAATGGCTTGTCCTGCTCGCCAATTAACATTAAAAATAATTGAGCCTTCACTAGTAAATTTAACTGCATTACCTAAAAGATTTACTAAAATCTGACGTGTTTTTCCATAATCACCTAAAACAAATTTTGGTAAAGCTGAAGTAATTTTGCTAGTAAATTTTATACCTTTCCCCTCAGCTTGAAAACGAAACATCTCGTCTAATTGGTCTATAAGCTGCGACAAAGAAAAGGCTTCTTGGTTTAGAGTAACTTTATTAGCTTCTATTTTTGCAATTGAAAGAACGTCATTTATTAACCCAAGCAAGGTTTCAGCACAATTTGAAATAAGATTTACTTTCTCTCTTTGTTCTTTTGAAAGTTTTATATCCCTTGCAAGTAGCTGTGAAAAACCAATTACCGCATTAAGAGGAGTTCTTAATTCGTGGCTCATATTTGCTAGAAATACGCTTTTAGCTTGATTAGCAATTTCTGCTGCCTCGGCTCTATAATGGGCTTTTTCTAATTTAGCTTGTTCTTGAATTTTATAAATTCTTGAACGATAAAAAGCTAAACTAATAGAAACAAACCCAGCAATATAAAGCAAATAAGCCCACCATGTCCTCCAAGGTGGTGAAAGCACACGAATTCTTATTGATGCTCCTTTTTCATTCCATATTCCATCGTTATTTGAACCCTTAACTCTAAATATATAATCTCCAGCAGGCAAACTAGTATAGCCTGTATAGCGCCGCTCTTTAGGTTCGCTCCATTTATTTTCTAATCCTTCTAATTTATAAGAATATTGATTTTTTTCTGGGTGGGTAAAATTAAGAGCTACAAAATCAAAAGAAATAAAATTTTCTAAATAAGATAATTCTATAAAAGCATTCTCTTCATTATAAAGGCTTTCAATAGCTGCTTTTCTTGATTCTGGAGTTTCTTTATCATAGACCTTAAAAGAGCTAATAACGATAGGTGGAACATAAGTATTTTCTTTTATTTGTTCAGGATAAAAACGATTAAGCCCATTAATACCAGCAAAAAACATTTCTCCACTTTTGCCTTGAAAATAAGCGCCTGAATTAAATTCATTACTTTGCAAACCATCTGCTAAAGTATAGTTGCGAAAAGTCTCACTGCGAGGGTCAAACTTTGCTATCCCAAAATTTGTACTTAACCATAAATAGCCCTCTTTATCTCTTAAAATCGCATATACAACGCTATTTGGTAGACCTTCTTTTTCTGTTAACACTCGTATATTTTGAGTCTTTAGGTCATATCGATATAAACCCTTTCCATAAGTACCAATCCAAAATATTCCTTGACTATCTTTACATACAGTATTTATTTGCTTTTCATCAAACTCCTTTCTATTTTTAAGCATTGAGTTTATTAAAATCGCTTCTTCATTAGTTATTTTATATAATCTGCTATTACAAGGTATCCATTGTTGAACATAAACTGTAAGCAGTTGCTCTTCTTCTTGGGGTAATTTAGCAGAAGAAAAGCTTTCTGTTTTTGCATCATAAATAAAAAAGTTTTTATCAAAACATACCCAAATATTTCCTTTAATATCTTTGTAAGTAAGATAAACTTCATCATAATGGCTATTTTTCTTTAATCCATTCTTACTATTAACATCATATTTAACAAGCCCTTGCCCATCTCTATATTCATAAGATAGTAATTTCTTTAGATTAGTATTATAAAGATGAATTCCATTATCTCTTGTAGTAAACCATATTTGTCCATCGTCATACTCACGTATATCAAAAATAGCAAGACGATCCATCACTTTTTGTATTTCATCAGTCTCATTTAATTTACTAGTAATTGTTTTAGTAATTGGGTCAAGTTTATTAAATTTACCATCTGCACCCATTACCCAAATTTCACCTCTACTATCTTCAAGAACACGATGAAGATAATTGCTACTAGAGCGATTTTTAGGTGTTGGTTTCTCTATATGATAAGTAAAAAACCTACGACTATTTGGACTATACCGACTAATTCCTAAAGATGTACCTATCCAGATTGTTCCAGTTCTATCAATGTGCATTCCATAAATAAAATCTTGACTAACGCTATTTGGGTTATGAGGGTTATGAGGGTGAAGAGTAAATTTCTCTTTTTCAGGTTCAAAAATATTTATTCCCTCAAGACTACTAATCCAAATGTTACCTTGCTCATCTTCAACAATTCCTGTAATTGGAGGGTTAATTCCTCTAACTCCTTTAATATCGTATTGGCGAGTAAATTTCTCTGTTTTGCTATCAAATAAAAATAAACCTTTTGTTGTTGTACCAACCCAATGACGACCTTTGCTATCTTGATACATTATTGAGAAGTCTAAATTATTAAACTTTTTATCTACAAAATAAGAAATAAAGCTATCTTTTTCTTTAACATACTTAATTATTTTGTTTTTTCCTGCAAACCAAACTGTGTCTAATCTATCAAGATAAATAGTTGTAATATATTCAATACAAAGACTCTTTGAACTATCATTATCACAACTATAAAAAGTAAAGTTATCTTTTTCTATACTATATTTAGCTAGCCTTTTACCTGTAGCAATCCACACATTTTTTTCTCTATCTTCTACCATAGAATTACTAAGATAATTAGTATCTTCTATTATATTATAATGAGTAAATTTGCCTGTGCGGGGGTCATACTTATCTATAGTTTTTTCAAGTACTGGAAATATCCAAAGCATTCCTGTAGAGTCTTCTAAAACACTTTTTATTATATTACTAGATAAAGAATTAGGGTTTTGGCTTTCATGCCTAAAAACAACAAAGTTGTAGCCATCATAGCGATTAAGCCCATCATTTGTGGCAAACCACATAAAACCCTTACTGTCTTGGTAGAGAAAATTTACTGAACTTTGTGAAAGCCCATCTTCTAAAGAAATTTGCTCAAAGCTTAAATCGCTCACCTCTCTTTGAGCAAACCCTTTGATATAAAAAGTTAGTATCAAAATTAATAATAATAGTTTGTACATAATATAAATTTTCTTAATTTTGCCCAAAATATTAACAAAAAAACCGAACCTGCCCTATAGCATAAATACTGAAGAATTAACTCAAAACTGGAGGAATAAAACTCAAAACTGGAGGAATAATTTTATAAATACTGCTTAAGTTTCATCTTATCAAATAAATATATAGGATTTAGTATTAATTATGTAGTAGTTAGCTGACTAGTCATATTACAAATAAATTTTTATTTTATCTAAATACTTTTAAGTTTGTTTTTTATTAATTTTTTAGATCTATTTATTGTATTTATTTGGTTTACTGTATTTCCCTTTATATAAGGGTCTTCTCATAATTCTTAGGGCTAGTATATAAGCTAGCCCTTTTTTATTTTGCGTTTCTAATGTAAACAAACTAATAATATTTCACTAGTGATAAAACTTCTTTTATAGCATCAATCGAACCTTGGTCTTTTCCTGAAGAAAGCTCTAAAGCTGTAACAAATTCATCTATTGCTTCATTCCACTTACCTGCACTTACATAAGTCTGACCTGCACAATAGCGCAGAGTTTGATTATTTTTTAATTCATCATCTAATTCTTCATACTTTTCAAGTACTACTAAAAGCTGTGCTACTAATGCTTTTGGATCTCTTTGTCTTCGTAAATTACTAATATCTTCTGATCGACTAAGTTCATTGCCTATTAAAAAGCTTCTCTTTCCTTGTAGAGTAGATATTACATTATGCAATGTTTGTAAACTAGGCTCTTTATATTGATCTATAGCTTTACGGTAATGTGCATAGGCTTCTTTTGCTCTTCCGCTCATACTTAAGGCAATTGCAAGGTTTTCATGACCTAGTGCATAATTATTATTACGTATTTCTAATGCTTTATTAAAAGCACTTACTGCTTTTGGTAATTCATCTTGAAAAGCCAAAATTGACCTTAGCATATAAGCATTACCTAAATCTAAATATGCTTCAGCAAAATTTGGTTTTTGTTTAATAGCTGTTGAAAAACCTGATATTGCCTCTGTGTAATTGTGCTCATTTGCATAAACCCTAGCTAAATTATAATGGGCTAATGGGTATTGTCCTTTGCGTTGTTCTATTGCAGTAACAAAGCTTTCTTTGGCTGCCTTCATGTTTTTGCCAAGTTCCTCAACTGTTTCTGTAGAAAGAACTTCATAAATTAAACCTAAATTGTTATAAGCCTGTGGGTAGTTTTTACGTATACCTATTGCTATTTGGTAATGATTAAGGGCTTTCTTAAAATCGCCTTTGTGTGAGTAGGCTACGGCCAGATTATAATTAGCTGAAGCTAAATCTTCTTTATCTTTGATCTTATCTAGTATTTTTTCATAGTGCTCTATTGATCTATCAATATTACCAACTCTATAAATAGCAACCCCTAAATTTACTTGTCCTTCAGAAGAATTAGGTGTTGATTCCACCACTTTAGTCAATTCTTTTAGGGCATCATCATAGTCACCCTTTTCAAGTAAAGCATTCCCCAAACCAAGCTGAGCATTAGTGGCTTTAGGATTACTAGATATTATATTACGGTAAATCTCTATTGCTTTGTCTATTTGCTCATTTTCTAAAAATTTATCAGCTTTTGCTATTAATTCTTCTGCTCCAGGTGTAGCCTTTACAGTTCTACGACGTATAACTTCTAAAGAAGCCTCTCCTACTTGCTGCGAACCAAGCCTTCTAGAAGGAGCATTAAGAGATGTTGGCATATAACGCACACTTGGTTGATAAGTAGGTTCTGATCCTAAACGTCTGCTAGGTTCTTCTTGGATAATTCTTGATAATTTAAGAGTGGTTGGTTCTATGTTTTGTGCTTGGATAGTTGTTGAAAAAATTAGGTTTAAGCAAAAAATTCCAGTTAATAATAAAGAATAAATTTTAATTTTTGCTAAATTCTTGTATTGCATAAAACAACCTTAAAACAAAGAGACCAAATTAGTAATGGGATTAATAAGTCAAATAATTAAGTGCAATTATATTAGAACTATGTTTATTGAGAAGAGTAAAAACCCTTATATTTAACTTATATTCTCTAATTAAAACCTAAACTAACGGTTCTTTTGGGTGTAATTACAAATTAACAGATTCGTCTAAGTGCCATTAAAGTAAGATCGTCTGCAAGATTATTGCCCGATTGAAAATGGTTAAGGTCTTTAATAATAAAATTAATTAACGTATCTAAAGAATCTAAACAATGTTCAAAAAGTAAATTAGTGAGCCTATCTTTACCATACTCATCACCAAAGCGGTTCTCAGCTTCAGTTAATCCATCAGTAAAAAGAAGCAATGTATCATTAGGTAACAAATTAAATTTTGTAGATGAAAATACTTCATTACAAAACATACCAACAGGCAGCCCTGTAGCTTGTATATCAATTAATTTATTTTCTTGAATTAAAAGTGGTGGTAGGTGTCCAGCATTACATATTTCTACTTCACTATCTTTAGAAACTTTTCCACAAACCAGTGTAGCAAAATGCATTGGCATAGTGCTTTCACAAAATATACTGCTAACTCTTTCTACAATTTGCACTAATGGAAGATCTAAAGAGATAAAAGAACGAAACATAGCATGTAACTGAGTCATTAGCATTGAAGCAGCAACCCCTTTTCCTGATACATCCCCTAAAACAAAATAAAACTCTCCATTATTTCCACTATTTCCATTATTTCCATTATTAATATTTATTAGATCACAATAATCACCGCTTACTAAACCTAAAGGTTGATACTTATAAGAAACATTCCATCCTGTTAAATTAATGTTTTCTTTAGGGAGTAGGCTTTTTTGAATAAGAGAAGCCATCTCTAAATCTCTTTGAAGTTCCTGCTGTTGTGAGACCGTTAAATCTCCTAAACAAAACTTAGTAAGAGGGTTAGCCATTAATCTATCTGGCTCTATTTCACTTCTACAAACTTCACAAAGCCCAAAATCACCATTTTTAATTCGCTCTAAAGCTGTATCTACTTCTTGAAGGAGGCGTTTTAGTTCTTTATTATCTCCTAAATCAACTAAAGCATGCTCAAGTTTAGTTCGGCGCTCAAATAACTGAGTTTGGATAATTGAGTCTATTACTGTGATCATTTTTTCCTACTTTAAAGTTATTATTAGCAGTGAAATATAAGCAAATTCATTGATATTGTCAACCCTGTTATTAAATTTTTCTCCCAAAGTTTATTTAACGAACAAAAATAAAATATCATCGTTAAAACAAATCTCATTAATTATTGGTAGCTAAGTATAGCTATTAGGTATAAATAAACTTAACAATATAAAGATCTTATGACCAAATTTGAAAACACAATATCTAAAACTTTTTTGCTAAAAACTATTTTAACAATTTTAATAAGTGGTACTCTTTATTTCTTTTCTACGGGATTAACAGGTATTGGTATATTAGTATGGTTTGCTCCTATTGCCGTTTTATTAATGGCTTTTAATTCTCCAGCCTCATTAGTTGCAATTATTGCTTTTATCTCTTATTTTATAGGGGGGTTAAACCTCTTTTCCTACCTTGCTAACCAAATGCCCACCCCAATAGTAATACTTGTTTTAGCTCTTCCTGCTTTAGTATTTTCATTGAATATTTTAATTACAAGATATGTTTTCCTAAAATTTAGACATTGGTTAACAATCTTTATTTTTCCTGCTGCTTGGGCTTCTTTTGAATATCTTGTTTCTTTATTATCTGTGCATGGGACGTATGGTAATTTAGCTTATACGCAAACAGATTTTTTACCATTAATGCAACTTGCTTCTATAACAGGACTTTGGGGCATTAGCTTTGTTTTGACGCTAGTTCCTTCTGCTTTTGCAATAGCTTGGCAACTACGTGAAAACCGCAAACAAGCTGCTTTAGCCATTTTAACTACTTTTATTTTGTTTACATCAGTAATCACTTGGGGGCTTTTTCGTTTATCACAAAAACAAGAACCACTCACTCTTAAAGTTGGTCTAGCTGTAACAGATGAAACTATAAAGTATTTTCGTACTGATAAAGCAAATGAAGCAATCCCTGTTGTAGAAGACTATGCTAAGCGCATAGACAAATTAGCAAGCCAAGGAGCAAAAATAATTCTATTACCAGAAAAATTTGTTGGTGTTGCCCCAGATTATGTACAAGAAGTTTATAAAATCTTTGCACAAACAGCACAAAGAAATAACGTAACAGTCATAGCAGGATTTAATTATACTGGAAAAGATAATCCAAGAAATATGGCTGCGGTATTTTTACCATCAGGAGACATAAAAGAATATGATAAAAGACATCTTTTACCAGCCTTTGAATCCCACTATCAACCAAGTAAAAAAACTTTATTATTAGATTTGGAAAAAAGTTTAGCTGGAATAGCAATATGTAAAGATATGGATTTTTCTGCACCATCATCAGATTATGGAAAAGCAAAAGTAGGTGTAATGTTTATACCAGCTTGGGATTTTGTAAAAGATGAAAAATTACATTCAAGAATGGCTGTAGTTAGAGCAATAGAAAATGGCTTTGCCGAAGTACGTTCAGCCCAAGAAGGCTTATTAACAATTAGTGATAATAGAGGAAGAATAATTGCGGAAGATAGTAGTTCTAAAGCAAAGGAAATTTTGTTGGTTGGCGAGGTTCCTATAACAGCAACTCGTACTCTTTATAATATTTTGGGGGATTGGTTTGCTTTCCTTAGTTTATTTTTACTACTCTCAGCATTAGGCTCAGCTATAGTTAAATCAAAAATTGAGACTAAAGCTTAAAAACATAAAATCACATCAGATTATTTACTTAGGTTGTAGCAATAGAGGGCTTTTAGAAAAAAGCCCTCTATTAGAGTCTACTTAATCTATTTTTCTGCCTTTGTTGCAGATAAGTTAATATCAGCTAAAGCCTTTTTAGTAGCATGAAGTAAGGCTTCTGGCCCAACAGGTAAGCCTGTTCCCTTCTTCATCCACATATCAGGGGTAACTGTACCAACTACAGCCATTCTTTCAAATTCAGAACCAATATTGCCAGCTTTTTCCATCTGTTCTTCTATTTGAAAAGCAATTAAATGCCCTATTGGATAATCAGGCAAATACATAAACCCATCAATCATATGTGAATAAATACCTAATAATACAACATCTTGTTGCTTAAAGACTGGTGCATAATACTTATTCCAAACATCTTTAGCAATTTTAACTGTAGCATCTTTTAACTGTGCAGGTGTAGCATTTGGGTTGTCATACATCCAATGCCAAACAGTCATATCAACTAAAGCAACCCCAGCAATTTCATAAGTTGCCCAAAAATCATTTAGAGTTTTTAAGGCTTGGCTTTGACTATCAGGTTTAGCTAAACCTAAAAGCTCTAAATCATGGCCTTGAAAAACAAAGGCTAAAGCTTCGGTAAACGCTGTATTTGGAACACCTTGCAACATATAATGATCAATATTATTAAGTGAGAAAGTCTGCTCAACATTATGTCCCATTTCATGAACTGCAATATTAAATCCCTTATAATTCATTCCTGTCTTTTCAATTCTAGTTCGTAAATGAGCTTTTTCTGAACGCATTGCTGCACCCATTGCATGACCTGAACCGCGAGCAGCATCTACAACAATATTATTAGCCAAATATTCAGCACGTTCTTTTGTAAAACCAAGTTTCATAAGTAGGTTTGGCATATCTTTTTTATAAGCTTCTGCATTTGGATAGCGCTTAGACACAATTTCGTCTAGTTGTGTTTCAGTATAAGCACCACGTGGTCTAAAACCGTTATACCAAATATCAAAAGGCTCCAGCGGTCTACCAAGTCTATTTGATATTAACTTAGCTGTTTCTGCAACTAGCGGAGAAGAAACCACTTGTTCTAACATTGCCTTTACTCTAGCTTCTGGTAGCTCTCGGTTTTCATCAAAACGTCTTGCAATTAAAGTTGGGGCTGTGGGTGAATAAGGATCAACTTTCCTAGCGGCTTGAAATGTTGATAAAAGCTGTGCATAACGTGTATTAGGCTCTGGTGAGTTATTATATTCTGCTACTTTTTTAGCTTTACCATCATTTTCTTTTAACGAAGTAGCTTTAACTTCGTTACTATAAGGATTCCAATCTGCCCCTGGATTATCAATTACTACAGCAGGAATTGTTTGATTAACAATATGTTCCATTACTCTTTGAATCGTTCGCTGTTTAGCTAAAGAATTTGCACTACTATCACTATAATTAGCCTTGATTTCGTCCCTCAAATTCCAATGTGAAAGCAAACGAAGTTTAGCAGGAAAGATTCTTTCACCATTGTCATTAACTAAGTGATGCATCCAAATATTATATTCAGAAATATAACGCTCACTTTCAGAAGAAGCTTTAGCTATATCTAAATTTACTGATGAAGGAATACGTTTAGAAAACCTTTGTGCAAGTCGCGCTTCTGCCCATTCACGTCTTGACCATTTCTCTCCATCTCTAAGCCGTTGTTCTAGAGTAGTTAAAGGAAAATTAAGTAATACAGTAAAAGCTAATTTGTTCTTAAAGAAATCATCTATAACATGTGCTGATGGGTCATAACCTGCAAACATATCATCAAAAGGCATAATTGAGCCTACATCTAAGTCAGATTGATTACGAAACTCTCTATTAATTTCGTGCATATGTCCGTCAAGTTGTTCTAAATTATTCTCAAATCTTTTAAATAACTGGTCTAGAGTTTCTTTATCTCCAGCAAAATTTTCTTTAACAAACTCTTCAAAAACCTCTTTATCTCCATCCTCATCACGCCAAAAACTTGCCACTTGGCTTATACCACGATTTAAGCGTGTACTTTGCGCCTCACCATATTTAGCAACTAGTTCTTTTTCTAGTTTAGAACTTACTTCTTTTATCCAAGGAAATTGTCTTTCTATTTCTTTAGGAGAATTCATAGTATTATCCGCTCTTGATATAGTAGTAGATATAGGTAGAGAAAGTGTTGAAGCCAGTAATAAAGCTAGCCCAACTGCTTTTAAGTTTTTCATCTTTGCCTCCAAAAAACCAATTAATAATAATTTTAGATATAAATTAAACAGAAAAATAAGTAGGTTTACCTGCTAACTATTAAATTAAAGCTATAAAAAACAGGAACACTATATAAAACTGTGCCTAAAATAAACATAACAAAAAAGGCTATAGAGATAGCATTTTTTAAACCAAAAAAGGCTATCTGATAAATAGCTCTAAAAAACCAAAATAGAGCTATTGTTATAAGTAACACTTGGCCTAAATCTGTTGAAACTAACGCTTTTTGATAAAATATAGATAAAAATGCAAAGAAGAAAAATATAAAAGTTAGACATAAATTTAATACTTGCATAATTGCAGAATTAATTTCTGATAACTTAGCTAATTGTGTTTTCCACTTAAATATTTTCCAAAAAAATAAATGAAAAATTGCAAATGCAAGATTATAAAAAGCTCCTGCTAAAACTAAATCTGAAACTTCCATTTTACAGTTCCTCTAAACCTTCTACATTCCAAAGCTTAATAATTTGGTCATAGCCTGCTGAAGCTATTTGTTTTTCATCAGGAGAAAAAGCTACTGTTAAAATTGCACTTTCATGAGCCTCAACACTAGTAACTGATACACCTGTAGCAGTATCCCAAAGTTTTATTATCCCATCCCAATCACCTGATACAAGGTAATCTCCTCTAGCAGAAAAAGCTATAGTCCTTATAGAAGCTTCGTGACCTTCTAAAAGCGCTAGCTCTGAGCGACTAGTAACATCCCAAAGTCTTATAGTTGAGTCCTTGCCGCCTGTAGCAACTATCCCATCAACAGAATTAGCTAGAGTATTTACGCAGTGGTTAGGACAAGAAATCGTTCCTACTAAAGATTTTTTATTTATATCCCAAATCTTTATAGTTTCATCTACACCACCAGAAATCACAAAGTTACCATCATGAGAAAATTCTAGGTCTTCTACTAGGCGTATATGCCCTTCAAAAACAGCCTGTCTTTCTTTAGAAGAAATATCCCAAAGCTCTATATTTGCATCATTAGCTAAAACTAGTAGTTTATTGTTAGGAGAAAAAGCTACTGAGCGAAGCGACCCTTGATATTTATCAAAACTAGCAATTTCCTTTTCACTTGCTATATCCCAAATTTTTACAGAACCATCAGAGCTAGTTGAGGCCAACATTTTTCCATTTGGTGAAACGGCTAAAGCATTAACTGCAAGCTCATGCCCATGTAAAGCACCTCTAACCCTTTTTTTCTTTAAGTCCCAAATCTTTATAGCTCCATCTGAACTACAAGAAATTAAATATTTACCATCAGGTGTGTAACTAACAGCTTTAACAACATGCTCATGCCCTTGTAGCGTAGCAATTTCCTGTAATTTAATTTCATTGCTGTAACTATTTGTAGTGTGTACTAGTAGTTCACTTGCTTCTAAATCTAAATCACTAATTCTACTTAACTCTGCTCTTTCGTCTTCTAATAAAGGAGAGGTATTTTCATCTAATATAATTGGGATCTGGGTTACTTGTTCTATAGTTATTGAAAGTGGGTTATCTTCTGAAAGAAACTCTGTTGTAGGTGCTCCTAAATCTATATTCTCCTTTGGCTCTTCAATAATACGATTATCTAAAATACGATTATCTAAAATAGTCTCTGCCTTACGTGAAACTCTTAAAGACTCTTCATTAGGTAGGGCTTTTATATCCCTAGGAGTAATGCTTTTAGAGATTGGTCGCGGAGGAAGTGGGGGTAATGGGACTTTTGCAAGTTCAGGGCTTGGAAAGAGATTTTGTGGTTTAGCCCCTGCAACAGCCTTTTCAAGCTCCAAGTATAATTGCATAACAGTTTGTTGGCGAGTATGTCGGCTTTTAGTTAAAGCCTTCATTATTACTTCTTCTATTTCAGGTTTTATATCACGACGTATTAAGCTTATACGTCTTGGGGGATCAATTGCATGTTGAATAATCACGGCAGAGGGTGTTGGAGCATCAAAAGGAACTTGGCCTGCAAGCATTTCATAAAGCATTACACCTAAGCTATAAACATCAGAACGTGTATCTAATTCCTCTCCCTTACATTGTTCTGGTGACATATAATGAGGAGTTCCCATCACAAGCCCAGGCCCAGTTAAACTAAGAGCTTTACCAGACTTTTCCTTTAATTTTGCAATTCCAAAATCTACTACTTTAATTAACTCTTGCCCCATTTCTGAAGATTCTAAAATAATATTATCTGGTTTTAGATCTCTATGTATAACCTCTGCATTATGAGCAGCCTGGACAGCTTCACAAACAGGTTTTAATATATCTAAGCTTCGTTTAGGTGAAATAATCCCTAATTTTTCTATCTCATCTCTTAAAGAACGTCCATTAAGAAGTTCCATAGCTAGATAGGCGCGACCATTTTCTAAAACACCAAAATCATAAATAGTAATTACACTTGGATGATTAAGACGTGCTGCTGCCCTAGCTTCACGGCGAAAACGCTCTAGAGTTTCATTGCTTGAAACATAATCTGGTAAAACTACTTTTAGAGCAACTACTCTATCTAGCTCTAAATGTGTAGCACGATAAACCGCCCCCATACCGCCTTGGCCGATTAAAGCATCAATTCTATATTTATCTACTAAACGTTGACCAGGAAAGGCTTCTATTAAAAAAATCCTATCTCTTACACAACGATCATCAACATCTTCATAACAAGCTTTACAAATAGGACAGTATTTCATTTCTTGAACACCAAAATTTTACTGGAAGTAATTAAGATTTGGCTTAGTTTATCATAGGTTACTTTGTTAGAATAACTTTTTTATTCACTTACCATTACACGAAATCCCTCTATTAAGCGCTAAAATAAAATAAAAAATTAATAAATTTTTCTCTTTTTTGGATTGACATAGTTAAATTCCCTATTGTATTTTCTAGTTTTCCGCAAAATAGCCCCAATAAATAATCAAAAGCAAAATACGAGAAGACACTTAGTAGTAAAGTAGTAGGGTTATGACAAAATCAGTTTCTAAACAAGCGCGGTTACACTCTCGCATTAGAGTAAATATACTTGTGCAAGTTAGTACAATAGATGTTGCAGGAAAAAATATACTTGCGCCTGCCACTATTATTAATGTTAGTCGTGGAGGAGCAGCTATACAATTACCTATTGAAACTGCCTTTGATAGTCTAGTAAAAATTCATTGGCAAGATCAAAAAGGTACTCATGAAGCCGCAGCCCTACCCCGTTGGAAATACCCTTGTGGGGATAATTTATGGCGTGTTGGACTAGAAAGCACTGATGATAGAAACCTTTGGTCTAATCTAGTTTATTTTGCTTGTAAATCGCGTGGTTGCTAAAAATCTTTGCTAAAAACTTAAGAGACATTTCTTATAGTAGTTTCTATAGCCGCCCTACTTATGTAAGTAAGATTATATTTAACTTTAACTATTATCCTATAACACATTAAAACCCTTTCTATTTCCTCTAAAATAGTAAAAATTTTAGAACTTTAACTCAACTTAAAGGTTTAACTAACTACATTCTTAACTAAACCACTAACATGGCTTTTTCCCTTGAGAAGAAAAGTTATAGAATGGCCGCTTACCTTTTACTTAAAATTTTAATTATCTAGGAAATAGAGAGAATGTCTCTCAATAAAGACTCAAAATTTATTTTAGCTATTTATATTCAAATTGTGCTATGCCTATTCTTAGCATTAGCTTATGGTTTTTTATCTCCATATTATTTACCAGCAGCAAAATCCATCGAACTCCAACAACCTAAAATCTCAGACAAATTAGTTTTAGTTTTAATGGATGGAATGAGAAAAGATTTTGCCTTTGATCCTAAGCTAATGCCTAATACCTACCGCTTATCTCAAGAAGGTGCTTCAGGCGTTTCTAAGACTAGTAGTTTTCCTTTAACTATTGCTGCAATGCGTGCTCTAGGCAGCGGAGTCCCTTATTCAGCTAGAGATATTCTCTATAATTATCAAAGAGTTAAAACCGTTACTAAAACTGATAAAGGTAAAGTTCGACTTACCAATAAACATGGACTAGATGAAAATGTTGATTCTATTTTTCAAGAAGCTTATAAAAAAGGTCGTAAGATAGTTCTTTCTGGTGATGACATTTGGATAAACTGTTATGGTTCAACAATTAGTGAAGCTATCTTGGCTAAAGCAGATGCCGATACTCCTCATGGAACTACCGATGATAGCGACGTTCACCAGGGAGCTTTAAGCTTTTTAGCAGAACCTGATTTTGATATCTTAATTATTCACTATCAAAGTCTAGATCGCACAGGTCATAATAATACACCTTTAAGCGGCAAATACCGCAAAAAAGCCTTAGAAGTTGATCGCTATATAGGCGAGTTAGAAGAAAAACTACCACCTAATACAACCCTATTTATTTTTTCTGATCATGGTCAAAGTGATGAAGGCTGGCATGGAAAATTAGATAATCCCCCTCCAATAGTTACCGAACCCCCCTTTATTTTCGCCAAGCATAAAATTGCTAAGGTACAAAACCTATTAGTTGAGCAAATGGACTTAGCACCAACTTTAGCTTTCCTACTTGGAATACCAATCCCTGCACAATCTGAAGGAATCACCATCGATAAAATATTTGACCTATCTGAAAAAGAAAAAGCCGATCTCTTACTAGCAAATCTTAAAGCACGCACTAATTATATAAACCAGCTAGAAACAGCAGCCAAAATTAAACTTAAACTTCCTACTAGCCAAGCTCAGAATCTTTATCAAGAAGGAAATTTTTCTCAAACAATAAATGTTGCAAAAACACAACTAAAGCAAATAAATGATTTAGTAGAACTAAGCCTTAAGTTTAATATCAAGCCTTTTATTAAAGCCTATTTACTTTTTTCCCTATTAACATTTTTACTCTTAATTTTTACGTCAAGTATAGAAAATATACCTTGGCTAGGCTTAACTACTATTTTCTCAAGCATCTTGGGCTTTGGTCTAATAGCAAGCATTTTTCTTTTTCAAACAAGCGATCCATTAGAAATAGCTGGTAATTTTCTTAGTATTGTTTTCTTGGAGCTAATTTTATTAAGCCTATATTTAATCTATCAATTAGCTCTAAATAAAGACTCTTTTAGCTTTACTTTCGCAGCTAAACATTTATTTACCCTACTTGCTTTAGCCATAGGGATGCTTTTTATTATCCTACCTAATACACTAGGTAGTTTATATATAGCTATAACTCTAGCTATTATAGTATTTTTTGTTTATAACTATAAAAAATATTACTTATTTAGATTTTTACTTCCTCTTGCAATATTAATATTTTCTAGTCTTACTTGGCTCTTAAATCAACCCTTCTTTTTAGAAAGCAAATTACTAAAAACTACTAGTATTATATTAGTGGGGGTATTTGTTGCGATTTCTTTTAAGTCTTTTAACAGCTTTTTTAGAGTTATTTCTATTGCTATTGGTATATTTTCTGCTTCTTTAAATTTATTTCATATAACTTCAAAAGTAGAAAGCGTTTACATCCTACTTTTTTTAAGCATATGTTTATTTATGATTAATTTAGCAGTTAAAGAAGAGAAGTTTGTTTGGCCCCTACTCTTAACCTTTCTTCTAGTTCAATTCCCTATCTATTCTGCTTTACCTATAGTTAAAGTTTTTGGTTTATCTAATATTTTTATAGTAATAAGTTTTATAATAATAACTGGACTTTTTTATTATATTTATCATCATTTTATTTTAAGCAATAACCTAACTATTTTAACAAGAAACGAGTTAATTTCTTTAACGCTCCCTCATTTAGCTTTAGTTTTAGCTTTTCTTGGTAGGGTTTTAACTCGTAATCCTATCCGCAACGAATTGGGTAAATTTTCTTTTCTTTTCCTAATAATTAGCCTTGTAAGCTATTTTATTTTCCCTCTTAGAAAAGAACATAGATCTTACTTACTATATATTTGTATTTTAGCTTTATCTGTTACAACTTTTGAGCCATTACAAATACTCCTAGTAATTTCAGTGATCTTTTTTCAAATTTGGTTTACCAAAAAGTTTGCTAGCCAAATCTATAACCATTCTATATCATTAATAGTTATTTACTTAGCAATTAGTTTTATTACTTATTATAATGCCTATGGGAATCTTTCTTTAAGCTCATTTTTTGAAGAAGGGCGCTACCCAATATTAGGTGCACAAATAACAGATTATTCTTATTGGAATTTAACTATAATAATTTCTTTTTTAGTCTCAAAGTTAGTTATAGTAGAAAGCATAGGCTTACTAGTGCTTACAGAATCAGCTAAAGAGATTAATAGTTTTGCTCGTTTAATTGCAGGTATTTTTTCCTTAGCAATAGCTCTTTTAGTTACAGTAGTTTATTTTTCTTACTCACCTGGCAACCAGCAGTTTCTATCTAACATCTCCTCAAGTCTGTTATTCATTGGCATTAAGCTAGTAGTTTTTTTTCTTGCTTTACTACTAATTAACTTAACAAAAATCTCATTTAAAGAGTTAAACAGCGAGCAGGAAATAACTGCACAAGGAGCAAACCTAGTGGCTTGAAGATAGGCTTCTAAGTTTGTTAAACTAGTGATTTCTTATTTTAATATCTGGATATTCTCTACTTAAACATTCTCCTAAGCTAAACTAAAAGTTTCAAGGCTTTAGGATTTAAGATTGTAATATTAAGGAAGGTTATAAACGTATGAGAGGACTGAAGTTTAGTCTTTTATTTTTCTTCTTGAGTTTATTTTTTATCCTACCTAGCGATGCAGCCGCCCAAATTCCTGGAATTAAGAATTTATTTCCCAAAAAAGTAGCTGTTGGCGATTCTGACCTTAGAGTCCGTGTTGTAGGAAAAAAGAAGTATAAAAAAACCTCTGTTATACTTGTTAATGGTGCACCTATCACCACACAATTTCAAAATGGCACATTACTTGGTATAGTAGATTCTGACTTACTTACCCAACCAACTTCTATTGCTATAGCAGTCAAAACCGGTAATGAAACCACATCCTCAGAAGTTCTTTCTGTTGTTGCCGCTAGTAATGTAACAATCACAGCCATTCGGCCTAGGATTGTTGTTGCTGGTGATATTGGAACAACTTTTGGCGTAGAAGTTCAAGGAGAAAACTTTAAAGGGCCAGCCGTTGTTAGAGTTGGTGGATTTAAGACAACTACCGATGTTCGCCGTAAAGGTGATTTATCCTTTGCTGTTGGCACAGTTGACCCTCTTGAAGTAGAAATGGTTGGATCTGTACCTGTTCAGATAGAAAATGGTGATGGTACACTTTCTAATACTTTTAATATAATTATTACTCCTCCAGGCCCTAATATTACAGAGCTTGAGCCAAACGCTGTTGACATCAATACTAAAACTACAATCGTCAAAGTTAAAGGAAGTAACTTTACAACTGATAGTAAAGTCTTTGTTAATGGTCAGTTAGTTCCCTCTGTTCCTAAAAAAGGTAAAAAGACTATTGAGCTTGATGCTACTGTAGACGCTTCATTTTTTACCAAGATAGGACAATTACAAGTACAAGTTATAAATCCTAATGTTGGTGATTCAGAGGTTTTACTTTTTGACGTTACTCCTATAGGCAAGACCCCTTTAATCTATTCTATTGACCCATCAAATATAGTTGCTGGCAATAAAGATGTTGAAGTGATTGTCTTAGGGGCTAATTTAGACAATGTTAAGACAGTTACACTAAGCGGGACTAAGGTTAAGACTTCCCAAATTGTAGAAATTAGCAAACGCGCATTAAAAGTAGTTGTAGACTCTAAAATGATTTCTACCCCAAAAACATTAAACCTAGTCATTACAACCAAAGGCGGCACAACTAGTTCCGTACCTCTAGTAATAGAGCCTTCTGCCTCAACCTCTACCCTATTAGGTAGCATCCCAGGCTTTTCTGATGGCTCAGGCAAAGATGCTTTGTTAGCCAATCCTAGCCAACTTGCCTTTGCCCCTAATGGAATGATTTTCATTGCAGATCAAGCCAACAACGCAATACGTAAATTTGACCCAACAACTAACCAATTAACCACCATTGCTGGTGATCCTAATGGTATTCCTGGTTTTGTTGATACTTCTGAAATCAGTGATAAAAACCCAACAGTTCGTTTTAGTAACCCTATAGGCATAGTTATTGACCTTGATGGAACAATGTATGTCAGCGATTTTGGTAATGATTGTATCCGTCGTCTTCGTCCAACCCCACAAGGCGGTTTTGTTGTTGATACCTTAGCAGGAAAAAGCCGAATGGCTACTAATGAAGACGGTAAAAAAGAACGTGTAGGTCAAATGGGCTTTTTAGATGACGTAGCTGATCGTGCAGTATTCTCTGGCCCCTATGGTATCGCCTTAGATCAAGACCGTAATGTCTTAGTAACTGATTCCTTTAATAATGTAATTCGTAAAGTTGTTATGGTTAATGGTGAACCCCAAAAGGTTGTTACAGTTATTGGTAATGGGTTTCCTGGTCTTTCTGATGGTAGCGGAACAAGCGTCCAATTTAATCGTCCTCTTGGCTTAGTAATGAGAAACAATTCCTTAATCGTTAGTGATTTTGGTAATAACTCACTTCGTCAAGTTGATATGAACTCAAATAGCGTGCAAGTTGTTGTAGGGCTTCGTCGCCGTATTCAATCTACTGCCCTAGGACAAACTGATATTAATAGCCCTACTTTCGGAGATGGAAATAAATTCTTTGCTGTTTTAAGTGGCCCAATTTCATCAACATTTGATTCTTTAGGTAATATCTATGTACTTGACTTTAATGGTAATAGAGTTCGCCGTGTAAGCCCTGATGGGGTAGTTACAACAATTGTTGGTGGTACTAGAGGCTTTGAAGATGGTAGTTCAGCCAAAGTAGCATTTAGAGATCCTCGCTTTATGTTAATGGTAGATGATAAAACTATTATTATTGTTGATTCAGGGAATAATAGGGTTCGTAGGGTAGGCTTACCCTAAATATAAGAAATACACTAGCCACTAGCCATAAACTAGTGGCTAAATACTTTAGGAGTGGAGCATACTTAAATGAGTTCTAGTACTCTAATAAATACTCAAACAGCCTTAATTAATAAAATAGAAACTCACCAAGCACGCA
Source organism: Acidobacteriota bacterium (assembly GCA_016213785.1). Classification (GTDB taxonomy): domain Bacteria; phylum Acidobacteriota; class Blastocatellia; order Chloracidobacteriales; family JADJPF01; genus JADJPF01. The sequence continues at coordinate 21,878 of JACQZQ010000028.1, forward strand.
TAGCAATCATTGGTCTAGGCTATGTAGGCTTGCCCTTAGCTGTTGAATTCGGGCTTGTAGGTTTTTCTGTAATTGGTATAGACGTTAATCCCGAGAAAGTAGACCAACTTACCAAAGGCATATCTTATATTAAAGATGTAGAGACTGAGAAAGTAACACAACTTGTTGAAAGTTTCCGCTTTAGTACCACAACTAACTTTGATGTATTAGCCGAAGCAGATATAGTAATAATTTGTGTCCCTACACCCTTAAGTAAGACCAAAGAACCTGATATTTCTTATATACTATCCGCCGCAGAAGCAATAAAAAAACACTTGCATTCTGGACAGTTAGTTATGTTAGAAAGTACAACTTATCCTGGAACTACCGATGAAGTCTTACTTCCTATATTTGAAGAAACAGGTCTAAAAATCGACCAAGACTTTTTCCTAGCTTTCTCTCCTGAAAGAGTAGACCCTGGTAATCCTAAGTTTCATACAGGTAATATCCCTAAAGTTGTAGGTGGTGTTACCCCACTATCAACCGAAGTTGCAGCCAAAACATATAATCAAATCATTAGTAATGTTCATAAAGTCTCATCAGCTAGAGTGGCTGAAACAACTAAGCTGTTAGAAAATACTTTTCGTAGTGTTAATATTGGGTTAGTAAATGAAATTGCTAAATTATGTCATGCTCTTGAAGTAAATGTTTGGGAAGTCGTAGAAGCCGCAGCAACAAAGCCTTTTGGCTTTATGCCTTTTTACCCTGGCCCAGGTATCGGTGGGCATTGTATCCCGCTTGACCCTCTTTATTTATCTTGGAAAGCCCGTATGCATGGATTTGAAGCCAGATTTATTGGTCTTGCTGAAGAAGTAAACTCTGGAATGCCAAACCATGTTATTGAAATCATTTCTGATGCTTTAAACAAACATCGCAAACCTCTTAATGGTTCTAAAATATTAGTACTAGGCGCTGCTTATAAACGTGATATTGATGATGTAAGAGAATCCCCCGCTCTAGAAATACTAAATAAACTTCATCAAAAAGGTTCTATCATTGCCTATAGTGATCCTTATATTCAATCCTTAACTCTTGAAGAAGGTGTTTCAATAGAAAGTGTCGAACTAGATCGTACTGTCCTAGCTTATTCTGATGCTGTTGTTATCATAACAGACCACAGCGATTTTAATTATCAGTTTATTGTAGACCATGCTCCTCTTGTTATCGACACCCGCAATGCTACACGACATGTTAAAGAGCCATCAAATAAAGTAATTAAACTATAGCTCTAATGTTTCTCAGTTTTTATAACCTAATAGGTTATTTAGTAACACCCAGCCTTAGAAGGCTGGGTTATTGTAATTTATTGGTAATCAAATAAATATCTAAGTTTTACAATTCACAATTTAGAGGAAGTTTTATGAATATTGCAATCATTGGTACAGGGTATGTTGGTCTAGTAACAGGTGCTTGTTTTGCTGAATTTGGAGTTAATGTCACCTGTGTAGATAAAGATGAAACTAAAATAAATAAACTAATTGCTGGTGAACCGCCTATCTATGAACCAGGTTTAGATATTGTTATTAGTAAAGGTGTTAGAGAAGGACGTTTGACCTTTACAACTAACGTCCCTGAAGCAATAAAAAAAGCTTTAGTAGTATTTATTGCTGTAGGAACACCTTCTCGTGAAGATGGAGATGCAGATCTTTCCCAAGTAGCAACTGTAGCAGCAGAAATTGGTCAAAACCTTAACGGTTATAAAGTTATTGTAACTAAAAGTACTGTCCCAGCAGGCACAGGAGCATTAGTAAAACGTATTATTACAGAAAATGCCCCTGATGGAAGCACTTTCTCTATTGCTTCTAACCCTGAATTTTTACGCGAAGGTGCAGCAATAGAAGATTTTATGCACCCTGATAGAATTGTAATCGGCTGTTCAGATCCTCAAGCAATTGCAATCTTAAAAGACCTTTATAGCCCTCTTTATTTAATTGATATACCTTTTGTAGTTACTACTGTAGAAACAGCAGAGCTAATTAAGTATGCTTCAAATGCTTTTTTAGCTACCAAAATTTCTTTTATTAATGAAATAGCAATGCTTTGCGATCGCCTAGGATGCGATGTTTATAACGTTGCTCGTGCAATGGGTTTAGATAAACGTATTGGGCCAGACTTCTTACATCCTGGCCCAGGTTATGGCGGATCTTGTTTTCCTAAAGACACCAGAGCATTAGGCCATATAGCTAGCCGCTTAGACTGTGACTTTAAACTTATAAAAGCAACTATAGAAGTTAATGAACGGCAAAAAGATTTTATGGTAGATAAAATCAAAAGGATGCTAAAAGAACCTACAGGGAAAACTGTTGGAATATTAGGATTAGCCTTTAAACCCAATACTAATGATATGCGAGAATCTCCAACTATCCCAATCATTAATGCATTAGTTGAGGCAGGTGTAAAGGTACAAGTAAATGATCCTGTAGCGATGAAAGAAGCTGCTCACTTTTTATCAAATATTAAATATTGTAATGATGCTTTTGAAACTGCTACCGGAGCAGATCTTTTAGTCTTCCTTACAGAATGGAATCAATACCGTAAACTAGATTTGGAAAAAATTAAACCTCTTATGAATAAACCAGCAATTGCTGACTTACGAAATATTTATGATCCTGAATATGTCCGTAAGCTTGGCTTTGAATATGTTGGAGTTGGTCGTTAATTAATACTAATTTGGAAGCACTAATATATACTTTAGTGCTTCCAAGTAACTTACTTTCTTTCCTTAATATCTTATAAATCTTTCCAAGCTACTTACTTTCTTTCCTTAATATCTTATAAGTCTTTCCGAGCTACTTACTTTTCTTTCCTAGCACCTTATAAGTCTTTCCAAGTAACTCACTTTTCTTTCCTAATGCCCTATAAGTTTCTTAACTATATATATTTTTTTTACAAATACTATACATATTTTAATAATATGGTATATTGTATTTCTATATATTGAATTTTTGTTTGCAAATAGGAGATATTTAATGGCTGACCAACAACCTAATAAAAAAAATGATAAACTTATAACAACAAATCAATCTAGTTTAAGTAATACTATACTTCCTAAAAACTATCCTACAGATTGGCAAAGCCAAATTAAGCAAATTGTTGGAGGTATGCTAAAATATAATATCAAAATAGATGACGAACGAACACCAGAAATTTTACAAAGTAGACTAGATAATCTAGATGACTTAGATAAACAAGTTTTAAGCCTAGAAAATCAATTAGCTGAGCTAAGAGAAAATAGACAAAAACAACGGATAGAACTTTGGGCATTAGGAACTAGCGTTCGTCGAGCCGTAGCAGGTATTTATGGAAATAATAGCTTAGCTTATGAATCATTAGGTGGAAAAAGAGCTAGTGAATATAAACGAAATGTTAAATCACCTGCAAAAGTCAAAACAGATAAAGCTTAAATAAATTAAGGTTGTATCTTTTTTGTAAAAAATACAACCTTAATCTTACAATATTTATAATTTTTATATAAATATTTGATTATAGTATATACTATAAACTCTCTGGATCTATACCAAGTTCTTTTAACTTAGCTGCTAAGCGTTCTGCACGTACTAAAGCATCTTCTTTTGCTTGACGCTCCTGTTTTGCCTGTTCTAATGCTATTTCTTTTGCTTGGCGTTCTTGTTCTTTTGCTTGGCGTTCTTGTTCTTTTTCTTGACGTTCTCGTTCCTTCGCTTGGCGTTCTTGTTCTTTTTCTTGACGTTGTTGCTCGGCTAATTCATCACCAGTAAGAATAAGATTGCCTTTAGAATCAGTCCAGCGTAGCCATACATCATCTTTGTTTTCAAATTCACCTTGCCAAAGCGTAACACGTAAATTAGGTAAAAGGTCTTCTGTTTCATAAGAATATAATTGATATGCATTACCATTAAGCCTATAAACAGTTAATACATTATCCATTATATGTTTCATAGGATCATAAATAATATAAATTAATACTCGCATCCAAGCATAACGACCTAATTTATTAGTATTTTCTTTTCCTTCTTTATTAGAAACTATTTCTATAACTAAATCAGGTGGTTTACCAAATTCCCATGTAAAGTATGAGCGATGTTCTTTCTTCCACCAATTATCTGCAATCTCAACATCTAAGCTTATAAACATATCTGGGACTACTGGGCTTTGCTTTATTGCATTAAATATACCAACATTTGCTGCTGCCAAAAATTTACAGTCTTCTCCAGGCCCAGTCCATCCGCTATATAATGAACTTGTTAGTAGTCTTTGATGTTTTTCTGAAGGTAAATTATCCACTGGCTCATCATCCTCCGTTACTAAATGACTTACATCTAACTCTATTTCGTTTATTAACTCTTTAGACATTATCATACTCCTATTTTTAGAAGGGATAGGGTTTAAGCCTATCCCTATTTATTCTCTATTTTTGTCAACAACCATTTAATTTTGTTTCTATTTATCGCCTAATACGAATAATCTCATAGTCTGTTTTTCGTTGATCAACGTTAAATTGCCCATCACGCCTATTTATTTTCACTTTAATTGTATGTAATCCATCTGTAGCTGGCTCTGGGTAATAATAAAGAATATACTGACTACGAAGTTCTTTAGCAATTTCATCAAGTGGGGCTTTAATTTCTGGTCTACCTTCTTTTAATGTAGTCAAGAAATAACGTCCTCCTGTACTTTCACAAAGTTGGCGCATTTCTTTTTCACGTATACTAGTAGAACCATCTCTACCTTGCCCTCTAACTCCAATTACATAAACGTTTACTTGTGCTAAGCGGGCAGCATCAATAGCTTGTTTTAAGCTAGCTCGACTAGTTGTATCTTCACCATCTGTTAAGAGAATCATTATTCGGCGTTTGTTTTCACTAGCATTTAAGCGGCTTGCAATATCGCGAACTGTATCATAAAGGCTTGTTCCACTGTCAGTTGGTTCTACTTCCACAGCAGCATTAATAGCAACTGGGTTTTTATACTGTATTTGCTCAATTGCCTGACCAATAAGGTTTTTATCTCCTGAGAAATTTTGTAAAACACTCTTCCTGTGACTGAAAGACACAACAGCAGTTTTATCACCCTCTCTCATAAAACGATCAACAAAGTCTTTAGCCGCTTGACGCTGTTTTTCTAAACTATATTGCTGACTACCACTAACATCAGCAAGTAAAGCTATACTAATAGCTGTATTTGGATTAACACCTTTAGTAACAGTTGTACTACTTACTTCATCTTTATCAAAATATTCAATGGCTTGAACTCGTCCATTATCTTCTATGATAACTTGGTCTTTTGTTAAGTCTGAGACATAAGAATTATTATCACGTGTAACAATAATTGGAACACTAACTAGTTCTACATCTGTAATGTCGCGAATAACATCAGCCGCAATAGGATCTAAAGAAGGTCGGTCTTGAGGTCTACGAATTGGTGTAGGTGGATTATTACAGAATGGGAGCGATGAATTAGCCGTTGTACGAATTTTTACATCTACTCTACGGTTAATGGGTTCTGCTGTATTGTCAGGAGTATTAATAGGTAAATAATTTGGATCTTCTCCTCTACCAATTACTACATCGGCTAACTGTTCAATTAATTGTTGGCGAGTAATTTTAACTTCAGGTTCTTCTTGTAAATCTCGGATCTTATTTTTCTTAGGAGCTTTTTGATTAGTAGCTCTTTGTGTTTCAGATAAATAATTTGGAAATTCTCCATTAAGTAAACGATTAGCTATTTGTAACCTTACTAAATAGCCACCATAGCTTGGGTCATTTAATTCCATTGTCTGAAGTCTATAAGCATAAAAAAGTCTCATTACTTCTAATGCTCTTTGTTCAGAAAGCCATTTATTATATTCATTAGCATCAACTGTATCAGTATAGCCAATGAATTGAAACTGAGTATCTTTATAAAGAACTTGTAAAAGCATTGCAAGTTGTGCCATTAATGGACGTGGATCTTTTTGACTTTGAATTGTAATTAACTCGGAATCAATTTGTGAAAGTCTAGTTGGATCTGTAGTGCCTCTTCTTTCTTGTCTTAATGCTGCTTCACGAGCAATTAATTCAAAACTATTAGCATCGTTTAGCGTTTGACTACGACCTAAAAGATATTCCCCTGTAGGGAATAAAATGTCTGCACGCAGTCTAATAACTTGATCTTGTCCTTGTGTAGTAATTTCACCAACTTGTTGAATTACTCTATTAAGTTCATCACAAATTTGTTGTAGGTCTTTAACTAAACGTTGATTTTCTGTCTCTAGCTTACGAGCATAAGCTTCATATTGAGCAGCATAAGTATCAAGCTCTTTAATATAATTATTTAAACGAACAATTTCGCCCTTTAACTTAGTTTTATCATCACCAAGTCTACTTACATCTATACGACCTCCACGAATTTCTGCACCAAGATCGTCAATTAAAGAACTTAATACATCTTTTTGGGTTTCTATTCTAGTAAGCTCTATACGAGTTGAAGCAACATTGGCATAAGCTTGAGCAGCAGCAGCAAATTGACTAGCAATTCTAGCTTTTTCAATTACTGGTAAAATTTTTACTTCTTGATCTTCTTTATCTGTAAAGTTCCTGGATTGCTTTTGAGCTAAAAGAAAAGCTTTTTCTGCTTCTTCTAAAGAAAATTTTGCTCTTACTTCTTCATAAAGAGGAAGTCTTAAACGCTCTTTTAGCTCTAGTTCCATTTGTTGTTTAATTAATGTTGCCGCTTGGGGGCTAATGAGTTCAGCAGCTTCACTAATTATAGGATCATTATAGAGTTGGCGATTAGCTTCGGCATTATTTAAATCAATACGAGCCATTGCTAAAGCCATTAAAGCTTGATTTAGGTTATTACGCATTTGCCTAATTCGTTTAGTAGGTTGTCCTTCAATCTCTTTTGGAACTTTAGAAAAGTCTCCTGTTTGATATCTTTCTAACATTGAATCAATGCTATCAGGAATAAATGTTGCGTTATAAGAAATTGAATCTCCAACAGAAAGCCCAGCATTATCAGTGTTAGCAGGTTGAGCACGGCTAACATAAACTATATTTTTACTAGGTTTTAACACACTAAAATGAGGCTCAGCAGTAACAATCATTCCAAATACTGCTTCTGTGGTAGTCCCATCAAGATATGCAAAATCTTCTCCAAATCCATCTTCAAAAAGAAGTTCACCAATCTTTTCTGTTATACCATGTGGAGTTACAGCCCAAAGTACATAGGTATTAAAATAAGGGCCATAGGCTTTACTAGCTCTTTCTGGTAGCTCAAACTTTGTACATAAGTTACATACATCTATTTCAGTAAAACCTCCTTTAACTTCTACTTTTACACTTCCTCGATTATCTCGATTTGAGCCACTAATAGCGTCTTTAACTTTTCCTTGTTCAGCATCATTAGGACGACGAAATTCTATCTTAGTAGCACCTTTGCGAGAACGATATTCTATTTGTATTCCCTGACTTTCAATTTTAACTACATTAGTTTCACTATTTTGTGGACTTTGAACTGTGCGGCGGTTCCTAGTTTGACTAAAAGTATCTGTAAATAATAAGACTATTACTAATACACTTAGCCATAGTTTGAAAAAATTTTTAGCTAAAAACATTGTTTCCCCTCATTAAATATAGATTTAAGATTTATTAAAAACTATGATGAAGAGCGATTGCCCTAGTTTGCCAAGGTTAATTTAACTAGGTTATAAAGTTTAAACAAGCTAATGTTGGTTATGGCACAATAATATCTAGTCTTGTATCACCATTAACTTCTATTTCCTTATACTTATTACCATTAATAAAAACAGATATTTTTTGTCCCACTTTCTCACCAAAGTCTATTTTGTAATTACCTTTCTCATCAAGTTCAGCAGTTTTTGCATAATCCCAACTAGTATTAATAACAATTTTCTTTTTTTCCTCAGTCTTATTCTTTTCTTTTTCTTTATCCTTAAACTTAACTGAACCATAGAGTGAATCTGCCATTACAGAAATAGAAAAAAGCAAAACTAAGCATAAGCTAGCGAGACTTTTTAACATATTAAACCCCTTAAGTAATTGATTCATTAATAGTTAAGATATTTGCGGCATAAGTTTAACATAGCAATCTGTTATTAAACATCATTAAATTTATTAATCTATTTCGGCTAATTTTATCGAAGCAAGCTTTGAATAAACAGCCCCACTAGGTTTTAAGTCACTACGCATAAGAATGATCTCTTTAACCAAAAAACTTTCAGGAATAAATTCTATTTGGCTAAGCTTATTGCTTATATCTTGTCCATTACCATCTTTTACGCGACCTATAGTTAAATGAGGTGAAAAAGGATGATCCGAAGAACCAAAACCCGCTGTAATTAATTCTTGTTCAAGTTTATATTGCATAGGCATTAATGTAGATGTAGTGTCATTTATGCCTACCCAGAAAACCTTAGGATGGCGTAAATTTGGAAATGCCCCAAGCTTGTTAACATCTAAATTAAAAGTTTTTACACCTAAACATGCTGTTTCAATACAAGATTGAATATTTTTTACACGGTCTTCTGCAATATCACCCAAAAACCTTAACGTAAGATGAAAATTATGAGCTTTTACCCAAGAAACTCTTGTTGTGCTTTGCTTTTGTAATTCTAAGCCTACTTTTTCTAAACGATTTTTTAAGCTAAAAGATAAATCTAAACAAATAAAGGCTCTTATCATATTCGCCTCCTGCAATAAAGGTTGACACTTAGGTCAGCCTTTATACTGACCTAAGTGTCAGCCTTTATTAGCCAATGGTCTGCCTAGCCATACCCAAGCAATATAATCTACTAAAGGAGGCTCAACACCAATTTCGCGTAACCGAGTATTTATTTGACCTCTATGATATTGGCTATGTAATGCCACTTGAAGCATAGTGTCAAGAAGAACTGTATTTTTAGGAACTACACCAAGGCGCTTTTCTACCATAGTAGCCCAAGGAAGTAACAATGGTTGATATATTTGCTCATCGCTTAATGTATCTAGGTAGCTAAATAACTGATTATAAAAATCGCGTCCCCAGAGCATTAGCGCTTTTGAGTTATCAAAGGTTGGGTAGGGTGTTTCTCTAGGCTCACCTCTCCAAGTACGAAGAAAAGCATATTGAACCATATGCAAATGGTAGAAATAATCTCTAAGTTTAGAATCATTTTCTGCATCTGAGTTGGCAATCAAAGAAGCCCAAACAGTAGCATCGGCCCATTGCATATGCTGATATAAATCCTTAAGGTTATTTATGTTCATTATGAAAAAATCCTAGATAAAATATTTTTTGATAAGGAAATTATGTTTTAGTAAACAAGACTTTTCCAGGCAGACTAGCGTTATTTTTTGAAAAGCCTTAAAATCGCTTTTAATAGAGATAGTTATCAAAACCTATCTAATCTTAAATTCAAACCCTTAAATTTATAGGAAACTAAATGCCAGAAAAATTTAGTCTAAAAAAGAAGCTTTCTCGCCTTTTAATGTTAGACTTGCTTAAAGGCTTGGCACTTACTTTTAAGTATAATTTTAAGGCATTAACTCAGACACGCCAGGGAGGAAATCCTAACAGCCCTATTTATACAGAGTGTTATCCAGAAGAACGCCCTAAAGTAGCAGAGCGTTTTCGTGGCGCACCTCGTCTTAATTTACATCCTGAAACAGGTGAAACCCTTTGTATTGCCTGTAATTTATGTGCTGCTGTTTGTCCAGAAAATTGTATCTATGTTGGAGCAGTTAACCGACTTTATGCTGAAGATGGTAAGCAAAAGAAAAAGAAAGTCTTAACGACTTTTGTTTATGACACTTCAAGATGTATGTTTTGTGACCTTTGTGTAGAAGCTTGTCCTACAGATTGTTTAGAGTTAACACAGGAGTTTGAATTAGCAACTTATTCGCGTGCTGGTCTAGTTTGGGATCGCGAATTATTAGAAAAAGGACGCGATATTGTCCGTTATGGTAAATAATTACCTTGTTTAGAAGTCTATTAATTTTACCTAAATAAACTTTGAGAGAGAAAATTATGTCAATACTAGGTGAAGTTGTTGAAAGTGTAAAAGCTATAGTAAAAGGGCTTAGAGTAACATTAAGTTATATTCCAAAAGAAAAACTTACTAATCAATATCCAGATGAACCTGTCCAGGTTTTTTCTGCTTATCGCGGAGAACATTACTTAAATGTAGACGAAAATGGAAAAGAGCGTTGTGTAGCGTGTTTTCTATGCTCTGCGGCTTGTCCAGCTAATGCCATTTATATAGAAGCTGATGAGGATTTAAGACCTTATAAAGAACGCTTTACAAAAGAAGAACGGTTTGCCAAAGTCTATAATATTGATTATGGTAAATGTATTCTTTGCGGTTTTTGTGTAGAAGCTTGCCCTAAAGACGCTATAAAACATGGTCATAATTTTGAAATGGCAGTAACTAACTTTGCAGATTTAATCAAAGACAAAACTTATCTACTTAAAAATCGAGAACGCGAAAGTCAATTGCCTGTTATTATTATTGATGAAATAACACGGGAAAAATATGCTAAGGCTAAATAGCAGATAAAAACGCTATTCAAAGATAAGTAGAAAACTCTAAAATTTTTATTCTTATCTACTTTGTCCTGCTAAGGATCTATTTTATTAGACCAGTCATTTATGGCTGGTCTTAAAATTCCTCTAATTTTTTTAAATAAATGGCTTTTGGAAAACCTATGTCGCTCAAAAGAAAAAAAACTACTTCAGAGACTTCAGCAAACTTAACAATTAGAGAAGAAAACAAAAAATCTCAAAAACCTCAAAAATCTCAAAAATCTCAAAAACCCATTTCAGTATTTGAGCAGGTTTATGAGTTAGTTTTAGCTATCCCTAGTGGCAAAGTGATGACTTATAGGCAAATTTCTTTACTATTAGATGAAAGGCTCTCGGCAGCAGGTGTTGGTTGGGCTATGCGTGCTACGCCTAATGATGAACGCAAAATTCCTTGGCATCGGATTATAAATAGTCGTGGTGGGATCTCAACAAATAAGACGCTAAATTTTGCACCTAATTTACAACAGCGTTTATTAGAAGCTGAAAATGTAGTGTTTAATGAGCAAGGGCTTATAGATTTAAATATTTATCAGTGGAAAAAAGATAACACAAACTAATTTGTCTTTTATTTTTTAATTAATTTTTTCCAAACTATAAGTTTACTTTAGTACAATTTCGTAAATTTTAGAGTCAAGAAATAAATTAAATAGCTCTGGATCAATTTGTCCCATTTTTACTTCACTCTCAATAATACTTAAAGCTTTGTCTATAGGAACAGCCTTTTTATAAGGGCGATCTGAAGCAGTTAGAGCATCAAAAATATCGGAAATGGTCATCATCCTAGATTGAATAGGGATTTCTTTACCAGAAACTCCATTAGGATAACCTCTACCATTAAGTTTTTCATGGTGATAGCCTGCAATTCGAGGAATATTTTTCCACTCTTCTATCCAGGGTATTTGGGAAAGAAAAACAAAAGTATGATAGGCGTGTTGTTCAATTTCCCGGCGTTCCTCTTCATTAAGCGAGCCTTTTGGTATAGAAAGAGTACGGACTTCATTTTCACTAAGTAGAGGAATGGTGTTGCCATCAAAAGTCTGCAAGGTATGTTCAGCAACACCTATTAATCGCTCAAATGAGCCTTCAGCTAAAACTGTAGGCTCATTGCTTTTTGTTATCATTGACCACCATTCTTCGACCTGTTGAAGTTCTTTCACAAGAGATGTGTCTAATTCTGGTAAATTGCGTAAATATTCTTCTTGACCTTTACTAAGTAAATATTCTAATTTACGTTGAGAATGTTTTTGTTCAACACCACGACGATAACAATCAAAACGCCACTTAAGTAACTCAAATTGTAGAGGGTAAAGCTTTTTAGCTTTTATTAAGACTTCCTCTCTAACACCAACTTTGCCAAAATCGTGTAAAAGAGAGGCATAGCGGATTTCTGTCAATTGATCTCTATTAAATTTAACTCTAGCAAAAGGTTGTTCATTTGATTTATCAACAAGTTCACCTAAAGCTACGGTAAGGTCAGCAACACGAAAAGAATGACCTGAAGTAGTGGGATCACGTTGTTCAATTGCCTTTACTGAAGCGCTTACAAAACCTTCAAATAAGTTTTTAATATTTTGATAAAGCATTGAATTTTCTAGCGCTACAGCCGCTTGAGAAGCAAGTGAAGTGGCTAGATCGACTAACTCTTGAGGATAGGGGTTAACAAAACGATTTGCAGCTTCAGGAGTATTAATCCTTACCTTAGTAGCAATTTTATGATTAATTAGTTGTAGGACTCCTATAACATAATTCAAGGCATTAAACATAGGGACAACTAACATAGATTTAGTATGGTAGCCTGATTTTTCGTCAAATGAGCGGTTGAATAAGTAAGGGGCTTCTACAGGCATTTGGTAAACATCTTCAATATTTAGTGGAATGCCTGATTCTGCAACAAAACCTGCCATAGAATTATAAGAAACAGGTATAACAAATTCTTGAAACTGAGTGCGAGATTCGATATCAAGGCTTTCATTAAGAGTATACTTAAATCTTAGCTGTTGACCACCTTTACCATCAGGCTCAACTAAATAAAGGCTTGCAGCATCAGATCGTGTTACCTCTCTGGCTTTACGAACAATCATATCTAAGAGTCTTTCTGTATTACGTTCAGCAGAGAGTGCCATTCCTACACGATTAAGCTCATACATTATCTGAGTTTGGCCTTCTAGACGCATTCGGGCATTTTCAACAACTTCTCTGGATTGTAAAAAAGTTGCTACATTCTCAACTTGTTTACGGATGATTAATTTAGATGAGGTTTCTAACATTAAACAGTAAGCAAGGTTAAGTAGGTTTTCAGGTAAATTTTCAAAATCTTTTTCTTTTCCTATAAAGATTAAGCATCTTTGAGGATGAGGTTCGGTAAAAGGGAAATTTTCAGAAGTTTTATTAGCTTTAACAAGAACAATTCCGTGAACAGTAGAGAGTAAGATGTTTTTTTGTGCTAGACCAATTTTTATGTCACCTTTTAGAGGAATTACTTCATAATCTGTATTTAATGCTTCAATAATATTATCTAGTTCATGATTAGTAAAATAATATATGACTTGTTTCATCAGTCCTCCAGGGGCCAACCTTCTTATCCTACTTACTATTTATAATTATTAATTAATGTGTAAGATAAAATATCAAAACCTAATACCAATTTGAAAGCATAAAATAAATAAAAAACCTATGAATGAAGAAATTAAAAAATTATTTCCAATTACAGAAAACTATCTTTACTTAAACCATGCAGCTATTACACCGTACTCTACTTTAGTTAACAATGCTCTTAGCAGTATTTCTAGAGACATTACTTATAATGGATCTATAAATTGGCATAATTGGATGGCAAAAATAAGTGATACTCGGATGTTAATAGCTAAACTAGTAGGAGCAAGGAAAGAAAATATTGCATTTATGCGTAATACATCGGATGCAATTTCTTCAATAGCAAATGGAATTAGCTGGCAAGAAGGAGATAATGTTGTAAGTTGCGACATAGAGTTTCCAGCTAATATTTATCCTTGGATGAGATTAGAAAAACAAGGAGTAGAACTTCGTTTAGCACCAGCAACAAAAAGTAGAGGAATTGATATAGAAAAGGTTTTCCAGTTGGTTGACTTGCGCACTCGTGTTATTGCTTTAAGTTGGGTGCAATACTCTAGTGGGTTTCGAGTTGATTTAGAGGCTATTGGAAAGTTTTGCCAGGAAAAAAACATTCTATTTTGTGTTGATGCAATTCAAGGTTTAGGAGCAATGGAACTTAATGTTGAGAAGGATCTAGTAGATACTTTATCAGCAGATACACATAAATTTTTAATGGGGCCAGAAGGTTTAGCAATAATGTACCTCTCTGATCGAGCATTAAAAGAAATTCAGCCTACTGTAGTGGGTTGGCTATCGGTAAAAAATAAATGGGAAGCTTTTGAAGAAAAACCTGATCTTAAATTAGATTATGCTGAAGGAGCACTTAGTTTTGAGTGTGGCACGCCTAATACTATTGGGATTTATGCTCTTAATGCGGCTTTAGAATTAATTCTTAGGGTTGGTCAAAAAGAAATAGAACAACACTTGCTTGATTTATCGGAATATCTTTATCAAAAATTATCAGACCTGGGCTTTGAGGTATTAAAACCTACTAGTCGTAAAGAGATGTCGGCTATTGTTTGTTGTAAGCATAAGGATTTTACTCCAGAGGTAATTTATAAAAAGCTTCAATCACAAAAAATTATTTGTGCCCCTCGTTGTGGATATTTAAGAATCTCGCCTCATTTTTACATTACTTATAAAGATATTGACCTGTTAATATCTCAACTAGAAAAACTTCCTAGGAAATAATAAAGTTTAATTTTCTTTACCAAGTATATTGACAAAAACAACAAGTCTAGATTAAATACTGACTACTAAAGAAATATTGCTGTAGTCTAAAACAATAGTCTAAAGTGATGTTTTTGAATTACTTCTATTAATTTTTTATTAATTTTTTATTAATTTTCAAAAAATAAATTTGAAAATTAAGGTTTAATAAATTAGAATCACACTTTAGTAATAAATCAGCTAGTAATGCATACTAGTATGCCATATGTGTTTTTATATTAATAATTAAAGTTTTGCTGATATAGCCTCCTAAGTTAGTTGGTAAAGATATAATTAAGAAGTTTCTTCTAAGAAATAGTAAATAAAAAGCCCCAAAAAAGTTAAGCTAGCTAAAGTTAACCAACAAATAAAAAAACAAGAAAGATGTTTTCTGATTTTTGTCTTAGTGTCTCAAAAATATAAAAATTAGCTTTTGTTATATTTCTTGCCTTGTATGTTTATATAAACCTTACGCGAAAGGATTTTTATTTATGGAAGTCTTATTAAAATCCGTCTCATTAGAAACATCTAAGTGGTCAGAAATAATAATAGAAAATATATCTGATGGAATTATAGTTTTAGACGGTTCTTATATAATAAGACTTTTTAACAAGCAAGCAGAAAGAATTTTTGGGTATTTAGCATACGAAGTACTAGGAAAAACTCTTAATGTTATATTACCAAACCTTTTTCTAGAGGCATCTAGGAGCAATATAGCTAATTTCCCAATTGTTCCAGCTATTTTGTGGGGAAAGAGTGAAAGAAAAGAAATTTATGGGAAAAGAAAAGACGGACTAGAGCTTATATTAGAAGCATCTTTATCTAAATGCTATTCTGATGGAGAATCACTATCCATCATTAGTTTCCAAGATATAACAGAAAAAAAGCTATCTCAAAACAAATTGGGAAAGCCTAAGGCGAATATAGAAGAACAAATTGAAAATATAAATGAATATCTCGCAAAACTATCTTTGTCACTGCAACAAGAAACATTTGAACAAAATCTATTTGAAGCTATAAACAATAAACTTTTTACTGCTATAAAACATACCTCAGAGTCAATTGTAATTTTTGATAAGAAAGGGACTATAGATTATGTAAACCCTTCATTTGAAAGAATAACTGGTTATGAGAGTAAAGAAGTTTGTTGTCATAGAATAAAGGGGTTAATTGGGCCAAATTCTATAAAAGAGTATAAAAAAATTCTTGAAACACTCTTTAAAGATGAGAAGTGGCAAGGAACTTATTGGGCTAAGAAAAAAGATGGCTCTCTTTACGAAGAAGAAACTACTATTTTACCTGTTAAATCTAGTCAAGGTGAAACTATAAGTTATGTTGCTATAGGGAGAGATGTTACTGAAAAGAAAAGATTTGAATCTATAATAGACTCAGTAGATATGATGAAAAATGTAGGTTACATTTTTGCTGGAATTAGACATGAATTAGGTAATCCAATTAATTCAATTAAAACCTCTCTTAGTGTCCTAAAAAAAGGGCTTGATAGCTATTCCCAGGATTCAATTTTAGTTTATATAGAAAGAGCGCTTTCAGAGATTACTAGAGTAGAATACCTGCTTAAAGCTTTAAAAAGTTTTAGTATGTATGAAAACCTAAAACTAGAAAAAATAAACTTAGCTCCTATTATGGAGAAATTTTGTTCATTAGCTAAGGAAGATTCTGAGAAAAAAGGAATAAAACTGGGCTTACATTGCAGTACTAAAGAAATATCCGCATTAATTGATCAAAGAGCTTTTCATCAAGTGATGCTAAATATTTTTTCTAATGCTGTAGATGCATTAGAAGGACGTTCAAACCCAACAATTGACATTTTTCTTTATATTGATGATAAATTTGCTAAAGTTGAAGTTATAGATAATGGTGTAGGTATATCAGATTCCCAAAAAGAAAAACTATTTAAGCCTTTTAACACTTTCAAGCCTCAAGGAACTGGTTTAGGTTTAGTTATAACAAAAAAACTTATAACTAATATGCAAGGCACCTTAGAAATAGATAGTATTTATAATTCTGGAACAAGAGCAACAATTGTATTAGATAAGCTTGTATAAGTAAAAATTACAGGGGCTTCTCATTTTACTATGAAATTTTCCCCTTTCTCTATGGCTATTTTACAATCCTAACAACTCTTTACTCTCAAACTTTCTTATATCTACAAGTATTTTATATAGATTAAAAAAGCAAAAACTCAAGCCTAAATTAAGCAAAAATTGGCGTAAAGATTAAAGAAAATTATAGAAATACTCTACAGTTAAATCTATCTTGCTTATTTACCTAGTTTTATATCTTAATACCATATTGGTAATCAAAATACTATAGATATTTTATGGCATATATATTGCTTCTATAGCAAGATAAATTTGATTACTTATCAAGCTTAAATAAGGTGTTTAGCTAACAGATTATTTTGGAGAAATTAGTTTGAATAAAAGACTTGTACTTATTATTGATGATAATAAGCTTTTTGCTGAATCTACAAAAGATTTTCTTGTTAATGATTATCTAGACATTTATACAGCAAGTTCATTAGCAAATGCTCTTGAACTGTTATCTAAAAAGCACTTTGATGTTGTTTTACTAGATAATAGTCTCCCTGATGGAGATGGATTAAATTGTGTAAAAGATATTTTAGCCTTAAATGATCAAACAAAAATAATTTTAGTTACAGGTTATCCTAGTTTTGAGAACGCGGTTCAAGCACTTAAAAAAGGAGTTTATGATTATTTTTCTAAACCAATAGAAATTGACGAATTACAAGTTGCTATTAACCGTGCTATTAGAGTAAGTGAGTTAGAAAAAGTTGAACAAATACAAAATTATAAAAACCGTGTTGAGAGTGAAGATATTTTATTCATTGGTACAGGAGCGAAATTTGATGAAATTAGAAAACTAGTTGAAAAGGCTTCAATGGTTAATGTCCCTGTTTTAATTACTGGCGAAACTGGAACAGGAAAAAGTTTATTGGCTAAATATATTCATTACAATAAAGAAAAAACACGCCCTTTTATTAGCGTAAATTGTGCAGCATTGCCAGAAAATTTAATTGAATCAGAGCTTTTTGGTGCAGAAAAAGGTTCATATACTGGCGCAATTTCTACACGCAAAGGGCTTTTTGAGATTGCAGATGGTGGGACATTATTTTTAGATGAGATTGCAGAAATACCTATTCACTTACAATCTAAACTTTTAGGAGTATTGGATGATAAAAAAGTCCGTCGTTTAGGCGGTGAAATTTATAGAAGTGTTAATACTAGAACAATTGCAGCAACAAATGTTGATTTAGAGGATTTTGTTCTACAACGCCGTTTTCGTAATGATCTTTTTTATAGACTAAATGTTATTAGCATACACCTACCACCCTTGCGAGAACATAAACAAGATATTCCTACATTTTGTAAATATTTTATTAATAAATTATCTCCTAATAAGAAATTTCAAATAGCTGACAATGAGTATAACAAGTTAATTTTATATGATTGGCCTGGCAACATTCGTGAGTTAAAAAATATTATTGAACGCTCAATAATTTTGCAGGATAGTAATTTTCTACAGCCCTCTTTATTGCTAGGAAATGTCCTTAAAGAAAAGTCTAGTGCATCAGTCAAAGAGCAAAAAGACTTACCTTCTCTAGATTTAATCAACCAAAAACATATAGAAACAGTCCTTAACAACCATTCAGGTAATCTTACTCGTACGGCTAAAGTCCTAGGTATATCTCTTTCTACATTAAAACGAAAACTTAAAGAATTTGGTATTAAATATAGTGGGTCAAAATAAATAGATAGTTCAGACTTACCAGTTCATTTTGACTAGTTTTTCTTTTAGTAAATATATTTTTCTTTCTTTTTCTTATTAACAACTAATCAACAACGGGGTTTTATTTTATTTTTGTTCTTCTAAACTATGGCATCAATCTTGCTGCAATAGGCATAAAATTTTGTGTTGAGCTATAGAAGTAAGACCTGTTTTTAAGTTGGCTTTTAGAACAACTAATTTTTAGTCATTATTTCATCCAAAAAATTATGTCATTAAATTGCTAAACTATTTATGAAAACAATACTACTAGTTGATGATGAAAAATTATTCCTAAGCAGTTTATCTGAAGGGTTAACTAAACTTTTCCCACAAGTAAACATTGTTACTGCTCAGAATGGTCTAGAAGCAATAAAAATTTTAGATGCTCAAGATGTTATTTTAATAATTACAGACCTACAAATGCCTGTTATGTCAGGCTTTGAGTTACTTGAGTGTTTGATGAATGATTATCGAGAAATATCTATTATAGTTATGACGGCTTATGGAAATATAGAAATAGAGGATAACCTTTCTAATTGTGGTTCTATTATATACTTAGAAAAACCTATTGATTTTCAAGCTTTAGCTGAACATATCCAAGCTATAGTAGCACCAACAGCCAAAGGTCATATCAAAGGCATTGATTTGCCTAATATATTACAACTACTTTATTTAGAACATAAAACTTGTACTTTAACAGTTTATTCTAAATCTCGTGTAGGTTATTTATATTTTATAGATGGTGAGCTTATTGATGCAGAGTTTGATTTATTTAAAGCTGAAAATGCAGCTTATGAAATCCTTAAATGGGTAAAACCTGAAATTGAAATTGAAAGCATTTCAAGCAAAACAATTAGAAATATAAAATTACCACTAGATCATATACTTTTGGAAGCAGCTAAAAAACAAGATGAGCATAGAAGAGATACTGGTAGTTTCCGTAGAAGTGCCTTAGACCTTCCAATAGCTAACTTAAATAGTTCTCTTCAAGACTTTAGAAAGTCTGAGCCTAAAAACACTGAGGGCAAAATAAATTTATTAAGTAATGATGATAACCCTCTTGAGCTTGATTTTAATTCTTCAACCTTTGATAAAAATAACATAAACGATATTAGTCTATTAGAAATAGACAAAAATCTTTCACTAGATAAAAATCTTTCAGAAAATACATTACAAAATTATACAGCTGCGATCAATATTAGTTCAAATAATAGACAAACAATATCTTTAGAACAATTTGTTAATATATGGTCAAAAAATGCTGTTTTAATTGTTGAAAAATCTGCTCTTGCGTTTATTAAAAATATCTCAAAAAATAATACAATTATCTTACAAGGAACAAATGATCATATTGAAATTTTATCTGAACAAATAACTAAAGTTTTAGATATAGTACTCTACCTTGTCGAGAACTCTTCTCAAGGCTCTTTTGAATATGTAAGTAACTTATTTGGACTTACTTTTGTTTGGAATTTAGATAGTAAATATATTGTTGTAATAATAGATATTTTTGTTGATAATGATAACAATTCTTTTATTTGGTTTCGCAGATATAAAAGTTTTCTAGAAAAAAATTTTTCATTAGGCTAATTATTTTAGCTATTTGCTTATACAATTAAGTAAAATATTACCTTTACAAATGCTACCAAAAAGCATAAATTTTTATTCATTAGGAGAATAAACATGGGAAAAATAGACGATGCTTGCAGAACCGTAGTTCAAAATGTAGAAGGAGCTATTGCTTGCGGAGTAGTAGATCTAGATTCAGGTTTACTTTTAGGGATATTTAACTCATCTCAATACACACAAACCCTCAATGAGATAGTTGCTGCTGCTTCAGTAGACTTATTTAGAGGAGCTAACCTTGGGCGTGTAGAACAATTAGTTCGTCAGCATAGGGGTTTACCAGAAAATGGAGAAAGATATTTTCAAGAAATTCATATAACATCTGCTCATAACTATCATTTTGCTAAAGTACTTAAAAATGGTAGAGCGGTAGTTATGCTTGTTACTAAGAAAACTACTAATGTGGGTATGGGTTGGGCACAATTAAAACTTTCGATTCCTATCTTAGAACCATTACTACCTTAATCTAAGAATGTGGACTACAATTTTTTAGCTATATCTTTATGTAGTCCACATTCTTATAGCATTTAATCTTATGACACAAGTAATTAAACCAACATTTCCTTGTGCAGAACTTCCTGATTCTTTCTTTTGGCCTGTAAGTAACCGTAATTACATATCTTCTATCACACTAGAAACTCTAGAAAATTGTACAGAATTAACCGGCCAACAAGGTTTAGCTGATGGGAGTGGTAAATCAGATGCTTTTATTTACAAAACAGGAAATTGGTGCTTAAAAACATCCCTAAGAAATCGCTTTAAGAGTATTGATGAAGGCCAAGAAGCTTTAGTTAAACTATCTAAAAAAAAATTTTGCCTTGATCACTTACTCCCTCCAAAAACAATTCTTGTACTTCAGCCAGAAAATGAGAAATATTTTTGGCTCTGGACAATTACTCCCTGGTATAAAACCCTACGGTCATTAATGATAGAAGCTGTTGAAACTAATAACGAACCCCTTCTTGCTGCCGCACTTCAAGCCTATGCTAGAGTATCTATAGACTCACTTGTTATTACTTCACAGAAAAATCTTTCACTAGATATTCATCCTAGTAATTTTGCTTTGCCAGATTATTCCCCTAGTAACAAAATAGAGCTTATTAATTACGAAAATGTTGTTTATTTAGATGATGATATGATAGAAACAACAGATTGTTTGATTATTGGCTATGCTTTGCTAAAACGAATTGATGAGTATGAAAAATGGAGTAAAGCTCTTAGTATATATATCTTAACATTAGAAGATGCTATTTTGACCAAACTTACACAAAAAGACGTGAGAAAATTGCGTCTATTACAAGCTTTCCAAGATATTCCATTAAGAACAACTTTAGCTCAAAAGATCAGAGAAGATATTGTCTCAATAATAAAACAATGTCAAAACCTCTAGAAATTCTACTTATATGTTACTAGCTGTTATTGCAGATCTTCATGCTAACTTACCAGCATTAGAAGCGGTTTTAGTTGAAATAAAAGAACTAAGGCCTGATCTTATTTTGTGTCTTGGTGATATTGTTGGTTATAATGCAGAACCTGCAAATACAATAGATTTATTACGAGAAACTACCAAATATGTTGTAGCTGGTAATCATGATGTTGATACCATAAGCCAAAACTCTGTTGCAGGAACCAATAAAGATGCCCAATTAGTTTTAAGTTGGACTAAAGAAAATCTTTTAGAAAAGCATTTATCATATCTAGCTAATTTACCTAATAAAATAATTTATGAAAACGAGTTTGTAGGAGCACATGGCTGCTACTTAAATGATACACATATAAATGGTTATGTTACTAGTAGTATGTTAGAAGAAAACCTAAAATCTCTTCTTAATAGATCTAACTGGCCTACAATTGCTTTTTGTGGACACACCCATATTGCTTTAGTTGGTTGGTTAGAAAATGACCTTTGTATAGAAAATAATGCTAAAGAACCTATTACTTGGCCTAAGCATGCTAGAGCCGTGATAATAAACCCTGGTTCAGTAGGTCAACCCAGAGATGAAGATATTAGAGCGTCTTTTGCTTTGGTTGACTTAACCAAAAGAAAAATAACCATTAAGCGTGTTAGCTATGATATAGAAAGAACCATTTCAGCCATTAATCAAGCTAACCTACCTATTAAACTTGCAGATAGACTAAGAAAAGGTCGATAATTTTTTGTCTTTTTAACAAAATTTTTAGCAAATTATCGGCAAAACAATAATTTAACTAGGAAAGATTTTGAAACCTGCTTTTAGATCTCTTCGTAGAGGCTTGAGAACACAAACTTCAACACTCCATAATAACAAAATCTTTTAGTTTCACACATCTTAGCAAAAAATTGCTTGGCTTGAGTGATTAGGTTATTATGGTCAGCAACTAGTAAAATATGTTTGCTAAACCCGTCGTAAGGAGGCGGTTAAAACTTATCATGGCATTTACAAGAAAAAAGAAAATAGGCGTATTTTTATTAGTAGTAATAATTATAGGATCAGCAGTTACAGCTAGCTTAGTTACTAAAGGAAATAATATTACAGAGGTTCAAATTTCTCCTGTAAAAAAACGTGAACTTTTAGAATCTAAAGTAACTGCTTCTGGTGAAATAAGACCTGTTAAATTTTATAATTTAACAGCAGAAGTTGCAGGCCGTGTCACTAACATATATGTAAAAGAAGGTGATACAGTAAAAGCTGGTCAAGAATTAATTAGAGTTGACCCTACATTCCAAGCTAATAATGCGGCTAGTCAAGAAGCTGTCTTGCGTTCTGAAGAACAAAATGCTCGCGCAGCAGAAATTGAATGGCGTGCAGCAGAAAATAATGTTAATAGTACCAAAAATTCTATCTTAGCAGCCAAAGCCGATCTTAGACGTGCCCAAGCTGATCTAACTTTAGCCGAAGCAGAATATCAACGAGCAGTTGATATGGTTGAAGCAGGAGTTTTTTCTAAAGCTCAGTTTGATAGTGCTAAAGCCCGTCGTGATGTAGCATTAGCCACAATAGAGAGTCAACAAGCTCATATTAAACAATTAGAGGATAACTTAAAAAATACTGAAGCATCCGTTAAACGTTCTGAAGTTACTTATGAAGCAACCCGTGAACGTATTGGTTCTACTCGCGCACAACTCTTAAATGCTCAAGACCAATTATCTAAAACCATTAGAAAATCTCCTATTGATGGGGTTGTTTCTAGCCTACCACTTAAAGAAGGTGAATATGTTTTATCAAACTTTAGTAGCTCTTCTTTGGTAACTATTGCAGATATGGCAGATGTTAATGTTGAAGTAAAAGTTGATGAAACAGACATTGCAAATGTAAAACTTGGTCAAGCAGCTAAAGTAAAAGTTGATGCTCTTGGTGAAACAGAAATCGATGGAGAAGTAACAGAAATTGGACATAGCGCTGTTACTCGTTCTGGACAATCAATTTCACAAAGTACAACATCTCAAGAAGCCAAAGATTTTAAGGTAGTTGTAAAATTAAAAGCGTCTTTAGAAACACTTAATAGATTGCGCCCTGGTATGTCTGCTACTGCAACAATTACTACTGACACTAGAAATAGCATTCTTGTTATCCCTTTACAAGCTTTAGTAGTTAAAGATTTAGAAGAAGAAAAGAAGGCTCAAGAAAAAGCAACTCCTACTGATGTACAAAAAGTTGATAAAGAACCTGCTAAAAAACGTGAAGAACAAGGTGTTTATATTGTAAAGGATGGTAAAGCTGAATTTGTAACAGTTAAAACAGGTATCACAGGCGATACAGATATAGAAGTTCTAGAAGGCCTAAAAGAGGCAGATCAAATTGTTACTGGCCCATTTCGCCAACTACGTAACTTAAAATCTGGTACTGCTGTAAAACAAGAAACAATTAAAGCCGATAAGGAGAAGGACGCGAAGTAATATGTCAACAGCTATGGCAGTCGAACCCAAGATAGATATTGCACCACAATTTCAATATACTAGCCAACAAGAAACCTTAATTCGTACAGATAACCTTTGGAAATCTTATCGGATGGGGGATGAAGAAATACACGCTCTAGCAGGAGTTAGTTTTGAAATCAAACGTAATGAGTATGTAGCCATTATTGGCCCATCAGGTTCAGGTAAATCTACTCTAATGAACCTAATAGGTTGTTTAGATACACCAACTCAAGGCGAATACTGGCTTAATGGCAAACTAGTATCTAAAATGGATGATGATGAGCTTGCACATATTCGTAATAAAGAAATAGGGTTTGTTTTTCAAACTTTTAATCTACTTCCCCGTGCTAGTGCATTACATAATGTAGAATTACCCTTAATTTATAGTGGTGTAAGTTCTACAGAACGTATTGCTCGTGCAAAAAAAGCTTTAGAGCAAGTAGACTTAGCTCATCGTATGAACCATAAACCTAATGAGCTTTCTGGTGGTCAGCGTCAAAGAGTAGCAATTGCTCGTGCTTTAGTTAATAACCCTTCTATTCTTTTAGCAGATGAACCTACAGGAAACTTAGATTCTACAACTAGTGTAGAAATTATGGCTTTATTTGCTCGTCTACATTCAGCAGGTAACACAATAATCTTAGTAACTCACGAACCTGATATTGCAACTCATGCTCATAGAGTCCTATCAATTCGTGATGGACGTATCGCTAAAGACGAAAGACTTAAATAATAGTAAGTTTATACATTTAATATTTATTTTGTTAGTCAATTAATTAGTTAAGCAGCTAGGGCAGATTTATAAGTCTGCCCTTTTTATATTTTTTACATTTTCTTTTTAGAAAAAGTCCTTTATGCTGCAAATATGCGTAGAAGTAGAGTTTGGCTTGAAGCCTACCGAATAGCTTTAGAAAATCTACTAGCTAATAAATTAAGAACTACCTTAACACTATTAGGTATTATTGTTGGGGTTACAGCGGTAATAGCTGTAGTCACAGTAATAGAAGGGCTAAATAAAAAAGTCTCTCAAACCTTTATGTCACAAGGCTCTAATGTCTTTTCAGTCCGTCGTCTTCCTCAAGTAATACTTTCTCGTGATGAGTTTCTAAAATTTAACAAACGTAAAACTCTTACTAATGAAGATGCCTATTTTGTTAATGAAAACTGCAAAACTTGTGCAAAAGTAGGTTGGGATAGTGGGAGCCTAAAAGTTATCAAATTTAAAAACCAAAAATCCGAAGGTGTTTTTATTCGCGGAGTTAGCCCTAAAGTAATTAACATCGAAGGCTTAAACTTCTCTATTGGCCGACCATTTACTGAACAAGAAATAAATACAAGTGCTTATGTTTGTGTTATTGGTTGGGATGTAGTTGATAACTTATTTCCTGGCCGTGACCCACTTAATAAAGAAATTCGTATTGATGACCTCCCTTTTAAGATAATTGGAGTCACTGAAAGATTAGGCACAATTTTTGGATTTTCACGGGATAATTACGTAATGATCCCTGTTAGCGCCTATCAAAAAATCTATGGTACTCGCTCAGGGGTAAATATACTTGTAGCAGCACAAGAAACAGAGTTAATGGATAAAACCCAAGAAGAAATACGACAGTTACTAAGAGCACGAAGACATAAAACCTACCGTGATGAAGATGATGGATTTGCTATTGAAACATCACAGATTTTCTTAGATTTATATTCTAATGCCACTAAAAATATTTACTTAGTTTCTTTTATTATTTCAGGAATTTCTTTAGTAGTAGGTGGCATTGTAGTTATGAATATTATGCTAGTTTCCGTAACAGAGCGTACTCGCGAAATAGGTGTTCGCAAAGCACTTGGGGCAAGAAAGTTTGATATACTTATTCAATTTCTTATTGAAGCTGTCACAATATCCGTCTTAGGAGGTGTTTTAGGTATTATTATTGGTTATAGTGTTGCCTATCTTATTTCTTTTTATACAGGTTTTCCTCTTTTTATTAGAGCAAGTTCTGGCATTCTTGGAGTGGCAGTTTCTTCTGCTGTAGGAATAATTTTTGGAGTCTATCCAGCAAGCCGCGCAGCAAAATTAGATCCAATAGAAGCCTTACGTTCTGAGTAAATTCCTTTAAATACTTTGGCAACTAAAGCTATTTTAGTGCCGATAACTAAAGCATCTAATTTATTTAATCTTCTATTAAATCACATATATTTAGGAATAATATTTATGAGCATAAATAACATTAAAAGCAATATTGGTGGTGTTAGTCAAGCCGATCTATTAAAACAACAAGAACTTACAGAATCTAGCCGCAAAGATGGTAATTTTGCTGGACTAAGTGTTAAACAAGTCCCTCCTCCAGATGAGTCCCCAATTGCAATGGTTCAATCTCGTCCACAAGGCATTAGTACCTATACTAAACCTATTACTAATATCGATTCTCTTAACAATCTTCAAAATGATATTGCTAAACAATTACAAAATGGCTCAACTGCTTTAGCTAACGCTATTCAACAAATACAAGCTACAGCTAAAGGAGCAGAAAACCCTAATGCTTTTGCTGGTACAGCTTCAATAGAAGGTATTAGAAAGGGTGAAGGAGCCAATGGCACAGGGCTTGGAGAAGGTGTTAGCCCTGCACGTCGTTTAGAATCAACAAATGACCCTGTAAGATTAAAAGACTCTGGTGAAACTGGTGCTGCACGTAAAGCAGCAAGCCCTACTGATCAAGTAGCCCAAATTATGGCTAAAGTAGTAGAACTCCAAAAACAACTCGTCAGTGAGTTATCTAATAAACCTAACTTAATAAAAGCTTTAGAAAAAAACCAATAAACTTTATATTATTCATATTATTTAATCTACTTTTGCCAATATAAAGGCAAACTTTGCTTGAACCTATGACTAAAATCAAGCAAGATAATGCCATGTTAGACAAATTTCATGAAGAATGTGGTATTTTTGGAGTCTGGAATCACCCAGATGCCTCTCATTTAACCTACCTTGGACTTTATGCCCTTCAACACCGTGGACAAGAATCAGCAGGTATTGTAGCTTCTGATGGAGCAATATTACGTACTCAAAAAGGAATGGGATATGTTAATGATGTTTTTAAAGAAACAGAAATGAAACATCTTCCAGGGCAAGCTAGTATTGGGCATGTCCGTTACTCTACAGCAGGCGAAGTTTCAATACGTGAAGCCCAACCCCTACTTATTAATCACCATCGTGGTCAATTAGCTGTTTGTCATAATGGCAACTTGCCTTTCGCTAATGAATTAAGAGAAACACTAGAAAATGAAGGAGCTATTTTTTCTTCTACAAGTGATACAGAAGTTGTTTTACACGGCATTGCTCGCTCAAAAGCCAGTAGTCTTTATCAA
This sequence comes from Acidobacteriota bacterium, assembly GCA_016213785.1. GTDB lineage: Bacteria > Acidobacteriota > Blastocatellia > Chloracidobacteriales > JADJPF01 > JADJPF01. The sequence continues at coordinate 48,990 of JACQZQ010000028.1, forward strand.
GCAATAGTTGATACTCTTTCGACTATTGAAGGTGCATACTCAATTCTATTTCTTAGTACAGATAGCTTAATTGCACTACGAGATCCAAGGGGTTTTCGACCTCTTTCCTTAGGCAAAATTGATAGTGCATATGTAGTTGCATCAGAGACTTGTGCTTTTGACTTAATTGGAGCAGAGCATATTCGAGATCTAGCACCAGGCGAAGTAGTTATAATTAGCCAAGATAAGCTTGAGTCCTACTTTCCTTTCCCTAAGCAAAATCCAGCAATGTGTATTTTTGAACATGTCTATTTTTCAAGACCTGATAGCATTGTTTTTGGGCGTAGCGTTAATAAAAGCCGTCATAAAATGGGTAGACAACTTGCCTTAGAGCACCCTGTAGAGGCTGATATAGTTGTGCCTATTCCTGATTCAGGAACGGCTGCGGCAATAGGGTTTGCAGCACAAGCGAGTATTTCTTTTCGTTTTGGGTTGGTTCGTAATCACTATGTTGGCCGTACTTTTATTCAGCCTCAGCAATCTATTAGAAACTTTGGAGTAAAAATTAAACTTAACCCTGTTCGAGATTTAATTGAAGGTCGCCGTGTAGTGCTTATTGATGATTCTATTGTAAGAGGAACTACTAGTCAAAAAATTGTAACAATGATGCGCCAAGCGGGTGCAAAAGAAGTACATATGCGTATAAGTTGCCCTCCAACAATTGCTCCTTGTTATTATGGAGTGGATACTCCAAGTAGAGAAGAATTAATTGCAGCACATCAAAGTGTAGAAGAAATTTGTGAATTTATTGGAGCCGATAGCCTAGGTTATCTAAGTATTGAAGGGCTTTTGGTTGCTTGTGGTGAAGAAGTAGAAAAACCTGCTTTTTGCACTGCCTGTTATACAAATAAATACCCAACAGAAATTTCCTCTAAAGCCAAACAGCTTTGTTCCGTAAGTAAAAATGCATTAGCTGTAAGTAAATAACCTTAGCTTAATAAAAGTAGGATACCCTTATGCAAATAAAGAGCTATTCATCCCGCCGATTTATTTTTATTTTTCTATTGCTCTTAATTACTCAATTTTCAATATCTTGTAATGTAGCGCTTCCTACTACAGGTAAAAACACTAAAGATAAGACTACTACGGATAAAACTACTAAGGATAAAGATAAAAAAGATGATGATTCATCAAAAACTCTTGGCGATAAACAACTGCAAGTTCATATGTTAGATATAGGCCAAGGGGATAGTTTATTGATTATTACGCCAGAGAAAAAATCTATTTTAATTGATGCAGGACTTGTTAAAGCAGCTCCAAAGGTAATAGGAGCACTAGAAAAAAATGGGATTGAAACTATAGATTTAGTAGTAGCCTCTCATCCACATGCGGATCATATAGGTGGGCTACCTAAAGTATTAGATGCTGTTCCAGCTAAAAAATTTTTAGATAGTGGTCAAGAACATCCAACGGCTACTTATGAAAAGCTTTTAACAAAAGTTAAGGAAAAAATTGGTAAATTAACAGTCGCTCGTGCTGGACAAAAATTTGAGCTAGATTCAGGAATTAAAATAGAAGTTCTTGGACCGTCTGAGCCTTTACTTGAAAAGGTTAGCGGTAGTGTAGAAAATGCTAACTCTGTAATTCTAATGTTAAGTTACGGTGAATTTCGTATGCTTTTTACAGGAGATAGCGAGGATGAGACCGAAGAAAGGCTTTTAGAAAAAGGCTTTAATCTAAAAGCTCAAGTGCTTAAAGTTGCTCATCATGGTTCACAATATGCATCTAGCAAAGACTTTCTTAAAAAAGTTGATCCTGAAGTAGCTATTATTTCTTGTGGAGAAGATAATAATTATGGTCATCCTTCACCACCTACTCTAGAAAAATTTAAAAATGATAAGATAAAAGTCTATCGTACTGATTTACAAGGAGAAATAGTTGTTTTATCTGACGGAAAAAATTATCAAATAAAAACAGAACATAAAGCTACCAGTGATATTTGGGAAGGTAGAACTTCATCAAAATCAAAGAAAAACGATTCATAGAACAAAATATCTTTAATAATAACTAAAACCCTGAGACAAGTCTCAGGGCTTTTTATTTTAATTTTTAGCTATAACTTTGCTAGTATCAGCTTTTTTGCTATAACCTTTCCAAATAGAGTCTTTAAGTGATTTTAATTGGCTTTCTGTACCACCTTCAATTGATAGAACTTCTAAACCTCTACGTTCAATAACTAAAAACTCTTCACCAGCGATATAAGTGATAATATTTTTTTCATTAGTAATTTGCTTTGTTTTAGAGTAGCGCTTATTAGTACGTTCTACATAAGCTTGGAAAAATTCTTCAGCATCTTTTTCTGTATCCCAAGTAGAGAATTGGACTAGGATATTATTATCATTATCAGCACGATCAAAAAACATATATTGATCGCCACCCCAGCCAGCTGAGGCCTTTTGAGCTACATCTTTATCTAAGAACTCAAGTAAGGATTGATAATAGCCATATTCTCCTTGAGTGTTAATATCACTCCTATGCCAACCTTCGCCTAATTGAGAAAGTAGTTCTGGCATCTTTATTTCTACAGGATGTTCTCGTTGGATTGCTTTTTCTGGGTGAAGGATTTGTTCAGTGCTCTCTATTAATTCTGAGTTATAGAGGTCAGCAATTTTTTTCCAAGAATTTTTTCCAACAACTTGCTGAACAAATGCGGCTCCATAAATATAAGGAAACTCTAGTGTTTCACGAATTGCCCTAGGGGTTTTTGCTAGAATAGGGAAACGTTCATCATCACTATTATTAGCTAATTCTAGTAAAGAAGAAATCGGAACAGGCATTTTTGTAATATCTAAGCCTCTTTCCTTAAACAAATAATTAAACATCACTATTGTTGCTTCGCCTTCTATCAAAGCTTGAATAGCTAGTTCTTGATCACCTTTTTCTTTTGGAAATTTATCAAAACGCTTTAAGTTAAAATTCTGATCCTGCACAGCGTGCATTAATTCATGTGCCATAACTGGCTTTTGTTCTTCAAGTTCTAACCAATCAACAAGATAAAATTCTCCTGTTCTAGGGTCGTAAAAACCTCCTATTTGTTCACATAAAAGCTTTATTGTTTCTTCACGTAAGTCATATGTTTTAGGCACTAATCCTAGTCTAACAAGTAGTTTTTGTTGTGACTTTAATTCGGCTGGGGTTGTCTCTTCATCTAGATCACGAACAACTATTTCTTGTAGCTCTTTGCGAGACTTAAAGCCAGATTTGATAGGGTTTTTTGCAGGTAAACCACGTAATTCGCTGACTTCTTTTAGAATATTATCAGATGTCGTTAATATATTTTTTCTATCAGGCGCTAAAGCAGGTTGTTGAGCAGACAAATTATTAGCTAAGAGAAGGATAATAAGAACAAATAGGAGAAAAAACCTTTTTTTTATCACAAAAATACCTCGATATTAAAAGTTGGTTAGATTTAACTAGTTCAGTCAAACTCTTTTATCATCCGCTCTAGAGTAGTTTCTGTCAAGTCTTGACTTAAGAAAACCAAGCAGTTACTTTAAGTTTATTTATTAGTATGTCTTAAGAATTACTTTGATCTTTTATCAAGATATTTTAAAAATTTTAAAGCCATCAAGAAAGAAAAGGAAAAAGATGTTAAATAAAATTTTTCGGGATGCTGTGCATGGAGATATGATATTTTCTCCTGAGGAATTAGCATTAATTGATACTCCGCAAATGCAGCGACTGAGAGGAATTAAACAGCTTGGAGCTTCTTCTTTAATATACCCTTGTGCTATCCATAGCCGTTTTGAGCATTCTTTAGGAACTTGTTGGTTAGCTAAAAAAATAATCCAAGCTATAAAAAATAATCTTTCTTATATTGGTCAAAAAAGCCCTATTGATTTGCATATGGAGCGTATTATTATAACTGGTGCATTAATGCACGATATTACGCATATTCCCTATGGTCATACTTTTGAAGATGAGCGACGTATATTTGAACGTCATGATGAAAATAAAGCTAGGTTAAGTTATTTTCTTGATAGTAAACCTATTCGTACTGCTTTAATAAATCAAGGAATCTATCATGAAGTTAGTTCACTTTTATCTGCACATAAAGAAGAACTTGCAGCCCCTTTTATTTATGAAATTGTAGCAGGAACAATATGTGCTGATTTACTAGATTACTTAAAGCGTGATGCTTTTTTTTGCGGGTTTTCACAATGTTATGATGAAAGGATTTTTCGCTATTTTTCAATAGTTAATGGACAATTTGTTATTGAACTTCAAAAAGATGGGTTATTTCGTCATGATGCATTATCGGAGCTAATAAATTTATTAAGAATCCGTTTTACACTTACTGAAAGAGTTTACTATCACCATGCCAAGGCTGTTGCAGGAGCAATGATATCTAAAGCCTTAGAGTTAGCAATAGAAGACCAAAAAATCAAATTAGAAGATTTATTTGAGCTTCGTGATGATAGCTTTCTATATTTCTTACGTACTCGCTCACGTAATAAGGCCGTAAGTAAACTAGTAGAGGCTATTGAAAATCGTCAGCTTTATAAACGAGTCTATTTCCTTTCCCTACAACAAAAAGAGTCTTATGGCGGAATTACTTTAGAAGACCAAAAAGCTTTGGAAAAACAATTTTACTTTAATGAAAATGATTCTAGGACTAAAGCAGAACAAGAAATAGCAAAACAACTAGAAATACCTGAAGGTGGGGTAATAATTTATTGCCCTTCAGCTAAAATGGCATTAAAAGAGGCTGCTGTGCCGATAAAAGTTGATGATCAAGCACCTCGTTCTTTAAGAGATTTTAATAATCCAGAAATTACAAACCTAACAGATAAGCACCGTCAATTGTGGCGTTTTTTTGTTTGTATTAGTCGTAGCTATGAAGATAAATATGAACGTGCAAGCCAATTATGTGAGGAGATTTTTGGGTTTCCAAATATGATTAAGCTACAAAGCCAGGGACAACTTAGTTTTGACTTTTAGGTGAAATCGAAAACGACTTTCAATTCTAACTGCTTATTTTTCATATATTTAGCTTGACATCAGCTATTTTTTCTTTTACTCTTTTGCTTAGTCAAAACAACCCTTGGGCAAAAACCAAATAACAAAAAATTGAAAGAGGTGAAAAATGTCAGGAAATACTTTTACTAATGAGCAAATCGTAGAACAACTTAATAAGATTTTAAGCCTTGAATATGCTGGTGTTGTACAGTATATGCAACATAGTTTTTTAGTTAGCGGTCATCAAAGAATCGTTTACTCAGACTTTTTCCGTGAACAAAGCAACGGATCATTAAAGCATGCTAGTACAATAGGGGATAAAATTGTTGCATTAGGTGGTGTTCCAACTGTAGAACCTTCAACGATTCATCAAACCACAGATTTACAAGAAATGTTAGAACAAGACTTACAATTAGAACGCGATGCCTTAAATGCTTATATGAAAGCCTGGGAAATGTCTGGCAGTAATCCAACCTTAAAATTTATGCTAGAGTCAATTATTCAAGATGAGCAAACCCATGTTGAAGATTTAGAGAAAATGACAAGTAAAAATAGTGTGGCTGTATCAGACGGTGAAAAGGAAATTAAACTACATCGTGCAAGCTAGTTTAGATAAAACTAAATAAATAGCTTATAAAGCAAAATACCAAGCTTTTCCCGCCAGAAAAGCTTGGTATTTTATTTATGCTGACTTCCTTTGAGAAAGAGGGAAGTTTCTTGGCCTAAACTTAGTGTTGTCAACACCTTTCGGCACTATAGAAATCTGTGTATCCTTGCAAGTTTTTTGTTTAAGTAAAGATTTTGCCCCACCTAATAAAAACTGTAATTCTTCTACCTGATCACTATCAATATAAATAGTTTTTTGGGTATTCCAGCCTAAACCTTTGGCATAGGTAACAAGTCTTAATGCTATTTTGGGAGTTTCGCTATTTTCTATAATTAGCTCTAACCTTTGGTTTTCTTCGTCTGAATCTAGAATTCCTATTAATTTATCTGTAGTTTTCACAATTTACCACCTACATTGCAAGGGAAAATGAAAATCTTTTTCAACTAAGCGATACTTTACAAGAAATGCAAAGATTTTGTCAAGATAAAGATAAAAAAATTTTGGTAATTAGGAGTTTAGATATGTTAAAAAAGGGACACCCTAAAAATGTCCCTTTAAGAAAAACTAAGTATCTTGACGTAAAGACATACCCATTGCGCTAAGAATTTCTTTGATTTCATTAAGAGATTTACGGCCAAAATTACGTGTCATTAAAAGCTCACGTTCAGATTTTTGTAAGAGTTCTCTTAAAGTCTTTACATCAGCATTACGTAAACAATTGTAAGCACGAACTGAAAGTTCTAGGTGTTCAATAGGCATATCTAAGTCTTCTTCTGGTTTAGAATCAGATGTATAATCTTCTTTAATTTCAGCAGCAATTCTTTCCTCTTCACCAGTAAAGATTCTCATATGATCTTTTATTAGCTTAGCAGCTAAGCCTAAAGATAAATCTGGAGTAATGCTCCCATTAGTCCAAATTTCAATTACTAATCTTTCATAGTCAGTATTATCGTCTATACGAATTGGTTCAACTTTGAAATTAACCTTTTCTATTGGAGTATGAGCAGAATCTACAGTAATAAACCCTATAGGTAGATCTGGATCATAATTACGATCTGCTGAGACATAGCGTCTGCCTCGTCTAACTCTCATTTCCATATCTAAAGTTCCGCCCTCAGAAACAGTAGCAATATAAATATCATCACGTAAAATCTCTATAGTACTATCAGCTTCTATATCACTAGAGTAAACAATTTTTGGGCCTACAATGGAGAGCGTCATAGTGGTAGGGTCGCCTCCATACATTTTCAAAGGAATTCTCTTAAGGTTTAGTATGATATCTGTAGCATCCTCTACAACTCCAGAGACAGGCGAGAACTCGTGCATTATTCCATCCATACGAACCGCAGTAATTGCAGCACCTTCAATAGAAGAAAGTAGTGCTCTACGTAAACTATTACCAATTACAGTAGCAAAACCTTTTTCAAAAGGTTCTACAGTAAACTTACCATAGCGTTCAGTTAAAGTTGTTTCATCGCAAACAACTTGGTCAGGTCTTTGTAATCTATTTGCTATAGGATCCAAGTTCTATATTCTCCTTTTAGTAGAAAATACTAATAGTATTGTTGAAAGCTGTATTAAAATATTGTTTATTTGGGTAGAGTAAGTTGAGTATAGCTCAGCATAAAACAATATTCGAAACCCGTAGCATAAAACAAGTAACAAAATCTGACAATCTTAACCAGCAGATTATAAAATCAAAAATTAAAACCTTTTAGCAAACTAATCGTCACACTTTCGTTGACTCTAAATGGCAATCAGCATTACCATAAGGGATTCATATAGATAAGCCTGCATGCACATTTAATATCCAAGGAGTAGCAAATGGAAGTTCGAGCCACAGCAGAAGGAACAGCTGCTTATCGTGACCGCTTTAGTTTTAGCAAAGAACACTTCCATCAACAACAAAATCTCTGGTTATCTTCTATTGGCTTAGGTACTTACCTTGGACAACCTAATGAAATTACTGATATAACTTACCAAATGGCTATTAATAAAGCTGTTGAGCTAGGATGTAATATTTTTGATACAGCAATTAATTATCGTAGCCAGCGTAGTGAAAGAGTTATTGGAAATACCTTACAGCAACTTTTTCAACAAGGTAAGCTTCAAAGAGAACAAGTAGTAATTGCAACTAAAGGTGGTTTTATTCCTTTTGATCCTAAATCAGCACCAGATCCTCATTCTTATCGTAAAAAAGAGTTTATTGATACTGGTATTATTACAGATTCAGATATTATTGCAGATTGTCATTGTATGACACCTCATTATATAGAAAATCAGCTTAATAAGAGTTTGCAGAACCTTGGGCTAAAAACTATTGATATATATTATTTACATAATCCAGAGACTCAATTAGAAGAAATAAGCTTAGAGGAATTTTATAAACGAATTAGAGAGGTTTTTAGACTACTAGAGAAAAAAGTAGATGAGGGAAAAATATCATTTTATGGTACGGCTACTTGGTATGGATACCGTCGCCCATCAAATTCCAAAGATTTTCTTGATTTAACAACTTTAGTTAAAATCGCTGAAGAAATAGCTGGTAAAAACCATCATTTTCGTTTTATTCAACTCCCCTACAATCTAGCAATGCCAGAAGCTTTTACTATTGCCAACCAAACGGTTGGAGGTCAAAAATTATGTGTTTTAGATGCAGCTAAGGAATATGGAATAACCATTATAGCTTCTGCTTCTATTTTGCAATCACGTCTAGCTCATAACCTGCCTAAAGATGTACAAGCGCATTTTCCAGGACTTCAAACTGATGCGCAACGTTCCATCCAGTTTGTGCGCTCGACTCCAGGCGTTACTACAGCGCTTGTTGGAATGAGTCAAAAAGCACATTCAGAAGAAAACCTTCGTGTTGCTAATATTGCACCATTAAAACCTGATAGCTTTTTACAACTTTTTGAAAAAACTTAATTTTAATAAATATTTGTAAAACTATATAAACCAAACTTTTACAAATGTGTGATGAAAGGCTAATAAATGTCACAAAAGAAAATCCTTATCCTTACCTCAGACAGTGGCGGCGGCCATACTTCGGCAGCACGAGCCATTGAAGCTGGTTTAGGTATGTTCTCTGATCGTCTCTCTTACTTAGTTCATATATCTAGAATTATTGAAGATTCAAGCTTTGTTGCTCGTCAATCAATCCAGTTTTATAATTTTCTTCTTAGACATTATCAGTCTTATGTTAAGTATTATCATTGGGCAATCCATAAATTTAACCCTGATAGATCATTTTATCCATTCTATCGTAAATACGTAGGGCAAGTAGTGGACAAAGTTTGTCCTAATGTAATTGTGTCAGTACATCCAATGGTACAATATGCAATAGGCCGTATTTTAGAAGACTTAAAATTACAAGACCGTATTCCTTTAGTTACTGTAGTTACAGACCCTTGTGGAAATTCTTGGAAAGGGTGGGCAAATGAAAATGTAAAGCTTTACCTAGTAGCACACGAGCAAGCACGTCAAGAAATGCTTTCTTATGGGGTTAGCCCAGAAAAAATTCGTATTTGTGGAATGCCTATTCACCCTAAATTCCAAAAAGTCAACGAGTTAGTACCTACAGAAATGCGTCAAGAACTAGGTCTAGACCCTAATAAATTTACTGTCTTTATTAATGCAGGTTGGGTAGGCGGAGGCAATATTCCTAAGGTATTTTCCCATTTAGCAAGTACTAACCTTAATATGCAAGCAATCTTTCTTGCTGGTAAAAATGATAAATTAAGAGAAGAAGCAGAAAAAATTGCTATGTTTGCACGTTTCCCTGTTAGGGTTGTAGGATATTCTGACAAGATGGAACGGTTAATGCGTGCAGCAGATGTTATGGTATCAAAAATTGGGGGACTAACTACTTTTGAGGCTTTAGCTTGCGGTCTACCAATAATTATGGATCATATTACTGAACCAATGCCTCAAGAATTTAATACAGCAGATTTGATAGCTAGCCATAATGCTGGTTTAAGATTATGCCAAGTTGGTGATATTATTCCTATCCTAAACAATTTAATTGAAAATAAAGAAGATTGTTTAGCAATGAGTGATGCAGCACAAAAACTTTCTATTCCTGATGCTACCCAAAAAGTAGTAAATGAGCTTTCTTCCTTATTACTACCTAAGCAACAAGTAATAGAAACTTTTTAGAAATTAAAAGACAGTTAAATATCTAAAGCTATGAAAAAAAGTCCTTTAATAGAAAAAATAGCACGTTCAGCAAATATTGAAGAACAACAAGCTAAACGTGCTATAAATATTATTTTAAGCGGTATTGTTGAAGGTTTAAGACAAAACAAGTCTGTAGCTTTAGGTGACTTTGGTGTTTTTAAGCTACTCTCAAACGTTGATTCTAATGATCAAAAAAATATCAAAAACTCTCTTCGTTTTATTCCTAGTACTAAACTCCGCCAAGCCATCAATAAGCCTGATAAATCCTAATCTTAGGATTGCATTACTTAAAAGGCTATCCTATGATTAGAGCGTTAATATTCTTCTCTAAATGCAATGAGGTCAAAAAATTATGTTAGCTAAAAAGACATTTCTCTTAACAATTATATTAACCAGCCTTTTCATAAATACAGCCTTTGCCCAATCAGGTAGAGTAAAACAACGTGATACAAATCAAAATAACTCTCTTTCACGCCCTAGTAATTCAAATAGTACTAATAATAATTCATCTATACTAGAAAAAACCCCTAAAACAGCATCAAATCTTATTCCCAAAAATACTTTATTAAATTTGCATTTAGATCAATCCCTTAGCTCTAAAACCTCTAAAAAAGGAGAAGAGTTTATTATAAGGGTTTCTGAGCCGGTCATTGTTAACGATCAAATAGTCCTTACCTCTACAGCAAGCGTCAAATGCCATATAATTAGCGTCGAACCTGCTGCGCGTAAAGGCCGCAATGGTTCAATTACAATTGGATTTGACGAGTTAATTTTAGATGATGGAACAAAACTTAAACTACGTGCTACTTTATTTTCAGTAGTTAACCGTATTGATCAAGTTGTAGAAGAAGATGGAGAGGGTAAAATTAAAGACCCTTCAAAAGGTAGAAATAAAGCAGGAACTATTGCCACTCAAGCTGGAGTAGGCGCTGGAGTAGGTACAATTGCTGGAGGTGCTGCTGGTGCTGGAATTGGCGCTGGAATTGGTGCAGGTTTGGGACTTGGAGGAGTATTACTTGCTAAAGGCCGCGATATTGAACTGCTAGCAGGCTCAAGACTGCAAATTAGACTAGATGCAGATGTTTTTATAAATCCAAATAACCCTACTACAACTGCTCAATAATTTTTTAACTCTAAATAATAAAGGGATAGAGCAATGTCTCTATCCCTTATCAAACAAATAAGACAATTTATATCTCTATAAACAACATAAACTAGTGAATGCTCCGACGACTAAACCTCGCTACGCTTCGGTTGTAGTCGCGGCTTCACTGTCCGCAACTAGTGCAAAGTGCCACAAGCTGAGAGAGTGACCGGCATCCTCGGTACGTAGCGGGAACTTCTGCCCACATACGCC